>NZ_JBICZP010000024.1:0-67098 GCF_043202015.1 Kitasatospora sp. NPDC048239 | reverse complement strand
TCCGGTCCGGCAACAACGGCTCTATCCGCGCCCACTGCGCGTCAGTCAACGGCACGACCAGACCAACGATCCGATGATCGGAAAGAAACGCCCTAGGTCTTTGGGGACCGGCAGGACGGACCCGAGCAGGACGTTCGGGCGGGGCGGATCGTACGGAAGCGGGCCCCGGCGAGGGGGCCCGCTCGAATCCCGCCTCAGGTGAGGTCGAACTCGCCGTCCCGTGCGCCGAGCACGAAGGCCCGCCACTCTCCGGGCGTGAACACCAGAACCGGGCCGTCCTCCTGGCGACCGTCCCGCATCCCGATGTAGCCGTCCACGAAGGCGATCTGGACGTCCCCGACACCCTGGCTGCTGCACAGCCAGGTCGCCCCGGTGAAGTCCACCCTCGGCTTCCCGCTCGGCGCGAGTTCCTGTGCCGCGCCGGCCGTCTCCACGTCAGTCCCGATGTTGGCTGCCACTATCCGGTCTCCTCCCGACGGCTTGTCGGAGGCCAGCCTAGCCACCGCCGTCGCCGAGTTCAGCGGGTTGCCGAGGACTCCCCCGACCGGGGACCGGTCCCTGCTATCCGCCCCACTCTCCGACCCCGCCCTCCGACCCCGTCGGCCGCCCGGCGGTGCCGGACGGCTCCTAAAGCGGGGCCGGGCCGGCCGTGTCCCGCGCCGCGGGGCGGCGGACAGCTGCCAGAGTGTGGAAGGCCCCCACCCATCGCCCCCAGGAGAAGCCGATGAGCCGCCGGGACGGCACCCGCGCCGATGTCATCCCCATCTCCGAGGCCCCCTCGGCCCACCCCCCGGCGCCCCGCACCCCGCCCGGCCGCACCCCGCTGCCCCGGACCGCGCCGGGTCGGCCGCCAGCGCACGGACGGGTCGGGATCGTCCTGGTCTCGCACAGCCGGGACCTCGCCACCGCCGTCCGCGCCCTGGCGCTCGCGCTGGTCGGCTCCGACTCCCCCGCCCCGGTCGTCGGTACCGGTGGCGACCTGGTGTCCGGCCCCGGAATCAGCGCGGTACTGGTCGCCGCCGCCACCCGCCGGGTCGACCAGGGCCACGGGGTGGTGGTGCTGGCGGACCTGGGCGGCGCGGTGGGCACCGTGCGCGCCCTGCTCGCCGCCGCGGACGAGCACGGCCTGCCGTTCCCGGTCCGGTTCGCCGACGCCCCGTTCGTGGAGGGCGCGGTGGCCGCCGTCGCCACCGCGACGGCCGGCGGTGACCTAGCGGCGGTGCTGGACGCCGCCGAGGAGGCCTACCGGCAACGCAAGGACTGACCGGGCCCCGTCCCAGGCCGCCCCCCCCCCCCCCCCCCGACTCCCCGTTTCGGCAGGTCAGGACCGGCCCGGTGCGGCCGATCGGCCGGGTATCAGCGTTCCACCCCACGGCGGGTGACCGCCCGGCTACCATCGGCGCAGGGCCGGCCGAGCGGGCCGGGTGGTCGGAGGGGGGAACCTCAGCCATGCACGTGGTCGTCACCGGCGGAGCCGGATTCATCGGAGCCAACCTGGTCCGGGCCCTGCTGGCCCGCCCCGAGGTGGCCCAGGTCCGGGTCGTGGACAACCTGTCCACCGGCAGCAAGGCCAATCTGGCCGGTACCGACGCCGTGCTCTACGAGGGCAGCATCCTCGAACCCGCCCTGCTGGACGAGGCCTTCACGGGTGCCGACGCGGTGGTCCACCTGGCCGCGCTGCCCTCCGTCCCGCGCTCGGTGAGCGATCCGCTCGCCAGCCACCACGCCAACGCCACCGGCACGCTGGAGGTGCTGGAGGCCGCCCGCCGGGCCGGCGGGCTGTACGTGGCCGCCGCCTCCTCGTCCTCGGTCTACGGCGCCAACCGCGAGCTGCCCAAGCGCGAGACGATGCGCACCGCCCCGATGAGCCCGTACGCCGTCAGCAAGCTGGCCACCGAGGCGTATCTGGCGGCCTACCACCACTGCTACGGCCTGGGTGTGCTGCCGCTGCGGTTCTTCAACGTGTTCGGCCCGCTGCAGCCCGCCGGGCACGCCTACGCGGCCGTGGTGCCGGCCTTCCTGGACGCCGCGCTGGCCGGCCGCCCGCTGACCGTGCACGGGGACGGCGGCCAGAGCCGGGACTTCACCTACGTCGGCACCGTCACCCAGGTGATCACCGAGGCGGTGCTGCGCCGGGTGGTGCACGCCGACCCGGTGAACCTCGCCTTCGGGACCCGCACCACGCTCCTGGAGCTGGTCGGCGAGCTGGAGTCGGTGCTCGGCCACCCCGTCGAGGTGGCCCACACCGAGGCCCGGCCCGGCGACGTCCGGGACTCCCAGGCGGACAACTCCCGCCTGCGCGAGCTGTTTCCGGACGTCAGGCCGGTGCCGCTGCGCGAGGGGCTGGAGCGGACCGCGGAGTGGTTCGGCACGCTCTGACCGCCGCCTGGCGGACTCTGACCGCCGCTCGGCGCGTTCGGCGGCCGACCGCGCCGCGGAGGCCGGTCAGGGCCGCTCCTTGCCCTCCCACTCGAAGGCGGCCGGGCCCCGGCACTCCAGCGCCTGCCGCAGCCGCTGGTGCTCGGACTCCGTCATCGGCGGCAGCGCGTCCAGGGCGTACCAGCCGACCGCGAGCGACTCGTCGTCGTTGACCTTGGCCTCGCCGCCCACCGCACGGCAGCGGAAGGTGAGGTTCAGGTACTGCGTCACGTCGCCGTTGCGGTAGACCACCTCGGGCGAGACGTCGACGGAGGCGAGCAGCTCCGGGACGGCGATGACGCCGGTCTCCTCCAGGCACTCGCGCACCACGCCGTCGGCTGGCTGCTCCGCGGGGTCGAGGATGCCCCCGGGCAGCGCCCAGCGGCCGTCGTCGGTGCGCTGGGCGAGCAGCACCCGGCCCTCGTCGTCGAAGACGGCGGCGACGACGGAGCTGAGCCAGAGCGGGCGGGTGCCGACGAGGGACCGGAGTTCAGCGAGGAACGGGGGGATGGCCATGCCCCGAGCCTATCCAGGAACCCCCTTGCGCAGCGGCCTGGCCGGCGAGCCGACGACCACCTCGCCCGGCGGCACGTCCCGGGTCACCACGGCGGCGGCGCCGACGAAGGCGCCCGCACCGATCCTGCGGCCCTGGAGCACGACGGCGTTGCTGCCGACGGTCGCGCCGTCGGCGAGCAGGACCGCGCCGGAGACGTTGCCGCCCGGATAGACCGTCACCCGCTCCCCGAGCACGCTGTCGTGGCCGACGGTGGCGTTGTAGTGGACCTGGCTGTGCGCGCCGAGCCGCACGCTGCTGGACACGTACGCGCCGCCCATCACCAGGCAGCCGGGGCCGAGCACGGTCTCGGGCGCGACGATCGCCCGGGGGTGGACCAGGGTGGCCGGAACGGCGCCGAGGCCGTCCAGCAGGGCGGTGAGCCGCTGTCGGACGACCGGGTCGGCGATACCCACCAGGTAGTGGGCGCCGGGCGGCACGGTGTCGGGCCTGCGGACGGGCAGGCCGCGGACGGTGGCGCCGTGCTGCCGGTCGTCGAGGAAGCCCGCCACCGGGACGCCGGCCGCGAGCGCGGTGTCCAGCGCCTCGCGGCCGACACCCCCGGCGCCGGCGATCCAGAGCTCTCGCTGTTCGTCGGGCATGGCGGTCATGGCGGGCATGGCGGTCACGGCAGTCATCCTGCCCCAGGCGGTCTCAGCCGCCCGGTCGGGTCGGTACGGCTTCTTTGCAGACCCCTGCGGGCCGGGTTCGCCGACGGGTTCAGGACGCCTCCTCGACGGCGGTGCGGACGGGCTGCGCGAGGCGCGAGGAGGTGGCCTGCCGGGGCAGGCTGATGGTCTGCCGCGGCTTGGGAGCGGTGACGGCCGAGGTGGCCGCGGTGACGACGGAGGTCGCGGCCGTGGTGGCGGCCGAGGTCGCGGCCGTGGTGGCGGCCGGCTCGGTGGGCGCCGGGAAGCCGGGGTTGACCCCGCCGGCGGCGGTGACACCGCTGGGGCGCAGCAGCACCTTGACGGTGAGGGCGAGAATCCGCAGGTCGAGCAGGAGCGAACGGTGCTGGACGTACCAGAGGTCCAGCTCGATGCGCTGGGGCCAGGTGATCGAGTTGCGCCCCTGGACCTGGGCCCAACCGGTGAGGCCGGGCCGGACGTCGAGGCGGCCGCGCTGGCGCCGGGAGTAGTGGACGACCTGCTCGGGCAGGGTGGGCCTGGGCCCGATCACGCCCATCTCGCCGCGTGCGACGTTCCACAGCTGCGGCAGCTCGTCCAGGCTGGTCTTGCGAAGCAGGTCGCCGAGCCAGGTGATGCGCGGTGCGTCCGGCTCCTCGGGGAAGCGTTTGTCCCGCATGGTGCGGAACTTGAGGATCGCGAACTCCTTGCCGCGCCACCCGGTTCTGGTCTGGCGGAAGAGCACCGGTCCGCCCATGGTGCAGCGGATCAGCAGGGCGATCAGCAACCCCAGCGGAATCGCGACGATTCCGGCCAGAACGGTGACCGCGAGGTCCCCCCCTCGCTTCATGACGGTCCTTCCCCCTGATGCGGTGTGGTGGGTGCGGTGGGCTCAGTCGACCGTCCAGGGCAGTCCCTTGGCGCGGGCGACGGCCGCGTAGGTCTCCAGCGAGACCCGGGCGACGGCGCGCTGGTCGAAGTGCGCCGTGGCACGGTGCCGGGCTGCGGCGCCCAGCCGTTCGCGCAGACCGGGCTCGGTGAGAAGCCGGTCCAGCGCGCTGGTGAGGGCCCGGGCGTCGCCGGGCGGGGTGAGGAGGAGGTGCTCGTCGTGGGTGCCGATCTCCCGGCAGCCCCGGATGTCGCTGAGCACCATCGGGAGGCCGCCGGCGGCGGCCTCCATGCCGGAGCGGGAGAACCCCTCCCGGTAGGAGGGAAGGACGAAGACGTCGAGGGCCGCGTACACGGCGGGCATGTCGGCCCGGGTGCCGAGGAACTCGACTCCGGACTCGGCGCCGTGCGCGTCGGGCTTGTCGGGGTCGTCCGGACCGATCCAGACGAACCGGGCCTTGCCGGCCAGCGCCCGGGCCGCCTCGGCGTACTCGCCGATGCCCTTCTCGGCGACCCGCCGTCCGACGCCGCCGACCAGCAGCTCCTCCGGGCCGACGCCGATCTCGGCGCGCAGCCGGGCGCGGGTGCGGGCACGGTCGCCGGGGTCGGTGGCGAAGCGGGTGAGGTCGACGCCGTTGCCGACGACCCGTGAGCGGCGGGCCGGGACGGCGCGGGCGAGGGTCCGCCGGTCCTCGCCGTTCTGGTACAGCTCGGCGTGCGAGAAGCGGGCCGCGAAGGCCTCGGCGCCGAGGACGAACGCCCGCTTGGCGAGCGGGTCGTGGGCCTGCGCCCAGAGGCCGTGGCAGGTGTTGACGACGACCGGCACGTGGGCGAGGCGGCCGAGCACGCGGCCGAGCACCCCGGTCTTGGGGTTGTGGGTGTGCAGGACGTCGGGGCGCAGCCGGTCGAGGACGGCCAGCAGCTCGCGGGCGGCGGCGGCGTCGGCACGCGGCTGCCAGGCGCGGGTGAGGTTGTGCAGGGGTTCGTGGCGGACGCCGATGGCGGTGAGCTGGTCGACGTAGGGGCCGGGCGCGCTGATGCCGTAGGTCTCGAAGCCGGCCTCCAGATTCACCTTGAGCTCGGTGGCGAGGAGGAGGTGCAGGCTCATGTCGACCGTGGTGAGGTGGGCGACGCGCAGCGGGCGGCCGCCGGGGCCGCGCAGCCGCGGCGGCGGTGTGCGGGTCTCCGCTGCCGCCGCCGGCTGACGGGGGTCGGGTGCGGGGTTGCGGGGTTCAAGGGCGGGGTTGCGGGGTTCGGGGTTGCGGGGTTCGGGGTCGCGGGCTTCGGGGTTGCGGGCTTCAGGCACGGGCGCCCACCGCCTTGGCGGTGGCGACGATCCGGGCGTAGGTCCGTTCGGGGATCAGCCGCCCGTACAGCTTGGCGCGGTAGAACTCGATCGGGTCGGTGCGGCGGACCGGTACCCGGCACAGCCGTACCGGGTCGAAGCCGGGCGTGTTGCGGCCGACCTCGCCGGTGGCGGCGGTGCGGAAGCGGGCTCGCAGGGCCGGCTCCATGTGCGGGACGGGCACGCCCCAGGTGTAGGCGTAGTGGCGCGGGCGCAGACCGAGGTGCTGTTCGACGTCGTCGTTGCAGGCGTCGAGCTCGGCGGTGGAGAGCAGTTCGGGGCGGGCGTGGCTGCGGGTGTGGTTGGCGACGGTGCAGAGGCCGGAGTCGGTCATCTCGCGCAGCTGCTCCCAGCTGAGTGCCGGGGCGCCCGCGGTCTTGGCGGTCGAGCCCTCCCAGCGCATCTCGCCGCCGATGTGCCCGCTGGCGAGGTAGACGGTGAACGGGAGGGAGCGCTCGCGCAGCAGGGGCCAGGCGTTCTCGTACACGTCTGCGAAGCCGTCGTCGAAGGTGAGCACGGTGCTGGGGGTGCGGCGGTCGGCCTCGATCCGGTCGACGGCCTCGTCCAGGGAGACCACCCGGCCGGGCGGCAACTCGGCGAGCAGGTCGGCCTGGGCGGTGAAGGCGGCGGTGGTGACGTCCAGCTCGTCCGGGCTGCCGCCGCCGACGCGGTGGTAGATCAGGACGGTGGCGCCCTCGCCCGGGCGGGACCCAACCCTGGCGGCCAGTCGGCGCTTGACCTGGGCGCGGATGCCGCCGCTGGTGTCGGTCGATCCGGTGGTCTGGGTGGATCCGCCGGTCTCGGTGGATCCGCCGGTCTCGGTAGATCCGGTGGTCTGGGTTGATCCGGTGGTGTCGGCGGTTCGGGTGTCGCCGCCGGTGTCTGCCGACGCGGGCACGGCGGTGCCGCTCATCGCTCCCCCTCGGGCTCGGCTCTCCGCCTCTGCGGCACCCTCCCCGGCGCCGTCAAGTGGCCATGCGTCCGCCGCAGTTGGTGCGGTGAACGGGATTCACAGTAGGGGGAACTGTGGGGCTGGTGGCCCGGAATTGTGAAAGAAGCGAGAAGGAGTAAGCAGATGGGCCGAAAACCGGCCGATCTGACCGGTTGGGCTCGATCGGCTGTTCAGGTGGCGCCGGCGCTCTTCACCACTGCGGCAAGCCCCCCCCCCGGCGCACGCTTCGGGCGGGCTGGAGGTCCTGCAACAGGATGCGGTGTCGGGACCGCGGCTGCCGCCGTGCCGACGGCTCCGGACGCCGAAGGTCAGAGCGTGGCGCCGCGCCGATAGCGCAGCAGCGCGAACGCGATCCGGCCGAGCAGCAGCACGCCCGCCGCGAGGCAGCCGGCGACCGCCATCGCCCAGGCCGGGCCGCCACTGTCCGGCACCTCCACGGCGACCACGATGCCGACCGCGAGACAGGCCAGGCCTACGACCGCCAGCGGGATCTGGTGGGTGACCAGGGCGCCGCCGCTCCACACGCGCGCCATCCGGGTCGCACCGTGCGGGTGGAGATGATCACGTTCCGCGTCTGCCATGAGTCCCAAGGTACCCCCGGGGAGCGCCGGAGGCAGCCTGCCCGGAATGGGAAACCATGGTCACGCTGAGCAACCGACGCGGGTCGGGCACCGAGGCGCTCGTTTGTACACCGGGCGCACACCCGATGCATCCCGGGGCGCCCGATTGCCTCCCAATCCCGGGCCGATTCAGGTCCGTTCCAGGTTCATGAAAAATCCTTGACGGTCCGGTACAACCATCTACGCGGTGTGCGGGTCTCCACTACATTGAGCGATCCAGGAGCCGTCCGTGGCGCGGGTTGGGAGTCCCCGCCGCAGACCGGAGAGCCCAGGGGGCGGAGCCGCCGCCCCCTGGTGTCGGAGGCCGGGCTCCGTCCTCCGACGGTACCGCCACGCCGCATCGGCGACCGAGGGGGAACCGTGCCGCAGTCCCAGTCCACGACGTCGACCTTCACGGCCGCCCTGGCCGACACCACCCTGGCCAGGGCCGGCAAGGCCAGCGCCAGGGGTTCGGCCGCCAGGGCCATGCCTGTCATCCCCGGCGGCACCGCGGGCAGTTCCGCCGCAGCCGGCCTGTCCGCGGTGCGCATGCCGGCGCACCCGCCCCATTCGCCCCAGTCCCTTTTGTCCCATCTGCCCCAGGCTCAGCCGACCCGCGCACCGCAACCGGCCCAGGCACCGCAACCGGCCCCGGCGGGCCCGACCGCGCTCGCCCCCGCGGCTCCGGCCGCCCCGCCGGCCCCCGTGACCCCGCCCGCCCCGGGGGCCCTCGCACCCCGGCCGGGCGCGGTCGGCCAGCCGGCCGCCTTCGACCAGCGGGCCACCGGGCGGCACGCCGCGCAGCCGCCCGCCTGTCGCTCCGACGGGCGGGGCGAATGGCTGCGCTTCGCCCCCGTCCAGCCGCTGTTCCGGGCCCGCGCGGCGCAGCGGCTGGCGGTGCTCGCCTACCACGGGGTGACCGACCCGAGCTCCTTCGGCGCCCAGCTGGACCGGCTGCGAAGACTCGCCACCCCCGTCTCGCTGGCCGCGGTCGAGCAGGCCGTCGCGGAACGACGCCCGCTGCCGGCGCGCAGTGTGCTGATCACCTTCGACGATGCCGACCGCAGCGTTCTCACCCATGCCCTGCCCGCACTCAACGACCGGGGCATCCCGGCCGCCGCGTTCGTGATCTCCGAACTGATCGGGACGGAGAAACCGTTCTGGTGGCACGAGGCGGACTTCCTCGCCCGGCACGGCGGGCGCGCCCGCTCGCTGGACTGCGGGCACCCGTCGCAGTTGCTGCCCCGGCTGAAGGCCATGCCCGACCCCGACCGGCGCCGCAGTCTGCAGGAGCTGCGGGTCAGTGCCGACCGGCGGCCGCCCCGTCAGGAACAGCTCACCCCCGCCGACCTGCTCGCCCTGCGCGAGGGCGGGGTCGCGATCGGCAACCACACCCAGGGGCACCCGTGCCTCGGCCGGTGCGACGACGCCACCGTCCGCGCGGAGATCACGGACGCGCACGAGGCACTCACCCGCTGGCTGGGCGAGCCGCCGGTGGCGTTCGCGTACCCCGACGGCGGCCACGACCCGCGTGCGGAAGCCGTCCTGCAGGAGCTGGGCTACCGGCTCGGCTTCCTCTCCGACCACCGGCTCGGCCCCCGGCTGCCCGATCACCCCCTTCAGATCAGCCGCCTCCAGGTCGACTCGACGACCAGCTCCCGCCGTTTCGACACCATCCTGTCCGGCCTGGAACCCGCCTACCGCCGCTGGCGCGGCCAGGCCGTCGCCTGAACCGTGCGCGGGGGGCGGGAGCGGGAGCGGCTCTGCGCCGGGGTCTCCGCGGGAGTAGGAGGTTGGCGGGTCCGACTTCCTACTCCCGGCCGGGCTCTCAGTTCGCTCATGCGCTCTCGTCCCGGGGGCGCCTCGGCTGGAAATATGTAGACCGGTCTAGTGAATTTAGGGTGGCCAGGGGCGGAAGGCTCGACGGGCAGCGCAAGCGGTCGGGCTCGGCAGGGGTTCGGCTTTGCGGGAGATATTACGAAATCGTATAATCCGAAACCGTGACATCCGAATCCGCGCCACCCGAGTGGTCGCCCCTGCTCGCACTACAGCGAGCCACCCACGCCACCCTGCAGGTACTCGCCGCAGAACTGGCCGATCTGGACCTGACCCCCTCCGAGATCAACGCGCTCGCCAACCTCGCCGACGGACGGGGCCGGACCGTCTCCGAACTCGGCGCAGCCGTCGGCACCCGCCCCACCACGCTGACCAGCGTCCTCGACCGCCTGGAACGACGCGGCCACATCACCCGCGGCACCCGCCCCGGAGACCGCCGCGCCGTACTCGTCGAACTCACCGCCTCCGGCCGCGCGGCAGCCACCACGATCCGCCAGACCGTCACCGACCTGGAGCGCCGCGCACTCGACGGCCTGCCGACCGAGACGCTCACCCATCTCCGTGCCGCCCTCCAAGCCCTGACCGAGGTGTCCTCGTGACCGCCCGACCTGCCGATTTCGATGCCTTGATCACCGAAGTGACCGCGACCGTAGGAGGGTTCGGCCACCGGGAACACGTCCGACTGACCTGGCTGGCCGTCCGGCGCTTCGGCGTGCCGGCAGCGACCGACCTGGTCAGCGAGGGCATCCAGCGCACCGCCCGCAAGGCGGGGAAGCCCGAGAAGTACCACGCGACCCTCACCCGGGCCTGGGCCGAGCTGATCGGCCACCACGCCGCCGAGCACGGGGAGGAGGACTTCGCCGCGTTCGCCGACCGCAACCCCGCCCTGCTCGACAAGGACCTGCCGACCCGCTTCTACCGCCCGGAGACCCTGGCCGGCGAGGCGGCGAAGTCGGGCTGGGTCGAGCCCGACCTCACTCCCTTCCCCTGGTAGGGCGCCGCCTGCCGGTAGCACCCGAGGGGGGACCCGACCTCACCCCCTGCCCCTAGAAGGGCGCCGCCTGCCGGCAACGCCCGGAGGCGGCAGAGCGGGCGTAGCCGGGCATCGGCCGTCCGGCGCCTGGAGGACCACACGCGCGCGTTCGCTGCGCTCGCGAGTCCAGCAGGTAGACCGGTCTACATATTCATCGCCCCGGGGCTTCGCGGCGCCCGAATATGTAGACCGGTCTACAGACCTTGCATCTGTCGCGCGGACGCACAGGAAGTCGGCCGGTCCGACTTTCCATGCCACGGGGCGCCGCGACCCCTCCGGTTACACCCGCGCCGGCTCTGGCACTGGCGCCGCCACTCAGTAGACCGGTCTACATATTCGCTGCCCTGGCAGCTGCGCGCAGGAAGTCGGCCAGTCCGACTTCCTGTGCCATGGCGGCCCCCGCGCCCCAAACTCAGCCCCCACTTGCGCCGGGGCAGAAATCAGTAGACCGGTCTACATATTCATCCCGGGCAGCCAGCGCGTAGGAAGTCGGACTGGCCGACTTCCTACGCCGCAGCCACACCGCCGAGCGCGGCTTCACGAGAAAAATCACTAGACCGGTCTACATAGTTGACCGCCACGCGCCCGCGCAGGAAGTCGGCCGGTCCGACTTCCTGCGCGACGAGGCCCGCAACACGCTCCCACCCCACCGACTCTGGTCGGCGGACTCGGACGGACAGGGCAGGCCGACGGGGCAGCCGGGCGGGCACCGGGCACCGGGCACCGGGCACCGGGCACCGGGCACCGGGCACCGGGCACCGGGCACCGGGCAAAACCATAGACCGGTCTACATATTCCACCGTCCGACGCCCGATGGCCGAATGTGACAGATCGCCGTCATTGCAGTCATCAAGCGATGCCGACACGATGGGTGCATGCCCACCCCCCACCGCGTTGTCATCGCGGTCTTCCCGGATGTCGACCTGCTCGACGTCACCGGCCCGGCCGAGGTCTTCGCCCTGGCCAACCGGGAGACCGGCGGTCGGGCGGCCTATGAGGTCCGTCTGGCGGGGCCCGACGGCGGTCTGGTCGTCACGTCGGCCGGCGTGCGGCTGATGGCGGACCTGGCCTTCGCCGACGTGGGCGCCGCGGTGGACACACTGCTGGTGCCCGGCGCGGTGGACCTGCGCCCGGACGGCCCGGTCGCCCGGGTCGACGACAACGTGGTCGAGTGGGTCAGGGCCACGGCTCCGCACGCACGGCGGATCGCGTCGGTGTGCGTGGGCGCCCACCTGCTCGCCGCGGCCGGGTTGCTGGACGGGCGGCGGGCGACCACGCACTGGTCGACCGCGGCGCAGCTCGCGGCCGAGCATCCGGAGGTGCGGGTCGACGCCGACCCGATCTTCGTCCGCTCCGGCCGGGTGTGGACCGGCGCGGGCATCAGCACCTGCATGGATCTGGCACTCGCCCTGGTGGCCGAGGACCACGGCGAGGAGCTGGCGCTGGCCGTGGCGAGGCAGCTGGTGATGTATCTCCGGAGGCAGGGCGGCCAGAGCCAGTTCAGCGTCCCGCTGAGCCGGCCCGCCCCTGCCCGCAGGGACATCGACGAACTTCGGGTGTTCATCACCGAGCACCTCGACGAGGACCTGTCGGCGCCCGCGCTGGCCGAACGCATGTGCCTGAGCGAGCGCCATTTCGCCCGGGTCTTCCGCCAGGAGACGGGCACCAGCCCGGCCGCCTATGTGGAGGCCGCCCGGGTCGAGGCGGCCCGCCGTCTGCTGGAGACCACCGACCAGCCGCTGGACCGGATCGCGGCGACCGTGGGCATGGGATCGGTGGAGACCCTGCACCGCGCCTTCCGCAAGCAGATCAGCACCACCCCGGCGTCCTACCGCCGCCGCTTCCGCACGGCTTCCTAACCAACCGCGCCACCGACGTCCCAAACCTCTCGACGTCCCGACCTCTCGACGTCCCCACCCCGTTCGGCCTGCGCGCACCCGCTCCCGCGGCTTCGCCATGCCGATTTCCGATCCGAAAGGACCCTCTGTCCATGAACGCCTCCGCCACCCTGCGCGACGTCATCGGCCTCGACAACACGCTGCCCCGCCTCGACGGGACCACCCTGGTGATGATCGACTTCCAGAACACCTACCGCACCGGCGTCATGGCCCTCGACGGCGCCGAGGCGGCCCTGGCCGCCGGGGCCCGGCTGCTGGCCGCCGCCCGCGCGGCCGGCACCCGGGTCGTCCACGTCCTCAACGACGGGGGCGAGGGCACCCCCTACGACATCCGCGCCGAGATCGGCGCCATCAGCCCCGAGGTGGCACCGATCGAGGGCGAGCCGGTCGTGGTCAAGCAGGTCCCCAACGCCTTCCACGGCACCGACCTGGAGCAGACCCTGCGCGATCTGGGGGCCGGACCGGATCTGGTGCTGGCCGGGTTCATGACCCACATGTGCGTCACCTTCACCGCCCAGGGCGCCTTCTACCTCGGCTACCGGCCGACCGTCGTCGCCGAGGCGACCGCCACCCGTTCCCTGACGGCGCCCGACGGCACCCTCGTCCCCGCCGCCACCCTCCAGACGGCGAGCCTGACCACCATCGCCGATCTCTTCGGCACGGTGGCCCCCATGGTCGAGCACCTCACCACCGACAAGCCCACCGCCGACAAGCCCACCGCCGAACTCACCACCGCCGAACACGCCGCCGTCTGACCCCACCGATCAGAGCGACGGCGCTCCCAAACGGTCAGCCCGCAGGAGTCGGCGCAGGAGCCGGCGCCGCACCGGCCAGGGCGCGCCCCTCCGCATAGCGCGCGGCCGCCGGCGAAAGGGCCACCGGCCGCCCGGCGTGCAGCACGGTCACCGTGCCCCCGCCCAGCCGGGCGGGACCGGTGACCCTGCGCAGCGCCTGGGCGACGACCGCCTCCGCGGAGCCGTGCAGCGTGAGCCCCGGCGCGGCCAGCGGGGCGACGGCGGCCCGGATGCGGTCGGCCACCAGTTCGTAGTGGGTGCAGCCGAGCACGATGGCCGCCGTCCCCGCGGGCGTGCGGGCCGTGGCGGCGGCGATGGCCCGGTCGATGGCGGCGTCGTCGGCGTGCTCGACCGCGTCCGCGAGCCCCGGGCAGGCGACCTCGGTGATCTCGGCGGTCCCGCCGAAGTCACGGATCAGCCCGCGCTGGTACGGGCTGCCGGTGGTCGACGGGGTCGCCCAGATGGCCACCCGACCGCCGAGGGCGGCGGCCGGCTTGACGGCCGGCACCGTGCCGATGACCGGCAGTCCCGGCTCCAGCTCGGCCCGCACCGCGGCCAGCGTGTGGACGGAGGCGGTGTTGCAGGCGATCACCAGCGCGTCCGGCTCCAGGGCTGCGGCGGCCCGGGCGCAGCCGAGCGCCAGCGCGGTCACCTCCTCGAGCGTGCGCGGCCCCCACGGCATCGAGTCGGGGTCGGAGGAGAGCACCAGGTCGGCGTCCGGGCGCAGCTTCCGAAGCGCGGCGGCGGCGGCCAGCAGGCCGATTCCGGAGTCCATCAGTGCGATCTTCACAGAGCAAGACTTTAGTCGATGCCCCGCTCCGGGCCCCCTGTGCGGCAGACTGCCCAGGTGACCGTCCTGCTGTGGATCGCCCTGCTCTCCCTGCTGGTCTGGCTCTGGCTGGCGTGCTGCCACGGCCTTTTCTGGCGCACCGACGTCCGCCTCCCGGCGCGCCGCCCGCCCGCCCGGTGGCCGCAGGTCGCGATCGTGGTGCCGGCCCGCGACGAGGCCGAGGTGCTGCCGGTCAGCCTGCCCGCCCTGCTCGCGCAGAAGTACCCCGGGCGGGCCCGGGTGATCCTGGTGGACGACCACAGCGGGGACGGCACCGGCGCGCTCGCCGCCGCACTGGCCTCCCCCGGGGGCCTGGAGCTGACCGTCACCACCCCTCCCCCGCTGCCGTCCGGCTGGACGGGCAAGCTGTGGGCGCTGCGGCACGGCGTGGAGCTGGCCGGCCCGGACCCGGAGTACCTGCTGCTCACCGACGCCGACATCGCGCACGGTCCGGACTCGCTCGCCGAGTTGGTCGCGGCCGCCGAGACCAACGGCCTCGACCTGGTGTCCCAGATGGCCCGGCTGCGGACCGGGAGCGGCTGGGAGCGGCTGATCGTGCCGGCCTTCGTCTACTTCTTCGCCCAGCTGTACCCGTTCCGCCGGAGCAACCGGCCGGGGGGCCGGACAGCCGCGGCGGCGGGCGGCTGCTCGCTGGTACGGCGTGAGGCGCTGGAACGGGCGGGCGGCGTGGCGGCGATCCGGGGGGCGGTGATCGACGACGTCTCGCTGGCCCGCGCGGTGAAGTCGACCGGCGGCCGGATCTGGCTGGGGCTGGCGGAGCAGGTGGACAGCGTCCGCCCGTACCCGCACCTGGCCCAGCTGTGGCGGATGGTGTCGCGCAGCGCGTACGCGCAGCTGAGGCATTCTCCGCTGCTGCTCGCCGGAACGGTCCTCGGCCTGGTGCTGGTGTACCTGGTGCCGCCCGCGGCCACCGTGGCGGGGCTGGCCACCGCCGACTGGGCGGTGGCGGCGGCCGGGGGCGCGGCCTGGGCGCTGATGGCGGGCACCTTCGTGCCGATGCTCCGCTACTACCGCCTGCCCGCCCCGGGCGCGTTGCTGCTGCCGTTCACGGCCTCGCTGTACCTGGTGATGACGGTGGACTCGGCGGTCCAGCACTGGCGCGGTCGCGGAGCCGCCTGGAAAGGGCGCACATACTGAGTCCGGTTGGTCCAGACTGTTCGAATGGACCGTCAAACGATCTCCCGGCTCGCCCATGTCCACCACCCGATCGCCGCGCCGATCACCGACGACTCGGTGGCCCGGCTGCTCGACCGGGCGAGCGCCCACACCGGGACGGGCCGGGCACTGGACCTCGGCTGCGGTGAGGGCGCCTGGCTGGTCCGCCTGCTGACCGCGCGCCCGAACTGGCAGGCCGTCGGGGTGGATCTGGACGTGGCGGCGCTGACCCGGGCCCGGGAGACCGCGCAGGCCCTCGGGGTCGAGCGGCGGATCGGCCTGCACCACACGGACGCCGGGGAGTTCAAGGCCGCCGAGCCCTTCGACCTCGTCCTGAACGTCGGCGCGACGCACGCCTTCGGCGGCCTGTTGCCGACCCTGGCCGCGGCCCGGGAGCACCTGGCGCCCGGCGGGCTGGTCCTGGTCGGCGAGGGCTTCTGGGAGCGCGAGCCGTCCCAGGCCGCCCTGGACGGACTGGGCGCCGCCCGGGAGGACTTCGCGGATCTCGCGACCACCACCGACCGGGTGATCGCGGACGGCTGGACGCCGGTGTACGGCTATGTGAGCAGCCCCCAGGAGTGGGACGACTACGAGTTCTCCTGGACGGGTTCACTCGCCGCGTGGGCGCTGGCCCACCCGGAGCACCCGGACGCGGCGGCCGCCCGCGCGGCCGCCGACCGCCACCGCACCGAGTGGCTGCACGGCTACCGGGGCACCTTCGGCTTCGTCACCCTCCTGCTGCGCCGCACCGACTGACGGCGGACCCGGACCGCCCGGCCGGGTCCGCCGATTCCCGCCGGGCGCGAATCGTCGGACGCGGCCTACGGCTTCTGGGTACGGGCCAGGAAGTCGTCGATCAGCGGCGCGATCTCCGGCAGCTTCTCCTCCAGCGCGAAGTGCCCGGTGTCGAGGACGTGCAGTTCGGCGTCCGGCAGGTCGCGCAGGAAGGCGCGGGCGCCGGGTTCGGTGAAGAACGCGTCGTTGCGCCCCCAGACGATCAGCGTGGGCGGCCGGTGGGTGCGCAGCCACTCCTGCCAGGCGGGGTAGAGCTCCAGGTTCGAGTGGTAGTCCAGGGCGAGTTCGACCTGGATGTCCTTGCGGCCGGGCAGGTCGAGGAAGTGCTGGTCGAGCGTCCAGCCGTCGGGGGCGACCAGTTCGGCGTCCCCGGTGCCGCCCTCGTACTGGCTGCGGGTGATCTCCAGGGTGAGGATGGCGCGGGCCCGCTCGGCGGCGCCCTCGACGCCGTGCCGGTTGGCGATGAACTCCCGTGCGAGGTCGGAGAGCCCCTCCTCGTAGGCGTTGCCGTTCTGGACCACCAGTCCGGTGATCCACTCCGGCCGCCGGGTGGCCAGCCGCAGGCCGACGGGGGCGCCGAAGTCGAAGACGTACAGGGCGAACCGGTCGAGGCCGAGGGACAGGCAGAAGCCCTCGACCACGTCCGCCAGCGTGTCGAACCGGTAGCGGAAGTCCGCCGGCGCCGGGCTGTCGCTGTGGCCGAAGCCGGGGTAGTCCGGGGCGATCAGGCGGTAGCGGGTGCCGAGCACGTCGAAGAGCCGTCGGAACTGGTGCGAGGCGGAAGGGAATCCGTGCAGCAGCAGGAGGACCGGCGCATCGGCCGGGCCGGTCTCCCGGTAGAAGATCCGCAGCCCGTCGACGTCGGTGTAGCGGTGCCGGATGTGCGGGATCGTCAGCTCTGTCATACCGCACATCCAACCACGGATAACGTTAAATGTCTCCAGTTAGCGTTAGCTAACCCGTTGGCGATAGCCAACCGTCCAGACCGCCACTCGCACCTCCGCCCGGGTCACCGTCCGAGCAGCCGCAGTGCGGCCGGCTTGGTGAACTCGTACCGGACCATCTGCTCCAGATCGCGCAGCCAACCGGCCGCCCCCGCCGGGCGGTCGAGCACCCGGGCGTACAACTCCTCGAAGGCGGTGGTGACGCTGTCCAGTGAGAACCGCCCGACCACCCACTCCCGGCCCCAGGCGCCGAGCCGCGCCCGCCGGTCCGGGTCGTCGAGCAGCGGGCGCAGCTGCCCGGCGAGCGCCTCCGGCGAGCGCTCGCCGCTCCCGAAGCCGTACATGCAGCGCGAGGCGTGCGGCTCGACCAGCGGGCCCGGTTCGTGCACGGCGGTGTACCCGGCCGCGCCGTGGACGACCACGGGCTTGGCGAAGGCCAGGCCGCGCAGGGCCGAGCCGCCCATCCCGAGGACGATGTCGGCCGCCTGGTAGGCGGGGCGCGGGTCGGCCAACGGGCCCGGGACGAGCACCGCCTGGCGCCCGAGCTCGGCGTTCACCGCGGCGGCCCGCGCGCGCAGGGCGGCCTGACTGGGCCCGGTGCCGACGACGACGAGCCGCACCCGCGGGTCGGCGAGCCGACGGACGGCCTCCACGGTGAGTTCGGCGCCGGCGTCCTTCTCCAGCGCCGGCACCAGCCTGGTCACGATGGCGAGCAGCAACTCGTCGTCGGCGATGCCGTGTTCGCGGCGGAACGCGGCGCCGTCCACCTGGCCGGGCGCGTCCGCCGCGGTGTTCACGGGCGGTTCGATCAGGCTGACGTCCCGGTGGCCGAAGGCCCGGCCGTCCCCCAACAGCGCGCCCAGGCCGAGTACCAGCGGCTGGTGGCGGGGCAGGCCACGCAGCATCCGGATGCCGTAGAACGTGGAGACCACCGGCAGCCGGCCGTAACGCCCGGGCCCGAAGTAGGAGTTGCGGGCGGCCCGGACCTCCCAGGCGTGCAGCAGCTGGCTGCCGTGCTCGGCGGCCAGTCGGCCGAGCCGGCGGCGGACCTCGCCGTGCGGGCTGTCGGGCCCGCCCGCGACGACCACCTCCAGACCGTGCCCGGCGGCGACCTCCACCAGCGGGGCGGGGCCGGCCACCCCCTGCGCGAACAGCACCGGGTCGTGCCCGCGATCGCGCAGGGTGCGGGCGATGTCGACCGCGTTGAGCTGGGCCCCGCCCAGGGCGAGGTTGTTGAGATGGACCAGCACCCGGACAGGTCTCAAGGTCACTCCTCCCAGCGGTGCGGGACGAACACCGGCGCGGCCAGCACGACGGCGCGCGGCGGGGTGTCCAACATCGGGCCGAACACGTCGAACTGGCCGACCGAGTGCCAGCTCATCAGCGTCCCGCCATCGGTGCGGCCGATGCTGTAGACGCCCGCCCAGAGCGTGTACCTGCCGCGGGGCACCGGCAACCTGGGTATCACGCAGGCCACTTGGTGGTCCTCGCCGGTGAGCCGGACTTCGTGGCTGATCTGGAAGATCGGGCTGGAGGTGCCCTCGCTGACACCAAGGTGCAGGGTGGCGTCGCCGCGGTAGTCGCCGCCGAGGGTCAGCTCGACGGTCATCGGCTCGTCGGTGGTGAGGCTGTCGCGGCCCTCCCCCCGGACCTCGTGCTTGAGCAGCTGCAGCGGCTCGCCCGTCCGGGCGCCGGCCTCGGACTGCGCCTCGATGCTGTCGCGGTAGCCGGACATGGCCTCCTTGATGCCGGCGTCCACCCGCACCGAGCCCTGCTCCAGCCAGATGCCGCGCCGGCAGATGGACTCCACGGCGGGCAGGTCGTGCGAGACGAAGACGATGGTGGTGCCCTGTTCGGCGACCTCGCGCATCCGGTCCAGGCAGCGCTGCTGGAAGACGGCGTCGCCGACCGCCAACACCTCGTCCACCAGCAGCACATGGGGCTCCAGGTAGGCGGCCACGGCGAAGCCCAGGCGCATCTGCATACCGGAGGAGTAGAACTTCACCTGCCGGTCGATGGCGCCGCCGAGCCGGGCGAACTCGACGATGTCGTCGAAGCGGGTGGCCACCTCGCGGCGCCGCAGTCCGAGCAACGCGCCGAAGAGGTAGATGTTCTCACGGCCCGTCAGGTCGGGGTGGATGCCCGCCCGGATCTCGATCAGGGCGCCGATCCGCCCGCGCACGTCGATGATGCCGCCGTACGGGTACATGACCCTGGTCAGCATCTTCAACAGGGTGGACTTGCCCGAGCCGTTGGAGCCGATCAGGCCGACCGACTCCCCGGGCTCGATGTGCATGCTGATGTCGCGCAGCGCCCAGCGCCAGTCCTCGCCCTTCTCGCCGCGCAGCCGGCGGGCCATCGACTCGACCTTGTCGCGCAGCAGCATCCGCTGCTGGTCGGCCTTGAAGCGCTTCCACACCTGCTCGGTCCGGATGGTGCCCAACGGCAGGGTCTGGTCAGGCGACATCGGCGATCCCCGTCTCCAGCTTCTTGAACAGCAGATAGCCGCCGACCAGGAACACCACCGAGGAGGCGGCCGCGATCGCGGTGAGTGTGAAGTCCGGTGCGCTGTCGTACAGCAGCGCGTTGCGGTAGCCCTCGATCACGGCGCCGAGCGGGTTGAGGCCGACGTACAGCTCCTGCAGGCCCGGCGGGATCTGCCCCAGCGGGTAGGCGACCGGGGTGGCGAAGACGCCCATCTGCGTGATGATCGGCAGCAGGTGGCGCACGTCGCGCAGATAGACCACGGCCACCGAGAGGACCAGCGCGACGCCGTAGGTGAAGGCGAACTGGACGGCCAGCAGCGGCAGCACCCAGAGGAGGGTGGCGGAGGGGGCCGTCCAGAACAGCAGGAAGAGCACGCCGAGGACGGCGGTGCCGATCAGCATGTCCACGGTGGCGACCAGCATGGTCGCCAGCGGGAAGACCTCCCGCGGGCAGTACACCTTGTTGAGCAGGCTGAGGTTGTTGGCCAGGCTCAGCGCGCCCTGGTTCATGGTGTTGGAGAAGAACTGCCAGACGATCAGGCCGACATAGGCGAACAGCGGGTACGCCGCACCCTCGGTGTCGACGTGCACGGCCCGGCGGAACACCAGCGTGAAGATGGCGCAGAGCGCGAGCGGGGTCAGCACCGCCCAGGCGAAGCCGAGTACCGCCTGCTTGTACCGCGCCCGCAGATCGCGCTCCGCCAGGGCGCGGACCAGCTCCCGCGCCCCCCAGAGCTCCCGGGCCACCTGCACGGGGCGCAGTCGGCGTTTGAAGACGAGTTCGGGCGGCGGCCCCTCGGCGACCGCGGGCCGCCGCGGGCCGGCCGCCGTCCGGCGTTCGTGCTCGTCGACGAGCTGCGCGCGTTGTCCCCCCACGGACCCCTGCTCTCTCCGGTACCGCCGGTATCGAGAAGTGGGCCCTCCGCCACGGCAGTTCCGCGCTCACACGGCTGCGCGCCGCAGCGGTGCGGCCCGGCGTCCACTCTGGCACAGAGTGTGGTCGTGGGGGGTCGGTTCAGTGAAGGTGATCGGGTCGGAATCGGCCGGATCCAGGCCGGACCGGTCCCGGATCCGGGCCGGGTCGGTACCGGGTCAGTGCCGGGTCGGTACCGGGTCAGTGCCGGGTCGGTACCGGGTCAGTGCCGGCGCTGGGACTGCTCCTGCTGGACGAGCTGGTCGAGGACCTCGGGCATCGCCTCGACGCCGCCGGCCCTGGTCGGCGAGGTGCGGTACTCGCCCTGGACGACGACGGTCGGCAGCTCGTTGATCTCGTAGCGGACGAACAGCGCGGCGGCCTCGTCGGTGGCCTGCTGGACCTCGGTGGAGCGGTAGGCGGTCCGGAACTGCTGCGCGTCCACGCCCTGGCTCACCGCCCAGTTGGCGGCGGAGTCCTCGGTGATGACGTCCAGCTCGTTGTCGTGGACGGCTCGGAAGGCGCTGACCTGCAGCCGCTCGACCAGGCCGAGGCGCTCCAGCGTGTAGTACAGGCGCGCGTGACCGCGCTGCGCGTGCTCCTCGGGGCTGCCCTGCCAGATCGCGGGCACCCGGCGCAGGTTGACGTCGGCGCGGTGCTTCTCCGTCCAGGCCTGGAGCGGCTTCTCCAGCTTCTGGGAGTGGCCGCAGTCGTACCAGAAGAACTCGATCGCCTCGGTGCGGGCGCTCTCGCGCACCGGCTGGGGGTGGTCGAGCCGGGCGTACTGGGCGCCCTCGCGGGGCGGCTCCTGGGTGACGGCGCCGGCCTGGACGGGGGATGCGGCGATCCCGGTGGCGACGGCGAGCAGAATGGTGGACCTCAGTAGTGATTTCACACCGCGAAGTGTGGCGGTGACGTTTCGTTACCGGCAGGTTCGGCCGGTGCTGCCGGGCCGGGATTCGCCCGTTCGGCGCAGCCCGGCCGGAGGCCCCGCCGGCAACCCCGCCGACAGCCCGGCCGACAGCCCGACCCGGCACGGTACGACTACGACCAGACCGCCTGCCGACCCGTGCCGGCCCGAGAGCACCCGGGCCGGCACGGCGCTACACGGCTCCGCATGGCACCCGGCGCACCCGGCGCACCCCGATCAGCGCGCCACCTCCGCGAACAGCCGCTGCCAGGCGTCCGCCACCACGCCGAGCTCGAAATGCGCCAGCGCGTGCTCACGGGCCGCGGCCCCGTACCCGGCGCGGTCGCCGGCCAGCACCTTGGCGAGCGCCTCGGCGAGGGCGAGCGGGTCGCCGGGAGCGACCAGCGCACCCGTCGCGCCGTCCCGGACGACCGTCGAGACCCAGCCGACGTCGGTCGCGACGGCGGGCACCCCGGCCAGCGCGGCCTCGATCAGGACGCCGGGCACGCCCTCGCTGTCGCTGGTGAGCAGCAGCGCGTCGGCGGCCCGGTAGAGCGGGGCCGGGTCGGCGAGGGTGCCGAGGAAGTGGGTGCGGGCGGCGGCCGGGTGCTGTTCGAGGGCGGCCCGCAGCGGACCGTCCCCGGCCACCGCGAGGCGGACGTCGGGCAGCCGGTCGAGGGCGTCGAGTGCCAGGTCGAGCCGCTTCTCCGGGGCGATCGCGCCGACCCAGGCGACCAGCAGTGCGTCGACCGGCAGGCCGAGCGCCTGCCGGGCGGCGCGGCGCTCGTCCTCGTCGGCGGCGGGCGGGTAGCGGTCGGCGGCCCGGGCGTTGGGGATGGTGCGGACCTTGGCGGCGGGCAGCCGGAAGCGCTCCAGCAGGACGGCGCGGGCCTCGTCGGCGAGGGCGGTGACGGCGGCCGCACGGTGCAGCAGGGTGCCGGTGCGCAGCCGGCGGACGGGGCTCGCGGTCCAGTGCCGGGGGTCGCCGATGGAGACGTAGGCGAACGGGGTGCGGGTGCCGGCCAGGGCGAGGGCGCAGGCGGGCAGGGTGCTGGAGCCGTGGGCGAGGACGAGGTCCGCGGTGCGGGCGGCGGAGCGCAGGGCGAGCAGGGTGGCGGGGTGCAGCCGGCCGGGGCCGAGCACGGTGGTGGCGAGGGTGTCGGGCGCGTCGGGGTGGGCGTCGGGGTGCGGGGCGAGGGCGCGCAGGGCGGAGGCCTGGCCCCGGCGGCGCAGCTCCCGGTGGAGGTCCCGGGCGAGGTTCTGGGCGCCGCGGCGGCGCGGGTCGGTGATCAGGTGCAGGATGCGGGGGCGGGTTCCGGCCGTCTTGGCCGACGCAGCGTCGGGCATGGGAACGACCTTGGCACAGGCCCCGGCGCGGTACAGCCCCTTCGCGCCAGCCGGTGGTGGCCCGTGCACCGGCGCGCCTGCCCCGACGGGCGCCGTTTTCGTGCGGTCGTACGCCGGTGCGGGTGCTTGTACGCCCTGTTTCGCGCCCTCGGCCGCTCTCGACCGCCCCCGCCTGCCCCACACCCCGGACGGCCGGGCTCACCGATTCCCTGGCGGGCCGCACCCGCCACCTGCGATGCTGATCGGCAGTCAGGGTGCCGGCCGGCATGGGAGACCGGCCGCGCCCATCAGGGCGGGGGTTGGCCGGTGCATGTGCTCTACGTGATCGACAGCGTCAGCCGGGTCGGCGGGGCCGAGCAGGGGCTGGTGGCGATGGCCCCCCAACTGGTGCGGGCCGGCGTGAAACTGGACGTCGCGTACCTCAAGGACTCGCCCGGCGGGTTCCAGCCGGAGCTGACCGCGGCGGGCGTCGACGTGTTCGGTGTCGGCCGGGCCACCCGGGGGCGGACGGCCGCCGCGCTGCACCGCCTGATCCGCGAGCGCCGTCCGGAGCTCGTCCACACCACCCTGTACGAGTCGGACGTGCTCGGCCGGGCGGCCGCGCTGTCGGCCCGGACCCCGGTGGTGTCCAGCCTGGTCAACTCCTCGTACGGTCCGGAGCACCGGCACGCGCGCGGGCTCAGCCCGTGGAAGGTCCGCGCCGCGCAGGCGGTGGACGCGGCGACCGCCCAGGGCACCCGCCGCTTCCATGCGCTGACCAGGCATGTGGCCGGGGCGATGGCCCGCCGGCTACGGGTGTCCTCGGACCGGATCGACGTGGTGCCGCGCGGGCGCGACCCGGAGCTGCTGGGCACCGTCACCCCGGACCGGCGGGCCGCCGTCCGGACGGCGCTCGGCCTGCCGCAGGACGTGCCGGTGGTGCTGGCGGCGGCGCGCCAGCAGTACCAGAAGGGCCTGGACGTGCTGCTGGAGGCCTGGCCGGCGGTGCTCCGGGCCGAGCCGGAGGCGGTGCTGCTGCTGGCGGGCAGCGAGGGCGGCGAGACGGCCCGGCTGGAGGCGCTCGCCGGGGCGGCCGGCCAGGTGCGGTTCCTCGGGCCGCGCGGCGACGTCTTCGACCTGATGGCCGCCGCCGACGCGTTCGCGGTGCCGTCCCGCTGGGAGGGGCTGGGCAGCGCGGCGATGGAGGCGATGGGCGTCGGTGTGCCGCTGGTCTGCGCGGACGTCCCGGCCCTGCGCGAGACGGTCGGCTCGGAGGACTACGCCCGGCTGGTGCCGCCGGAGCGGCCCGCCGAGCTGGCGGCGGCGCTGGTCGACACCCTGGACGACCGGGCGGCGGCCCGGATGCGGGCGAAGTCGGCCCGGGCCCGGTTCCTGACGTCGTTCACCCTGCACCAGGTGTCGGTGCAGATGGTCGAGTTCTACGAGCGCTCGCTGCGACTGCGCCCGATCTGACCGGATTCGGCCCCTGCCGGCTCCCGGTGGGCCTCCAACCGCGCCCAGTATCGCCAAAGCGGTTGCGCCGCACGTCGCGGCTCGGCAAGCATCGCAGGGGGACTGGCGGGAGCGGCGGGCCGAGGGCGGGCCCGGTACGCGCGCCGCCACGGGGGAGCGCGTCGTCAGGGGGCGAGTTGCGACATCAGCCGAGGGATTCCACCGTGCCTGCGTCACGGCACAGGGACGGTTAGCAGCACCCGGACCGCAGCGCTCCCCCACGGGCCGCCCCCCGGGTGGGAGTTCCACAGCACCACCGCACCACGAACGCGAGGGGATCCAACCGGTGGAACCGGCAAACCACTTCACCGTCCTGCGGCGGTACTGGCGGCTGCTCGTCGGCTGCACGCTCGCCGCGCTGGTCGTCGGCTGGGTGCTCACCCCGGCCGGGGACACGGTGGACAACGCCAAATGGAAGTGCAAGGTCGCCATCACGCCGGTCGCGGGGGCCGGCGACACCGTGCGGGCCGACCAGGTGCTCTCGTACGCGCAGGGCTCGGACGTCGCGACGGCGGCGGCCAAGCAACTCGGCATCGCCGACGCGGCCGCGGTGATCGCCCGCCGCACCGTGACGGCCGACAGCGCCCAGATGCTGTCGATCGCCACCACCGGACCGACCCAGCAGTCCTGCTCCGACCTGGCCTCCGCGTACTCGGCCGCGATCATCAAGGGCTTCAGCGACGAGTCCGCCAAGAGCGCCGCCGAGACCATCAGGAAGCTGCAGGCCCAGGCGGACGGGCAGCAGAAGCAACTCGACGACATCCAGCAGCAGTACAGCCGCTCCTCGTTGGCCGACCAGCCCAAGCTCCTGCCGAAGCTGACCGCGGCCTCCACCTCGCTGACCGCCACCCTCACCTCGATCAGCAAGCTGCAGAACGGCGCCCAGACCGACGCCATCCAGCAGTGGGGCAGCATCGACGCCCGGCAGGGCGCCGGGAACCTGCTCACCTCGCCCAGCCGCAGCCTTCGCCTGGGCCTCGCGGTGTCCCTCGGCCTCGCCCTCGGCATCGTCGCCGCGCTGATGCTCAGCCGGATGGACACCCGGCTGCGCACCCGCAACGCCGTCGAGGAGGCGTTCAACCTGCCGGTGATCGGCGAGGTGCCGCAACTCTCTCGCCGGCTGCGGCGGTTGCGTGAACCGCTGGTCCGGGCCAGGCCCTCCGACCCGGCCACCGAGGCGTACCGCTCGCTGCGCTCCACCCTGCTGCTGACCGGCCCGGACACGCTCGCGCTGCCCGCCGGGCACACCGACCGGGAGGGCGCCGAGTCGGTCTCCCGCCGACTGGCCAACCCCGCCCCGGTGGTGCTGGTCGCCTCCGGCCGCAGCGGCGACGGGCGGACCACCACGGTGGCCAACCTGGCCGCCGCGCTCGCCGAGACCGGGCGCAAGGTCCTCGTCCTGGACTGCGACTTCCGCCACCCGCAGGCGCACGCCCACCTCGGGGTGGGCGGCGGCCCGGGGATGGCCGAGCTGCTCAGCGGCGAACAGCTGGGCGAACTGGACGAGTTGATCCGCCCGACCAACGTCGAGGGGGTCTTCCTGATCACCGGCGGCAACACCACCGCCTACCCCGCCGCGCTGGTCCTGCGGGCCGGCGAGGTGCTGCGCCGGGCCCGCCTGCAGGCGGACGTCATCCTGGTGGACACCTCCCCGCTGCTGCACGCCAACGACGCCTACGACCTCGTCCAGCACGCCGACGCGGTGCTGGTCGCGGTGCGAAGCGGCAATGTGACGCCGGAACAGGCCGACCGGGTCGCCGAGTTGCTCTCCCGCACCGGGGTGCCGGTGGCCGGGGTGGCGCTGCTCGGCACCTACGGCGCGTCCGGGCGGCGACGGCGCACCACGGGCGGCGGCCCGGCCCCGCTCGGCGCCCGGTCCGCGCAGCCCGCCCTGCCGCGTGCCACGACCCCGCCGCCGGCCCCGTCGACCGACCGGTCCGGGCCGAGCTGGGCCCGGCGCAGCGCCGGTGGCGGCGGCGCCAACGGCCGCGGCGGGCCGGGCGGACAGGGCGGGCCGAGCTGGCAGGGCGGCCACAACGCAGCCGGCGGCCACCGCGCGTCCGGCGGCCACGGCGGTGCCGCCGGCGGAGACCACGACGAACCGGCCCTGCTGCGCGAGGCGGAGGAGCGGTGAGCGGACGCACCCGGGTGCTCTGGCTGGCCAAGGGACTGGGCCGCGGCGGAGCCGAGCAACTGCTGGTCAACTGCGCACGCCACGCGGACACCGAGCGCTACGAGATCGAGGTCGCGTACGTGCTGCCGTGGAAGGACGCGCTGGCGCCCTCCCTCACCAAGGCCGGGGTCCGGGTGCACTGCCTGGGCGGCGTCCCGGGCACCCCCGGCCGGGCCGACCCGCGCTGGCCGCTGCGGCTGCGCCGACTGCTGGCCGCCCGCCGCTACGGCCTGGTGCACACCCACATGCCCCTACCGGCCGCCGCAGCCCGACTGCTGGCGTTCGGGCTCGGCGCCGGCGGCACACCGCGCCTGGTGCACACCGAGCACAACGTGTGGGACCGCTACCGCCCGGTCACCCGCTGGGCCAACGCGCTCACCTACCGGCGCAACGACGCGGTGATCGCCGTCTCGCACGCCGTCGAGCGGACCATCCCGCCCGCCCGCCGCCGCCCCGGCGCCTGGGTGCACGTCGTCCACCACGGCCCGGACCTCGGCGGCGCCCCGCAGGGCCCGGCCGCCCGCGCCGCGGCCCGCGCCGAACTCGGCCTGCCGCAGGACGCGTTCGTGGTCGGCACGGTCGGCAACCTGACCCCGAAGAAGGACCAGGCCACCCTGCTGGCCGCGCACGCCGCGCTGCGCCGCCACCACCCCGGCGCCCGCCTGGTGCTGATCGGCGCCGGGCCGCTGGACGCCCGACTGCGCGCCCGCGCGGCCGAGCTGGGCCTGACCGACGGCGTCCTGTTCGCGGGCTCCCGCCCGGACGTGCCGGCCCTGCTGCCCGCCCTGGACGTGTTCACCCTCAGCTCCCGCCAGGAAGGCCTGCCGGTGGCCCTGATGGAGGCGATGACCAGCGGCCTGCCGTCCGTGGTCACCCGGGTCGGCGGCATGCCGGAGGTGCTGGACGACGGCGGGCAGGGCTTCCTGGTGGCACCGGGCGACCCGGGCGCCCTGGCCGACGCCCTCGGCCGGCTGGCCGCCGACCCGGGGCTGCGGACCCGGCTCGGCGCGGCGGCCCGGCAGCGGTCCGGGCGCTTCGACGTGGCGGGCGCCCAGCAGGCCGTCGAGGCGGTGTACGAGCAGGTCCTGCAGCGCTGAAGCCCCGTGCGGCCGCACACCCACCGTAGGCCCCCCTCACCACCCAAAGGAGAGCGAGTCCGGACGTGAGCGCCCTGCCCGCCCCCGCCGAGCCGACCTTCCGACCGCTTGCAGAGGCCGACCTCCCGGCGGTGCTCGACCTGCTGACCGCCTCCCTCGCGGGCGGTCCGACCGGCACCCGCACCGCCGACTTCTTCCGCTGGAAGCACCGGCTGAACCCCTTCGGCGCCAGCCCCGGGCTGCTCGCCGAGGCCCCGGACGGGCAGCTCGTGGGCGTCCGGCTGTTCCTGCGCTGGCAGTGGTACGACGGCGCGAGCGGCCGGACCGTCGCCGCCGTCCGTCCGGTGGACACCGCCACCCACCCGGACTTCCGGGGCCGCGGCATCTTCCGCCAGTTGACCCTCGACCTTCTCGAACAGACCAAGCGCGAGGCCGAGTTGGTGTTCAACACACCCAACGGCAACAGCCTGCCCGGCTATCGGAAGATGGGCTGGCAGGAGCTCGGGGCCGTCCCCGTGGCCCTGCGGCCGGTCCGGCCGGCGGCCTTCGTCCGCGGGGTGCGCGCCGCACTGGCCCGCCGCCCGACCGGCCCGGCCGCCCCGCTGCACTGCCGACTGCCCACCGCCGCCGACTGGTTCGCCGACCACCACGGCGAAGGCCCGCTGGCCGAGCTACTGCGCGAGCGGGCCGCCGCCGACGCCGCCGACCCGCGGCTGGCCACCGTGCGCACCCCGGAGTTCCTGCGCTGGCGCTACGGCGACGCACCCGGCCTGGACTACCGGGTGCTCACCTGCCACCGCGGCGGCGAGCTCACCGGCCTGGCCGTCGGCCGGCCCCGACGGCGCGGCCCGCTCGCCGAGTTCACCCTCGCCGACGTGCTGGTCCGCCCCGGCGACCGGGACAGCGCCGCCCGGCTGCTGCGCGCCGCCGCCCGGGAGTCCGGCTGCGACCACGTGGCCGGCCACCTCTCCCCCGGCACCGAGGCCGCCGGGGCCGCCCTGCGGGCCGGCTATCTGCGCGCCCCGCGCACCGGCCTGACCCTGGCCGCCCGCACTCCCACCGGCCGCACCGAACTCACCCTGGACTCCTGGCGGTTCACCCTCGGCGACCTGGAGGTCTTCTGATGCCGGCGGTCCTCCCGGCCCGGGCCGCGCTGCAGCGCATCCCCTGGCCGTCCGCCGTCGCGGCCGCCCTGGTGACGGCCTACGTCACGCTCTTCGTCCTCGCCATGGTGCACACCTCGTACGACACCTGGGGGGCTCTGCTGATCCTCCCCGCGCTGATGGCGATCGGCACCCCGATCCTGGCCCGGATCGCCACCGCCAACCCGGAGCGGGACGTCTTCCGCCTGCTGCTGCTGGCGATGACCGCCAAACTGCTCTGCGCCTTCCCCCGCTACCTGATGGCCTTCGTGCTGTACGGCGGCGCGGCCGACGCCAAGATGTACCACCAGAAGGGCGGCGAGCTCGCCGCCTTCCTCGACCAGGCCGACCTGCTCTCCGGCGTCCACTACGACCTCGGGATGAAGGTCGCCGGCACCGGCTTCGTCATCATCCTCACCGGCGTGGTCTACGCGATCACCGGGCCCTCGCTGATCGGCGGCTTCCTGGTCTTCTCCTGGGTGGGCTTCTGGGGCCTGCTGCTGTTCTGGCGCGCCCTGCAGATCGCCTTCCCCGAGGCCGACACCCGCAAGTACGCCAAGCTGGTGTTCTTCCTGCCCTCGCTGCTGTTCTGGCCCTCCAGCATCGGCAAGGACGCCTGGATGATGTTCTGCCTGGGCCTGACCACCTACGGCACCGCGCGGCTGCTGGACCGCCGCTTCGGCGCCTTCGCCTGCATCGCGCTCGGCTCGGTGGGCACCGCGATGGTCCGCCCGCACGTCACCGCGCTCGCCGGAGCCGGCCTGATGGTCGCGTACGTGCTGCGCAGGCGGCCGCGGCAGGTGAGCGCGCTCGGCCCGCTGCGCACCATCCTGACGGCCGTGGTGCTGGCCGCCATGGCGGTGCTGATGCTGCAACAGGTCTCCACCTTCTTCGGCACCGAGGGGACCGGCGGCGACGCCGTCAACCAGGTGCTGTCGGAGACCTCGCGGCGCACCAGCCAGGGCAACTCGATGATCAACGCCACCGCCCCGGAGGACGCCGCACCCCGGTTCAGCCTGAACCCGGCCGGGCTGCCGGTCGCGGTGATCAGCGTCCTGTTCCGGCCCTTCCCGTTCGAGGCCTCCAACATCCAGAACCTGATCCAGTCGGTGGAGTGCTTCGCGCTGCTGGTGATGTTCATCCGCGGCTGGCCACGGCTCAAACGGCTGCCCCGGCTGTTCGTCCAGCGCTCGTACATCGCCTTCACCGCCGTCTACACCCTGCTGTTCTGCTGGGCCTTCTCGACCATCAACAACATGGGCATCCTGTCGCGCGAACGCGTCCAGGTGCTGCCGCTGGTGCTGGTGCTGCTGGTCATCCCGGCCGCCGCCACCACGCGCGGCCCCGTCAAGCGCCGGCCGCCGCCGGTCTGGCGGGTCGCGCCGGGCCAGTGGGGCGAGCGCCGGCGGCCACCCGAAGTCCACCCCGTCCGCATCGGCGGGCCGGGGCCCGATGGAGCGTCACCGACCCAGTCACCTTCCCAGGGGGGATCAACCACGCCATGACCATCGACACCCCTGCCCTGCCCGCCGCCCTCGGTGGCACGCCCGCCTTCCCCGACGGGCTGCCGCTCACCCGGGTCGAGGTCCCGGACCGCGCCACCCTGCTGGAGCGGCTGGCCACCGTGCTGGACAGCGGGCAGCTGACCAACGGGCCGACCGTCGCCGAACTGGAGGAGAGCGCCGCCAAGCTGCTCGACGTGCCGCACGTGGTGGCCGTCTCCAACTGCACCACCGGGCTGATGCTGGTCCTGCAGGCCGCCGGCGTCGAGGGCGGGCGGCCGGTGGTGATGCCCGGGTTCACCTTCTCCGCCACCGCGCACGCCGCGCACTGGGCCGGCGGCACCCCGGTGTTCGCCGAGGCCCGGGAGCGCGACATCACCCTCGACCCCGAGGACGCCGCCGCCCGGCTCGCCGCCGCCGACCGCCCGGCCGCCCTGATGGCCACCCACGTCTACGGCACGCCCTGCCAGGTCGAGCGGCTGCAGGAGGTCGCCGACGCGGCCGGGGTACCGCTGGTGTACGACTCCGCGCACGGCTTCGGCAGCCGCCGCCGGGACGTGCCGATCGGCAACTTCGGCTGGGCCGAGGTGTTCTCGATGAGCCCGACCAAGGTCGCGGTGGCCGGCGAGGGCGGCCTGGTCGCCACCCGGGACGGCGACCTCGCCCGGCGGCTGCGCACCGCCCGCGACTACGGCAACCCGGGCGACTACGACACGCTGTTCCCCGGGCTGAACGCCCGGATGAGCGAGCTGCACGCCGCCGTCGGCCTCAACTGGCTGGCCGGGCTGCCCGAGCGGGTGGCCCACCGGGGCGCGCTGGTCGCGGAGTTCGCCGCCGAGACGGCCGGCCTGCCCGGACTGCGGCTCGCCCTGCCGGAGGAGGGCGACGTCTCCACCTTCAAGGACCTCACGCTGATCCTGGACGCGGCCGCATTCGGGCTCACCTCCCGTCAACTCGCCGCCGCACTGCGGGCCGAGGGCATCGACTCACGCCGCTACTTCCACCCCCCGGTGCAGCGCCAGCGCGCGTACGCCCACCTCGGCCAGGCCGAGGCGCTGCCGGTCACCGACCGGCTGGCGGACGCGGTGCTGACCGTCCCGCTCTGGTCGCAGATGGACGCGGCCACGGTACGGCGGATCGGCGCCGCGGTGGCCCGGATCCAGCCGTACGCGGAGCGCCTGCGCGCCGCCTGAGCCGGTGCGGTCCCGTTAGGCGGATCGGGTGAACCCGGTTGGACCGCGGGCGTGCCCGGTCGGCAGGATGTCCGGCCGGGGCCCGCGGTCCCATCTCACCCCTCCCCGTACGGATTTGGAGTCACCCGGTGTTCAAGGGATTCCGCAGCTTCCTGCTGCGCGGCAACGTGGTGGACCTGGCGGTCGGCATCGTGATCGGCGCGGCCTTCACCGCCGTGGTCACCGGGTTCGTCACGGCCTTCCTCACCCCGCTCATCGGGGTGGCGACCGGCGCCGTCGGCGACTTCACCCAGAAGACCTTCGCGGTCGCCGGCACCCGGTTCCCCTACGGCGTGTTCATCAACGCCCTGATCAGCTTCGTCCTGGTCGCCGCGGTGATCTACTTCATCGTGGTGGTGCCGGTCGGCAAGCTGCAGGCCCGGCTGGACGGCACCAAGCCGGCGCCGGTGGCCAAGGCGGACTGCCCGGAGTGCCTGAGCCCGATCCCGGTGGCGGCGGTGCGCTGCTCCTTCTGCACCTCCGAGGTGGCCGGCCACCCGGGCTTTCCGGCCCAGGCCCTGCCGACCCGCTGAGCCGCCGACCCCGGCGGTCGAGCACGCAGGTGAGCGGCCGACCGGATGAGCGCGCGGCCCGGCAATCCGTCGACCCGGCAGCCCGCTGACCAGCGCACGAGCCCGCCGAGCGGCCGCTCGGCAGCTCACGGGAAATTTATTCCCCAAACATTCACGAGCCCCCGCCGCGCGGACGACGGGGGCTCGAATGCGCCAGCGCACGCCCTGGCCGCAGAAGTTTCTTCGGACGGCCACGAAGGCTCCACCGGGCAGTCACCCCACCGGCCTTCCCGGCCCGCGTCCGGGTCGCGTTCGACCGCGCACGGCCGAATCAGGCTGGCCTGAACTCGATGCCGAAATGTCTGTTCTTCCTACTTTCGAAACCTTTGTGCGGGCGAAGACTGTGTAAACACTCGAACTGCTCGCCCTCCCACTCTCCTCAGCAGGCGCATTGTGGGCTTACCGTATGCCCCATGACCTCGCCCCGCTCCTACGACGGAGTCGGCTACCCCTCTCCGTCCTTCTCCTCCGGCACGCCCATCTACGACAGCCTCGTCGCAGAGCGCGGTGTCCCCCAGATCGCACCCATCAATGTGCCGGCCGCCCTGCCGCCGGCGCTGTCCTCCGGTTACGGATCAGGCCTCGGCCAGTCCTACGAGAACCGGTACGGCAACGGGTACGAGAGCGCCGGCAGCAACCTCCCCGCGCTGCCGCCCGCCCGCCTCGCACTCGGCCCCGGGCCGAGCAGCGCCCCCTCCTCCGGCCCCGCCACCGCGTACGTCCCCGCGCAGCCCGCGCCGGCGTACGCCTCGGCGCCCCAGCCGCCCGTCCCCGGTTACGGCGCCCCCCAGCCGTACCTGCCCGGACAGCGCCCGCAGGCCCCCGCCCCCGGCTTCTCGCAGGCCACCACCGGCGGCTACCAGCCGTCCGGCGGCCAGAGCTTCGGCGGGCAGAACACCTTCGTCGGCGCCGGACAGGGCGGGCAGCAGACCTTCGGCGCCCAGCCGCTCGGCGGCCAGAGCTTCGGCGGGCAGCAGAGCTTCACCGGACAGCCCCAGGGCGGCCCGCAGAGCTTCGGCGGCCAGCAGTCCTTCGGCGCGCCGAACCCCGGTGGCCCCGGCTTCCAGGGCCACGGCGGCGACCAGGGCTTCGGCGGCGCCCAACTGCGCCCGGCCGTCTCGCCGGTTGCCCCGGTCCGCCCGATGCAGCCGCAGCGCCCGGGCCCGTACGGCGAGCCCGGCCAGTTCCAGCAGGGCGGCTACCAGCAGCAGGGGCAGGGCTACTGACACCTCGGGGCCGGCTCCGACCGGCCCGCACCCGCACCACCTGAGCACCACCCGGCGCGCCACCGCGCGTCGGGCGTACGGAGAAACGGGTCATCCACGGACCGCCCGGACGCCTCACCGCGCCCGGGCGGTCCGTGCGCGTACCAGGGCAGAGCAGCGCCGCCACCCGCCTGGCAGGATGGGGGAATGCAGCTCACCGGACTCCACGTCCACCCCGTCAAGTCGATGTACCGACTGAGCCCCGCCGACGCCCGGGTGCAGCCGTGGGGCCTGGCCGGTGACCGCCGCTGGATGCTCGCCGACTCCACCGGACGCTTCGTCAGCCAGCGCGAGAACGCCGCCCTCGGCCAGATCCGCACCGGGCTCTCCGACGACGGCACCCTTACCCTCACCGCCCCCGGCGGCTCCCGGATCGAGATCCCCGCCCCCGCCGTCGCGGCCGGCGACCCGATCGCCGAGGTCGAGGTCTGGGGCACCCGCTTCCGCGCCGCCGAGGCGGTCAAGGAGGCCCACGAGTGGATCGCCGCACACCTCGGCGATTACCGCCTGGTCCACCTGGACGACCCGCGCGCCCGGCCCGTCGACCCGGGCTTCGCCCGCCCCGGCGACACCGTCTCGATGGCCGACGGCTTCCCCCTGCTGCTCACCGCCACCGCCTCGCTGGACGCGCTCAACGCGCTGATCTCCGCGGAGCACCCCGAGGGGCACGAGACCCTCCCGATGGACCGCTTCCGCCCCAATGTCGTGGTCTCCGGCTCCGAGCCGTGGGCCGAGGACGGCTGGCGCCGGATCCGGATCGGCGAGCTGACCTTCCGGGTGGTCAAGCCCTGCGGCCGGTGCGTGATCACCACCACCGACCAGGAGAGCGGCGAGCGCCGCGGCCCCGAGCCGCTGCGCACCCTGGCCCGGCACCACAGGCTGCTGAAGAAGGCGGCGTTCGGGCAGAACCTGATCCCCGAGCGCCCGGCCGGCACCGAGGGCGACATCCTCGGCACACTGCGGCTCGGCGACCCGGTCGAGGTACTGGAGGACGGCGCGCAGTGGCCGGAGAACGCCCTGGTCTGAGCCTGTGCGCCGGCACCGCGACCGCCCGGGGCCCGGCCGCCCGCCCGGGCGGGTGGCCCCACCGCCGCGCGGAACCCGAACTGTGCGCGTTCGTTGAAACATGTGTCGAACCGGACGCGTCCCTCGGGCCGGTGCGGCAGCGGGCGGCCGGACCATCCGCGCAGGCGCGCTACGGTGTGCGGACGGCCCCGTGCGTCCCCGCGCGTACGGCCCGTTGATCGCCGGCCCGTTCACCGCCGGTTCGATGAAGGCTCGATGAAGGTGGGGACGACAGACCGTCATGGCTGAGCACAGGGTCCGGGTCACCCAGGACAGCGCATCCCGCTGGCGTCGTCGCGCCGGCGAGTACGACACGCTCACGGAGGCCCTGGCGGCCGCCGAACCGGGCGACACCGTGAGCGTCCGGCCGGGCACCTTCCGGGAGAACCTGGTGCTCGACAAACCGGTCACCCTGGTCTGCGCCGAGGGCCCCGGCACGGTCCGGATCGACCCGTCGGCCGGGGTGCCGCTGACCGTCACCGCCGCCGCCACCGTCCGCGACCTGGTGATCGAGGGCAGCGACAGCTCCGTCCCCGCCGTCCTGATCACCGGCCCGGACGCCACGCCCGCCCTCGCCGGCTGCCGGGTGGAGACCCGCTCGGCCACCGGCGTGGAGGTCACCGGCGGCGCCCGGCCGACCCTGCGCGGCTGCGTGGTCTCCAATCCGGCCGGCCTCGGTCTGCGGCTGCGCGGCGAGGACACCGCGGCCGCCTTCGAGGACTGCGAGGTGGCCGCCGCCGGGCAGGCCGGGCTGGCCGTCCTCGGCGGCGCGACCGCCGCGCTGGACCGCTGCCGGGTGCACCACGCCGTCGGCGCCGGGGTGCTGCTCAGCGACCCGGGCAGCGCCGCCGAGCTGACCGGCTGCGAGATCTACGAGATCCGCGGCAGCGGCGTGCAGGCCGAGGCGCAGGCCGGCGGCCGGCTGGTGGACTGCGAGATCCACCGGGTCACCGGCAACGGTGTCACGCTGGACGGCGAGGCCGAGCTGACGCTCACCGGCTGCCGGGTGCACGACCTGCCGGAGAACGGCGCCGACCTGCGCGGACGGGCCCGGCTCACCCTGGTGAACAGCACCGTCCGGGACTTCGGACGCGGCGCGCTGTCGGTCTGGGACCAGGGCACCGAGGCCACCGCGGAGTCCAGCGAGATCCACGGCTCCACCGGCGAGTACCCGGCCCTGTGGGTCAGCGACGGCGCCCGGCTCACCCTCACCGACTGCTCGCTGCACGACCTGCCCGACGCGCTGTTCGTCCTGGACCGCGACTCCGCCGCCACCGCCGAGGGCTGCTCGTTCAGCCGGATCCGCAGTTCGGCGGTCTCGGTCAGCGGCGGCGCCGGGGTGACGCTGACCGGCTGCCGGGTCCAGGAGGCCGGCACCGGGCTGTGGTTCCGCGACCACGGCAGCGGCGGGCTGCTCACCGACTGCGAGATCTCCGACGTAGCCACCGGCGTGATCGTCACCAAGGGCGCCGACCCGGTCCTGCGCGACTGCCACGTCCGGGCCAGCTCGGACGCCGGCGTGTACGTCTCCGCCCAGGGCCGCGGCACGTTCGAGGACTGCCGGGTCTCGCACGGCAAGGGCTTCGGCTTCCACATCATCGACGGCTGCCGCACCGTGCTGACCCGCTGCCGGGCCGAGCAGAACGAGCGGGCCGGCTTCGAGTTCTCCGAGCCCGGCCCGGTGGTCGAGGCCTGCACCTCGGACGACGTCGCACCGGCCGCCCCCGCCGAGGTGCCCGCCCCCCGGACCACCCGGCTGACCGCGACCACCGCCGCCCCGCTGACGGCGCCGGCCGCGATCGGCCCGATCCCCGACTGCCGGCCCGCCGACGAGGCGCTGGCCGAACTGGACACGCTGGTCGGCCTGGCCACGGTCAAGCAGGAGGTGCGCACCCTGATCGACCTGATCTCGGTCGGCCGGCGCCGCCGCCAGGCCGGGCTCAAGGCGCCCTCGCTCCGCCGCCACCTGGTCTTCACCGGCGCCCCCGGCACCGGAAAGACCACGGTGGCCCGGCTCTACGGCGAGATCCTGGCCTCGCTCGGGGTCCTCCAGCGCGGCCACCTGGTCGAGGTGGCCCGGGTCGACCTGGTCGGCGAGCACATCGGATCCACCGCGATCCGCACCGCCGCCGCCTTCGACCGGGCCCGCGGCGGGGTGCTCTTCATCGACGAGGCGTACGCGCTCGCGCCCGAGGACGGCGCCCGCGACTTCGGCCGGGAGGCGATCGACACCCTGGTCAAGCTGATGGAGGACCACCGGGACGAGGTGGTCGTCATCGTGGCCGGCTACACCGCCGAGATGGAGCGCTTCCTCTCCGCCAACCCCGGTGTCTCCTCCCGGTTCTCACGGACCATCACCTTCCCCGACTACTCGGCGGACGAACTGCTGGAGATCGCCCGCTCGCAGTGCGCCGAGCACGAGTACGCGCTCGCCGAGGCCACCGAGGGCGCCCTGCTCGACCACTTCGCCGCCCTGGAGCGCGGACCGAACTTCGGCAACGGGCGCACCGCCCGGCAGGTGTTCGAGACCATGGTCGAGCGGCACGCGATGCGGGTCGCCCACCTGGCCGACCCGTCCACGGAGGAGCTCCAACTCCTCGTCCCCGCCGACCTTCCGGGGCCGCGGACGCCGTAACCGCCCGGCGTCCCGGGCCGCTTCGGACGGCGGCCGGTGGAGGTCGGGATCCCTCCCCCACCGGCCGCCGTCCGTCACCCGCCGTCGACGGCCTCCCCCAACAGCCGCTCGACCAGCAGCGCCAGGCGCTGCTCCGTCAGCCCCGGCCGCAGCCGGCCGACCCTGGTCAGCGTGACCAGCCCGTGCAGGGCCGCCCAGGCCACCTCGGTGAAGGTCTCCGGATCCCGGGCGCCCGCCACCCGCGCGACCGGGCCGGCCAGCGCGGCGAATCCCTCCTTCATCGGGGCCGGAGTGTCGGGCCCGCCGAACGGCAGGTCCGTCGCCAGGGTGAACATGGCGTCGTAGAGCGCGGGGTTGGCCGCCGCGAACCCCATGTAGGTGCGCGCCACCGCGGCGAACTCCTCGGCGGGGCCGTCCACCTTCCCCACCGCGAGCCTCAACTCGGCGGCCAGCGCGGAGAAGCCCTCCAGCGCGACGGCCGCCACGATGGCGTCCTTCCCCGCGAAGTGGCTGTACAGGACGGGCTGGCTGTACTCGATCCGCTCGGCCAGCCGCCGTGTCGTCACCGCCTCCCAGCCCTCGGCCTCGGCCAGTTCGCGGGCGGTTCGGATGATCAGCTGGTGCCGCTCGGCGCGCTCGCGCTCCCGGCGCTCGTGAATTGACATGCCATGGATCCTAGCAGCGCTAGACAAGGGAGCGCCGACCGCGCTAACGTCGTTTCAGTTCCTAGCGGCGCTAGCAAACGGCGCAGCGAAAGGCTCCGAACTCATCCGCATCCAAGGGGGATCACCATGTCCGACACCATTCGCACGGCCCGCACCAGCGCCGTCACCGTCACCGTCCGCACCGCCGACACCGTCCGCGAGCGGATCGCCACCGCCCTGACCATCCTGGTCGCCCTGGGCATCAGCTACGTCGGGATCAGCTACCTGTTCGCACCGGAGGCCACCGCCTCCGGGTTCGGCATGCCCGAGTGGCCGCACGGCGAGGCCGCCGAGTTCCTCGGCACCAAGGGCATCCGCGACATCGCCTCCGGCCTCGCCCCGCTCACCCTGCTCGTCACCGGCCACCGCCGGGCCCTCGGCCGGCTGCTGCTGGTCGAGGCGCTGATCCCGCTCGGCGACTGCCTCACCGTGCTGGGCCACCACGGCTCGACCGCCGCCGCCCTCGGCATCCACGGTGCGACGGCGGTCGTGGTCGCGGTCGCCGGTGCGCTGCTCCTGACCGAGCGCCGGACCGCCTGACCTGCCGGAACCGCCGACCGCCGGGGCGCGGCCACGCCCGGCCGCCAGGGCCCGGCGCGCCGGCCCCAGCGGCCCGGAGCGGGTCAGCCCGTCCAGGCGCCGCCGGCCAGGAAGGACTCCAGCCGGGCCCGGTAGGGCGCGATGTCGATCCGCTCGCCGGCCAGCCAGTCGTCCGAGTAGTACTTGTCGAGGTAGCGGTCACCCGGGTCGCAGATCAGGGTGACCACGCTGCCGCGCTCCCCCGCCGCCCGCATCTGGGCGACGATCCGCAGCGCGCTCCACAGCCCCGTCCCGGTGGAGGCCCCCGCCTTCTTGCCGAGCACCTGCTCCAGCACCCGGACGGCGGCGATCGAGGCGGCGTCCGGCACCTTCATCATCCGGTCCACCGCCCCCGGCACGAAGCTCGGCTCCATCCGGGGCCGGCCGATCCCCTCGATCCGCGACCCGTTCCCGCAGGTCGCGCCCGGGTCGTGGTTGACCCAGCCCTCGAAGAAACACGAGTTCTCGGGGTCGGCGACGCAGATCCGGGTGTCGTACTGCATGTAGTGCACGTAGCGGGCGATGGTCGCCGAGGTGCCGCCCGTCCCGGCGGTGGCCACGATCCAGGCGGGCTCGGGGTGCGGCTCCAGGCGCAGCTGGGCGAAGACCGACTCGGCGATGTTGTTGTTGCCGCGCCAGTCGGTGGCCCGCTCGGCATAGGTGAACTGGTCCATGTAGTGGCCGCCGGTCTCCTCGGCGAGCCGGGCGGAGGCCTCGTACACCTCGTCGGAGCGTTCGACCAGGTGGCACTCGCCGCCGTGGAACTCGATCAGGTCGATCTTGGCCTGGCTGGTGGACTTGGCCATCACGGCAATGAACGGCACGCCGATGAGCTGGGCGAAGTAGGCCTCGGAGACGGCGGTGGAGCCGCTGGACGCCTCGATCACCGGCTTGTCGGGGCGGATCCAGCCGTTGCAGAGCCCGTAGAGGAACAGCGAGCGGGCCAGCCGGTGCTTGAGGCTTCCGGTCGGGTGGGTGGACTCGTCCTTGAGGTAGAGGTCGATGCCCCACTCCGCGGGCAGCGGGAAGCGCAGCAGGTGGGTGTCGGCGGAGCGGTTGGCGTCCGCGTGGACCTTGCGCACCGCCTCCTTCAGCCAACTGCGGTAGGCCGCGTCGGAGCGGTCCACGTCGACGGTCGGCTCGGTGCTGGTCATGGCGACTCTCCTCGTTGCGGCCCCCCACGGCGGCCCCTCTTGCTCACAACGAGTGTACGAGAGTCACGATAAGTGACCGTTTTCGTAGCCCCAGCTTCCGCTTATCCCGCCCGGAGAGCGCCTCCCCGAAGTATTTCGGAGAGCGCCCGCCCGACCGGGCTACCCCGGGAGCACCGACTGCGGGTCCGCCAGGTACGGCCGCCAGGCCAGTTCGGCCGCACCCGCCAGCGCACCGTGCGCGAGCTCCGCGCCGACGATCGGCACCCGCCCGCTGCGCCCCCACAGGCAGCGCTCCGCGACCACCGCGCGCAGCCGCTCGGGCGCCGCCTCCAGCAGGTCGAGGTGGAGGCCGCTGAGCACCACCCGGTCGGGGTTGAGGATGTTGGCCACGCCGGCCAGCCCGAGGCCGAGCCGGTCGATGACGTGCTCGACGGCCTCCCGGGCCCGCGGGTCGGTCGCGGCGGACCGGCACAGCTCACGGGCCTGGTCGAGCAGCGGACGGTCCGGCGCGGGGGTGAGCCCGGCGGCGGCGAACAGCGCGTCCGGGTCGGTCTCGGAGTTGAGGCAGCCCCGGTTGCCGCACTGGCACGGGCGGCCCTGCGGGTCGACGGTCAGATGGCCGACCTCCAGGGCGAGCCCGGCGCTCCCGGTGTGCAGTCGGCCGTCGATCACCAGCGCGCCACCGACGCCGCGGTGCCCGGAGGTGACCAGCAGCAGGTGGCGCGCCCCGCGCCCGGCGCCGTGCCGGTACTCGGCGAGCGCACCGAGGTTGGCGTCGTTGGCGACGGAGCTGGGCAGCGGGTCGAGCGCGCCCGGCCCGTGGTCGGCGCGCCCCACCTCGACGTCGTACAGGTCGGCGACCGGGGTGCCGCTGGGCCAGGCGAAGTGCAGTGCGGCGAGCGCGGTGCCGTCCGGTTCGGTGACCGGGTTGGGCAGCGCGAGCGCGGCGCCGAGGCAGCGGCGGGTGGTGGCCCGGGCGAGTTCGGCGCCGGCCTGGGCGACGGCGCGCAGCATCCGGACCGGGTCGGTGGCGGCGGGCAGCGGCAGGTGGACCGGCGGGTCCAGCAGGCCGCCGAGCCCGGCCAGGGTGACGCTCAGCCCGTCGGCGTGGATCTGCCCGGCGATGACGAACGGCCCCTCGGGGTCGATGGCCAGCCGGTGGGACGGCCGGCCGCGGCCGCCGCCGGCCGGGCGGGAGTCGACGGTGATCAGGCCGAGTGCCTCCAGCTCGGCGGTGACGGCGCCGGCGGTCGCCCGGGTGACGTCCAGCGCGCGGGTCAGCGCCGAGCGGGTGGGGGCCTGGCCGGTGTGGATGAGGGAGAGCGCCGGGCCGAGCAGCGTCCGGCCGCGGTCGGGGGCCGCGCGACGGTGGGCGTCGCGCTGCGCGTCGGGGTCGGCCGCGTGGCCGGGCTGCGGACTTGAAGGTGTGAGCTGCACCCGCCTATTGTGACTTTGTGCCGCTTCTAAACAAAATCCGCGCCCACTCCCGATCCGACCGATCGCCCCTCCAGTCTCGCAGCACACCCCCCTCCCCCGACACCCCCTGGGGTGCCGCGCGGCTCGCACTCACCGCGTTCTTCGCCGTCGACGGCTTCCTCTTCGCCGCCTGGGTGGTCCGCATCCCGGACGTCCGCAGCCAGGTCAACGCCTCGCACAGCGCCCTCGGACTCGCCCTGCTCTGCGTCTCGGCCGGCGCCGTCGCCACCATGCCGCTGGTCGGCCGGCTCTGCCTGCGGTACGGCTCGCGGCCGGTCACCGTCGGCTCGCTCGCCCTGCTCGGCGTGGCCGTCCCGCTGCCCGCGCACGCCCACACGGTGGCCGCCCTCGGCGGCGTCCTGCTGCTGTTCGGCGCGGGGTACGGCGCGGCCAACGTCGCGATGAACAGCGCCGCCGTCGACCTGGTGGCCGAGCTTCGACGCCCGGTCATGCCCAGCTTCCACGCCGGCTACAGCCTCGGCGGCCTGCTCGGCGCGGGCATCGGCGGCCTGCTCGCCGGCACCCTCACCACCGCCTGGGCCCTCGGGCTGTCCGGTCTGCTCGGACTGGCCGTCACGGTGGCGGCGGGAGCCGTCCTGCTGCGCAGCCCGGCGGCGCCGCTGGTCGCACCCGCCCGACCGGCCTCCACCGACTCCTCGCCGGGCGCGCCGAAGGTCCGGCTGCTGGTGCTGCTGCTCGGCTTCACCGCGCTCTGCTGCGCGTACGGCGAGGGTGCCATCGCCGACTGGGCCACCCTGCACCTCACCGACGACGTGCACGCGACCGCCGGGACGGCGGCCGCCGGGTACGCGGCGTACGCCCTCGCGATGACGACCGGCCGGGTCAGCGGCACCTGGCTCTCCATCAGGCTCGGCCAGACCCGGGTGATGCTCCTCGGCGGCCTCACCGCCGCGGCCGGCATGCTGCTCGCCGCGCTCGCCCCCGCGGTGCCGCTCGCTCTCGCGGGCTTCGTCCTGGTCGGCCTCGGCCTGGCCAACATCTTCCCGCTGGCCATCGCCCAGGCCGGTGCGACCGGCGGCCCGCAGGGCGTCGCCCTCGCCTCCACCCTCGGCTACGCGGGGATGCTGGTCGGCCCGCCGGTCATCGGCTTCCTCGCCGACGCCGCGAGCCTCCCGCTCGCCCTCACCACCGTCGCCGCCGCCGCCACCGTCGCCGCCTTCCTCCCCCTCACCGTGCGCCGACGCTGACGCCCCCTGCTCGCCCCCGCTCGGCGCCCCGCCCTCGTCCGCCTGCCGGCCTGCCCGGCGGGCGCCGTGCGAGGATCACGCCATGACGGCAGAACGGATCAGGGCACTGCGGGCCGCCGAGCGCCCCGCGACGGCGTGGCTCAACGGGGGCGGGGTGACCAGGGAGGTGGCGGGCTTCCCGGCGGGGACCGGGCCGGCGGAGTTCGACTGGCGGGTCAGCCTCGCGGACGTCGACTCGGCCGGGCCGTTCTCGGCCTTCCCGGACATCGACCGGGTGATCACCCTGGTCGAGGGTCCGGGCATGGCCCTCACCGTGGACGGCGCCGAGCACGTGATCGACGCCCCCTTCCGGCCCTTCGCCTTCGCGGGCGACGCGACCACCGGCTGCCGGCTGCTCGGCGGCCCGGTGGTCGACTTCAATGTGATGACCCGCCGCGGGCGCACCACCGCCGACCTCGCCCTCGCCGACGCGCCGCGCACCGTGGACGTCGCGCCGGGCACCGTCGTCCTGCTGGTCTGCCTCGCCGGCACCGCGACCGTCACCGCCGAAGCCGAAGAGGCCGCCGAGGCCGCCCAGGCCGTGGCCCTCGCCCGCTTCGACGCCGTGCTGCTGTCCGGCCCCGGTGCGTACGGGCTGCGCCCCGGGGGCGTGACCGCCGTCATCGCCTTCCGCACGGCCGGCCGAAGCGCCTGAACGTGTAGGCGCGCAAACGCCGCTGCACGGGAGGTCGGCCGGTCCGACTTCCCGTGCAGCGGCGGTCAGCCGCGTCAGGCGCAGAACACCGGGGTCGCGTGCGCCGGATCGAGCGCGTTGGCGACCAGGTGCAGGGCCGTCGGCGAGAAGGCGATCGCCACGTGCTCGGCGAGCGAGACGGGGCAGTGCTCCTGCAGCACGACGTTGTTCACGTTCGGACCGCTGAGGAACTGGGTGCGGTACGGCGTGACGACCTCGTCGTACACGGTCGAGACCACCGTGTAGGCGACGCCGGGCACGGTGTCCGCCACCGTGGCCATCTTCCGGTTGAAGGCGGAGTCCACCACCTGGTCCCGACAGGCCGCGCAGGCGGTGTAGATGAGCTCGGTGACCCTGGGCAGGTACGGTGCCAGGTTGGCGATGCCGGAGAGGGTCGTCCCGTGGTTGGACGGCGCCAGCCCGATCACCTTGTCCACCTTGGCGGCGCCGCCGAGGAACTTCACGTAGTAGTTCGGGAGCATGCCGCCCTGCGAGTGGCCGACGATGTCGACCTTGGCGGCGCCGGTCGCACCGCGCACCAGGTCCACGAAGCGGCCGAGTTGGGCGGCGGAGTCGGCGGCCGGGCCGAGGCCCCCGACCGGCAGCAGCAGGCCGCTGCCCGAGGAGGTGATCCCGGGGATCATGCCGTAGTCCAGGGCGAAGACGCAGTAGCCCCGGCGCTTCAGCTCGGGCGAGAGCGCCAGCCAGTTCTCGTACCGGTTGGCGAAGGTGCCGTGCACCAGGACCACCGGGTTGGGGTGCGCCGCCGACGGCCGGCAGGACCAGTCGTTGGCACCCGGCGGCGAGGCCACCGTGTCACCGTCAGGCGGAAGTTCGGCTGCCGGGGCCGCCGGGGCGACGGACGCGCCGGGGGACGCGTCCGCCGCCTGCGCCGCGGTGGCGGGGCCGCCTGCGAGCAGCGCACCGGCCAGCAGGGCCGGACCGAGCGCCCCGAGGAGCCTGCGTCGCAAAGGTCTTGCGGCGAAGCGGAGAAGTGGGGTTCTCAACTGTTGCCTCCACGGCGGAAGTTTGTTACCAACAGGTAACTCGAGTGCCTCCATGATGCGGTCGCCCCTCCGACCCGGCCCTTGGGTGTCCCCCAGATCTGGACGGTGTTTTCTGTGACTGCTCACAATTCACCTGACTGCCCGCCCGACCGCACCGCCGGCCACAGCACCGGCCGTTCGACCAGCCGTTCAACCGACCGCGCCTCCGACTGGCGGATCCCGGTGATCGGCGGGGTGCCCGCCGACCGGCGGCTGCTCGGCACCGTCCCGGAGCTGGTCGAGGCCGTCATCGCCGCCCTGCTGGAGCGGGTGCCGACGTACCGCCGGCTGCCGCGCGAGCAGGTGAGCGGCGAACTCACCCGGGTCACCGAGCGCCGGATCCGCGCCCTCGCCCAGGCCGTCCGCACCGGACTGCCCGCCCCCGACGAGGAGTTCACCGCCGTCCGGGAGGCCGCCGCCCGCCGCGCCGAGGAGGGGCTGCCGCTGGACGCGGTGCTGCTCGCCCACCACCTCGGCATGGAGGTCTGCTGGGAACTGGTCACCCGGGACGCCCTCGACAGCGACGCCGCCGACCTGCTGGTCCTCAACCGGCTGCTGCTCGACCAGCTCCGCCAGGCCACCGCCGCGGCCGGCGCCGGCTACTTCGAGGAGCGCCGCACCCTCGCCGACGAACGGCACGCGGCCCGACACGCCCTGCTCACCGCCCTGTTGGACGGCACACCCGCCGAGGAGGCCGCCACCAGAGCCGGGGTCCGGCTGCCGGCCGCGTACGCCGTGCTCTGCCTCGCCGTCGCCGACCACCCCGACGAACAGGCCCCCGGCGTCGACCGGGCGGTGGCCGGCCACCGCAAACTGCGCCGGCTCCGCACCGAACTCGACCATCGCACCCGGCAGTCGGCTCTCTCGACGCTCTCCTCCTCGGGCGGCCTGGTGCTCGTCCCGCTGGACCACCGCCCGGACGCCGTCCCCGCCGCCGAGTGGCACCGCCTCGCCGACACCGTCGACCGGACGGCCCGGGCGGCAGGCGTCGCCGTCCTGGCCGGAGCCTCCGCCGCCGGACCGGCCGGGGTGGCCGTCGCGGCCGGCCTGGCCTACGAAGTCCTGGAAGTGGCCCAGGCGTTCGGCCGGCCCCCCGGTCTGCACCGCCTGGACGACGTACTGGTGGAGTACCAGCTCACCCGGCCCAGCCACGCCCGGTCCCGGCTCGCCGCACTCCTCGAACCCCTGGAGGACGGCGGCGAACTGCTCGCCACCCTGCGCACCCACCTGGCCGGTGGACTCAACCGCCGGCACACCGCCGGCGCCCTGCACCTGCACCCGAACACCGTCGACTACCGCCTGCGCCGGATCGCCGCCCTCACCGGTCTCGACCCGGCCCGTCCGGCCGACCTGCTGAGGATCACCGCCGCGATCGCCGCACGGGACGCGGAACGCGCCTCGGCCGCGACCTGCCGGCCCTGACGGGCCTGCGGACCGTGACGGTTCTCAGGACTCCTCGCCCGGCAGCCGCAGGTCCCAGCCGACCAGGGCGCGCAGCTGCTCGGCGGTGACACCGTCCGGTATCGGCATCGGCGGCTCGTGGCGCAGCGGCGGCTGCCAGCCCTCGGCCTCGGTCCAGCGGCGGACGACCTTCGCCGGCGCCCCGGCGACCACGCTGTGGTCGGGCACCTCACCGCGGACCACCGAGCCGGCCGCGACCACCACGTTGCGGCCGAGCCGGGCGCCGGGGAGGATCACCGCGCCGGTGCCGATCCAGCTGCCCGCGCCGATCTCGATCGGCTCGTTGCGCGGCCACTGCTTGCCGATCGGCAGGTCGGTGGCCCGGTACTCGTGGGCCTGGTCGGATATGTAGACGCCGGGGCCGGTCCAGACGTCGTCGCCGAGCACGATCGACTGGTGGCCGACGATGTGGCTGTCCCGGCCGATCACGCAGCCGCCGCCGATCCGGACTATCGGGTCGGGCCCGAGGTCGAGGCCGGGCAGGAAGCCCGCGCTGATGGTGACGCGCTCGCCGATGATCGAGAACGGGCCGATGGTGATCCACTGCTCGTTGAAGACGGCGCCGAGCGGGAACGCCAGCTTCGTCCCGTCGCCCAGCTCCGCGAACCGGTACGGGCCGGGGTTCTCGTTGGACACCGAGCCGACCCGCTGCACCCACCGCCAACCCCGGTGGACGAGGCGGCCCATGGCGCGTCGGCCACCGGCCCGGGCGGAGGGGAACAGGGTACGGGTGATCGGCATGCGCTCACGTTACCGGCCCGTAGACCGCCGCCGGCCGGTGAGGCGGCCAACATCACATCCCCCCGGCGGCCCGGCCGGAGCCTCGCCGGAGCACCGCCGGATCCCGGCCGGAGCACGGCCGTCCGGGCCTACGGGACCGCCCGCGCGGGGTGCCGCACAACACCCGTGTCCGAAAACCGCGATCGGTGCCAGACTCACCGATCATGATGATCTCCGAGCACATCGAGGCACTGCGCCGCGAGGGCGGCCTGCTCGCCGACGCCGCCGCCCGCACCGACCCCGCCGCCCCCGTTCCCACCTGCCCGGACTGGCGGCTGCGCGATCTGGTCCTGCACACCGGTCAGGTCCACCGCTGGGCCACCGCGTACGTGGCACACGGTCACCGGGCGCCGCTCGACGACGGCGGCGCGCGCGCCGCCTGGGGGCCGGAGCCCTCCGACGCGGCACTGGTCGACTGGTTCCGCGAGGGCCACGCCGCGCTGGTGGACGCGCTCGCCGCGGCCCCGGACGACCTGGACTGCTGGAGCTTCCTCCCCGCGCCGAGCCCGCTCGCCTTCTGGGCCCGCCGCCAGGCGCACGAGACGGCCGTGCACCGCTTCGACGCCGACGCGGCCGCCGGCGCCGAAGGCCCCCGGGTGTCCACCGCGCTGGCCCTGGACGGGATGGACGAGCTGCTGCGCTGCTTCATGGTCCGCAGCCACGCCCGGGTGCGCAGCGAGCGCCCGCGCACGGTACTCGTCCGGACCACCGACGAGCCGGGCTCCTGGCTGCTGACCATCAGCCCGGACCCGCTGGTCGTCGAGCCCGTCGACGGTCCGGCCGAGCTCACGCTCACCGGCCCGGCGCACGAGCTGTACCCGCTGCTCTGGAACCGCCTCCCGCTCGACCGCGCCCACGCGGAGGGCGACCTGTCGCTGCTGGACCTCTGGCGGGAGACGGCGGTCGTCCGCTGGAGCTAGGGCCTCTTTCGGATCACGTCGGACCCGGCCTGGTGCCGTGGGCTCACACCGCCCACGGCGCGGGCCGCTTCTCCAGGAACGCCCGCATCCCCTCCTGCGCCTGCTCCGATCCGAACAGCCGGGCCGACAGGGTGACCAGCTCGTCCGCGTCGCGCTCGAAGGAGCGCAGCACCTCGGCGTTGGCCAGCCGCTTGGACTCGGCCAGGCCCTGCGGCGCCCCCAGCCGCAGGGCGTCCAACAGGCCCTTCAGCGCGGTGCCGGTGTCCTCGGCGGAGTCCGTGGCCTGGGTGATCAGGCCGATCCGGGCGGCCTCGGCGGCGTCGAAGACCTCACCGGTCAGGTAGTAGCGGGAGGCGGCACGCGGGTCCAGCTTGGGGCGCAGCGGCAGCGAGATGACGGCGGGCGCCAGGCCGAGCCGGACCTCGGTGAACGCGAAGGTGGCGGCCGGTCCGGCGAGGGCGAGGTCCGCCGCGCCGACCAGCCCGAGGCCGCCGGCCCGGACGTGCCCGTCGATGACGGCGATCACGGGCTTGGCGCAGTCCACGATGGCCCGCTGGAGGTCGACCAGGCCGCGCGGGCCGACCGTCGGGTCCGTGCCGGTGGCCTCGGAGAGGTCGGCGCCCGCGCAGAACACCCTGCCGGTGTGGCCGAGGACCACCGCGCGCACCGCCGGGTCGGCCGCCGCGGCCGCCAGGCCTGCGGTCAGCTCGGCCATCAGCCGGGTGGAGAGGGCGTTGCGGTTGTGCGGCGAGTCGAGGGTCAGGGTGGTGACGGCGTCGGCGGTGGTGGCGCGGACGAAGGGCACTTCGCGGGTCATCGGTGCGGGCCTGCTTTCCGGCTGAGGGTGGGTCGGATTGCTGCGCGGCGCCCGTGGTGCTGGGGGCGGCGCCCGGACGACTCTGACATGCCCACCCGCTCCTCGGCCAGAGCCACCGGGGCGGAAAACCGGAGGTGGGGCGGTCGCCGGCCACGGCACCATCCGGGATATGACCACCGGCGCCCTGCTGCTGCTCGCACCCCGGATCAACGAGGCGGGGCTGCAGCTGCTCACCGCCGGCCGCCGCCGGGGGCTGCGGGCGCACACCGCGGCGGCCTGGCGCGTACCGGAGGGGCTGCTCGGCCCGCACCGCCTCGGGGACCAGACCGGGCAGGCGCCGTCCGTGCACCCCTACGGCGGGCCGCTGCTCGGCGACGCGGTCGGCGGGCCGCTCGGCCTGGCCCTGTTGGAGCCGCCGGACGGGTGGCTGACCGGTCCGCCGTTCGAGCTGACCCGGCGGCGGGTGGCGTACGTGCCGCTGGCCGAGGCCCGGCGGCTGCGCCGCCCGGCGTTCCGCCGCGCTGGCGCCGGCCGACCGCCCGTACTGCCGCGAGCTGCCCGAGGTCGTCGGCTGAGGCCGACCGCCGGTCCCGGTGGCTTCGAAGAGCCCGGTCCTGCGTCAACGGCCGGGCGCCCCGGCCCGCTTCGCGCGCGAATGCGGTGGTGCAGTGATCACCCGACCCGTCAGGATGGGCCCCATGACGATCACCGGCTCCCCCGACGCCTCCGGCTCCACCGCTACCGCGCGGCACCTGACGCATATCGCCGAACCACCGGGGGTCTCCCCGGGCCGCGGCTACACCAACGTCGTCACCGGCACCGGCCGACTGGTCATGGTCTCCGGCCAGGTCGCCCTGGACGAGCACCGCGAGCTGGTCGGTGCCGGTGATCCCGAGGCACAGGCCCGGCAGGTCTTCGAGAACCTGCGCCGCTGCCTGGCCGCCGCCGGCGCCGGCTTCCAGGACGTCGTCAAACTCACCTACTTCGTCACCGACATCGCGCACCTGCCCGCGGTGCGCGCGGCCCGGGACGCCGTCATGGACCCCGCCCGGCTGCCCGCCAGCAGTGCGGTGCAGGTGTCCGCGCTGTTCATGCCCGAACTCCTGCTGGAGGTCGAGGCGTTCGCCCTGGTCCCCGAGGGCGCGACCCCCGAGGACCAGGACGCTCCACCCGCGTGACGGCCGCACCCCCGTGACAGCCGTCCCCGCGCGGCGGCCGCGCCGCCGGCCCAAGCCGTGTCAGACACGGCCTAGGCCGGCCGCGCGAGGACGGGGCCGCGCCGGCGGGCCCAGCGCACCGTCGGGCCCATGGCCAGCCCGGCCGCGGCCAGCAGGACGCCGAGGGCGGTCCAGCCGAGCAGCCCGTACCCGATGACGGCGGTGCTGACCAGGGCCGGCCCGATCATCAGCGCCGCCGAGCTGCCCGCGTTGAACACGCCCTGGTAGGCGCCGTGATCGCGCTCGCCCGCCAGGTCGTAGCTGAGCGCCCAGCCGCCGGCCTGGCTCAGCACCTCGCCGAGGGCCTGCAGGGCGACCCCGGCGAGCACCACCAGGGCCGCCACGGCGGCCGGCAGCCCGTGGGCGACGGCCAGCACCAGGCAGGAGGCCCCGAGGATCAGCCCGGCCCGGCCACACACCCGGGCGGCCGTGGCCGGGTCCTCGGTGCCCCGGGTGGCCCGGACCTGCAGGGCGATCACCAGCACGGTGTTGACGATCAGGGTGCCGGCGACGGTGATCCGGGGCGCGTCGGTCTCCTTGACGATCCACAGCGGCACCCCGACCTCCAGCATCGCGAACTGCAGGCACAGCAGCGAGTTCAGCGCCGTCACCACCAGGAACGGCCCGTCCCGCAGTGCGGGGTTGCGCCGCCGGACGGCCTCCTCCGCGGCCCCCGGCCCGGCCGCCCGCTCCCGCATCGGGACCGGCAGCCGGGCGTAGAGCACCGCGACCACCAGGTAGGAGACGGCGTCGGCGAGGATCGCCGTCAGGTACGCCGACCTGGTGTCCAACTGGAGGGCGATCGCCCCGACCGCGGTACCCAGGCACATGCCGACGTTGGTCACCACCCGCAGGTACGCCCGGCCCGCCACCCGCCGGTCGGCGGGCAGCAGCTCGGCGTAGAGCGCGGCGCGCACCGCGGCCGAGCCCCGGTCGACGGCGGCCACCACGCAGGCCAGCCCCACGAAGGCCGGGTAGCTGTGCACCAGCGCATAGCCCGCGGTGCCCACCGCGTCCACCGAGACCAGCACCACCAGCACCCGCCGGGCGCCCCAGCGGTCGGCGGCCCGCCCGGCCGGCACGCTGGCGGCGACCCCGCACAGGCCGGCGGCGGTCAGCCCGAGGCCGAGCTGGGTGGCGCTGAGCCCGAGGACGCGGGTGAAGAAGAGCACCCCGACGGCCAACGAGAGCCCGTTGCCGACCGTGTTGACGAGGGTCACCCCGGCGAGCCGACGCACCGTCGGGTCGGGGTGCAGAAGCCTGGACGCCCCGGGCGGGGGCTGGTCCGGGGTCGGTGCGGTGGTGGCCGCCGGTGAACTGGTCATGCCACTGATCACACCGCCTCGCAGACCCCGAGCAGTACTGATTTAGGCTCTGCCTGAAAGCTCCAGGAAGGAACGCCCACTATGCACCGGTTCATGCTGGGGCTCTCCGACCTCGCCACCACCTCGTTCGCCATCTCGCCGATCCAGGAGGCCACGCTCAGCCTTCGGATGTGGACCCACCCCGGCCACTACGCCCTGCAGGCGCCGGCCTTCGAACGGCTGCGCCCCGCCTTCGAACGCGTCGACTCGGTACTGCTGCGCTCGCTGGTCGCCGAGAACCGCTGGGTCCCGGACTTCCTGACCCCCAGGCCCGGCACCCCCGGTCCGGACTTCCGCACCGAGCTGGCCGTGGTCCGCGCCCTGCCGCCGGAGCGGCTGCGCCCCGAGCTGGAGCAGACCTTCCTCCCGCACGGCCGCCCGCTGCCCGCCCCGCTGGCGGCCGGACTGACCGACCCGGCCCGGCTGCTGGCCCGGATCACCGACGCCCTGGAGGAGTACTGGGAGGTCTGCCTGGCCCCCGCCTGGTGGCCGCGGGCCCGCGCGGTGCTGGAGGCCGACCTGGTCTACCGGGCACGGCTGCTGGCCCAGCACGGCGCAGCGGCGCTCTTCGCCGACCTGGACGCCCGGCTGCACTGGGAGGACGGCGTCCTGTCGATCAACCGCCGCTGGACCGAGTGGGACCAGGACGTCACCGTGGACGGTCGCGGGCTGGTCCTCACGCCGACCTTCTTCGCCCGCGGCGCGGTCACGATGATCGGCAACGACCGGCCGCCGCAGATCAGTTACCCGGCCCGCGGCCAGGCCGGGATGGCCCGGCCGGCCGCTCCGGTGACGCCGCGCGCGCTGGAGCTGCTGCTCGGCGCCCCCAAGGCCCGGCTGCTCATCCTGCTCGCCGAGCCCGCCTCGACCACCGACCTGGCCTACCGCATGGGCGTCACGCCGGGCGCCGTCAGCCAGCACCTCGCGGTCCTGTTCAGCACCGGCCTGGTCACCCGGGCCCGGCACGGCCGCTCGGTGCTGTACACCCGCAGCCCGCTGGGCGACGAGCTGAGCGGCGGCCCGCGCCGGGGCTGAGCGGCGGCCCGCGCCGGCGGCGGGAGGCCCGGGCCGAGGCCGCGAAGCATCCCCGCGGAGCCCGCCCCCCAACTCCCCAGTGGTACAGACCTGTTGACGCATTGGTCCAGTCCTCCTACAGTGCCCATACCCCCGTCTCCCCGCGGCGCGGGCACCGATCGGCCACGTACCACCCGTACGGTTCTACGTCACCCTGTTCCACCCCCACGTCACAGGGAGAACCATGTCCGCTCGATCCGGGGCCGCCCGTACCAGGGCCGCCCGCCTGCGGGCCCACCGCCCGCGCATGCGCAGCAGACTGCTGGCGCTGCTCTCCGTCCTGCTCCTGCCGCCGGCCGCACTCACCGTGCTGGCCACCCCGGCGGACGCGGCCGGCAGGCTCACCGCCGCCTTCACCACCGCCGACAACGGCTCCTGGTGGAAGGGCACCTTCATCGTCCACAACGACAACGCCGCGGCCGTCTCCGGCTGGACCCTGGAGTTCGACCTGCCGGCCGGCGTCACCATCGCCAGCAGCTACAACGGCACCGCGACGGTCAGCGGCCGGCACGTCACCGCCGCCAACGCCTTCTACAACGCCAACGTCCCCGCCCACGGCAGCACCGAGCCGTACAGCTTCTGGTTCGTCGCCAACGGCCCGATCGCCGCCCCCACCGGCTGCCGGATCAACGGCGACAAGTGCGACGGGAGTTCGGACGTACTGCCGTCCGCGCCCGGCACCCCTTCGGTGACCGACTCGACCGCGCACAGCCTCGCCCTGAAGTGGTCGGCCGCCACCGGCGGGGACTTCCCGGTCGCCTCCTACGAGGTGCTGAACGGCTCCACCGTGGTGGCCAACAGCGCCACCACCGACGTGCTGGTCACCGGGCTCGCACCCGCCACCTCCTACACCCTGACCGTGCGCGCCAAGGACACCCGGGGCAACGCCGGCCCGGCGAGCGCGCCGGTGACCGCCTCGACCTTCGACCCGGCCACCGACCCCGTCCCGCCCACCGCACCCACCAACCTCCGTACCACGGCGGTCGGTTCCTCCGACGTGACGCTGGCCTGGAACGCCGCCACCGACAACCTCAAGGTCGCCGCCTACGACGTCTACCAGGGCGCCGCGCTGGTCCGGACGGTCACCGGCTCCACCCTGACCGCGGCCGTCAACGGCCTCTCGCCGTCGACGGCCTACACCTTCACCGTGAAGGCCAGGGACGGCGCCGACAACGCCTCGCCCGCCTCCGCGCCGCTCGCCGTGACCACCTCCGACCTGGTCGGCGCCGGCAAGTACGCCCGGGTCGGGTACTTCACCCAGTGGGGCATCTACGGCCGCCAGTACTTCGTCAAGAACCTCGACACCTCGGGCAGCGCCGCCAAGCTCGACGTCATCAACTACGCCTTCGAGAACATCGATCCGGTCAACCTGACCTGCCTGGCCGGCGTCACCAAGGGCACCACCGCCGACCCCCAGGACCCGGACCAGGGCACCGGCGCGGGCGACGCCGACGCCGACTACGCCCGCCCGATGAGCGCCGCCCAGTCCGTGGACGGCGTCGCCGACGACGGCTGGGGCAAACTGCGCGGCAACCTCAACCAGTTGAAGAAGCTCAAGGCCAAGTACCCGAACCTGAAGGTGGTCGTCTCGCTCGGCGGCTGGACGTACTCCAAGTACTTCTCCGACGCCGCCGCCACCGACGCCTCCCGGCAGAAGCTCGTCAAGTCCTGCATCGACGTCTGGATCAAGGGCAACCTGCCGCTGTACAACGGCGCCGGCGGCGACGGCGTGGCGGCCGGCATCTTCGACGGCATCGACCTCGACTGGGAGTGGCCCGGCTCCGGCGACGGCCACGCCGGCAACCACTACAGCGCCAACGACAAGGCCAACCTGACCGCCCTGCTCGCCGAGTTCCGCAAGCAGCTGGACGCCCTCGGCGGCTCGCACAAGCTGCTGACCGCCTTCACCCCGGCCGACCCGGTCAAGATCAACCAGGGCTGGGACCTCTCCAGGATCTTCAACTACCTGGACATCGCCAACGTCCAGGGCTACGACTTCCACGGCGCCGGCAGCGACAACTCGTGGGAGCCCAACAAGACCGGCCACCAGGCCAACCTCTACGCGGACACCCAGGACCCGTACAACTTCCACTTCAGCGTGGACGCCGCCGTCCAGGCCTACCTGGGCGCCGGGGTCAACCCGCGCAAGCTCACCATCGGCTTCCCGTTCTACGGCCGCGGCTGGCAGGGCGTCGCCGACGGCGGCGCGTCGGGCGAGTGGCAGTCGGCGACCGGGGCGGCCCCCGGCCAGTTCGCCGAGGAGGCCGGCACCCGCGGGTACAACAACCTCATCACCACCTTCCCCAACCTGACCGTCCGCCACGACACCCAGTCCATCGCCACCTACGGCTACACCGGCGCCGGCGGCCAGTGGTGGACCTTCGACGACACCTGGTCGATCGCCCAGAAGACGGCCTACCTCAAGTCGAAGAACCTGCTCGGCTCGATGATCTGGGAGATGTCCGGCGACACCCCGACCGGCACCCTGATCACCGCGCTCGACGCCGGTCTGAAGTAGCCGCCCGCACAACCCGGAACCGCCGGGCGCGACCGCCGGCCGCCCCGAAGACGCCCGAGCACCACGCGGGCGCACCCGGCACCGAGGCCCCGAACGGCCGTTGGGTCCTGTCCGGACCCAGCCGTTCGGGGCCTCTCCACAGACCGCGGCAGCCGCTACCGCGAGGCGATCGCCGCCAGTCGGCGGGCGGCCCGGTACTGGCGCAGGACCTGCGCGAACGTGGTGTGGCCCTGGGTGGTGCGGGCGAAGGCCCGCCAGGCCGGGTCGACCAGGCAGACGGCGGCGTGGAACAGGTACGGCCGACGCTCGAAGGCCGCCAGCATCTGCTTGCCGGCCCGCATCTCCACGCCCAGCCCGGCCTTGATCGCGAAGGCGTAGTTCAGCGCCTCGCGCCGCACCCCGGCGGCGTTGCCCGCCTCGGCCACCTTGACCGCCCACTCGCCGGCCAGCCGGCCCGATCGCAGCGCGTACGAGATGCCCTCGCGGGTCCACGGTTCCAGCAGACCGGCCGCGTCGCCGGCCACCAGCACCCGGCCGCGGGAGAGCGGCGAGTCCTCGGCCCGGCAGCGGGTCAGGTGCCCGGACTCCACGCTCGGCGTGAACCCGGACAGGCCCAGGCGGCGGATGTAGTCGGCCAGGTACTGCTTGGTCCGCTCGCCGTCGCCGCGCGCCGAGATGACACCGACGGTCAGGCTCGCGGACTCGGTCTTCGGGAACACCCAGCCGTAACTGCCGGGCAGCGGGCCCCAGTCCAGGTGGATCCGGCCCGCCCAGTCCGCGGCGACCTGCGGCGTCACCGGGATCTCGGCCTCCAGGCCGAGGTCGATCTGGTCGAAGGAGACCCCGACGTGCCGGCCGATCCGGCTGGCGCTGCCGTCCGCGCCGACCACCGCGCGCGCCTCGAAGGTGCGCCCGTCGGCTGCGGTGACGACGGCCGTCCGGTGCTCGCCGCCCTGCTGCTCCACCCCGGTGACGGTCACTCCGGTGACCAGCACCGCACCCGCCTGCTTGGCCGCCTGCACCAGGCGCAGGTCGAACTCGTCCCGGTTGACCAGACCGAACAGCATCCGCTTCGAGCGCCGCGTACGGGTGAACCGCCCGCGGTACGCGAAGGTGACGGCATGCACACGGTCCTGCAGGGGAAGCCGGAAGTCCGGCGGCAGACTGTCCCGGGACGGGCCGATGATGCCGCCGCCGCAGGTCTTGTAGCGGGGGTGTTCGGCCTTGTCGAGGAGCAGGACGCGTCTGCCCTGCGCGGCGGCGGCGTACGCGGCCGAGGCCCCCGCCGGCCCGGCGCCGACCACGACGACGTCCCAGACACCGTCGAGCCGGTCTGGCCCGGGCTGCGGCTGGTGCTGCGGCCCGCCCTGCGGCTCGGACGGGCTTCCGGACGCCTCGGCGTCGAGCGGGCTACGGGAATCGGAGCTACCGGAGTCAGTCACGTCGAGCAATCCTATGCGTCCCACCCGGCTGCCCGCCGCAGCACCACCCCCGAACTCCCGGCCGACTCCCCGGTCCACCCGTTCGACTCGGCCTATGATCGTGGGCAACCCCTGCAGTCCCGTTCGGCCGAACCATCCTGCTCGGACGAACCAGCCCCCTCGGAGCGCCCTGATGCCACAGCAGCCCCTGGCCGACGCCGTCCGGTCCCTGATGGACCGTGCCCGCACCGACCTCGCCGAACTGGTCGCCTTCCCCTCGGTCGCCGACCCGCGCCAGTTCCCGGTCGAGGAGTGCCGCAAGGCCGCCCACTGGGTCGCCGACGCCTTCACCGCCGAGGGCCTGACCAACGTGCAGCTGCTGGACACCCCCGACGGCACGCAGTCCGTCTACGCCGAACTGGCCGGCCCCGAGGGCGCGCCGACCGTGCTGCTCTACTCCCACTACGACGTCCAGCCGCCGCTCGACGAGAAGGGCTGGCTGAGCCCCGCCTTCGAGCTGACCGAGCGCGACGGCCGCTGGTACGGCCGCGGCGCCGCCGACTGCAAGGGCAACATCCTGATGCACCTGACGGCCCTTCGGGCGCTGCGCCAGGTGTACGGGGACGCCTACCCCGTCAGCCTGAAGATCATCGTGGAGGGCTCGGAGGAGCAGGGCACCGGCGGCCTGGAGCAGTACGCCGAGGCGCACCCCGAGCTGCTCACCGCCGATGCGATCGTCATCGGCGACACCGGCAACTTCGCCCCCGGCCTGCCCACCGTCACCGCCTCGCTGCGCGGCATGACGACGGTCGAGGTGACGATCACCACGCTCGCCGGGAACCTGCACTCCGGCGCGTTCGGCGGCGCCGCCCCGGACGCCCTGCAGGCCCTGGTCAAGGTGCTGGCCTCGCTGCACGACGAGCACGGGGACGTCGCGGTGGCCGGGCTGGTGAACGACCAGAGCTGGACCGGTGTGCAGTACACCGACGAGCAGTTCCGCGCCGACGCCAAGGTGCTGGACGGCGTCGAGCTCACCGGCACCGGCACCGTCGCCGACCGGCTCTGGGCCCGCCCGGCCGTCACCGTCCTCGGCATCGACGCCCCGCCGGTGATCGGCGCCACCTCCTCCGTCCAGGCCTCCGCCAAGGCGCTGGTCAGCCTGCGGGTGCCGCCGGGCACCGACACCGCGGCCACCCAGGAGGCGCTGGTCGCGCACCTGGAGGCCCAGGTGCCGTTCGGCGCCCGGATCCGGATCGAGCGGCAGGGCAACGGCGCCCCGTTCAGCGCGGACACCTCCGGACCGGCCTACGAGGCGATGGGCGAGGCGATGGAGCAGGCCTTCGGCACCCCGATGGTCGCCTCCGGCGAGGGCGGCTCGATCCCGCTCTGCAACACGCTGCGCTCGCTCTACCCGCAGGCCGAGATCGTCCTGATCGGCGTCGAGGACCCGACCACCCAGATCCACGCGGTCAACGAGAGCGTGGACCCGCAGGAGCTGGAGCGGATGGCCCTGACCGAGGCGCTGTTCCTGCGCCGCTACGCGGAGCTCCGCTCGGTCTGAGCCGCCTTCCCGACCGGCACCGCCACCTCGGTCCGGCGGCCACCGCGCCGCCAGACCTGCGCGGCCACCGCATAGGCCGCCGCGCCGACCGCGAGGCCCGCGCCGGCCCCGAAGCAGAACTCCGGGATCAGGTTGCGCTTCAGGGGCACCAACCGGTGCACCACTCCGGCCGCCGTCGCCGCGCCCAGCGCCGCGACGGCGGCCCGCCGCACCCGGGGCGGAAGCCGCAGTTCGGGCCGCACGGGCTCGGTGGCCCGGACCACCCGCCCGGCGTACCCGGCCAGCGCCGCCAGGGCCAGTGCCGAACTGCCGTACTGCAGGGCGGTGTACAGGGGCAGCCCGGCCACCTTGTGCTCCAGGACGGGCAGCAGCGAGACCCCGAGCCGGCCCTCGTGGGTGAAGGCGTCCCACCCGACGTGGGTGGCCGCGCCGACGGCGGCGGACGCCGCGAACCAGGCCGCGCCGCCGCCACCGCCGCGCGGGGCGGTCAGGGCCTCGGCCGGCCCCGCCCACCGCTCGGGGAGCAGGGCGACCAGCGGCCCGCGCAGCAGTCCGTGCCAGCCGGCCACCAGCGCACCGGCGATCGCCACGTCCACCGTCGGGACCGCCCACCAACGGTGGGTCAGCCCGCCGTGCCCGTAGGCCCCGGGCAGCAGCGACTCGGCGAAGAACGGCACGTCCGGCGCCATCGAGCCGGCGACCAGCGCCGAGGCCACCAGAGGCCCGCGCTCCCCGGCCAGGCGCAGCAGGGGCAGGACGGCGGCCGGGTGGCTGAAGGTGAAGGGCATGCCCCTTATCCTGCCCCAGCCGCCCGAGGCCGCCGCCGCCCGGTAGGCCGTGCCCGGTGCGCCGTCCAGCGCCCGTGCGCCGCCTGCTCCTAAGCCGCGTCCGCCGCCCGGGTCAGCCCGACGGCGGCCCGACGGCCCGCCTCCAGGTACCGCAGCTCCCCGGACCGCCGGGCCTCCAGGGCGGCGGCCAGTCGGCGGTACCGGCCGGGCGGCAGCAGCCCCGCGGCCTCGTCCAGGTCGACGAAGCGCCAGCCGCGCAGCTCCTCCTGCTGGAGCAGCAGGCCCTGCCGGGCGGTCGCGTCCAGCAGACCGCCGTCGTAGACCAGCCTCAGGCCGCCGCGGCGCGGGCCGGTCCGCGGCTCCCAGTCGACGGCGAGCAGGCGCAGCGCGGTCGGCTCCAGCCGCAGGCCCAGCTCCTCGGCGGTCTCCCGCAGGGCGGCGTCGGTGGGCGCCTCGCCGCGCTCGACCACCCCGCCGGGGAACTCCCAGTCCGGTTTGTACACCGGGTCGACCAGCAGCACCCGGTCCTGCTCGTCGAAGAACAGGACCGCGGCGGCGACGGTGTCACCGGTGGGGTCGGGGGTCTGGACGATGGGGCAGCGGGCGGATCCGTCCCGGACCAGCTCCGCGATCCGGACGGCCGTCTCGTGCGGGGTGAGGCCCCCGGTGTCGAGCAGCCGTGCGTCCCGCCCGAGCCAGCGCCGGGCGGCCCGGTAGCGGGGGAGGTGCTCCAGGCACCACTGCCGGATTCTCTCACTGCGCTCCGGATCGTCCGGGCACTCGTCGCGCTGGACTATCCGCTCGCGCAGGATCGTTTCTCCAGGGTCCAGGACCAGGTGATGCACCGCGATGCCCTGGGAGGCGAGCGAACCAAAGATCTCGTCCCGGTAGTCCTCCCGAAGCAGGGTCATCGGGACGATCAGCGGCCCCGGGACTTCGCCGAGCAGGGCGGCCGCCGTCTCGGGGACGAGCCTGCGCCAGGCCGGCAGGTCCTGGAAGTCGGACACCGCGGCCAACCGGTCCGCGGGCAACATCCCGCGCAACCCGAACCCCACCAGCTCGGGGTCGAACAGCATGCTCCCGGGCAGCAGTTCCACCAACTCGCGACAGGCACTCGTCTTGCCCGCCCCGAACGTGCCATTGACCCAAACGATCACAACGTCCCCTGTCCTCGACTCCCCCGATGCCGTTCGCACCGGGCGGCGCCCCCGTCAGTCGAACCAGCGCCACCCGAGGTGGTACCCCCGCCGCGCCGGTCCCCATACCTTCCCATGGCCCCCACCCGCCGGACCTCACCCCGCCCCTTGACAGCGGCATGTGCCCAGATCAGACCCCCACCCACCCATCCCCCACCCGAGCAGGCCACCGTCCCGACCGGCTCCCCCTCCCCCACGAGCAGTGACCCCGGAGCCGCACCGGAGCCCCGCTCAAGCCGCAGTCACCCGGCTACACCACGAGGGGTCGCCTCCCGATCGAATATGTAGACCGGTCTACAGATGACCTGGAGGTGATAGGGCATCCGCGGCAATGAGATCGTCGAGGCGGCCGAGAAGGAGCTGGAGGCCGATCTTGATGCGCTGGCTGCCGTTCTGACCGCCCGTTGGGGCAGCCCCAGGGTGGTCGATCTGTGGCCGTATCTCGGGTTCGACAATCCAGACCCCGAGTTCACGGCTCCCGAGCCGCTCGGATTCCTGTGCAACGTCGCTGTCGGCATGCGGCTGTGGCAGCCGCCGTCCTCCGACCGATGGCTCGCACTGACCATCGGCCAGGCGGATCGCGAGTTCCCGTTCGAACTGCTCGCCGCGATCGGTGAGGTGTCCCCGCTCCCGGCATGAGCCGGGCCCAGAGGCCGACGCCGGACGACGGCCTTCCCGGGCCGTGGTCGCGGTGGGCGCGCCTTGGTCATGGACTACGGCGTCAGGCTGTGAACACCGAAGGCTGGTTGGCAGACACCCGCACGTCCTACGACACCGTCGCCACCAGCTATGCGGACCAGGTGCGCGACCTCCTGGACCAAACGCCCTACGAACGCGCGGCCCTGAAGCTGTTCGCCGATCACGTGCAGACCACCGGCGGCGGGCCGGTTGCGGACGTGGGATGCGGGTCGGGGAGGATCACGGCCCACCTGCGCGAGCTGGGCGTGGACACGTTCGGGATCGACCTGTCGCCCGCGATGATCGAGGTGGCCCGGCGCGATCACCCCGGTCTACGGTTCGAGGTCGGTTCCATGACGGACCTCGACCTCGCCGACGCCTCGATGGCCGGCCTGGTCGCCTGGTACTCGCTGATCCACGTCCCCGACGACGAGATCGGCCCGGTCTTCACGCACTTCCGGCGGGTGTTGCGGCCCGGCGGCCCGCTGCTGCTCGGCTTCCACGTCGGCGATGAGTCGCGGTTGAAGACGCAGGGGTACGGCGGTCACCCCATGAAGATCTACGTCCATCGCCGCCGGCCTGACCAAGTCGCAGCCCGGCTCAACGACGCCGGCTTCACCGTCGAGGCACAGATGACTCTCAGCTCGGCGGAGAGCTCGCTCGGGGGAGTTCTCTTCGCACACCGCCGGTCTGACACCCAGTAGGGGTCCGCAGTTCGACTCACCCCGCAGGTTCCGGCCGCTCTTGGCACGGCAGCCCGCACCCGCAGGCTGACGGCACTCCCGCGCCGGCATCCCCCGGGCACTCCCCTCCGACCGGCACATCACCGGTTCTCCACTGGCCTCCGGGCTTGCCCGGGTGCGCCACCCGGTCGAGCCCGGGGAACGCCGGGGAGCCCGGGTGACTGGTCGGACAGCGGGGATCGCGTCGCACGGCGGATGTAGCGGCCGGTCTGCTCGACCGCAAATCCCGTCGACCAGCACGCCGGTCGTTTCCCAGGATCGGCGCATGCGACCCGCCTCGGATCGCAGTTGGCCTCGGTCGACCAGGGCGACAGCCCGGAGCGGGGCGGTCGGCTCGTAAGCCCGGCTGGCCAGAGCTCCCGGCTGCTCGTCGGGGCGCGCAGGTTCGAATCCTGCCGGGTGAGGAGTTGCGGACCCGCCCCGGCGAGGAGGCCTACGAGCCGGGGAAGAGCCGGCCGAGGTGGTAGTGCAGGGTGGCGGTCGCGTCGTCCGCCCCGCGTTGGCCGAGCAGGACGCTCAGGCCGAGGCCGGCCGAGATGGACAGGAGGACGGCGGCCTCCTGTCGGGCGTCCATTCGCGGATCCGCGTCCCCGGCCTGCTGGGCGGCTGCGAGCCGGTCGGCGAGGAACCCTTCCATCTCGTCGGGCGCCGCGAGGAACGCCTGGCCCCCGAGGGCGGGATCGGTGATGGAGAGCACCGCGTACTCGGTGTGGACGAGGTGGAAGATCCGGCTCTCCTCGTCGGTGGGCACGGCTTCGAGCAGGACCGCTTCGACGATGTCGCGCGGGGTGGGTGCGGAGCCGGCCCTCCTCACCCGGTCGCGGACCCGCTCGCCCATGCGCGCCGTCAGGCGGTTCATCGCGGCGAGCAGCAGCTGCTCCTTGGTGTCGAAGTAGTACTGCACGAGCCGCACCGAGACACCCGCCTCGATGGCGACGGATCGCATGGTGACGGCGTGCAGCCCGGTGTCCGCCGCCGCGCGGAGCAGGGCGTCGACGATCTGGGCCCGCCGCTCCTCATGGTCCACCAGCTTCGGCATCAGGTTCCCTCCGAACGTTTTTATGGTACAAACATACCATCAAGTCCTGCTGTTTCGCGTGCCAGGAGGGGACCCATGACCAGGACGAGCGTCGGACGTTTCGTCAGCGAGGAAGCCCGCGGGAAGTTCCTTGCGGCGTACGACCGCGCCATGGAGCTGTGGCCGGGCCCGCGCGAGGAACTGGACGTCGAAACCGCCTACGGCACCGTCCGCGTCCACCGCTACGGGGCCCGGACCGGCGAACCGGTCGTGCTCCTGCACGGCCACGCCGGCCACGCCTCCAACTGGTACCCGCAGGTCGCCGCCCTCGGCGAGAACCACCCGGTCTACGCGATCGACACCCTCGACGACCCCGGCCGCAGCGTGCAACGCGCCGTCGCGGCCGGCTCCGCGGAGAACGCGGCGTGGCTCGGCGAGGTCCTCGCCGGACTCGGGCTGGAGCGCGTCCACCTGGTCGGCGTCTCCTACGGCGGATGGCTGGCCCTCAACCAGGCCGTCCACGCACCCGAGCGCCTCGCGTCGATCGCACCGCTGGACCCGGGCGGGATCGAGAAGGTCCCCGCACGGTTCTACGCCCACATGATCGGCGGGCTGTTCGCCATGCTCGCCCCGCGCCCGCTCCGACCCGCCCTGGGGCGCCTGCTCGCCAACCCCGCCCTCAGCTCACCGCCCGAGATGATCGCCCCGCTGATGCTGGGCATGCGGACCTACAAGCCGAACTCCCGCCCCGCAGCCAGGCCGTTCACCGACGAGGAACTGGGCTCGATCCAGCTGCCCGCCCTCGTCCTGCTCGGCCGCCGCAGCGCCCTCCTCCGACCGCACCAGGCGCTGAAGCGCGTCACCGCGCTGATCCCGGACGTCCAGGCCGAGATCGTCCAGCGGGCCGGCCACGGACTCAACCTGGAGCGTCCCGAGCTGGTCAACGAACGCCTCCTGCAGTTCATCACCGCAGTCCGGCCCGCACCCACCCGCAGCGAGTGACATCGCCGAGCCGCGCGCGTGGGAAGTCGGACCGGCCGACTTCCCACGCGCGGCCCCCGTTCCCGCTCCGGCGCACCCATGGGCGGTACGTGCTCCTCACCAAGCGCCGCCACCGCCTCCGGCGTCGCACTGCACGGGCCGCACCGTATAGACAGGAGAGGTGAACCCACCTTCCCCCACTGACCAAGGCCGAGTCGTGGCCATCGGCTCCGTGAACACCGACCGGATCCTGCGCTGCCCCGTCCTGCCCGCCCCCGGCGAAACCGTGCTGGCCGTCTCCGCCACCCGGGGATTCGGGGGCAAGGGAGCCAATCAGGCCGTCGCGGCCGCCACCCTGGGAGCGCCCACCCACCTGGTGGCGAAGGTCGGCGCGGACACCGACGGGGTCGAGGCGCTCGCCGACCTGCGGAACGCCCGGGTCGACGCCGACACGGTGCTCACCGATCCGGCGGCACCCACCGGCCAGGCCGTCGTCATGGTCGACCCCCACGGCGAGAACAGCATCGTCGTCATCCCGGGCGCGAACGCCCGCCTGAGCCCGGCGGAGGTCACCGAGGCGCTCGCCGCCCTCCGGCCGACCCCCGCCGACGTGCTGCTCACCAGCGGCGAGGTGCCACCGGACTGCGTCCGGGCCGCCGCCGCGGCACTCCCCGCCGGCACCCGCTGGGTCCACAACGCCGCCCCGGCCGGAACGCTCCCCACCCTGGTGGGCCGCCGCCCCCTGATCGTCGCCAACGCCGTCGAGGCACGCCAGCTGACCTGCGCAAACAGCGAAGCCGATCCGACCGGTACGGCCGTCGCCGAAGCCCTGGCCGCGCTCGGCGACGGCGCCGTGGTCACGCTCGGCGGCGGGGGCGCCCTCGTCACCGAGGGTGGCTCCGAGGGTCGGACGAGCCGTGTCCCCGCCCCGCGCGTGACCGTGGTCGACACGACCGGCGCCGGCGACGTCTTCTGCGGCGCGCTGGCCGCCGAACTCGCCCGCGGCGTCCCCCTGGCCGAGGCGGTCGCCACCGCCGTGGGAGCCGGCGCCTTCGCCGTCACCGCCCTGGGTGCCCGCGGCGCGCTGCCCACCCCCGCCGACGTCCGGCGCCTGCACACCCCCTGACCACCCCGTACCCTCCCCCACCCCACAACGCGGCCGGTCCCGCACAGGGTGACCGACACCCCGTGCGGGACCGCAGCACAGCCGAGGACGCGGTCAGGGCCGCCCCATGTGCGTGGGGTAGTACCCGCTGCTGATCCGCGAGACCCGGATGTTGGTGCCGGGCCGGGCGGCCTCCACGTACTGGTTGTTGCCGAGGTAGATCGCCACGTGGTGGATGCCCCGCGCGCTGCCGTCGTCCGACCAGAAGAGCAGGTCGCCGCGCTCCAGCTGGCTGGCACGGACCGGGGTGGTGGCCGCGTACTGGTCGTTCGCCACCCGCGGCAGGTCGATGCCGCCGCGCCGGAACGACTGCTGGACCAGGCCCGAGCAGTCGTAGCCGTCCGGACCGTTGCCGGCCGTCTTGAACGGCTTGCCGAGCTGGGCGAGCGCGAACTGCACGGCCGTCTCGACGTCGCCGTCGGCCGCCGGCGCCGAGTCCGACGACGCGTCGGAGCCCGCGGACGAACCGGAGGAGGAACCGGACCCACCTCCCGTCCGGTCCAGGTAGACGTCGTAGTGCGTGGTCCAGCGCCACTGCCCCTGGCTGTTCTTGAACCAGTACCGCGAACCGTCCCAGCCCTGCGTGATGCCCCCGGAGGAGGTGGGGGCGGTGGAGACGGTGGTGGACGAGGAGGAGCCACTCCCCGTCCGGGCCTGGTAGACGTCGTAGTGCGTGGTCCAGCGCCACTGGCCCTGGCTGTTCTTGAACCAGTACCGCGAACCGTCCCAGCCGGCGTGGGCCGGCGCGGGCTCGGCGGCCGCACTGCCCACGCTGGTGCCGAGGCCGATCACGCCGGCTCCGGCCGCGATCACGGCCACCATGCCTATCCCCCGGCGGACCCGCGCCGCCCGGGAGCTGCGGACGGGCTTCGCCGGCCCGTCGGTGGTGGCGGTGGTCTGCCCGGTCGGGTCGTCGGCGGCACTCGGTGCGCCGGTGTTGACGGTCGTCATCCTGCTGTCTTCCTTTGCTGACTCCGCAGGCCCTGCGGACTCCGCCGGGTCTGGCGGCGCCGCAGTCATGCCACGGAACGCTGAACGGGAAAGGCACACGTTCCCCGGCCGACATGCCGCGGCTTCCGGTCCTGCGACCGGAAGCCGCGGCAACTCGCCCAGGGATTCAGTTCTGCCTGCGTGTCACGTTAGGCACGCGTCCGCTCACGGCGCGCAGTGGAGTGCGCCAAAGGAAGGGTTCACGGAAGGTGAGCGACCATCACCGAATGACCCCTCGTCACCCCTGCGCCGACTCCGCCGGCAACTGCTTCTTCAACACCTTCCCCATGGCGTTCCTGGGCAGTTCGGCCACGAGCACCACCCGCCGCGGCCGCTTGTGGACGGAGAGCCGCTCCGCCACAAAGACCGTCAGCTGTTCCCCCGTCACCGGGCCGTCGGGGACGACGTACGCCACGACCGCCTGCCCGAGGTCCTCGTCGGGCACGCCGACCACGGCGGCGTCCGCGACCGACGGGTGGTCGCGCAGCGCGGCCTCCACCTCGCCGGCGCCGATCCGGTACCCGCCGCTCTTGATCAGGTCGACCGAGGCCCGGCCGACGATCCGGTGGAAGCCGTCCTCCCCGATCACCGCGACGTCCCCGGTCCGGAACCAGCCGTCCGCCGTCCAGCACTCGGCGTCGGCGTCCGGCCGGTTGAGGTAGCCGGTGAACAGGGTGGGCCCGGAGACCTGGAGTTCGCCGACGCTCTCCCCGTCGTGCGGAACGGGCCCGCCGTCCTCGCCGACCAGCCTGGTCCGCACCCCGTCCAGCGGCAGTCCGACGCTGCCGGGGCGGCGCTCCCCCGCCGCCCGGGTGCTGACGGTGATCAGCGACTCGGTCATCCCGTACCGCTCGATCGGCGCGTGGCCGGTCAGCGCGGCCAGCTTCTCGAAGACGGGGACGGGCAGCGGGGCGCTGCCGGAGACCAGCAGCCGGGCGGCGGACAGCCGTCCGGCGGCCTCCGGGTCGGCGGCCAGCCGGGACCAGACCGTCGGCACCCCGAAGTACAGGCTCCCCCCGGCGGCCGCGTACCCGGCCGGGGTGGGGCGGCCGGTGTGCACCAGTCGGCTGCCGGTGCGCAGGGCGCCGAGCACGCCGAGCACCAGGCCGTGGACGTGGAACAGCGGCAGTCCGTGCGCGAGGGTGTCCTCGGGGGTCCACTGCCAGGCGGCGGCGAGCGCGTCCAGGTCCGCGGCGACGGCGGCACGGCGGATCACCGCCCCCTTGGGCGCGCCGGTGGTGCCCGAGGTGTAGAGCACGAAGGCGGTGGCGTCCGGATCGGGCTCGGCGTACGTGGTGGCGGAGCGCTCCGCCAGGTCGACCGGGAGGGCCGGCAGCCCGGCGTCCGGCGCCTGCGGATCCGTCGCCGCGTGGGCGAGCAGTGCCGCGCCCGAGTCCCTCAGGATGTGGGCGCGCTCCTTGGGCCCGGAGTCGGGCGGCAGCGGCACCACGGGCACGCCGGCCAGCAGCCCGCCGACCACGGCGACCACGGTCTCCGCGGTGGGCCGGGCCAGCACGGCCAGCGCGGGGGCGCCGGCCACCCGGTCGGCCACGGCGGTCGCCGCCCCGAGCAGCCCTTCGCGTGACAGCGCCCCTCCATCGATCCGCAGCGCGTCACCGGAGTCCCCGAAGCCGCCCTGAAGTGCCGTCAACAGTGTCATGCCCTCTGCCCTCACCGTCGCTTGCGATATCCGGTCTGCGGCCGACTCTACGGCCAGCCCCGACCCCGCCCGAGGCGGCCGCGCACCACCGGCCCCGCCCCGGCGGGCGCCCTCCGGGCAGCCACGGCGAGGCCTCCCGGCGGCACCGTCAGACGCCGGAGGGCGTGGCACCGGGTACCCGGTGCCACGCCCTCCACGCTGCGCGTCGGCGCTATGCGTTCACACTCAGCCCTTGCGGCTCTTCACCTCGTCGGTGAGCTGCGGCAGGACGGCGAACAGGTCGCCGACCACGCCGTAGTCGACCAGCTCGAAGATCGGGGCCTCCGGGTCCTTGTTGACGGCCACGATGGTCTTCGAGGTCTGCATGCCGGCCCGGTGCTGGATCGCGCCGGAGATGCCCGCCGCGACGTAGAGCTGCGGGGAGACCTGCTTGCCGGTCTGGCCGACCTGGTTGCTGTGCGGGTACCAGCCGGCGTCGACGGCGGCGCGCGAGGCGCCGACGGCCGCGCCGAGCGCGTCCGCGAGGTCCTCGACCACGCCGAAGCCCTCGGCGGCACCGACGCCGCGGCCGCCGGAGACCACGATGGCGGCCTCGGTCAGCTCGGGGCGGCCGCTGGAGACGCGCGGGGTGCGGGAGGTGACGGTGGCGGCGTTGCCGGTGAAGGCGACGGCGACGTTCTCCACCGCGCCGGCGGCCGCGGCGGCCTCGGGGGCGACGGCGTTCGGCTTGACGGTGATGACCGGCACACCGCGCGAGACCTTGGACTTCACCTGGAACGACGCCGCGAAGACCGACTGGGTGGCGACCGGGCCGCCGTCGCCGGCCTCCAGGTCGACGGCGTCGGTGATGATGCCGGAGCCCAGGCGCAGCGCGACGCGGGCCGCGATCTCCTTGCCCTCGCCGGAGGAGGTGACCAGGACGGCGCCGGTGTCGGCGGCCTTGGCGATCTGGGTCAGCGCGTCGACCTTGGGGACGACCAGCTGGTCGGTGAACTCGGCGCCGTCGGCGACGTAGACCTTGGCCGCGCCGTACTCGGCGGCCTTGGCGGCGATGTCGGCGGCGGCCGGACCGGCGCCCAGGACGACGGCCGAGGGCTCGCCGATCCGGCGGGCCAGGGTCAGCAGTTCGAGGGCCGGCTTGCGGACCACACCGTCGGCGTGGTCCACGAGAACCAGGATCTCAGCCATGATTCGTTGCTCCTGATCGATCGTTGGATGCCCGTACGGGTGGGATTAGATGAACTTCTGCTCGGCGAGGTACGCGGCGAGCTGTCGGCCGCCCTCGCCCTCGTCCTTGACGACCGTGCCCGCGGTACGCGCCGGACGCGCC
>NZ_JBICZP010000023.1:0-82607 GCF_043202015.1 Kitasatospora sp. NPDC048239 | reverse complement strand
CTCTCCCGCGGCCTCGCCGAGGCCATGGGCGGCAGCCTGGAGGTCGAGGACACCCCCGGCGGCGGCACCACCATGCTGCTCACCCTGCCCGCCGCACAGCCGGGCGGAACACCCGCATGAGCCGGCCGGCCACCGCCACGAACCAGGGCCTCCGGGGCTGCCGCCGCCCGCGGCTCAGCCGCCGCCGGAGCTCCCCGACTGCCGCGGCAGCGCCAGCGCCACCGTGTCGGCGAACTCCCGTACCGCACTGGTCCGGCTGACGATCCGTCCGCTGTGCACCACCAGCCGGCTGTGCCCGCCCGAGAGCGCCCCCGCCAGGCTGTCCCCGCGCACCGCCAGCAGCTCCGCCGGGAACCCGGCGTCCACCCGGACCGGCGGCAGACCCAGCACCGCCCGCGCCTGGTTCGCCACCGCGTCGTACGCCGCCTCCGGGTCCAGCACCCCGCCGGACGCCAGCAGGTACGCGGCCTCCAGCGGATCCGCCCGCCCGACCGGGTTGGCCCCGTCGCGCAGCGACCCGCTGCCCGCCGCCAGCGGCACCCGGGCCGTCGCCAGCTCGCGCAGCAGCCCCGGCCGCAGCCCCGCCGCGCGGCCCTCCAGGCCGGTGCAGCAGCCGTTCTGCGGCAGGCAGACCACCCGCACCCCGCTGCTGGCCAGCACGCCCGAGCCGCCCGGCGCCAGCGCCCCGCACGGGCCCAGGGCCACCCGGGGCCGCAGCGGCGCCAGCGCGCTCGCCAACCGGGCCAGCTGCGCCGAGTCGGCGGCCGTGGTGTGCAGGTCGACCGGGCAGTCCGCCTCCCGGGCGGCCTCCAGCAGCAGCTGGACGTACCCCGCCGGGTCGGGGTCCAGCTCCGGGCAGCCGCCGGCGGCGGTGGCCCCCAGCTTGAGCGCGTCGCGCAGCTGTGCCCGGCCGTCCGCGCCGGCCAGGCCGGTGAGCAGCCGGGGCATGGCGACCGCCTGCAGCTCGGCCAGCCCGCGCAGCGCCTGCCGGGCGGTCAGCACGGCCTCCAGTCGGCGCAGTCCGTGCACGTCGCCGATCCGTACGTGGGTGCGCTGGGCGGTGGCGCCGTAGCCGAGCGAGGTGAGCGCGGCCTCGGTGACCCGCCGGGTGAGGTCGGCGGCGGTCTCCGGGGGCGGGGCGGCCAGCGCGGCGGAGAAGGCGACGTCGTAGTGGGCGTGCGCCTCGGCGGGGGCCGGCAGCAGCAGGTAGCCGCCGAGGTCGATCCGGGCGCCGGTGGTGGTGGTGGGCGCGCCGGGCAGGGCGGGCATCGGGCCGAGGCTGCCGGCGGTGCCGACGGCCTGGATGCGGTCGCCGCTGATCCGGACGTCGACCACCCGGCCGTCGGCGAGCCGGGCGCCGGTGAGCAGCAGGACGGGGCCGTGGCCGAGCGGGTTGGCGGCCGGGCCCGGGCCGGGGTGCGGTCCGTCGGAGGGTGCGCTGTCCATCGCCCGGCTCCTTCTGCCCGTGGCCAGGTCGGCCGCTGGTCGGACCGGTCCCGGCCTGTCCGGATCCCGGTCCGGCCTGGTCCCGGCCTGTCACGATCGATGAGCGTCGAGCCTATGGCGCCCGGGCACGGGCTGCCGGGAGGCGGGCAAAAGTCGTATCGGGTCGGGCCGTGCCCGGTGCGGGCCGGTCGAACGCCGGGCCTTGGATCGCTCGTCCGTGCGGCCCGCCGACCTGCGGTCTTCCCGGCGGGATACGGATTTCACCTCTGGGCGCGGAACGTGTAATCTCTTCCTCGTTCGCCCCTATAGCTCAGTCGGTAGAGCGTCTCCATGGTAAGGAGAAGGTCTGCGGTTCGATTCCGCATGGGGGCTCTGGTGAGAAGGAGTCAGCTTCGGCTGTGCTCCGGATCACTGTGGCGGTGTAGCTCAGTTGGTAGAGCAAGCGGCTCATAATCGCTGTGTCACCGGTTCAAGTCCGGTCACCGCTACCCCGCGTAGTCGGTCGGGAGATCGCACTCCCGGTCGGCTACTCTTGTTGTGTTCTTATTCATTGTCCAAGGAAGGCACTCCCGTGGCTGCCACCGACGTCCGCCCGAAGATCACGCTGGCCTGCGTGGAGTGCAAGGAGCGGAACTACATCACCAAGAAGAACCGGCGTAATGACCCGGACCGTCTTGAGATGAAGAAGCACTGCCCCCGCTGCAACTCGCACACCGCGCACCGCGAGACCCGCTGACCCCTTTCAGGTGTCACCGGGCCTGTGTGAAAACAGGTCTCTGACTCCGGGCCGCATCCCTCTTGGGGTGCGGCCCGGAGTTTTTTGCTACCCATCGTTGGCACCACCGGACAGTTCGAGGAGTTGCCCGTGGCACTCGACCCCTCCTTCATCGGGCGGACGTACCCGCCCACCGAGCCGTACGAGGTCGGCCGGGAGAAGATCCGTGAGTTCGCCGTCGCCGTGGGCGACGCCAACCCGGCGTACAGCGACCCCGAGGCGGCCAAGGCGCTCGGCCACCCGGATGTGATCGCCCCGCCGACCTTCCCGTTCGTCCTCACCTACCGGGCCGCCGGCCAGGTCGTCGCCGACCCGCAGCTGGGCTTGGACTACACCCGGGTGGTGCACGGCGACCAGAAGTTCGTCTACACCCGCCCGGTGCGGGCCGGCGACCGGCTCTCGGTCGAGGTGACCATCGACAACATCAAGTCGCTCGCGGGCAACGACGTGCTCACCGTCCGTGGCGAGGTCACGGACGAGAGCGGCGAGCACGTGGTGACGTCGGTCATGACCCTGGTGGCCCGGGCCGCCGACGAGGCGGGGGAGTAACGCGATGGCGATCAGCTATGACGAGGTCGCGGTCGGCACCGAGCTGCCGGCGCAGTCCTTCCCGGTGACACGCGCCACGCTGGTGCAGTACGCGGGCGCCTCCGGTGACTTCAACCCGATCCACTGGAACGAGCGGTTCGCCCTGGAGGTGGGCCTGCCGGACGTCATCGCGCACGGCATGTTCACCATGGCCGAGGCGATCCGGGTCGTCACCGACTGGGTCGGCGACCCGGCCGCGGTGGTCGAGTACGGCGTGCGCTTCACCCGCCCGGTGCCGGTGCCCAACGACGGCGTCGGCTCCGTGATCGAGGTCACCGCCAAGGTCGCCAAGCTGCTGGACGACCGCCGGGTGCAGGTCGACCTGCTGGCGACCTACGGCGGCCAGAAGGTGCTGGGCATGTCCCGCGCCGTCGTCCGGCTGGCCTGAGCCCCCGGGGGAAGGGGTTTCCTCCGCGCAACCCTTTCCCCCGTACGCTGGGGGCGTGCTGGTAGAACTCGACGCCCCCCTCGCCCCGCTGACCACCCTCAGGCTCGGCGGCCCGGCCCGGCGGCTGGTGACCGCGACCACCGACGACGAGGTGGTCGCCGCCGTCCGCGAGGCCGATGCGGCCGGCGAGCCGCTGCTGGTCCTCGGCGGCGGTTCCAACCTGGTGATCGGCGACGCCGGCTACCCCGGCACGGTGCTGCGGATCGCCACCACCGGCTTCACGCTGGACGGCACCGCGCTGGAGCTGGCCGCCGGCGAGGTCTGGGCCGACGCGGTGACCAGGACGGTGCTGGAGCACGGCCTGGCCGGCATCGAGTTCCTGGCCGGCATCCCCGGCTCGGCCGGCGCCACGCCCGTCCAGAACGTCGGCGCGTACGGCCAGGAGGTGGCGCAGTCCATCACCGAGGTGGTCGCCTACGACCGCCGGGCCGGCGAGGTGGTCACCCTCTCCAACGCCGCGTGCGAGTTCTCCTACCGGCACAGCCGCTTCAAGGCCGACCCGGACCGCTACGTCGTCCTCCGGGTCCGCTTCGGCCTGCAGGACAACGGCGGGCTCTCCACCCCGGTCGCCTACGCCGAGACGGCCCGCCACCTGGGCGTCGAGCAGGGCGAGGCGGTCGACCTGCGCGAGGCCCACGCGGCGGTGCTGCGGCTGCGCTCGGGCAAGGGCATGGTGCTCGACCCGGCGGACCACGACACCTGGTCGGCGGGCTCCTTCTTCACCAACCCGGTGCTGACCGGCGAGCAGTACGCCGCCTTCCTGGCGCTGGCGGCCGAGCGCGAGCTCACCGCCCCGGCCTACCCCGCGCCGGACGGCCGCACCAAGACCTCGGCGGCCTGGCTGATCGACAAGGCCGGCTTCGGCAAGGGCTACGGCAGCGGCCCGGCCACCCTCTCCACCAAGCACACGCTGGCCCTGACCAACCGCGGCGCGGCCACCGCCGAGGATCTGCTGGCTCTCGCCCGGGAGATCCGCGACGGCGTCCGGGCGGCCTTCGGCGTCGAGCTGGTCAACGAACCGGTGATGGTCGGCGTCAAACTCTAGGCCGGACGGGCCCTCATGCCCTGGGGCCGTCCACCAGCCAGGCGTCGATGTCCGCCAGCAGCTCCTTGCGCACGCTGTCCGGGGCGCGCGAGCCGCGCACCGACTGGCGGGCCAGCTCGGCGAGCTCCGCGTCGTCGAAGCCGAGCACGTCCCGGGCCAGGTCGTACTGGTCGGCCAGCCGGGTGCCGAACAGCAGCGGGTCGTCGGCGCCCAGCGCCATCGGCACCCCGGCGTCGAACAGCCGGCGCAGCGGGACGTCCTCGGGGCGCTCGTAGACCCCCAGCGAGACGTTGGAGGACGGGCAGACCTCGCAGGTGACCTGGCGGTCCGCCAGCCTCTGCATCAGCCGGGGGTCCTCGGCGGCCCGGACGCCGTGGCCGATCCGGCCGGCCCCCAGGTCGTCCAGGCAGTCCCGGACGGACTCCGGCCCGGCCAGCTCGCCGCCGTGCGGGGCGGCCAGCAGTCCGCCGCTGCGGGCGATGTCGAAGGCCCGGTCGAAGTCCCGGGCGAGGCCGCGCCGCTCGTCGTTGGAGAGGCCGAAGCCGACCACGCCGTGGTCGGCGTACCGGACGGCCAGGCGGGCCAGCGTGCGGGCGTCCATCGGGGATTTCATCCGGTTGGCCGCGACCAGCACCCGGATTCCCACGCCGGTGGCCTCGGAGGCCTGCTCCACGGCGTCCAGGATCAGCTCCAGGGCGGGGATCAGACCGCCGAGCCGGGGCGCGTACGAGGTCGGGTCGACCTGGATCTCCAGCCAGCGCGAGCCGTCCCGCCGCTCGTCCTTGGCGGTCTCCAGCACCAGCCGGCGGATGTCCTGCTCGTCGCGCAGCACCGAGCGGGCGGTGTCGTACAGCCGTTGGAAGCGGAACCAGCCGCGCTCGTCGGTCGCCCGCAGGCTGGGCGGCTCGGCGGAGCTGAGCGCCTCCGGCAGCCGTACGCGGTGTTTGTCGGCCAGTTCCAGCAGGGTGGTCGGGCGCATCGACCCGGTGAAGTGCAGATGGAGGTGGGCCTTGGGGAGGTCCCTGACGTCTCGTGGCTGTGACAGGCGTTCCATTCGCCGATACTGCCGCATCCGGCCCCGGTACGGGAACCGCCCCCTCCACGTCCCTCGAAGGGGTGAAGGGGGCGGCTCTCGTCACAGGTTGACGAGGACGGGACCCGAGGTCAGTCGCGGGCCTCGCCGAGCAGCTTCTGCATCCGGCCGACGCCCTCGGCCAGGTCGGCGTCGCCCAGCGCGTAGGACAGCCGCAGGTAGCCCGGGGTGCCGAAGGCCTCGCCGGGGACGACCGCGACCTCGGCCTCGTCCAGGATCAGGGCGGCAAGCTCGCCGGAGGTCTGCGGGCGCCTGCCGCGGATCTCCTTGCCCAGCAGGGCCTTGACGGACGGGTAGACGTAGAACGCGCCCTCGGGCTCGGGGCACAGGACGCCCTCGATCTCGTTGAGCATCCGCACGATCGTCCTGCGGCGCCGGTCGAAGGCGGTGCGCATCTCGTGCACGGCGGACAGGTCGCCGCTGACCGCGGCGATCGCGGCGCGCTGGGCGACGTTGGAGACGTTCGAGGTGGCGTGCGACTGCAGGTTGGTCGCGGCCTTGATGACGTCCTTGGGGCCGATCACCCAGCCCACCCGCCAGCCGGTCATCGCGTAGGTCTTGGCGACGCCGTTGACCACGATGGTCTTGTCCGCGAGGCCGGGCAGCAGGGCCGGCAGCGAGGTGAAGGTCGCGTCGCCGTAGACCAGGTGCTCGTAGATCTCGTCGGTGAGCACCCAGAGGCCGTGCTCCAGCGCCCACTCGCCGATCGCCCGGGCCTCGGCCTCGGTGTAGACCGCGCCGGTCGGGTTGGACGGCGAGACGAACAGCACCACCTTGGTGTTCCCGGTGCGGGCGGCCTCCAGCTGCTCGACCGAGACCTTGTAGCCGGTGGTCTCGTCGGACACGACCTCCACCGGCACACCGCCGGCCAGCTGGACCGACTCCGGGTAGGTGGTCCAGTACGGCGCCGGGATGATGACCTCGTCGCCCGGGTCGAGGATCGCCGCGAACGCCTCGTAGATCGCCTGCTTGCCGCCGTTGGTCACCAGCACCTGCGAGGCGTCCACCTCGTAGCCGGAGTCGCGCAGCGTCTTGGCGACGATCGCGGCCTTCAGCTCGGGCAGGCCGCCGGCCGGGGTGTAGCGGTGGTTCTTCGGGTCGCGGCAGGCCTCGACGGCCGCCTCGACGATGTAGTCCGGCGTGGGGAAGTCCGGCTCGCCGGCGCCGAAGCCGATGACCGGTCGGCCGGCCGCCTTGAGGGCCTTGGCCTTGGCATCGACCGCGAGGGTCGCCGACTCGGCGATGGCGCCGATCCGGGCGGAGACGCGGCGGTCGGCGGGGCGGACGGAACTGTCGGGCTGCGGGGTGGAAGCGCTCATGCCTGCATCGTCGCAGAACCGGGACGGACCGGGCATGGCGGTTTCACCATATGTTCGCGCCGGTCCACATGGCGGCCCCGGAAGAAAGAGGTTCGACCAAACACCCCTGGACCACGTACACTCACTGCTCGAAGGCCACCGAGAAGCCAAAACTTCCACTGCCTGTACATACAGCGGTGGGGGATGCGGTAGGTTGGTGGTCGCTACTGGAGCCGCAAGGCACCGTAGGGCAATAGCTCAATTGGTAGAGCACCGGTCTCCAAAACCGGCGGTTGGGGGTTCAAGTCCCTCTTGCCCTGCTGCTTGATCCGTATTCAGCCCGTTCGCTCCACAGAGCGAGCGGGCTTGATGCGGAGAGGGCACCGATCAGCACCGCTTTCGCCGGCCGCTCGTACCCTCTCGGGTACGCAGGTGACGCTCGGCAGGACCCGGATTCAGGTGAGGACGAGTGACGGAGACCACGGGCTCCACCGCAACGCCTGAGAGCGGCAACCCCGAGGGGGCCGACGGCGCTGCCGAGACGACGCCCGCCGAGGGCGAGTCGCAGTCGCGTCGCGACCGCAAGCGGGCCAACCGGTCCGGCGACAAGAAGTCCGGCAAGCGGGCCAAGATGGGCGCTTTCGCCCGGCTCGCGCTGTTCTACCGCCAGATCATCGCCGAGCTGCGCAAGGTCGTCTGGCCCTCCCGCAACGAGCTGGTCAACTACACGACCGTCGTCGTCGTGTTCGTCGTGGTCGTGATGGCCTTCGTGGCCGGCCTCGACTACGGGTTCTCCAAGCTGAGCCTCTGGATCTTCGGCTGACCGAACCGCACCACCTGTGAAACAGCTTCCCGACCCGGGCCGATTCTTCGGCCCGGGTCGAGCTGTCGGCGCCGAACGTACGAGGCCGCTACCGTTGACTCGGTACTGTTGAAGTCTCCGAGTCGTTTCCTGACGCGCCCGCGAGAGCGGGGCTGTGCCGGAGCGGCCCGGAGCGCGCCACCTTCACCATCTCCAGGAAAGAAGCAGCCACCGTGTCTGAGTCCCCCCTGTACGACGCCGACGAGACCGTCCGCGAGGCGGATGTCGCCGCCGAGCTGGACGCGGCCGAGCTGGCTGACGAAGCCGAGTCGGCCGAGCAGATCGTGGACGCCGCGGACAGCGAAGAGGACGAGGTCGAGGCGTACGACGAGGCCGAGGCCGGCGAGCCGGCCGAGGAGGCCGCGCTGCACGTGGAGTCCGACGAGGAGCTCGCCGTCGAGGAGGCCGCCGCAGAGGAGGCCGCCGACGAGGAGACCGCTGAGGAGGCCGAGGCCGAGGAGGCCGTCGAGGTCGACCCGGTCGCCAAGTTCCGCGAGGACCTCCGGTTCATGCCGGGCGAGTGGTACGTGATCCACACCTACGCCGGCTACGAGAACCGGGTGAAGCAGAACCTGGAGCAGCGCGCCGTCTCGCTGAACGTCGAGGAGTACATCTTCCAGGCCGAGGTGCCGCAGGAGGAGGTCGTCCAGATCAAGAACGGCGACCGCAAGACCATCCGCCAGAACAAGCTCCCCGGCTACGTCCTGGTGCGCATGGACCTCACCCCGGAGTCCTGGGGCGTCGTGCGCAACACCCCCGGCGTCACCGGCTTCGTCGGCAACGCCTACGACCCGTACCCGCTGACCCTGGACGAGGTCGTCAAGATGCTGGCCCCCGACGTGGAGCGCCAGGCGGCCAAGGAGGCGGGCAAGCCCTCCCCGGTCAAGCCCAGCGAGATCCAGGTCCTCGACTTCGAGGTCGGCGACTCGGTCACCGTCACCGACGGCCCGTTCGCCACCCTGCAGGCGACCATCAACGAGATCAACCCGGACTCGAAGAAGGTCAAGGGCCTGGTCGAGATCTTCGGCCGGGAGACCCCGGTCGAGCTCTCCTTCGACCAGATCCAGAAGAACTAGTACAGAGCTTCGGATTCGGGGCGGGGCCACGGCCCCGCCCCGAATCCGTTTTGGTCCAGCGGCGCATCCGCGTTAGCCTGGTCCGATGTGTGTGCGGCGGCCGGGTGTCGCCCTGACCGCGCACGCACCAGCAATCACCTCTCGGAAGGACCCGGAGAGAAATGCCTCCCAAGAAGAAGAAGGTCACGGGGCTTATCAAGCTCCAGATCAACGCCGGTGCGGCCAACCCGGCGCCGCCGGTCGGCCCCGCGCTGGGTCAGCACGGCGTCAACATCATGGAGTTCTGCAAGGCCTACAACGCTGCGACCGAGTCGCAGCGCGGCATGATCGTGCCGGTGGAGATCACGGTCTACGACGACCGCTCCTTCACCTTCATTACGAAGACGCCGCCGGCCGCGCGCCTCATCCTGAAGGCTGCCGGTGTCGACAAGGGCTCCGCCGAGCCGCACAAGACCAAGGTCGCGAAGCTCACCAGCGCCCAGGTCCGTGACATCGCCACGGTGAAGATGCCCGACCTGAACGCCAACGACCTGGACGCGGCGGAGAAGATCATCGCCGGCACCGCCCGGTCGATGGGCATCACCGTCGAGGGCTGATCTACCCGTCGGTAGAACCCTTCTCGTCCCTGTGGTAGGGCCAGCGCGGCCCGTGCATACCACAACTCCATTCACCATTCAGGAGCAGCAGTGAAGCGCAGCAAGGCTCTGAAGGCCGCGGACGCTCAGGTCGACCGCGACCGCCTCTACGCCCCCCTCGAGGCCATCCGCCTCGCCAAGGCGACCAGCACCAGCAAGTTCGACGGCACCGTCGAGGTCGCCATGCGTCTGGGCGTCGACCCGCGCAAGGCCGACCAGATGGTCCGCAGCACCGTGATCCTCCCGCACGGCACCGGTAAGACCGCCCGGGTCCTGGTCTTCGCGACCGGCGACCGTGCCGAGGCCGCGCGTGCTGCGGGCGCCGACATCGTCGGCTCCGACGAGCTCATCGACGAGGTCGCCAAGGGCCGCCTCGACTTCGACGCCGTCGTCGCCACCCCGGACCTCATGGGCAAGGTCGGCCGCCTCGGCCGCGTGCTCGGTCCCCGTGGCCTGATGCCGAACCCGAAGACCGGCACCGTGACCCCGGACGTGGCCAAGGCCGTGAACGAGATCAAGGGCGGCAAGATCGAGTTCCGCGTCGACAAGCACTCGAACCTGCACTTCATCATCGGTAAGGTCTCCTTCACCGACGAGCAGCTGGTCGAGAACTACGCCGCCGCGCTGGACGAGGTGCTCCGCGCCAAGCCGTCCGCCGCCAAGGGCCGCTACATCAAGAAGACCGCGGTCTCCACCACCATCGGCCCCGGTGTCCTGGTGGACCCGAACCGCACCCGCAACCTCCTGGTCGAGGAGGACCCGGCCGCCGTCTGAGCCCTCCGCTCCGACCGGTAGCCGCGTCCTGGGCGCAGCAGCAGTCCGTACGACGGGCCCGTACCCCCTCCGGGGGGTGCGGGCCCGCCGCCGTTTCCGGATCGAGACCGGGCGGGGGAGGAACTGTTGTACGGCTCGTCGTACGCTCGCCCGGTCCGATCATCCGTTCGGAACATGCCCGCAGCCCGACCGCCGGAGTGTGCCGTGCCGTCCGCCTCTCGTCCCGCCGTCTCGGGGGCGGCCCTGCTCCTGCTCGCCGGCGCCCTCACCGCGTGCAGCCTGCTGGCCGTCTCGGGGGACCGCACCCCGGAGGGCGCCCCCGCGACCGTCCGGCCGCCCAGGCAGGTGCTGCTGTCGGCCTCCCAGAACCTCGACGACATCGGCGGCGCACGCGTCCAGGTGGTCGAGGAGGGCCCGGCCGGACGGCGCTCCGCCACCGGGAGCCTGGTCTGGGGAGCCCGGGACACGGCCGAGCTGACCATCAGCGACGAGCGGGGCACCGGCCGGCTGCGGGCCGCGGACGGCACGCTCGACCTCGCCTACGACGGCGCGCCGCCGAAGCGGGCGGAGCGGGCCGAGGCCGAGTCGCTGGACCCGCGCGGCGGCGGCGCCGGGTACGCCGGCGGGTGGCTGAGCGGACTGGTCTCCAACCCGGGCGGCCGGGTGCACGCGATGGCCCTGGCCGGGCGGCTCAACTCGCTCGGCGGCGAGGAGCTCGCGGGGACCACGGTGGCGCACTACCGGGCCAGTGCGCCGGTCGCCGAGTTCTTCGAGGCCGACCAGGGCTTCACCCCCGAGCGGCTCTCCGCCGTGCTGGCCTACTACCGGGAGCGCGGGGTCACGGCGATCGGCTACGACTTCTGGGTCGCGCCGGGGGACCGCCTGCTGCGACTGCGGGCCACGGCCCAGGGCACCGGCGGAACCGTGGTCACCACGACGGACGTCTCCGAGCCCGAGGCGGAGACGGAGACGCCGGCCGCGGCGGGGTGATCGGACCGGGGACGAACCGGTGCCGGTCCGCCGGGGCCATCCGTTAGAGTCCGCCGGGGATTGTCCGGGGTTCAGCTCACAACGGGGGGATTTCTCATGGGCGCTGTGCGTCTGGTCTCGGTGGCCGTCACGGCCGCCGTCCTGATGGCCGGTCTGTCGGCCTGCAGCAGTGGCGGCAAGGCCGAGCCGAAGGCCGCAGGGGACGCGGTCGGGGGGAAGGTGCTCGATCTGGACCCGAAGGCGGCCCTGGCCGCCTCGGCGCTGGTGATGCAGAAGGCCGGCAACGGCAGCGTCCGGATCGTCGCGCAGCAGGACACCGCGGCGGGGACGTCCGAGTGGCAGCACGCGAAGACCTCCTCCGACCTGACCGGCCAGGCCAAGGGCGGCACCAAGGCGCGGATCATCGGGGACGACGTCTTCCTCGGCGGCGGCCCGGAGGTGACGGCCGCGCTGGGCGGCAGGCACTGGGCCAGGGGCGAGGCCAAGGACCCGCTGGTGGGCCCGATGGCGGGGATGTTCCTGACCATGGCGCAGATGATCAACCCGGTCCTCCAGCTGACGGCGGCCGCCCAGGCAGGCAAGCCCGAGAAGGTCGGCTCGGAGACGGTCGCAGGGGTGCAGACCACGCACTACCGCGTCGTCGAGGAGACGGCCAAGCTGGCCGAGGGGCTGGCCGCGCTCGGGGCCGATCAGCGCGCGAGCGTCCAGAAGGCCCTGGAGGCCTACGGCAAGACGCTGACCGTCGACCTCTGGATCAACGCCAAGCAGGAGCTCGTCCAGCTCAAGGAGTACGGCGACAAGGCCGGCGAGCAGGCGGGCGTCACCGTCACCTACTCGGGCCTCGGTGCCGCACCGAAGATCGAGGCCCCCGCCGCGGGCGACATCGCCGGTGCGGCGGACTTCACCAAGATCATTCTCAACGGTAAGGGCTAGCCGCCGATCGGCCCGGCGCGGTGGAGCCCGGCGACACCGCAGGGCCGGCCGAGGGGGGTGCCACCGGCCGACCCCGGTCCGGGTGGCATGGTGGCTCGGAGCAGGGTCGCCGTCGGTGGCGGCCGGGAGAAGGGGAGCGGGACATGGCGGTGCGGCAGCGGCTGGCGGCCACGGTGGCCACCGTGCTGCTGGCGAGCGGCCTGACGGCCTGCGGCGGGGGCGGCTCCGAGCCGCCGGCGCCGTCCGGCACGCCGTCCCCGACCAGCGCCTCCCCGACCGGCCCGGCCAAGCCCACCGACCGGTCGCCGCACGGCGTCCTGCTCTCCTCCCAGATCGCCATGCAGACCGCCCGCCGGGCCAAGGTGAGCTACCGGCTGGGCGCGGACGCCGGCGGCGGGCCGCTGTTCTGGCTGCCCAAGACGGCCCTCCAGGTCCACCGCTCCACCCCGGCCGAGGCCGAGCAGCTGATCGTCGTGGACACCGTGGCCTACCAGGGCGGCGACGCCGCCACCGCAGCCCGGCAGGGCGGCCGGCACTGGGAGCGGTTCTCCGGCGCGCCCGGCCAGGACGGCCACCGGGAGATCCCGTACGCCGGCCTGATCGACCTGCTCAACCCGATGGCGGCGCTGGCCGCCGCCACCGCCGACGGGGTGGACGCGCAGTACGTCGGCGAGGAGAAGTTCGACGACTCGGCGGTCGAGCACTACCGGGTCACCACCACCGCCGAGCGGTACGCGGCCGCCCAGTCCCAGCTGAGCCAGGCCCGCCGGGACGGACTGCGCACCGCGCTCGCCCCCGGCGGCTCGGTGTCGCTCACCCTGGACCTCTGGCTGAACGACCGGGACCAGCTGGTCAAGCTGCAGCGCACCGGGACGGGGGACAGCGGCCGCCAGGACGACTCGGTGGTCTACTCCGAGTTCGCCGGGAGCCTCTCGGTGCAGGCGCCGGCCGAGGCCGACACCGTGGACGCGGGCACCCGCAGCACCTCCCCGCTGGCCCGCTGAGCGCCCTGCGGGCCGTCTGCCTCGGGCGATTTGCCCCGGACGGCCCGCTCCGGCTACTGTTACCGAAGCCAAAGACCGCTGGTTGTCGCCGTGCGCCCGCAAGGGTGTCGGGGACCGAAGGATCTGCGACTCGTCGCAGGCAGCCCGCGCAGGAGTGTTTGGAGCTTGGACTTCCGGGTCCGCGTTTGTTCGCGGGCCTGTCGAGGTCGTACTGAGCCCCGTGCGCCTGCGCACCGGGGCTCATCTGCTTTTCCGCAGGAGCTTTCCTTCCGTACGGCCGGCCGGTCCGAGGCGCAGATGGTCGACTTTTGCGGTCGGCCCGATTTCGACATCACGGAAGGAGGCGTACGCCTATGGCAAGGCCCGACAAGGCTGCCGCCGTCGCCGAGATCACGGACAAGTTCCGTGCCTCGAACGCGGCCGTGCTGACCGAGTACCGCGGTCTGACGGTGAAGCAGGTTAAGACCCTGCGCCGCTCGCTGGGTGACAACGCCCAGTACGCCGTGGTGAAGAACACGCTGACCAAGATTGCGGCCAACGAGGCCGGGATCACGGAGCTCGACGACCTGTTCGCGGGTCCGACGGCTGTCGCCTTCGTCACCGGTGACCCGGTGGAGTCGGCGAAGGCTCTGCGTGACTTCGCCAAGGAGAACCCCGCTCTGATCATCAAGGGCGGTGTCCTTGATGGCAAGGCGCTGTCCGCCGATGACATCAAGAAGCTCGCGGACCTCGAGTCCCGCGAGGTGCTGCTCGCCAAGCTGGCCGGCGCCATGAAGGGCAAGCAGTCCCAGGCTGCCGCGCTCTTCCAGGCCCTGCCCTCGAAGCTCGTCCGCACCGTGGACGCGCTTCGCGACAAGGTCGAGCAGGGCGGTGCCGGTACGCCGGCTCCCGCCGCCGAGGACGCTGCCGCCGAGTAATTCGGCCAGGCTCACGCCTCGCTGCGGGCCCGTGCCCGCCCAACCCGTACATACGGCACCACCTGCCGATTTAGTGGAAGGACGCCATCATGGCGAAGCTGTCCCAGGACGAGCTGCTCGCGCAGTTCGAGGAGCTCACCCTCATCGAGCTCGCTGCCTTCGTGAAGGCCTTCGAGGAGAAGTTCGACGTCACCGCGGCCGCCCCGGTCGCCGTGGCCGGCATCGCCGGCCCGGGCGCCGTTGCCGAGGCCGTTGAGGAGCAGGACGAGTTCGACGTCATCCTCGACGGTGCCGGCGACAAGAAGATCCAGGTCATCAAGGAGGTGCGCACCCTGACCTCCCTCGGCCTGAAGGAGGCCAAGGACCTCGTTGACACCGCTGGTGCCAAGGTCCTGGAGAAGGTTGCCAAGGACGTTGCCGAGAAGGCCAAGGCCGCCCTCGAGGGTGCCGGCGCCAAGGTCACCGTCAAGTGACTTTCCCCCGGCCCTAGTGGCCGGGAGGCATTTCCCGACCCCCTCTGAGGGGGTCTGAGGCCGGGCCGATCACCCTTGCGGGTGGTCGGCCCGGTCTTTTTGCGTACCTGGCCCCAGAGGGGCGCGCAGACCCGCCACCACCGGTGTGGCCGAGAGGGCACTCGGCACTGTCGGTGCGGGCGGGTATGGTGATCGCTGTCATCGAGAGTGGCCCCCACCACGGCTTCTGTAACGCCCGGGGCCTCTCGGCCGATAGACAGGTCGAGGCCCGCGCCGGAGGCGGGCCCTTGACGAACCAGGCGAGGCGCGCGATTCTCAAGGCGCGAGTCCGCCCGGTTGGTTTGCTTCTGGATGCATAACCAGTGGCTCCGGCGGGAAGTGACTCCACGTGAGTTGTGGGGGCCCGGCATCGTCCGGGCGAGTGCAGTACCCGGTGGGCGTACGCGTCCGCCGGCTACCGGGAGGAGTCTCCGATTCGGTTTCCGAATCAGAGCTGGACAGCAGTGTGCCGTTTGGCTACACTGTCCCTTTGCGCTGCCTGTTAGCTGCTCCGTGACTCGTCGCCCGGAGCGTGCACTGCCCTGACCTGGGAGTTCTCCCTCGGCAAGGCCCGGCCGGTACGCGCGTAGTGAGCTCCGAGCCCTCGGAAGGACCCCCCTCTTGGCCGCGCCGCGCAACGCCTCGAACAATTCCGCCGCATCCACCGCCCCGCTCCGCGTCTCGTTCGCGAAGATCAAGGAGCCCCTTGAGGTCCCGAACCTCCTGGCCCTGCAGACCGAGAGCTTTGACTGGCTGCTCGGCAACGCGGCCTGGAAGTCCCGGGTCGAGGCGGCCCTGGAGAGTGGTCAGGACGTCCCCACGAAGTCCGGTCTGGAGGAGATCTTCGAGGAGATCTCCCCGATCGAGGACTTCAGCGGGTCGATGTCGCTGACCTTCCGCGACCACCGTTTCGAGCCGCCGAAGAACTCCATTGACGAGTGCAAGGACCGCGACTTCACGTTCGCGGCCCCGCTCTTCGTCACGGCCGAGTTCACCAACAACGAGACCGGTGAGATCAAGTCTCAGACGGTCTTCATGGGCGACTTCCCGCTCATGACCCACAAGGGCACGTTCGTGATCAACGGCACCGAGCGTGTCGTCGTGTCGCAGCTCGTCCGCTCCCCGGGTGTGTACTTCGACTCCACCCTGGACAAGGTGTCCGACAAGGACATCTACTCCTGCAAGGTCATCCCCTCGCGTGGTGCCTGGCTGGAGATGGAGATCGACAAGCGCGACATGGTCGGCGTCCGCATCGACCGCAAGCGCAAGCAGTCCGTCACCGTGCTGCTCAAGGCTCTCGGCTGGACCAACGAGATGATTCTCGAGGAGTTCGGCGAGTACGAGTCGATGCGCGCGACCCTGGAGAAGGACCACACCCAGGGCCAGGACGACGCGCTGCTCGACATCTACCGCAAGCTGCGCCCCGGCGAGCCGCCGACCCGTGAGGCCGCGCAGACCCTGCTCGAGAACCTCTACTTCAACCCGAAGCGCTACGACCTCGCGAAGGTCGGCCGCTACAAGGTCAACCGCAAGCTGGGCAACGCCGAGTCGCTGGACTCCGGCGTGCTCACCGAGCCCGACATCATCGGTGCGATCAAGTACCTGGTGAAGCTGCACGCGGGTGAGACCGAGTGGCAGGACGGCGCCGGCCGCGACATCGTGGTCGAGGTCGACGACATCGACCACTTCGGCAACCGTCGCCTGCGCAACGTCGGCGAGCTCATCCAGAACCAGGTCCGTACGGGTCTCGCCCGTATGGAGCGCGTCGTGCGCGAGCGCATGACGACCCAGGACGTCGAGGCGATCACGCCGCAGACCCTGATCAACATCCGGCCGGTCGTCGCCTCCATCAAGGAGTTCTTCGGCACCAGCCAGCTGTCGCAGTTCATGGACCAGACGAACCCGCTGTCGGGCCTGACCCACAAGCGCCGTCTGTCCGCACTCGGTCCCGGTGGTCTCTCCCGTGAGCGCGCCGGCTTCGAGGTCCGTGACGTGCACCCCTCGCACTACGGCCGCATGTGTCCGATCGAGACCCCGGAAGGCCCGAACATCGGTCTGATCGGGTCGCTGGCCTCGTACGGCCGGGTCAACGCCTTCGGCTTCATCGAGACCCCGTACCGCAAGGTCGTCGACGGTGCCGTGACCGAGCAGGTCGACTACCTCACCGCCGACGAGGAGGACCGCTACGTCATCGCGCAGGCCAACGCCCCGCTGACGCCGGAGCTGACCTTCGCCGAGCCGCGTGTCCTGGTCCGCCGCCGTGGCGGCGAGATCGACTACATCCCGGGCACCGAGATCGACTACATGGACGTCTCGCCGCGCCAGATGGTGTCGGTCGCGACCGCCATGATCCCGTTCCTCGAGCACGACGACGCCAACCGCGCGCTCATGGGCTCGAACATGATGCGCCAGGCGGTGCCGCTGCTGAAGAGCGAGGCCCCGCTGGTCGGCACCGGCATGGAGTACCGCTGCGCGGTCGACGCCGCCGACGTGATCACCGCCGAGAAGTCGGGCGTGGTCCAGGAGGTCTCGGCCGACTACGTCACCGTGGCCAACGACGACGGCACCTACACCACGTACCGGGCCGCCAAGTTCACCCGCTCCAACCAGGGCACCGCCTTCAACCAGAAGGTGCTCGTGGACGAGGGCTCCCGGGTCGAGGTCAACCAGGTGCTGGCCGACGGCCCCTGCACCGACTCCGGCGAGATGGCCCTCGGCAAGAACCTGCTCGTGGCGTTCATGTCGTGGGAGGGTCACAACTACGAGGACGCGATCATCCTGTCGCAGCGCCTCGTGCAGGACGACGTCCTCTCCTCGATCCACATCGAGGAGCACGAGGTCGACGCCCGTGACACCAAGCTCGGCCCCGAGGAGATCACCCGGGACATCCCGAACGTCTCCGAGGAGGTCCTCGCCGACCTCGACGAGCGCGGCATCATCCGGATCGGCGCCGACGTCGTCACCGGCGACATCCTGGTCGGCAAGGTCACGCCCAAGGGCGAGACCGAGCTCACCCCGGAGGAGCGCCTGCTCCGCGCGATCTTCGGTGAGAAGGCCCGTGAGGTCCGCGACACCTCGCTGAAGGTGCCGCACGGTGAGTCCGGCAAGGTCATCGGCGTCCGCGTCTTCGACCGCGAAGAGGGCGACGAGCTGCCCCCGGGCGTGAACCAGCTGGTCCGCGTCTACGTGGCCCAGAAGCGCAAGATCACCAACGGTGACAAGCTCGCCGGCCGCCACGGCAACAAGGGCGTCATCTCGAAGATCCTGCCGGTCGAGGACATGCCGTTCCTGGAGGACGGCACCCCGGTCGACATCATCCTCAACCCGCTGGGTGTCCCGTCCCGAATGAACCCCGGGCAGGTCCTGGAGATTCACCTCGGGTGGCTCGCCAAGCAGGGCTGGGACGTCTCCGGCCTCGCCGACGAGTGGGCCCAGCGCCTGCAGGCGATCGGCGCCGACACCGTCCAGGGCGGCACCAACCTCGCCACCCCGGTCTTCGACGGCGCCCGCGAGGACGAGATCACCGGCCTGCTGGACAACACCACCCTCACCCGTGACGGTGAGCGCCTGGTGAACTCCACCGGCAAGGCCCGGCTGTTCGACGGCCGCTCCGGTGAGCCGTTCCCGATGCCGGTCTCGGTCGGCTACATGTACATCCTCAAGCTGCACCACCTGGTCGACGACAAGCTGCACGCCCGTTCGACCGGTCCGTACTCGATGATCACCCAGCAGCCGCTCGGTGGTAAGGCGCAGTTCGGTGGTCAGCGCTTCGGTGAGATGGAGGTGTGGGCCCTCGAGGCGTACGGCGCGGCCTACGCGCTGCAGGAGCTCCTCACCATCAAGTCCGACGACGTGCTCGGCCGCGTGAAGGTCTACGAGGCCATCGTCAAGGGCGAGAACATCCCCGAGCCCGGCATTCCCGAGTCCTTCAAGGTTCTCATCAAGGAAATGCAGTCGCTCTGCCTCAACGTGGAGGTGCTGTCCTCGGACGGCCAGTCCATCGAGATGCGGGACTCCGACGAGGACGTGTTCCGCGCCGCCGAGGAGCTCGGCATCGACCTGTCCCGGCGCGAGCCGAGCAGCGTCGAAGAGGTCTGACGGAGGTTGGGCCGGCTGCCCGCTGAGCAGCCGGCCCGCCCCCAGGCCCCCCTCAGACCACATGAACGACTCTCGACTTACGAAAGAGGGCTTGACGACCAGTGCTTGACGTCAACTTCTTCGACGAGCTCCGCATCGGCCTGGCCACCGCCGACGACATCCGCCAGTGGTCGCACGGCGAGGTCAAGAAGCCGGAGACCATCAACTACCGCACCCTGAAGCCGGAAAAGGACGGGCTCTTCTGCGAGAAGATCTTCGGCCCCACCCGGGACTGGGAGTGCTACTGCGGTAAGTACAAGCGCGTCCGCTTCAAGGGCATCATCTGTGAGCGCTGCGGCGTCGAGGTGACCCGCGCCAAGGTGCGCCGTGAGCGGATGGGCCACATCGAGCTGGCCGCCCCGGTCACCCACATCTGGTACTTCAAGGGTGTCCCGTCCCGCCTGGGCTACCTGCTCGACCTGGCGCCGAAGGACCTCGAGAAGGTCATCTACTTCGCCGCCTACATGATCACCTGGGTGGACGACGAGCGCCGCCAGCGCGACCTCCCGTCCCTGGAGGCGCACGTCTCGGTCGAGCGCCAGCAGATCGAGAACCGCCGCGACTCCGACCTCGAAGGCCGCGCCAAGAAGGCCGAGACCGACCTGGCCGAGCTGGAGGCCGAGGGCGCCAAGGCCGACGTGCGCCGCAAGGTGCGCGAGGGTGCCGAGCGCGAGATGAAGCAGCTGCGCGACCGCGCGCAGCGCGAGCTCGACCGCCTCGACGAGGTGTGGGCCCGCTTCAAGAACCTCAAGGTCCAGGACCTCGAGGGCGACGAGCTGCTCTACCGCGAGCTGCGCGACCGCTTCGGCACCTACTTCTCCGGCTCGATGGGCGCGGCGGCCCTCAAGGACCGCCTCGAGACCTTCGACCTGGCGGAGGAGTCCGAGCGCCTGCGCGAGATCATCCGCACCGGCAAGGGCCAGAAGAAGACCCGTGCGCTCAAGCGCCTCAAGGTCGTCTCCGCGTTCCTGCAGACCACCAACAAGCCCAACGGCATGGTGCTGGACTGCGTCCCGGTCATCCCGCCGGACCTGCGTCCGATGGTGCAGCTGGACGGTGGCCGCTTCGCGACCTCCGACCTGAACGACCTGTACCGCCGCGTGATCAACCGCAACAACCGCCTGAAGCGCCTTCTCGACCTCGGTGCCCCCGAGATCATCGTGAACAACGAGAAGCGCATGCTCCAGGAGGCCGTCGACGCGCTGTTCGACAACGGCCGTCGCGGCCGTCCGGTCACCGGCCCGGGTAACCGGCCCCTGAAGTCCCTCAGCGACATGCTGAAGGGCAAGCAGGGTCGTTTCCGTCAGAACCTCCTCGGCAAGCGAGTCGACTACTCGGCCCGTTCGGTCATCGTCGTCGGCCCGCAGCTCAAGCTGCACCAGTGCGGTCTGCCGAAGGCCATGGCGCTGGAGCTCTTCAAGCCGTTCGTGATGAAGCGCCTGGTGGACCTGAACCACGCGCAGAACATCAAGTCGGCCAAGCGCATGGTCGAGCGCGCCCGCCCGGTCGTGTGGGACGTCCTCGAAGAGGTCATCGCCGAGCACCCGGTTCTGCTGAACCGTGCGCCCACCCTGCACCGCCTCGGCATCCAGGCCTTCGAGCCGCAGCTGGTCGAGGGCAAGGCCATCCAGATCCACCCGCTCGTCTGCACCGCGTTCAACGCGGACTTCGACGGTGACCAGATGGCCGTCCACCTGCCGCTCTCCGCGGAGGCGCAGGCCGAGGCCCGCATCCTGATGCTGTCCTCGAACAACATCCTGAAGCCGGCCGACGGTCGCCCCGTCACCATGCCGACCCAGGACATGGTGCTGGGTCTGTTCTTCCTGACCTCGGACCGTGAGAACGTCAAGGGCGCCGGCCGCTCCTTCTCCTCGACCGCCGAGGCCGTCATGGCCTTCGACGCCAAGGAGCTGGACGTCCAGGCCGTCATCGACGTCCGCCTGCCGATCGGCACCGTCCCGCCCCGTGGCTGGACCCCGCCGGTCGACGAGGACGGCCAGTCGGCATGGTTCGAGGGCGAGTCCTTCCGCCTGCGCACCACCCTGGGCCGCGCGCTCTTCAACGAGCTGCTGCCCGAGGACTACCCGTTCGTCGACTACGAGGTGGGCAAGAAGCAGCTCTCCGCGATCGTCAACGACCTGGCGGAGCGCTACCCCAAGGTCGTCGTCGCGGCGACCCTGGACAACCTGAAGGCGGCCGGTTTCCACTGGGCCACCCGCTCGGGTGTCACCGTCTCGATCTCGGACGTCGTCGTCCCGCCGCAGAAGGCCCAGATCCTCGAGGGCTACGAAGCGCAGGCCGAGAAGATCCAGAAGCAGTACGAGCGCGGTCTGATCACCAACGACGAGCGCAAGCAGGAGCTCATCGGCATCTGGACCCGGGCGACCAACGAGGTCGCCGAGGCGATGAACGCCAACTTCGAGAAGACGAACCCCATCTTCATGATGGTGGACTCGGGCGCTCGAGGAAACATGATGCAGATGCGTCAGATCGCCGGTATGCGTGGTCTGGTGTCGAACGCGAAGAACGAGACGATCGCCCGTCCCATCAAGGCGTCGTTCCGTGAGGGCCTCACCGTTCTCGAGTACTTCATCTCGACCCACGGTGCCCGTAAGGGTCTGGCCGACACCGCGCTGCGTACCGCCGACTCCGGCTACCTCACCCGTCGTCTGGTCGACGTCTCGCAGGACGTCATCATTCGCGAGGAGGACTGCGGCACCGAGCGCGGCCTGAAGCTCGCCATCGGCACCGTGGGTGCGGACGGCGTGCTGCGCAAGACGGACGACGTCGAGACCAGCGTCTACGCCCGCATGCTCGCCGAGGACATCACGGTGGACGGCAAGCTCCTTGCCACCGCCAACACCGACCTCGGTGACGTGCTGATCGACGAGCTGATCCGCCACGGCATCAGCGAGGTCAAGACCCGCTCGATCCTGACCTGTGAGTCGGCTGTCGGCACCTGTGCCTTCTGCTACGGCCGTTCGCTGGCCACCGGCAAGCTGGTCGACATCGGTGAGGCGGTCGGCATCATCGCCGCCCAGTCCATCGGTGAGCCCGGTACCCAGCTGACCATGCGTACCTTCCACACCGGTGGTGTGGCCGGTGACGACATCACCCAGGGTCTGCCGCGTGTCGTCGAGCTCTTCGAGGCCCGTACCCCCAAGGGTGTGGCCCCGATCTCGGAGGCGCAGGGCCGGGTCCGCATCGAGGACACCGAGAAGACCCGCAAGCTGGTCGTCACGCCGGACGACGGCACCGACGAGATCGCCTACCCGGTCTCGAAGCGTGTGAAGCTGCTCGTCAGCGAGGGCGAGGCGGTCGAGGTCGGCCAGAAGCTGACCATGGGTGCCACCAACCCGCACGACGTGCTGCGGATCATGGGCCAGCGTGCCGTCCAGATCCACCTGGTCGCCGAGGTCCAGAAGGTCTACAACTCGCAGGGTGTGTCGATCCACGACAAGCACATCGAGATCATCATCCGGCAGATGCTCCGCCGCGTGACGATCATCGAGTCGGGCGACGCCGAGCTGCTCCCGGGCGAGCTCGTCGAGCGCGGCCGCTTCGAGACCGAGAACCGTCGTGTGGTCTCCGAGGGCGGTCACCCCGCCTCCGGCCGTCCGCAGCTGATGGGTATCACCAAGGCCTCGCTGGCCACCGAGTCCTGGCTGTCGGCCGCCTCCTTCCAGGAGACGACCCGGGTCCTCACCGACGCGGCGATCCACGCCAAGTCGGACCCGCTGCTGGGCCTCAAGGAGAACGTCATCCTCGGTAAGCTCATCCCGGCCGGTACGGGTCTGCCCCGCTACCGCAACATCCGGGTGGAGCCGACCGAGGAGGCCAAGGCCGCGATGTACTCGGCCGTCGGCTACGACGACTACGACCTGTCGCCCTTCGGCGCCGGCTCCGGCCAGGCGGTCCCGCTGGACGACTACGACTACGGCCCGTACACCGGCTGAGATCAAGGTCACTGATCGCAGGGCGGTCACCCCTCAGGGGGTGGCCGCCCTGCGGCGTTCCCGGCCGGTCTGCTTTTCTGCCTGCGCGCGGGTGTTTTGCCTGGATTTGTGGGGGTCTTTTGGGGTGGAGGGGAATCGATTAGGTTCCCTGGCCATCTTCGCGTAGAGTCGTGTTTACCGACGCGGGGTGGAGCAGCTCGGTAGCTCGCTGGGCTCATAACCCAGAGGTCGCAGGTTCAAATCCTGTCCCCGCTACAAAGAGAAGGGCCCGGAGGCATCAAGCCTCCGGGCCCTTCGCTGTTGTCCGGACGCCTCCGCCGACTGCCTCCGCGGGGCGCCTCCGCCGCGTACCTCCGCCGCGCGGGGGAGACGGGGAGACCGCCCGGGCGGGGGAGGCGGGGGCGGACCGCGGCGGGGGAGTCTCTTGGCGTCGAGGACGGATGACGTGAAGGGGAGCCGGAGATGAAGCGGGCGCTGGGGGCGATGGCGATCACCGTGGCGGTACTGGGGGGCATGTCGGGATGCCTGTTGGACGACGAGGAGCGCCGGGACGTCGGGTACGGGGTGGCCGAGCCGGTGCGGGTGCTGGTGGTCGAGGGGCACACGGGCGGGATCACCGTCCGCGGCGGCGGGGACGCGGTGCGGGTCACCGAGCACCAGAACTACCGGGGCGCCGCGCCGCGGAGCAGCCACGTGGTGCAGGACGGCACGCTGACGCTGACCTACGACTGCGAGGACTGCGGGGTCGGCTACGAGGTGGACGTGCCGGCCGGGACGCGGGTGCGGGTCGGTTCGGAGACCGGCGGGGTGCGGCTGAGCGGGCTGGCCGGCGAGGTGGAGGCGAAGGTCGGCACCGGCGGGGTGGAGGCGAACGGGCTGACCTCGCGGGTGGTGCGGCTGACCACCGGGACGGGCGGGATCGAGGCCTCGTTCGCGGCCGGCCCGGACACCGTGGAGGCGCGGGCGGAGACCGGCGGGGTCACGGTGCGGGTGCCCGCGGGGCAGGCGTACGCGGTGGACGCCAGTGCGGGTACGGGCGGGGTGTCGGTGGAGGTGCCCCGCGAGCCCGGCGCGGCGCGCAGCATCACGGCGCGTACGGGGACCGGGGGAGTGACGGTCCGCGGTGCCTGAGCGGGCCGTACCGGTGGCACTGCCGGTAGGGCATGATCTTCTCCGCGGGGGCGGTCTCCCCGGGTTCGGGGGGATGGTGGACGAGGACCGGTTCACGCGGGGGAGGGCCTGGCGGGCCCGGTTCGCCGGGGTGAGTCCGTACGTCCTGGACGGCCTGTTGGCGCTGGGCTCCGCGGCGGTCTCGCTCTGGTCGGTGTACCACGACGACGGCCACTGGGGCTGGTGGGTGTACCTGCTGGCGCTCGGGACGGCGGCGCCGCTGCCCTGGCGGCGACGGGCCCCGGTGACGGTGCTGGCGCTCAGCGGCGGGGTGTCGGCGGCGCTGTCGGTGGTGGCGCACCCGGCGATGCCGCAGCTGCCGCTGTACGCGGTGATCACCGTCTACACGGTGGCCGACCGGGCGCGGGACACCCAGCGCTGGGCCGTGCTGGCGGTGGTGGTGGCCGCCAACGTGGTGGGCACCCGCTCGCCGAACGGCATGCTGTTCTCCCTGCTGACCTCGGTCGGCGCGTTCGTCTTCGGCTCGCTGGTGCGCGAGCTGAGGCGACTGGCGCAGGTGGAGACCGAGCGGGCCCGGGAGGCCGGGCAGCGGGCCGCCAGCGACGCGGCGCGCGCGGTGTCGCAGGAGCGGGCCCGGATCGCCCGGGAGATGCACGACATCCTGGCGCACGCCGTCTCGCTGATGGTGATCCAGGCGGAGGCCGGGCCGCTGGTGGTGCACCGCGACCCGGAGCGGGCGATCAAGGCCTTCGACACCATCGCCGACTCGGGCCGCGACGCCATGGTGCAGCTGCGGCGGGTGCTCGGGGTGCTGAAGGAGGAGGGCGCGGCGCCGGAGCTGGCGCCGCAGCCGCGGCTGGCGGAGCTCGCGGGCCTGGTCGGGCGGGTGCGCGAGGCGGGTCTGCGGGTGGAGCTCGAACTGGCCGGGGAGGGCGCCGGGTGGCCGGCCGACGTGGAGGCGGCGGCCTTCCGGATCGTCCAGGAGGCGCTGACCAACACCGTCAAGCACTCCGGCGCGGACCGGGCGGCGGTGCGGGTGGTCCGGGCGGGGGAGGTGCTGGAGGTCATGGTGTCCGACAACGGGCACGGGGTGCGCCGACGGGCGGACCGCGCGGTGAGCGACTGGTCCGGCGGGCGGGGGCTGGTCGGCATCCGGGAGCGGGCCGCCGCGTGCGGGGGCCGGGCCGAGGCCGGGCCCGGGCCGGAGGGCAGGGGTTTCCTGGTGAGTGCCCGGCTGCCGTTGGGCGCGGCCGGGCTGGCGGAGGAGGTGGGCGGATGACGCCGATACGGGTGGTCGTGGCGGACGACCAGGAGCTGGTGCGGGCCGGGTTCGGGATGATCCTGGACGCGCAGCCGGACATCGAGGTGGTCGCGGAGGCCTGCGACGGGGTCGAGGCGATCGAGGCGGTCCGGGTGCACGGCCCGGACGTGCTGCTGCTGGACGTCCGGATGCCCGTGATGGACGGGTTGGAGGCGGCCCGCCGGGTGTGCGCGGAGTACCCGGCCACGAAGGTGATCATGCTGACCACCTTCGACATCGACGACTACGTCTTCGACGCGCTGTACGCGGGGGCCAGCGGGTTCCTGCTGAAGGACGTCCGGCGCGACGACCTGGCGCACGGCGTGCGGATGGTGGCGTCCGGGGAGGCGCTGCTGGCGCCCTCGGTGACGCGCCGGCTGATCGGCGAGTTCGCCGCGCGGCGGCCGGGCGGGGCGGGGCAGGGCGCGCAGTCGGTGCGGGCGCCGTCCCGGTTGCTGGAGCAGCTGACGGCGCGGGAGCAGGAGACGCTGCGGCTGCTGGCGCGCGGGCTGTCCAACGCGGAGATCGCCGCCGAGCTGGTGGTCAGCGAGCACACGGTGAAGACGCACGTCAGCAATGTGCTGGCCAAGCTCGGGCTGCGGGACCGGGTGCATGCGGTGGTGTTCGCGTACGAGGCGGGCGCGGTGGTGGCGGGGGAGGGCTGAGAGGGGCGGCGGCGGGCCGGGGCTTGCGGTCCGGGGCCTGCGGGCCGGGGCTCCCCCGCGCGGGGGAGGGCGGTACTTCGCCGGTGCGGGCGATCCCCGATGAGGGGCGCGGTGGACAGGATCTGTGGTGTCGCAACGACCCCACAGAGCAGGAGAGAGCACATGAGCGCCTCGCAGACCAGCCGCCTCACCACGTACGCCGTCGCCGGCGCCCCCGCCCTGATGGCGCTGTACGGCGGCATCCGACTGCTGGACGGCTCCCGGGAGCCCGGCGCCGGGTGGATGGTCGGCCACAGTCTGATGCTGGTGGGGCTGCTGCTGTTCGTCCCGATCGTCGCCGCGCTGCGGGGGCTGCTCGCACCGGGCGGCGCGGCCGGCCGGATCGCGGCCACGGCGGCCACGGGGGCGGCCTTCGCGGGGCTGGCGGCCTCGGTGGTGCAGATCGGGATCGACCTGTACGTCGGGGCGGTGGCCGTCGACAAGGCCGACCAGCACCGGCTGTTCGACGTCGTCCAGAGCAAGCCGGGCGTGCTGCCGGCCTTCTACTCGGTGGGCCCGCTGCTGTTCTACGTCGGCCTGCTGGCGCTGCTGGTGGCCGCCTCGGTCGGTGCGGCGCGCTCGCTGCGCTGGTGGAGCCCGGCGCTGGTGCTGCTCGGCACCGCCCTCACGGCGGCCGACCTGGCCCTGATCGCGCCGGCCGCCGTGCTCTACCTGGTGGCGCTGGCCCCGCTGGCCGGGGTCCGCGGCGCCGGGCGGCTCGCGGCGGCCTGAGCCGCGCGGGGCGCCACGGACCGACCCGCCCGCCGGGGCGGCTCGGCCCGTGGCGCCCCGGATTTCGGTGGCGGTCCGGGCCGCCGGGGCCGTACCGTCCGGGGCATGAACGCCAAGCGCCCGCTGATCGCCGTGCTCACCGGCGCCGGGACCTCCACCGACTCCGGCATCCCCGACTACCGTGGCCCGAAGGGCCTTTGGCAGCGGGATCCGCAGGCCCAGCAGCTGGTCACGATCGGCCCGTACCTGGCCGACCCGGACGTCCGCCGGCGGGCCTGGCTGCTGCGCCGGGACGCGGGCGCGCTGGCCGCGGAGCCGAACGCGGGCCACCTGGCGCTGGTGGAGCTGGAGCGCTCCGGCCTGCCGGTACGGGTGCTCACCCAGAACGTGGACGGACTGCACCAGCGGGCCGGTCTGCCCGACCGCAAGGTGCTCGAACTGCACGGCACCGCACGGGAGGTGCAGTGTGTCGGCTGCCGCGCGCGCAGCGGGATGGCGCAGGCGCTGGAGCGGGTGGCGGACGGCGAGCCGGACCCGGCCTGCCGGGAGTGCGGGGGCGTGCTGAAGCCCTGCACGGTGATGTTCGGCGAGGCCCTCGATCCGGTGGTGCTGGAGCGGGCCGACGCCATCGCGAAGGCCTGCGACCTGTTCATCGCGGTCGGCACCAGCCTGCAGGTCTACCCGGTGGCCGCGCTGCCGCAGATCGCGCGGGAGTCCGGGGCCCGGCTGGTCGTGGTGAACGGCGAGCCGACGCCGTTCGACGAGGTGGCGGACGAGGTGATCCGGGAGCCGATCTCCACGGCGCTGCCGGCCCTGGTGCGCAGGCTGCTCGCCGAGCGGGGCTGAACCGGGCGGGGGCGGTCGGGGCCGGAGCGGTAGGAGCGGGGCGGGAAGGGGTTAAACCGGACACGCCGCGTGCGTACGATGATCACTCCGGCTCCCCCTCACGGCCTGGAGTGATCGATCAATGACGACGACGGCGAAGTTCGACCCCTGGTCGACGGAGTTCGTGGCTCACCCGTACGACGCCTACGCCGAGCTGCGCGAGCACGCGCCCGTGACGTACTACGAGCCGACCGGCCAGTGGCTGGTCTCCCGCCACGAGGACGTCAGCGCGCTGCTGCGGGACCGCCGGCTCGGCCGGACCTACACCCACCGCTTCAGCCACGAGGAGTTCGGCCGGCCCGCGCCCGACCCGGCGCACGAGCCCTTCCACACCCTCAACGACAACGGGCTGCTCGACCTGGAGGCGCCCGACCACACCCGGATCCGCCGGCTGGTCTCCAAGGCCTTCACCCCGCGCATGGTCGAAGGGCTGCGGCCGACCGTCCGGCGGCTGGCCGGAGAGCTCGTCGACGGACTGCTCGCGGCCGGCGGCGGCGACCTGATCGGTGCCGTCGCCGAGCCGCTGCCGGTCGCGGTGATCGCCGAGATGCTCGGCATCCCGGAGGCCGACCGCCACCTGCTGCGCCCGTGGTCCGCCGACATCACCGGCATGTTCGAGCTCAACCCCGGCGAGGAGACCGCGCGCCGGGCCGTCACCGCCAGCATCGAGTTCTCCGAGTACCTGCGCGTCCTGATCCGCGAGCGCCGGGCCGAGCCGGGCGACGACCTGATCAGCGCGCTGATCCGGGCCCAGGAGGGCTCGGACGCGCTCAGCGAGCAGGAGATGATCTCCACCTGCGTCCTGCTGCTCAACGCCGGCCACGAGGCGACCGTCAACACCACCGGCAACGGCTGGTGGGCCCTGTTCCGCAACCCGGACGAACTCGCCCGGCTGCGCGGCTCGGTGGACGCGCTGCTGCCCACCGCCGTCGAGGAGCTGATGCGCTGGGACACCCCGCTGCAGATGTTCGAGCGCTGGGTGCTGGAGGACGTCGAGGTGCGCGGCGTCACCATCCCGCGCGGCTCCGAGATCGCCCTGCTGTTCGGCTCCGCCAACCGCGACCCGGCCCGCTTCGCCGACCCCGACCGGCTCGACCTCGGCCGCGCCGACAACCCGCACATCACCTTCGGTGCCGGAATCCACTTCTGTCTGGGCGCCCCGCTCGCCAGACTGGAGCTCACCGAGTCCTACGGCGCACTGCTGCGCCGGGCGCCGGGCCTGCGGCTGGTCCGCGAACCCGAGTGGCGCCCGGGGTACGTGATCCGGGGGCTGGAGGAACTGCTGGTCGAGGTGTAGGGGGAGTTGTGGGTAGGGCGACGGGCACACTGCTGGGTCTGGCGATCGGGGACGCGCTGGGCCGGATGACCGAGTTCCGGACCATCGAGATGATCGCCGCCTACGAGGGCCCGGACTGGCGCGCACTGCCGCTCCCGGACAGGGCGCTCGTCACCGACGACACCCAGATGACGCTCGCCCTCGGGCGCGGCCTGCGCACCGCCCTGGAGCGCGGGCCGCTCGTCCCGCCGAGCCTGGAGCGGCCGGTGCGGGAGGAGTTCGTCGACTGGTGGGGCTCGCCCGAGAACAACCGGGCCCCCGGCGGCACCTGCATGCGCTCCTGCCGGCGGCTCAGCGACGGCCGCCGCTGGCAGCAGGCGAGCGACGTCGGCTCCAAGGGCTGTGGCGCCAACATGCGGGTCGCCCCGATCGGCCTGGTCAAGGAGCTGACGGTGCGGCAGCTCTCCGGCGCCGCCCAGCTGCAGTCCGCCCTCACCCACGGCCACCCGACCGCGCTCGCGGCCAGTGACCTCACCGCGTACGCCGTCCGCAGGCTCACCGAGGGCCTGGCGCCGTCCGTGCTGACCGCCGAGCTGCGGGCGCACGCGCTGGCCAACCGCACCCGGTACGACGGGTTCTGGCTCGGCGACCTCGCGGCGCACGCCCAGGACCCCTCGCCCGAGCACTTCATCGCCCGCGGCTGGGACGAGTGCCTGGGCGTGCTCGACCGGCTGGACGCGGCGCTCGCCGCGCCCGACGCTGAGGCGGACCCGTGCCTGGCCACCGGCGAGGGCTGGATCGCCGAGGAGGCCCTCGCCACCGGTCTGCTCTGCTTCCTGCTGTTCCCGGACGACCCGGTCGCGGCCGTCCGCCGGGCCGCCTACTCCTCCGGCGACTCCGACTCGATCGCCTGCCTGGCCGGCGCCTTCGCCGGCGCCCGGCACGGCGAGGCGGCCTGGCCCGAGTCCTGGGTGGAGCGGATCGAGTACCGGGACGAGCTGCTCGCGCTCGGCGCGCTCTGGGACTGAGACCCAGGGCCCGGGGCGTCGGGCGGTCCGACGCCCCGGGCCCGGCGGAACCTCCCGGGGGGCTGTCGCGTCGAACCGCCATGAACAGCCGAATCCGCCGAATCCGCCGGGCCAGCCGCGGCCGCCGTCCCTCGGTCCCGTTCCTCGCCGCCGCGCTCGCCGCACTGCTGCTCACCGCCACCGCCACCGCCTGCGGCGGCGGAGCCGACCGGCCGGCCGTGGTCCTGCGGGCCTCCGCGCCCGCCACCGCGGCCCCCGTCGACCCCGCCCAGGCCGCCGCGACCGCCGACGCCACCAACGCCTTCGGCCTGGACCTGCTGCACACCCTCACCGCGGCGCCCGACCAGGCCGGCCGCAACCTCGTCCTCTCCCCGTCCGGCCTGGCCACCGTGCTCGCGATGGTCCTCCCCGGGGCCCGCGGCGCCACCGCCGCGGAACTCGCCAAGGCCCTGCACACCGACCTCACCCCGCAGCAGTACGCCCTCGCCACCGGCGCCCTCGACCGCCGCACCCCGCCCACCGGCGGCCCGACCCTGCGCCGGTCCGACGACCTCTGGGTCCAGCAGGGGTTCCCGCTCGACCAGCAGTACCTGGGGACCCTCGCCGCCGCCTTCGACACCGGCGTGCACACCACCGACTTCCGCAAGGACGCCGAGGGCTCCCGGCGGACCGTCAACGCCACGGTGGAGAAGGAGACCGAGGGCCGGATCAAGGACCTCTTCGGCGAGAAGGCGATCGACTCCACCACCCGCCTGGTCCTCACCGACGCGCTCTACCTGAAGGCCGACTGGGCCTCCCCGTTCCACCACGGGAGCACCACCGACCAGCCCTTCCACCGCCTCGACGGCTCCGCCCCGGCGGTCCCCACGATGAGCCGGACCGGCGTGCTCCGCTACGCCGAGGGCTCCGGCGGGATCCTCGGCGAGCCCTGGCAGGCCGTCGAACTGCCCTACGCGGGCGGCACCCTGGCGATGGACCTGGTGGTGCCCGCGCAGGGCGGCTTCGAGGCCTTCCGCAAGGGCCTGGACCAGGCGCAGCTCGCCCTGGTCCTCGGCTCGCTGGCCGACCGCGCGGTCGACCTGGCGCTACCGCGCTTCCACTTCGACACCGCCGAGGACCTGGTACCCGCCCTGCGCGCACTCGGTGTCGCGGCCGCCTTCGACGCGGCCGACTTCGGCGGCATCCCCGGACCGGGGGCGCAGGAGCCGCTGGCGATCGGCGCGGTGGCGCAGAAGGCCACCGTCCAGGTGGACGAGCAGGGCACGGTGGCCGCGGCGGGCAGCGGCGTCGGCATGACGGCGGCGGGCGCGCCCGCCCCGCAGCAGATGGTCCAACTGCACATCGACCGGCCGTTCCTGTTCCTGATCCGGGACACCGCCACCGGGTGCCCGCTCTTCCTCGGCCAGGTCACCGACCCCCAGACGCGCTGAGCAGACGCGTTGAGCAGGCGCGCTGAGCAGGCGCGCCGCGGCCCGGCGCGCCGAGCGGCGGCTACCAGGCCGGGTAGCGCCCGCCGAGCGCCGGATGGGCGGGCTCGCGGCTGCCGAACAGCACCAGCAGGTCGTCCGCGACCCGCAGCAGCGTCTCCCCGCCCTCCACCGCCTCGGTCCAGTCCGCCGGCAGGGCCGAGGCGCCGTACGCGGCGCCGACCAGGTTGCCGCAGACCGCACCCGTGGAGTCGCTGTCCCCGGAGTGGTTCACCGACAGCAGCAGCGCCTCCCGGGCCGGATCCGGCCCGGAGGCGGCCAGCAGGCAGTACACCGCGATGGCCAGGCACTCCTCGGCGATCCAGCCGAGCCCGACCCGCTCCACCGCCTCCGCCGACGGCTCGCTCGCCTCGGCCACCCGCACCGCCCGGTGCAGCGCCTGGACGGTCTCCTTGCCGCCCGGCCACTCGCCGACCTGGTCCACGGTCTGCCCGACCGCCGTCCACGCCTCCATGCCGTCCGCCAGCCGCTCCACCAGCGAGGCGAACGCACCCGCCGCCAGATAGCCGGTCGGGTGCCCGTGGGTCAGCTGCGCGCACTGCGCGGCCAGCCCGAAGGACTGCTCGACGCCCAGCCGGCCCAGCCCGAACGGCGCCGAGCGCATCACCGTGCCGCACCCCTTGGAGTGCGCGTTGATCGGACCGGGCTGCCCGAACGCGGCCGGCGCCTCGAACTCCTTGTGGTACGACACCCCGCTCAGACAGGCGTTTCCCGGTGCCCGCCGTGCGTACAGGAACGGGTGCCGCAGCAGCCAGCCGTCGTACGGGCGGGGGAGCGGCCGGCGGCTCGGCGCGCCCTGCTGCTGGGTGAGCAGCCAGCGCTGGTAGGCGCCGTGCACGGCCTCCGGCACCGAGCCGCCGTCGCCGGACCAGCCCCGGACGAAGCCGCGGATCAGCCCCTCGGCGGTGAACAGGGTCATCTGGGTGTCGTCGGTGACCTCGGCGACCCGGCCGCCGGTCGGCAGCCCGGTCACCCCCGCCGGGCCGTGCTGCTCCCGGATCTGGTGCAGCTGCTGGAACTCCACCGGCCAGCCCAGGGCGTCTCCGATCCCGCCGCCGAGCAGTGCCCCGCGTACCCGGTCCGCGTACCCAGGCTCCGTCACCGTTGCTCCCCCTTGTTCGTCGCTGTCCGTTCTATCAGGCCCGCCCCGCCGCGCCCGGGGCCCGGCGTCCACACCCCTAGGGCTAGGAACGGATCTCCCCGGCCCGGCCGTGCAGGGCGGCCCGGTCGGCGGCCGCGCGGCCGGCCGCCCAGCCCTCGCCGTCGCTCACCCGGACCCGCTGCGAGACCAGCTTCGGGAACATCCGCCCGACCTCCTGGTCCACCGCCTCGGCGCGCGCCAGCAGGACCGGCAGCAGCCGCTCGTCGGGCGTCAGCTGCTCCTCGGTGCCGTCCTCGCGCAGGTGCCGGCCGGCCGCCGCGTCGCTGGTGGCCTGCTCGGTGGCGGCGGTGAGCCGCTCGCGGATCCGCGCCGCGTACGCCACCAGGAAGGACTGCCGGAACGCCTTGGTGCGGGAGGCGCCGTCCAGGTGCTGGCGCGAGCCCGCCTTGTGCATCGCCGCCGTCGCCTGCACCAGCAGCGAGGTGTACAGCAGCTCGACGCCGTCCAGGTCCCCGTCGAAGCCGACGATGGTGCAGAAGCCGAACTCCTTGGCCCACACCACCCGGCAGCGGTTGGCCGCCGCCACCGCGTCCAGCAGCATCGTCTTCGGGCTCTCGTAGGGGTTGTCCACCCCGATCCGCAGCGCCGCCGGGGCGTTGCGGTCCGGCACGCCGACGGCCAGCAGGGCCTCGTCGATGCTGTGCTGGGCCATCAGCTGCTGGGCCTTGGCGGTCAGCGCCTCGGCCTCCTCCGGGTACTCGGTGGACTCGGCCTTCGCCAGCAGCGCCCGGATCCGCGACAGCATCCGCGGCTCGCCCGGCACCGGTCCGCTCTGCGGCCGGTTCACCCGGGCCCCGCCGCCGGAGGGCGTCCCCGCCCCCGGGGCCGGGCCGACCGGCGAGATCGGGGGCAGCCGGCCCCAGGTCCGCAGCAGCTCCAGCGCGGCGGTCGCCAGCGCGAAGCGGTCCAGCCGGTGCCGGTGGGCGAAGGCGGCGAGGTAGGCCTCGTCGCCCTGCCACCACACCTCGACCTCCAGCTCGCGCAGCTGCTCCAGCCAGCGGCGGTCCGGCGCGGCCGCCGGGTGGCGCCGGCCCTCGGCGGCGATCAGGTCCACTGCGAGCGCCAGGTGCACCGGCTTCAGCTCCCGCCGCACCACCCGGACCAGGTCCGCCGGGCGCCACCCGGCCGACCAGCACCGCCCCACCGCGGTGTCCGCGTGGCCGAGCAGTGCCCGGCTCACGGCCGGCCACTGCGCGACCGAGGCGGCCAGCAGCGAGGCCCCGGTGTCCAGGGCGAGGTCGAGCCGGTCCTCGGGCGCGACCAGGACCGCCGCCACCGCCTGCTCCAGTAGCGGCCCGGCGCCCCCGTCCGCCCGGTCGCCGCCCTGCTGCCTGCGCTTGCCCACGGTGTGTCCCGTTCCTCGTCGCGTCCGCCCGATGGATCGGAACGGTCTCCCGCCCATGATGCCGGAGCGCCCGGCCCCGCCGACGGGACGTGCCCTGTCGGCGGGGCCGGGCGCTCCGGCGGGGCCTCAGCGCTGGACGGCCTTGGCGAGGATCTCCGGCGTGCGCTCCAGCAGCCGGCCGGCGGCCAGCCGGATGCCCAGGGCGGCGATCAGCGCCCCGTACGGCGGGCCGGCCAGCAGGACGGGCCAGCCCGGCCCGTCCGTCGCCAGCGCCCACAGCAGGAGGCCGCCGACGGGCAGGCCGAGCAGCACGGCGCCGACCATCGAACCCATGCTGTTGAGGATCACCAGGCCGCTCTGGCCGGGCGCGGCGTTGCGCATCGGATTGCTGTCGGAGGGCATCGTGTACGGCGCCAGCACGCTGAGCACCGCGCCGACCGCGAGGCCGCAGCCGAGCAGCGCCAGCGCCAGGCCGATCGCGGGCGCCAGCCCCGCCCAGTCACCGGTGACCGCGGCCAGCACCACCGCCAGCACCACCGTCACCGGCACGGCGTACGACAGCACCGCGTACGCCCGCCCGCGCAGCTCGTCCCGCGCGTCGGCCGGGGTGAGCAGGGTGGCCGCGACCATCCAGAACGCCGAGCCGTCCATCCCGAACAGGTTGAGCATCTGCAGGCCGAGGAACATCCCGGTCACCGCCACCAGGTAGACGCTCGCCCAGCCCTGGACCACCGACAGCACGCAGACCACCAGGGTCATCCCGACACTGGTGAACACGGCGGCCTTGGCCCGCGGCTCGCGCCAGGCGTACCGCAGGTGGCGCTGCATCACCGCGCCCACCCGCCCCTCGGGCAGGAAGCCCCAGCCGCGCGAGGCCTGCACACCGCGCGCCACCTCCAGGGTGGAGGCGTCCGCGGTGACCATCAGCTGCTGGAGGCTGCCCAGCCACCAGCGCAGCAGCAGCGCCAGCAGCACGGCCGCCGAGGCCAGCTGGAGCACGGCGAGGCCGTAGTCCCCCTCGCCCGCGGTACGGGAGGCGTCCACGGCGCTGATCGGCGGTATCCAGCGCAGCACCGAGGCGATCGGCGCCAGCGGGCTGAGGTCCAGGCCGTCCTCGCCGGCCTTGCCGAAGACGCTCTGCGAGCCGATGTTGGCGATCTGGATCAGCAGGGCGAACAGCAGCCCGCCGAAGATCGCGAAGTCCTTGCCGCGCCGGCTGGACAGCAGCCGGGCGTTGCCCGCCGCGACCGAGCGCGACAGGGCCACCAGGGAGACCGCCGCGAGCGGCACGCCGACCACCGCGGCCACCGCCGAGCCGGCGCCGTCCGCACCCGCCAGCGCCGCACCGGTGGCCAGCACCAGCGTCACCAGCGGGCCCGGGCCGATCAGCGCGGCCAGCAGCGAGCCGCGCAGCAGCGGACCGGGCCGCAGCGGCAGCATGGTGAGCCGGGTCGGGTCGGAGCTCTCGTCACTGGAGAAGAGGAAGAGCGGCAGCGCCGCCCAGCCGATGGTCAGGACGCCGACCAGCATCACGCCCGCGTCGCCGGCGCCGTCGATCCGGCCCAGGAAGGCGAAGGCCACCGCGATCGCACCGGCGAACAGCAGGCCCAGCACGCTGCCGACGACGTAGACCGCCGTCCGCCCGGGGCTGCGCCGCAGCCCGTTGCGCAGCAGCCGGAGCTTGAGCGCGACCAGGGTGCGCACGACGACCCGGCCGTCGGGGACGGCCGGATGGAGCGGAGCGCTCACCGCTCGCCCCCGAGCCAGCCGAGGGCCTGGCCGTCGTCCTCGCGCACGCCGACCAGCTCCAGGAAGGCGGCGTGCAGGGTGCGCCCGCCGCGCACGGTGTCCAGCGGGCCCTGGGCGATCACCCGGCCGGCGTTGACCACCGCCACCCAGTCGCAGAGCTGCTCGACCAGCTCCATGACGTGGCTGGAGAAGACCACCGTGGAGCCGGCCGCCGCGTAGCGCTTGAGCACCCCGCGGATGGTCTGGGCGGAGACCGGGTCGACGCCCTCGAAGGGCTCGTCCAGGAACAGCACGTCGGGGTTGTGCAGCAGCGCCGCGGCCAGGCCGATCTTCTTGCGCATACCGGTCGAGTAGTCGGCGACCAGCTTGTCGGCGTCGCCCAGCAGGTCCAGGACGGCCAGCAGCTCCTCGGCGCGGCGGTCCACCTCGGCGCCCGGCAGGCCGCGCAGCCGTCCGTTGTACTGGAGCAGCTCCCGCCCGCTGAGCCGCTCGAACATCCGCAGGCCCTCCGGCAGGATGCCGATCCTGGCCTTGACCGCGACCGGGTCGGCCCAGACGTCGGCGCCGTGCACCAGCACGGTGCCCTGGTCGGGCCGGAGCAGCCCGGTGACCATGGACAGCGTGGTGGTCTTGCCCGCGCCGTTCGGGCCGACCAGCCCGATGAAGGCGCCGGCGGGCAGCTCCAGGCTCAGCCCGGCGACGGCGGCCTGGCTGCCGAAGTGCTTCCACAACCCCTGGATGCTGACGGCGGCCGGGGCGCTGGGCACGGGGACGGGGGACGGCGGCGGCGCTGACGCCTGCATTGGCGGCCTACTCTGCTCGGTGGTAGGAGGACGGACCAGCTCAGCCTGCCACTGCCCGACCGCACTGTCTCCTCCGGGGATGATCTTCGTCGGCCGGGCCGGCCGGACGGGCGCGGAACGTCGTCCACTCGCACCGCAAAAGTGGCAACTACTCAGGACCCCCGTTCGTCCTGCACTATGAAGGGCAGTGAGCGCGCACGGCGTGCCGGGGTGTCGGAGGTGGCGGATGGCCGTTCAACCGTGGGGCGAGCAGGGCCCCGGTTGGGGTGGCCGACCGCCACAGGTCCCGGCCAAGCCGTACGGTCAGCCGTGGCAGCCGGCGCACACCCCGCAGACCGCGATGCGGGCCGCCCACGCCGACCGCGAGCGCACCATCGACGTGCTGAAGGCCGCGTACGCCGAGGGCCGGCTCTCCGCCGACGAGTACGCCCAGCGCTTCGACGGGGCGAGCGCCGCGCAGACCTACGGCGAACTGGCCATGCTGGTCGCGGACCTGCCGTCCGGTCCGATGGTCGCCCCGATGGGTGCACCGATGGGTGCCCAGATGGGCAGCCCCGTGCCGCTCGTCCCGCCGACCTTCCTGCCCCCGCCGCCGCGCCGCACCAACGCCGCCGCGACGGCCTCCCTGGTCCTCGGCGTGCTGACCATCCCCACCATGGGGATGACCGGTGTACCCGCTGTGATCTGCGGACACATCGCCAAGAACCAGCTGGCCACCCGGAACGAGGAGGGCGACGGCATGGCCGTCACCGGCCTGGTCCTCGGCTGGCTCTCGGTCGCGAGCTGGCTCCTGCTGCTCGCGGCGCTCGTGTTCGCCTCCTGACCATCCGGCCCTGCCACGGGCGGACGGGCGGGATCTCGCGTGAACTCTTGTGCGGTCAGGCCTTAGGATTCCGGGAGCAGCTGCCCCGGACCCTCGCCGGGACCCCGCACGTCCTGTGGCGGGCCCGTGAACCGGTGGGCAGCCCGTCGGAGAACCCACCAGCTGAGGGACCAGTCCAGTGACAGTCAGTGCCGAGGACACCAGTACGCCCTCCTCGACGGGGGTCCGCTCCCGGGCGGTGGCGAGGACCCGGCGGCACGGCTCCGGCGGGTCCTTCTGGAGCTCCTCACCCGTCCTGCTGGCCGGCGAGGCGGTGGTCGCCTTCCTGGCGGCCCTGGTCCTGCCGCTGATGGCCCGCGGCTTCGACCTCAACCCGCTCAACCGGATCGCCCAGGTGAGCGGTCTCGCCGCAATCCAGCTGCGGTTCGCGCTGATCGGCCTGTTCCTGCTCGCCGTGGTCGTCGTCGCGATGCGGCTGCGGGCCGGCCGCCACTTCAACCTGGCCGCCCGCTTCGCCAGCGCCGGCCTGGCCGGCCTCGCCAGCGGCTTCGTCGCGGCGGGCGCGGTCGTCGCCCTGCTCGGCACCCCGTGGCCGATGTTCGGCCTCAACGGCGACAGCGGGCGGATAGTCGAATGGGCCCACGCGGTGGCCAACGGGCAGCCCTCCGGCTCCCCGGTCTACCCGCCGCTGCCGCTCTACACCCTGGGCTACTACGCCGAGTGGTTCCGCGGCGGCAACACCGCCTACGCCTTCAAGGACCTGCAGATCCTCGGCGCGGCGGCGTTCGGCCCGATGGTCTACCTGGCCTGGCGCACGCTGCTCAGCCCGGTGCGCGCGCTGGCCTTCGGCGTGCTGCCGGCCTTCGCGCTGATCGACGCCTACAAGCCGTACAGCCAGACCGTGCTGGTCCTGCTGGTGCCGGTGCTGGTCGCGATGGTGGTCGAGCTGCGCCGCAGCGGGACGGCCGGCTGGCCCCCGGTGCTGCTCAAGGCGACCGCCTTCGGGGCGGCGCTCGGCGTGCTCTTCCTGACCTACTCCGGCTGGTTCCTGTGGAGCGCGGCGGGCGTCCTGGTCGCGGTGCTGCTCTACTTCCCCTGGCGGACCGGCCGGCTCAAGGGGCTGGCCTACCTCGGGGTGACCGGCGCGGCCTTCCTGGTCGTCGCGGGGAGCTACCTCGTCACCATGCTGACGGAGGGGCAGGACACCAAGGACTACAACTTCCGGTTCGACAACTTCGTCGACCCGGCGTACTTCCTGATGTGGCGCACCGACATGCCCGGCAAGGTGGGCGAGTGGCCGCTGCCGGGCGAGTTCGGCGGCATGGGCCTGTTCGCCGTGGTGATGTTCGTCTGCCTGGGCGCCGCACTCTGGCTGGGCCTGCGCAAGCCGCTGGTGGTCACCATATGCTGCATGTTCGCCAGCGCCTGGGTGATGCGGATGTACATCGCCTCGCACATGTACGAGACCCAGACCGTCCAGCTCTACACCCGCACCAACAACCAGCTGCTCTACTGCGGCCTGATCCTGTGCGCCCTGGTCGCCCACCTGGTCTCGCTGCGGCTGGCGGAGCGCCGGGCCGGTACCGGCGAGCTCACCGCGGCCGGGTCGGCCACGGCGTCCGGTGAGGCCTTCCCGAACCTGCGGGCCGCGGTGGTCGGCACGCTGTTCGCGCTGCTGTTCCTGTTCGGCACGGTCTCCTCCTCGATGTCGGACCGCTACATGCCGGCCAAGGAGAACACCTACCGGATCCTGCCCTGGGTCTCGCACACGGTGCAGAAGCTGGACGGCAGCTGCCCGACCTACGCCCCCGAGGGCAAGTGCTCCAAGGACGGCGACCAGACGTGGCTCACCCTGATCCAGTGACGGCCCGTCGGCGGCTCCGCCGGCGCGCATCCCGACCGACCTGAATCCCATCGAGGCCCAGCATCCGATGATGAACGTCATGAAGCGACTCGCCGACCGGCTCGCGACGACTCCCAGACGCCTCTGGGCGGTGTCCTTCGCACTGTTCCTGGCCCTGGGGGCGTCCTGGTCGGTGGCCACCCCGATCGGGGCGTCGCCGGACGAGCACGCGCACCTGATCCGCGCCGCAGCCGTCGCCCGCGGCCAGATCGAGGGCCGCGAGGTGATGGTCCCGCACATGGTCGCCGGGATCGAGGGCCACTTCGCCGAGAGCGGGGTGACGCTGCCCAAGCTCTACCAGGACCTCAAGGACGTCAACGCCTGCTACGTCTTCCAGTCCGAGAAGTCGGCCGACTGCGCGCCCACGCTCAAGGACAGCGAGACCGAGGTACTGGTCACCACCGCGGCCGGCCGCTACAACCCGGCCTACTACCTGGCCGTCGGCTGGCCCAGCCTGCTGGTGTCCGGCGAGGGCGGGCTCTACCTGATGCGCCTGATGTCGGCCGTGATCTGCGCCGCACTGCTGGCGAGCGCGGTGGTCTCGGCCGCCGAGTGGCGCCGCCGCTCGCTGCCGATGCTCGGCGTGCTGGCCTCGGCCACCCCGATGGCGCTGTTCATGGCCGGCATGGTCAACCCCAGCGGCCCGGAGATCGCGGCCGGCGTCCTGGCCTGGAGCGCCGGGCTGCCGATACTCATGTCGCCGGAGCCGAAGCTGCTCACCCGCCGGCTGGCCCGACTGGGCATCGGCGCGATCGTGCTGATCAGCATCCGTCCGCTGGGCCTGATCTGGTTCGCCGGCGCGGTGGTGTTCGCGCTGCTGCTGCAGGAGCGCGGAGCCCTGCGCGAGGTGCTGCGCCGCCGCTCCGCCTGGCTCTGGGCCACCGCCATCGTGGCCGCCTCGGTCGCCGCGCTGGTCTGGTCCTCGGCGCACCCGGACAACTCCGTCATCCGGACCCCGGACACCCTCACCGCGCTGACCGCGGCCCGTAAGACCTTCGACAACACCTTCACCTACATCCAGCAGATGGTCGGCGTATTCGGCTGGCTGGACACCGCGCCGCCGGCCGCGACGATCCTGTTCTGGGCCGGGATCGTGGTGATGCTGGGCCTGCTCGCGCTCTGCTTCGCCCGCCCCCGTGAGGTGCTGGCCATCGTCGGCGCGCTGATCGGCATCGTGATGATCCCGGTGGTGGCCCAGGCCATGCAGGCGAGCACGCTGGGCATGATCTGGCAGGGCCGCTACCTGCTGCCCTTCGCGGTGGGCCTGCCCATCATGGCCACGGTGATCTGCGCCCGGCAGTCGTGGCGGCCGGGGATGCCCTGGCGCCGGCTGCTGGTGCTGTCCTCGTTCACGCTCTCGGTCGCCAACGCGGCGGCCTTCGTCTGGGCGCTGCGCCGCAACACCGTCGGCACGACCGGTCCGTTCCTGATGCGCCCGGCGCTGTGGGCGCCGCCCGGCGGCTGGCCGCTCTGGGTGGTCGTCTACACGGTGGCGGCCCTGGTCCTGGCCCTGCTGGTGGTGGTGACCGACCGGGAGGACCCGGCCGCCGCGCCCACCGGCAAGCGCGCCCGCGAGGCGGGTGGCCGGCACCGCCCGCTCGCGGCCATACCGGCGGACGCGTAGGGTCGGGACAGCGGGCACCCGGGATGTGTGGTATGCGGAGCGGGCGCCGGGGAGATCCCCGGCCCGCTCCGGTCGCGCTTCCGTCACAACCGCCACGACCTGCGGCGTTACATTTGTTTTGACCGAGCCCGATGCGCTAGGTACGCTCTGACCTTGTGCCTGGGGTGTCCCCGGGTCCTTGTGCGTGCATGCACACCGGTCGCCGCGCCAAGCCGGAGCGCCTTTCGGCGCGCCGCGCGTGAGCGCCGTCGCTGTACAGCAGCCCATGGGATTCCGTACCGGAATAAGCCCAACACACCCGACCGCGTGGGTCGACCACGGGGCCGTGTGCGATGGGAACACCGCAGGTTAGTTTTACCAAGCCTTGGCACACAGAAAACGGAGAAACGGTGCCTACGATCCAGCAGCTGGTCCGAAAGGGCCGGCAGGACAAGGTCGAGAAGAACAAGACTCCCGCGCTGAAGGGTTCCCCGCAGCGCCGTGGGGTCTGCACGCGTGTGTACACGACCACCCCGAAGAAGCCGAACTCGGCGCTTCGTAAGGTCGCCCGTGTGCGCCTCACCAGCGGGATCGAGGTCACCGCTTACATCCCGGGCGAGGGCCACAACCTGCAGGAGCACTCCATCGTGCTGGTGCGCGGTGGTCGTGTGAAGGACCTTCCTGGTGTCCGCTACAAGATCATCCGCGGTTCGCTTGACACCCAGGGTGTCAAGAACCGCAAGCAGGCTCGCAGCCGCTACGGCGCCAAGAAGGAGAAGTAAGAATGCCTCGTAAGGGCCCCGCCCCGAAGCGCCCGGTCATCATCGACCCGGTTTACGGCTCCCCGGTCGTCACCCAGCTGGTCAACAAGATCCTGCTGCACGGCAAGCGCTCCACCGCCGAGCGGATCGTCTACGGCGCCCTCGAGGGCGTCCGTGAGAAGACCGGCTCCGACCCGGTCGTGGCGCTGAAGCGCGCGCTGGAGAACGTCAAGCCGGCCCTCGAGGTCAAGTCCCGCCGTGTCGGTGGCGCGACCTACCAGGTCCCGGTCGAGGTCCGTCCGGGCCGCGCCAGCACCCTGGCGCTGCGCTGGATGGTCGGTTACTCCCGCGCCCGTCGCGAGAAGACCATGACCGAGCGCCTGATGAACGAGATCCTCGACGCCAGCAACGGCCTGGGCGCTTCCGTGAAGCGTCGCGAGGACACTCACAAGATGGCCGAGTCGAACAAGGCCTTCGCGCACTACCGCTGGTAGTCCTAACCCCGTCACTAGACAGAGAGAGAACGAGCCACCATGGCTGCAACCTCCCTTGACCTTGCCAGGGTCCGCAACATCGGGATCATGGCGCACATCGACGCGGGCAAGACCACCACCACCGAGCGGATCCTGTTCTACACCGGTGTCTCGTACAAGATCGGTGAGGTCCACGATGGCGCTGCCACCATGGACTGGATGGAGCAGGAGCAGGAGCGCGGCATCACGATCACGTCGGCCGCGACGACCTGTCACTGGACGCTCGACGGCGTTGACAACACCATCAACATCATCGACACCCCGGGTCACGTCGACTTCACCGTCGAGGTGGAGCGTTCGCTGCGCGTCCTCGACGGTGCCGTCACGGTGTTCGACGGTGTCGCCGGTGTCGAGCCCCAGTCCGAGACCGTGTGGCGGCAGGCTGACCGCTACGGCGTCCCGCGCATCTGCTTCATCAACAAGCTGGACCGCACGGGCGCGAACTTCTTCTTCTGCGTCGACACCATCGTGGACCGCCTCGGCGCGACCCCGCTGGTGATGCAGCTCCCGATCGGTGCCGAGGCGGACTTCAAGGGCGTTGTCGACCTTGTCCGCATGAAGGCGCTGGTCTGGACGGCCGAGGCCGCCAAGGGCGAGATGTACGACATCGTCGACATCCCGGCCGAGCTGGCCGACCAGGCCGCGGAGTACCGCGAGAAGCTGCTGGACACCGTGTCGAACGTCAGCGACGAGGTGATGGAGCTCGCCATGGAGGGCGAGGACGTCCCCCAGGAGCTGCTGATCGCCGCGATCCGCAAGGGCACGCTGAACTCGGACTTCACGCCGATCTTCTGCGGTACCGCCTTCAAGAACAAGGGCGTTCAGCCCCTGCTCGACGCGGTCGTGAACTACCTCCCGTCGCCGCTGGACATCGAGTCCATCGAGGGCACCAAGCCCGGCGACGACACGGTCAAGATCTCCCGCAAGGCGTCGGACGAGGAGCCGCTCGCGGCTCTGGCGTTCAAGATCATGTCCGACCCGCACCTCGGCAAGCTCACCTTCGTCCGGATCTACTCCGGGCGCCTTGAGGCCGGCACCGCCGTCCTCAACGCGGTGAAGGGCCGCAAGGAGCGCATCGGCAAGATCTACCGCATGCACGCGAACAAGCGTGAGGAGATCGACTCGGTGGGCGCCGGCGACATCGTCGCCGTCATGGGTCTCAAGCAGACCACCACCGGCGAGACCCTGAGCGACGAGAAGCACCCGGTCATCCTGGAGTCCATGGACTTCCCGGCCCCGGTTATCCGCGTCGCGATCGAGCCGAAGTCGAAGGGTGACCAGGAGCGTCTGGGCACCGCGATCCAGCGGCTGGCCGAGGAGGACCCGTCCTTCCAGGTCAACACCGACGAAGAGACCGGCCAGACCATCATCGCGGGTATGGGCGAGCTGCACCTCGAGGTGCTGGTCGACCGTATGAAGCGTGAGTTCAAGGTCGAGGCCAACGTCGGCAAGCCGCAGGTCGCCTACCGCGAGACGATCCGCAAGGCCGTCGAGCGCATCGACTACACGCACAAGAAGCAGACCGGTGGCTCCGGCCAGTTCGCGAAGATCCAGATCGCGATCGAGCCGATCGAGTCCGGCGAGGGCTACGAGTTCGTGAACAAGGTCACCGGTGGCCGCGTTCCGAAGGAGTACATCCCCTCGGTCGACGCCGGTTGCCAGGAGGCCATGGAGTTCGGCGTGCTCGCCGGCTACGCCCTCCAGGGTGTCCGCGTGACGCTGCTCGACGGTGCCTCGCACGACGTCGACTCCTCCGAGCTGGCGTTCAAGATCGCCGGTTCGATGGCCTTCAAGGAGGGCGCTCGCAAGGCGTCCCCGGCTCTGCTCGAGCCGATGATGGCCGTCGAGGTCACCACGCCCGAGGACTACATGGGCGATGTGATCGGCGACATCAACGCTCGCCGTGGCCAGATCCGGTCCATGGACGAGCGTTACGGTGCCCGCGTCGTTTCGGCGCTGGTGCCGCTCTCCGAGATGTTCGGCTACGTCGGTGACCTGCGCAGCAAGACCTCTGGTCGCGCGAGCTACTCGATGCAGTTCGACTCGTACGCCGAGGTTCCGCGGAACGTGGCGGACGACATCATCGCCAAGGCCAAGGGCGAGTAGCTCCGGCTCCTGCCGGAGTCGTGTCAGCCCGACATTCGGGATGATTGCGAACCCTTAGGCTTGTAGGAGGCGTTCCGGGAGAATCCGGCCGGATTCTCCCGGGGCCCTCCGGCCCCCCCACCCGCGGGACGGCATGGGGTGCTTCGGCTCCCCGTACCCAACCCGATCAAAGACCAACTGACGTCAGCACGGCGTACAGAACTGTCCTCAGGAGGACTGCAGTGGCGAAGGCGAAGTTCGAGCGGACGAAGCCCCACGTCAACATCGGCACCATCGGTCACATCGACCACGGTAAGACCACTCTTACCGCGGCGATCACCAAGGTGCTGCACGACGCGTACCCGGACATCAACCCCTTCACGCCGTTCGACCAGATCGACAAGGCGCCGGAGGAGCGGCAGCGCGGTATCACCATCTCGATCGCGCACGTCGAGTACCAGACCGAGGCGCGTCACTACGCCCACGTCGACTGCCCGGGTCACGCGGACTACATCAAGAACATGATCACCGGTGCGGCCCAGATGGACGGTGCGATCCTCGTCGTCGCCGCCACCGACGGCCCGATGCCGCAGACCAAGGAGCACGTGCTCCTGGCCCGCCAGGTCGGCGTCCCCTACATCGTCGTCGCCCTGAACAAGGCCGACATGGTGGACGACGAGGAGATCCTGGAGCTCGTCGAGCTCGAGGTCCGCGAGCTGCTCTCCGAGTACGAGTTCCCGGGCGACGACCTGCCGGTCGTGCGCGTCTCGGCGCTCAAGGCGCTCGAGGGCGACAAGGAGTGGGGCGAGAAGCTTCTCGGCCTCATGCACGCTGTCGACGAGGCCATCCCCACCCCGGCCCGCGCCACCGAGCTCCCGTTCCTGATGCCGATCGAGGACGTCTTCACGATCACCGGTCGTGGCACCGTCGTCACCGGTCGTATCGAGCGTGGCATCCTCAAGGTCAACGAGACTGTCGACATCATCGGCATCAAGGAGACCAAGACCACCACCACGGTCACCGGCATCGAGATGTTCCGCAAGCTGCTCGACGAGGGCCAGGCCGGTGAGAACGTCGGTCTGCTCCTCCGTGGCATCAAGCGCGAGGACGTCGAGCGCGGCCAGGTCATCATCAAGCCCGGTTCGGTCACCCCGCACACCGAGTTCGAGGCCCAGTCGTACATCCTGTCGAAGGACGAGGGTGGCCGTCACACCCCGTTCTTCAACAACTACCGCCCGCAGTTCTACTTCCGTACCACGGACGTGACCGGCGTCGTGACCCTCCCCGAGGGCACCGAGATGGTCATGCCGGGCGACAACACCGCCATGACGGTCGTGCTGATCCAGCCGATCGCCATGGAGGAGGGCCTGAAGTTCGCCATCCGTGAGGGTGGCCGCACCGTCGGCGCCGGCCAGGTCACCAAGATCCTGAAGTAATTCAGGTCTAGACCTGCCTGTACCGCACAGGCGAACCGAAGGGCCCCGCACACTCCGGTGTGCGGGGCCCTTCGGCATCGGCCCCGGGAGAGTCCGACCAGGTCGGACGGCTTCCAAGGCGCCGTTCACGGGCTCTCACGGGGGCCTCAGGAGCGGCTGCTATCGTCGGGCCACGATCCAGCCCCAGCAGTGGAAAGCGGGACCAGCTCATGTCTACAGCGCCCCGGTTGTCGGTCGTCATGCCGATCTACAACGAGCAGGAGGCGCTGCCGCTGACCGCCACGAGGCTGCGTCCGATCCTGGACGGGCTCGGCATCGACTACGAGGTCGTGGGGGTCGACGACGGCAGTACGGACGCCACGCCCGTCATCATGCAGAAGCTGCGGCAGGACTGGCCGCAACTGCGCACCGTGCGGCTCGCCCGCAACTCCGGGCACCAGGCGGCGCTGACCGCCGGCATCCACCGGGCGCTCGGCGACTACGTGGTCTCCATCGACGCCGACCTGCAGGACCCGCCGGAGAAGATCCCCGAGATGCTCGCGCTCGCCCGCGAGGGGAACCTCGACATCGTCTACGGGGTCCGCGGGGACCGCGGCACCGACACCTTCTTCAAACGGCGCACCGCCGGCGCCTACTACTGGCTGATGCGCCGCCTGGTCGGCAAGAAGATGCCCAACCAGGCCGGGGACTTCCGCCTGCTCAGCCGGGCCGCCGTCGACGCGCTGAAGGCGATGCCCGAGCACCAGCCGGTGTACCGCCTGCTGGTCCCGTGGCTCGGCTTCCCCAGCGGCGAGGTCCTCTACGTCCGCGAGGAGCGGGTCGCGGGCAGCACCAAGTACCCGCTGTCCAAGATGGTCAACCTGGCCCTGGACAGCATCACCAACTTCTCGGCCAGCCCGCTGCGGCTCGCCACCTGGCTCGGCCTGCTGAGCTTCGTGGTCTGCCTCGGACTGGCGGTCTACTCCACGGCCGCGTTCGCGTTCGGCTCCACGGTGCCCGGCTGGTCGTCGCTGTTCATCGCGATGCTCTTCATCGGCGCCGTCCAGCTGATCTGCGTCGGCCTGCTCGGCGAGTACATCGGACGGATCTACTCGGCGGTCCAGGCGCGTCCGGCGTACTTCGTCGGTTACGACTCGGCCGAGGACGAATGGCAGGGAAAGTCCCGATGACGTTCACCGGCGAACCGACCAGGCCGCCGAGGCAGCGCCGGGCGCTCCTGCGCCAACTGCCCTCGTTCCTGGTCATCGGGGTCCTGAGCACCCTCTTCTACCTGGGGCTGTTCGTCCTCGCGCGCTGGTTCACCGGCGCGCAGGCCGCCAACCTGATCGCCCTGGCGGTCAGCGCCGTCGCCAACACGGCCGCCAACCGCCGCTTCACCTTCGGGATCACCGGCAGCGAGGGCGCGCTGCGGCACCAACTCCAGGGCGCGGTGGCCTTTCTGATCGGGCTGGGCCTCAGCAGCGGGGCGCTCGCCCTGCTCGACGCGTTCGTGCCGGACGCCTCCCGGCCGGTCGAGCTGGCCGGTCTGATCGTGGCCAACGGCCTTGCCACGGTGGCCCGCTTCCTGCTGCTCAAGACCTGGGTCTTCCGGGGGCGCTGACGGCCCGTCGACGGTCGCTGACGGCTCGTCGACCGGCGCAGGCGCACAGGGGCCCGGCCGCAGTCGATGCGGCCGGGCCCCTGTGGACCAGTTGGTGCCGGACGTCGCCAGGCGACCGAGGCGGCGGGTCGGTCAGACCCTGACGCGAGGCCGTTCCTGCTGGTGCGGGATGGCGACCGGCTCGCTACCGCGGGCAGCGGCGCCCTTCAGCCGGCGGACCGGCCACGGCGTCCAGTCCTTGAGCCGCATCAGCGGGGACTCCACCACGTACCAGGAGAGCGCCGCCAGGACGACCGTGCCGGCCAGGGCGAGGGCCAGGTAGACGGCGTGGCCGTGCTTGGCGTAGCCGAGCATCGTCAGGGCCTGCTCGACGGTGAAGCCGTACACGTAGATGCCGTAGGAGAAGTCGCGCTTGCTGCCGACCCGGTGGAAGGCCCGCGGGAGCCGGACGGCGAGCCACAGCAGCAGGTAGGCGATGGCGGGGTAGCCGAGGACGAAGAAACCGCCCCAGTGCAGACTGACCCCGGCCAGGGCGGCACACAGCACGGCGAGCGAGTCGCTGACCGGCAACCGGTCGCGGTAGAGCCGGAAGGTGGCGCCGAGCAGGAAGGCGAATCCGAGATAGACCAGGAAGCCCTGAAGCTGGTCGCCCAGCAGGGGCAGCCGCACCCACAGCTTGGTGTCGACCGGGCCGCCGCCGGTCCAGAGCGGGGCGGTGATCCAGTCGCGGAACATCAGGATCCACAGCGCGAGGGCCATCAGCGGGACCGTTCGGCGGGCGTTGCGCAGTGCGCCGCCTGCGGCGAGCAGGCCGATGACGATGTAGCACATGATCTCGTACGGCAGTGACCAGAGCACGCCGTTGAGCCCGGTGTGGTGCAGCAGGCCCGCGTTCACGGCGCCACTGGTGAGGCCGGCGACGTCGTAGCCGTTCGACATCGAGAGGTTCCAGGCGCCCTCGAGGTAGTGGCGGGGCCCGCCCCCGGCGGTCCAGAAGGCGTCGGCGCTTCCGTACTGCCAGCGGTACAGCAGTGGAGCGATCACCAGGGCCGAGACGGCGAGCGAGACCCAGAACCCGGGCAGGATGCGCAGCGCCCGGTGCCATGCGTAGCGGCCGATGGTGGTCCGCAGCCCACTTCCGGTGATCATGAAGCCGGATATCACGAAGAAGCCGACCACGGCTATCTTCCCGAGGTCGCTCTGGTTTCGGCTGAAGTGGGCCAGCGGCTCCAGGGTGCCCCACCCCAGCGGGTACATGTGGGAGACGACTACGGCGACGGCGAGGATGGTCCGCAGCAGGCCGAAGCTGTTGGCCCGGCCGGAGAAGACATCGGCGAGGGTGCCGCGATAGCCGGGCCAGCGTGAGATCTTCATGGGAGTCCCCCCAGGACGGAGCGGGTTCGAGCCCGCGAGGAGAGCTGCTCGGTGCACGACGGTGCGCAGCCGGACGGACGACCGCCCGGGGCCTCCCCCCAGTGAGGGCGGCTCCGGGCGGTCGTCGGTGACCTGAAGGTCAGATGGTGCGCAAGGACTCGGTGAAGGCCTTGACCGCCTGGTAGTCCGGCAGCAGGCCGCTCGCCAGGGCGTCGGCCAGCGACGGGGCCTCGGTGTCCTTGGCGGAGAGCTGCGGCACGTCGGCCGGCCACTCGATGCCGAGGTCCGGGTCGAGCGGGTGCACGCCGTGCTCGCCGGTCGGGTTGAAGGTCTCCGAGCAGAGGTAGGACAGCGTGGCGTCGTCGCTCAGCGCGCAGAAGCCGTGGCCCAGGCCCTCGGAGATGTAGACGGCCTTGCGCTCGGTCTCGTCGAGGCGCACGCCCTCCCAGCGGCCGAAGGTCGGCGAGCCGACCCGCAGGTCCACGATGACGTCCAGCACCGCGCCGCGCACGCAGGTCACGTACTTGGCCTGGCCGGGCGGGACGTCGGCGAAGTGGATGCCGCGCACGACGCCCTTGCTGGAGACCGACAGGTTCGCCTGGGCCAGCCGCAGCGGGTGGCCGACGACCTCCGCGAGCTTGTCGTAGCGGAACCATTCGGTGAACAGACCGCGCGGGTCGCCGTGCAGCTGCGGGGTGATCTCCCAGGCGCCCTCGATGGACAGCTCGTTGAACTTCACCGGGAGCCCTCCTCGTCCAGCAGTGCCACCAGGTACTGGCCGTAGCCGCTCTTGAGCAGCGGCTCGGCGAGCTCGCGCAGCTGTGCGTCGTCGATCAGGCCGGCCCGCCAGACCGCCTCCTCGATGCAGCCGATCTTGAAGCCCTGGCGCTCCTCGATGACCCGGACGAACTCGGAGGCCTGCACCATCGAGACGAACGTGCCGGTGTCCAGCCAGGCGGTGCCCCGGTCGAGGATCGTCACGTGCAGGTCGCCGGCCTGGAGGTAGGCCTCGTTGACCGCGGTGATCTCCAACTCGCCGCGGGCGCTGGGCTTCAGGCCGCGGGCGATCTCGACCACGCGGTTGTCGTAGAAGTACAGGCCGGGGACGGCGTAACGGGACTTGGGCTCGGTCGGCTTCTCCTCGATGGAGATGACCTGGCCGTCCTCGTCGAACTCGACCACGCCGTACGCGGTCGGGTCGGCGACCGGGTAGGCGAAGACCCGGCCGCCCTTGGCGCCGGTGTGCTCGGAGAGCCGGGTGCCGAGGCCGCTGCCGTGGAAGATGTTGTCGCCGAGGATGAGCGCGACCGGCTCGTCGCCGATGAAGTCGGCGCCCAGCACGAAGGCCTGGGCGATGCCCTCGGGGCGCTCCTGGACGGCGTACTCCAGGCGGAGGCCGAACTGGGAGCCGTCGCCCAGGAGGCGCTCGAACTGCTCCCTGTCGTTCGGGGTGGTGATGATCAGGATCTCGCTGATCCCCGCCATCACCAGGGTCGAAAGGGGGTAGTAGATCATCGGCTTGTCGAAGACCGGGAGGAGCTGCTTCGACACCGCCCGGGTCAGCGGCCAGAGCCGCGAGCCGGTGCCGCCGGCCAGAAGGATTCCACGCATGCGTGCACCTTATTCGAGTCGGGGCGGGCGGGTGAGGCCCGGGTCGGTGGGGGTACCGGCGCGACGGTAGACTACGGCGCACTATGCGCATCCTCGTGACCGGCGGTGCCGGCTTCATCGGTTCTGAATTCGTCCGCCAGCTGCTGGGCGCCGACACCACTGACCAGATCACGGTCTTCGACAAGCTCACCTACTCGGGCGTCGAGGCCAACCTGGCGCCGGTGGCGGGCCACAGCGGCTACACCTTCGTCCGTGGCGACATCTGCGACGCGGACGCCGTCGACCAGGTCATGCCCGGCCACGACGTGGTCGTCCACTTCGCGGCCGAGTCGCACGTCGACCGCTCGATCGCGGGCGCCGGCCCGTTCGTGCTGACCAACGTCGTCGGCACCCAGGTCCTGCTGGACGCCGCCCGCAAGCACGGCGTGGGCCGCTTCGTGCACATCTCCACCGACGAGGTGTACGGCTCGATCAACGAGGGCTCCTGGACGGAGGAGTGGCCGCTGGAGCCGAACTCCCCGTACTCGGCCTCCAAGGCCTCCTCGGACCTGCTGGCGCTGGCCTACCACCGCACGCACGGCATGGACGTCGTGGTGACCCGCTGCTCCAACAACTACGGGCACTACCAGTTCCCGGAGAAGGTCATCCCGCTGTTCACCACCAACCTGATCGACGGCCGCAAGGTGCCGCTGTACGGCGACGGCGGCAACATCCGTGACTGGCTGCACGTCTCCGACCACTGCCGCGGCATCGAGCTGGCCATGCGCAAGGGCCGGGCCGGCCACGTCTACAACATCGGCGGCGGCACCGAGGTCACCAACAAGGAGCTGACCGGTCTGCTGCTGGAGGCCGCCGGCCTCGGCTGGGACATGGTCGAGCACGTCGAGGACCGCAAGGGCCACGACCTGCGCTACTCGATCGACATCAGCAAGATCCGCGAGGAGCTCGGCTACGAGCCGCAGGTCCGCTTCGAGGACGGCCTCGCCGCGACCATCCAGTGGTACCGCGACAACCGCGCCTGGTGGGAGCCCCTGAAGACGAAGGCGGCCCTGGCCAAGTGAGCGCCAACGCCTCGGGGCAGGTCCGCTGGCTCGTCACCGGCGCGGCCGGCATGCTCGGCCGGGACCTGCTGACGGTGCTCGCCGCCGACACCACGGCCGAGGTCACCGCCCTCGGCCGGGCCGGCCTGGACATCACCGACGCGGCGGCCGTGCAGGCCGCCGTCGACGGCCACGACATCGTGGTCAACTGCGCGGCCTGGACGGACGTCGACGGCGCCGAGACGGCCGAGGAGGCCGCCACCGCCGTCAACGGCACCGGTGTCGCCCACCTGGCCGCCGCCTGCGCCAAGGCCGGAGCCCGGCTGCTGCACGTCTCCACCGACTACGTCCTGGCCGGCGACGCCGACCAGCCGTACCCGGAGGACGCGCCGACCTCCCCGGTCAACGCCTACGGCCGCAGCAAGCTGGTGGGGGAGCAGGCCGTCGCCGAGCTGCTCCCGGAGCACGGCTACACCGTGCGCACCGCCTGGCTGTACGGCGAGCACGGCCCGAACTTCGTCGCCACCATGCTCAAGCTCGCCGCCCAGCGGCCCAGCCTGGACGTGGTCGACGACCAGCAGGGCCAGCCGACCTGGTCGTACGCCCTGGCCCGGCAGCTCGTCGCGCTCGGTCACGCCGCGCTCGCCGGACAGGCGCCGGCCGGCGTCTACCACGGCACCGCGACCGGCCGGACCACCTGGTTCGGGCTGGCGCGCGAGACCTACCGGCTGAGCGGCCTCGACCCCGAGCGGATCCGCCCCACCACCTCGGCGGCCTTCGTCCGCCCGGCGGTGCGGCCCGCGTTCAGCGTGCTGGGCCACGACCGCTGGTCCGCCGCCGGCCTGACGCCGCCGGCCGACTGGTGCGAGCAGCTCGGTGAGGCGCTGGGCACGCCCGTGTTCACCGAACTGGCCGCTGCGGCCGGGACGACCGAGAGCGACAGACCTCAGTGAAGAATCCGCTGACGAAGGTGGCCGCCGCGCTACCGCCGGGAACCCTGGCGGTGGCGGGCGGCACCGTCGTGCTCGGCGCGGCGTCGTACATCCACCTCGGTGTGGCGGGTCACAGCCTGTCCGTCGACGACATGGCGAACGTCTCACTGCTCTGGACGATCGTGATGTCCGTCGGCATCGGCGTGTTCTTCCCGATCGAGCAGGAGCTCACCCGGATCGTCGCCGCCCGGGCCGCGCTCGGCCACGGCGCGGGGCCGGTCCTGCGCCGGGCCACCCTGCTGACCGGTGCCATCCTCGGTGCCGTGCTGCTGGCGATCGGCGTCGGCTCCGGGCCGATCGCCGACCTGATGTTCCACGGCGACCGCTCGCTGGTGTTCGCCCTGGGCGGCGCCTTCGCCGGCATGGCCGTCTGCTACCTCACCCGCGGCGTGCTGGCCGGCCTCGGCCGGTTCGGCGCCTACGGAACCCAGCTGGGCATCGACGGCGGCCTGCGGATCGGGCTGGCCTTCGGCTGCGGCCTGGCCGGCGTGCACTCCGCGCTGGCGTTCAGCCTGATCCTCGCCGCCGCACCGATCGCGGCGACCGTGGTGACGCTGCCCGCGCTGCTGCGGGTGGTCAAGCCGGGCCCGCGGATCCCCTGGTCCGAGCTCTGCTCCGGGCTGGGCCTGCTGATCTGCTCGACCCTGCTCTCCCAGGTCGTGGTGAACGCCGCGGTGGTGAGCACCAAGCTGCTCGCCCCGTCCGATTCGGCCCTGATCGCCGCACTGCTCAACGCGCTGGTGCTGGCCCGGGTGCCGCTCTTCGTGTTCGGCTCGCTCCAGGCCTCGCTGCTCAACGGTCTCTCCGCGGCGATCGCGGTCGGCGACCGGGCGGCGTTCAGCGGCATGCTCCGCCGGATCGGCGCCGCGGTCGGCCTGCTCGGCGTGCTCGGCGGGATCCCCGCCGTGGCCCTGGGGCCCTGGCTGATCCAGGTGCTGTTCGGCGCGAAGCCGGTGCTCGGCTGCCTCGACTTCTTCTGGATGTCCGCAGGAACCGTGGCGTACATGTTCGCGATGGTGCTCGGACAGGCGCTGATGGTATTCAAGCGGCACAACCTCCAGCTGCTCTGCTGGGCGGTGGGCACCGGCGTCCTCGCGGGCGTCACCTTCCTGCCGGGCGAGGTGGCCACCCGTGTGATCCTCGCCTACGCGGCGGGCTCCGTGGCCACCGTGCTCGGTATGCTGGCCGCCCTCAGGCACAGCTTCCCCGGTTCGCCCGCGAAGCAGGCCGCTCCCGCGCAGAGCGCATCGGAGCAGACCATGCCTACCCTGAGTGCCGGGGTGGTCGGCGAATGACCGCATCGGCCCCCGACATACGGATTGCCGCGCACGAGCGCGGGAGACACCCCGAACATGGAGCCCCCGTGTCCCAGTACGACGATGTCTGGCTGGTGATCCCGGCCTACAACGAAGGCCAGGTGATCGCTGACGTTGTGGAGGGAGCGCGCAAGACGTTCCCCAACATCGTCGTGGTCGATGACGGCAGCGCGGACGACTCCGCCAAGCACATCATGACCACCGGTGCCCACCTGGTGCGGCACCCGGTCAACCTCGGCCAGGGCGCTGCACTGCAGACCGGCCTGGCCTACGCGCTCGCCCAGCCGGGCGCCCAGTACTTCGCCACCTTCGACGCGGACGGGCAGCACCAGACCGCCGACGTCGAGAAGATGGTCGAGTTCCTGCGCGCCGGCGAGGCCGACGTCGTCCTGGGCTCGCGCTTCATCGAGCAGAACGGCCAGGTGCCCTGGATCAAGCGGGTCGTCCTGCGCACCGCCGCGACGGTCAGCCCGACCGCGCGCAAGCTCAAGCTCACCGACTCGCACAACGGCCTTCGCGTGCTCAACCGCGAGGCGGCCGGCCGACTGCGGATCACCATGAACGGCATGGCCCACGCGTCGGAGATCGTCAGCTTCCTGGCCGGTTCCGACCTGCGGGTCGCCGAGCTGCCGGTGGACATCCTGTACACCGACTACTCACGCGCCAAGGGTCAGTCCCTGATCAACGGCGTCAACATCATCTTCGACATCTCGCTGCGGGAGCGTGGCCGCCGATGAACTACTTCTGGATCCAGCTCGTCCTCATCCTGGGCTCGGTCATTCTGGCCTTCACGTTCATCCGGCGCTGGGACGCCGCGAACACCCGGGCCTGGAAGCGCATCGCCTTCTCGGTGTTCGTGGTGGTGAACATCTACGCCGTGCTCCGGCCGACCGATGTCACCTGGATCGCGCACAAGCTCGGTGTCGGCCGCGGCACCGACCTGGTGCTGTACGTGATGGTGCTGGCGATGGGCTTCCTGACCCTGAACACCTTCCTGCGCTTCCGCTCGCTGGAGAAGAAGCTCACCGACCTCGCCCGGACCGTGGCGATCAACGAGGGCGCCCGGCTGAACGAGGAGCGCTTCGACCTGGACCTGCCGGTGTCGGCCCCGGTCGACCGCAGCGGGGTCTGAGCACCATGGCCACCTTCGAGTTCATGCTGCCGTACTACGGCGACGTGGGTCTGATGCAGGCCGCGGTGCGCAGCATCCTGGGGCAGACCGACCCGGACCTGCGGCTGACCGTCGTCGACGACGGCAAGGAGCCGGACGTCCCGGGCTGGTTCGCCGAGCTCGGCGACGACCGGGTCCGCTACCTGCGCAACGAGCAGAACCTCGGGATCACCCGGAACTTCCAGAAGTGCGTGGAGCTCTCGACGGCGGACCACGTCGTCATCATGGGCTGCGACGACCTGCTGCACCCGCACTACCTGGAGACCGTCCGGGGGATCCTCAAGGCCAACCCGGACCTGGGCATGGTCCAGCCGGGCGTCGAGGTGATCGACGGCGAGGGCGTGGTGACCGCCGGCCTGGCCGACAACGTCAAGGGGCGGATCTACGCGCCGAGCGTCAACGGCCGCCGCCTGATGGGCGGCGAGGAGCTGGCGGCCAGCGTGCTGCGCGGCAACTGGATGTACTTCCCGTCGATCTGCTGGCGGGGCGAGGCCCTGCGCGCGGTCAACTTCCGCGACGAGTACTCGGTGATCCAGGACCTGGCCCTGGTGGTCGACCTGCTGGAGCGGGGCGAGCAGATGATGGTGGACAACACCACCACCGTCTTCCAGTACCGCCGGCACGCGGTCAGCGAGTCCTCGGTGCAGGCCTTCTCCGGCACCCGGTTCACCGAGGCCGAGCGCTACTTCAACGCGGTGGCCGAGCGGATGGAGGCGCGCGGGTGGCCGAAGGCGGCGCGCGCCGCCCGGGTCCGCAGCGCCTCGCGCTTCCACGCCATCACGATGATCCCCGGGGCCCTGCGCCGGGGCCAGGGCGCCGGTGTGCGCACCCTGGCCCGGCACGCCTTCACCTCCGGGCAGCGTCACGAGGGCTGAACCGCGGCCCCGAGCCGCCGCCCCGGCCTCCGGGGGAGGGCGGACGACGCAAGCCCGGCCCGGCTGCTCAGGCAGCGGGGCCGGGCTCGCCGCATCTCGCGCCGAGGGCTACCTGATATGACGGTGGACTATATATGCTCGTCTTCGGCAGGTGTGGCGTGCCCGCGCGGCACTCCTGCCCGGCCCGGCCCCGGTGCGCCCCGCCGCCGGCCGCCGAGGCCCCTGCCGCACCGGTCCTGGTGGCCGGACGCCGCAGTACCGCGGGGTAGTGTCCACGAGAAGCCGACCAGCCTGGCACCGTTCAGCAGCCGTCCGCAGTCCTACGGAAGTGAAGCGACATGACCGACCTGGCAACCGACCGGCCCAGCACATCGGACCTGTCCCCTGACAGAGACGGCGCCGCCCGCTCCGACGACGCGGCGCAGGGCGGCTGGAGCGAGCGCCGCTGGGTGCTGGTGACCGCGGAGATCGTGGTCAGCGTGGTGGCCGCACTCGGGTTCACCCTGCTCTGCCGGCACATCAGTGTGAACCCGCTGAACCGGATCGGGCAGGTCAGCGGCCTGGCCAAGATCCAGCAGTACGCGGCCCTGATCGGCCTGCCGATCCTGGCGGTGCTGGTCTACACGGCCTACCGCGGCGGACTGCGCCGTCACCGGCTGACCCAGCGGCTGGTCTGCGCGGCCCTGGCGGGCCTGGCGACCGGCGTGATCGCCGGCGGCGTCGTGGTCGCCCTGCGGGGCACCCCCTGGCCGCTCGGCGGGCAGGAGGGCGACCCGAGCCAGCTGGTCGACATGGCGACGTCGATGATGCACGACAAGGGCCTGCCCGGCGTCTACCCGCCGCTCTTCCCGGCGGCCGTGGCGCTCTGGTCCGAGCTGCACTACGGCGGGGTCGGCGGCGCAGGCTTCGCCCTGCACGACCTGCAGATCATCTGCAGCGCCCTGGTCGGGCCGATGAGCTACCTGGCCTGGCGCCTCGTGCTGCGGCCGTTCTGGGCGCTGGCCATCGCGGTGCCCTCCGCGCTGGTGTTCCTGGACCCGATCCGCCCGTACAGCCACGTCACGATGATCGTCCTGGTCCCGCTGCTGGCGGCCTGCCTGCGCGAGCTGCGGCGGGTGGGGGAGCTGTCGACCCGGTCGGCACTGCTGCGCGGCCTGGGCTTCGGCGTCATCTTCGGCGTGCTGTTCCTCTGGTACTCCGGCTGGTACCTGTGGTCGGCGCCGGGCGTGTTCCTGCTCACCCTCTTCGTCTTCCCGTGGCGGCGCGGCCGCGACGCCGTCCGCCGGGGCCTGCTCTTCCTCGCCGCGACCGTGGTCACCGCCGCGGCCATCGGCTCCCCGCTGCTGTACCAGATCCTCAAGCTCGGCGCCGACACCCCGGACCGGTACGCCTACATCGTCAACTACGTCGACCCGGCCTACGTGCTCGGCTGGATGTCGGACCGCAACGGCGACCTGACCTACCACAACTGGCCGCAGGCCGGCGAGCTGGCCGGCCAGACCGGCTTCGGGATCCTGCTGATCACCGCGGTGGGCATCGGCGTGGGCCTGGGCCTGCGCAACATCGTGGTCCGCACGGCGGCGGCGGTGCTGGCCGGGGCCTGGCTGCTGCGCTTCTGGTTCGCCTCGCACATGGCCCACTCGCAGATGGTCCAGCTCTACCCGCGGACCACCTGGATCATCATGTACTGCCTGCTGATCCTGGCCGTGGTCGGCCTGATGGCCGGCCTGGAGCGGGGGACCGGCTGGCTGGAGCGGACGCTGCGCTCGGCGGGCCGCACCGAGGAGGGCCCGGCCATCCCGCGCCGGGTCACCCGCCAGCTGGCCGCCGGGCTGGTCTGCGCCCTCGCGCTGTTCGCGACCATGGGCGCCTCCTGGTCGGTGGACCGCTACATGCCGCAGGCGGAGACCACCAACACGATGGGCCTGGACGCCTGGCGGGCGCACACCATCAAGAAGAAGGACGGCACCTGCCCGAAGTTCTCCCCGGTGCCCAAGTGCGCGGACATCATCACCAAGGACTGGAAGCCGACCCCGGACGACAAGAAGTTCATCTGGTGCGCCAACGTGCGCACCGAGGACTGGCCGGCGGTCTGCGGCCGTGAGGCGCCCTGGCTGAAGGAACAGAAGTAGCCGTCCCGCGGGTTTCGATCGGGGCCGGTGGGGGAGACCTCATCGGCCCCGATTGGCTTTTCGGCTGCTCCATGTGGCAGTATGTCCAAGTTGCTCGGTTGAGTGCCGATGCTGCGCGCCTCCCGCCGGGAGGACCGGAAGCGAGTCCCATGTACTCGTCGTTCCCGTGATGGCCGTTCATGTGGTCCGCCTTGACCCCCTGGGTGAGGGTGTGGACCGCAGTGGTGTGAAGTCGACACCGCGGCAGCTGCGGGGCGGACGTACGGGAATCTTCCGGGAAGCGTGGACGGGGCCTCGATCCGGCGCCTGGTGGGTGCAAGACCTCACCGAACCCGTGGGAAATCCGCAGGAGGGCGACCTCGTGTCGGATTTTTTGCAAGCGGCCGGGCGACACGCCCGACCGCGGGGGTCGGAGGTAACCACCCACAGGTGCCACCGGACACAGTCCACCTGGATGAATCCGGCCGTAGAAGCAACAGACGACACAAAGGACTACTGAGTAGCCATGGCGGGACAGAAGATCCGCATCCGGCTCAAGGCCTACGACCACGAGGTGATTGACTCCTCGGCGAAGAAGATCGTCGAGACCGTCATTCGCACTGGTGCGCAGGTCGCGGGCCCGGTGCCGCTGCCCACTGAGAAGAACGTGTACTGCGTCATCCGCTCGCCGCACAAGTACAAGGACTCGCGCGAGCACTTCGAGATGCGCACTCACAAGCGTCTGATCGACATCCTCGACCCCACGCCGAAGACGGTTGACTCGCTGATGCGTCTCGACCTGCCGGCTGGTGTCGACATCGAGATCAAGCTCTGAGAGGCACACCGAAGATGGCTAAGCAGATTAAGGGCATCCTGGGCGAGAAGCTCGGCATGACCCAGGTCTGGGACGAGAACAACCGGATCGTTCCGGTGACCGTCGTCAAGGCTGGGCCGAATGTCGTGACCCAGGTCCACACCGCCGACAGCCCGGCCGGCTACGACGCCGTCCAGATCGGCTTCGGCGAGATCGACCCCCGCAAGGTGAACAAGCCCCTCGCGGGCCACTTCGCCAAGGCCGGTGTCACCCCGCGCCGCCACCTGGTCGAGCTGCGTACGACGGACGCGTCCGAGTACACCCTGGGCCAGGAGATCACCGCCGAGCTGTTCGAGGCGGGTGTCAAGGTCGACGTGACCGGCACCTCCAAGGGCAAGGGCTTCGCCGGTGTCATGAAGCGTCACAACTTCAAGGGCCTCGGCGCCGGTCACGGCACCCAGCGCAAGCACCGTTCCCCCGGTTCCATCGGTGGCTGCGCCACCCCGGGCCGCGTGTTCAAGGGCCTGCGCATGGCTGGTCGGATGGGTCACGAGCGGGTGACCACCCAGAACCTGACCGTGCACGCGGTCGACGCGGAGAAGGGCCTGCTCCTGATCAAGGGCGCTGTCCCGGGTCCGAACGGCGGCCTCGTCCTCGTCCGCACCGCGGCGAAGGGGCTGTGAGCAAATGAGCACCATTGACATCCTGTCGCCGGCTGGCGACAAGACCGGCAGCCTCGAGCTGCCGGCCGAGATCTTCGACGCGAAGGTCAGCGTTCCGCTGATGCACCAGGTCGTCGTGGCGCAGCTTGCTGCGGCCCGTCAGGGCACCCACAAGACCAAGACTCGTGGCGAGGTCCGCGGTGGCGGCAAGAAGCCGTACCGTCAGAAGGGCACCGGCCGCGCCCGTCAGGGCTCGACCCGTGCGCCGCAGTTCGCCGGCGGTGGCGTTGTGCACGGTCCCGTGCCGCGCGACTACTCGCAGCGGACCCCGAAGAAGATGATCGCCGCCGCCCTGCGCGGTGCGCTCACCGACCGGGCCCGCCACAACCGCATCCACGTCGTCACCGACGTGATCGCGGCCGAGGCGCCGTCGACCAAGGCTGCCAAGAGCCTGTTCGGCAAGATCACCGAGCGCAAGAACGTCCTCCTGGTCGTCGAGCGCGCGGACGAGCTGGGCCTCAAGTCCGCTCGTAACCTGCCGAACGTGCACATCCTGGACGCCGGTCAGCTGAACACCTACGACGTGCTCGTCTCCGACGATGTGGTCTTCACCCAGGCTGCCTTCGAGCGTTTCGTGGCGGGTCCCGCCGCGTCCGCCAAGGCCGTGGCTGCTGAGGGCGAGCTCGAAGGGAGCGCCGCCTGATGGCTGCACAGATCACGAGCAAGACGTTCACGGACCCCCGTGACGTCCTGGTGAAGCCGGTCATCTCCGAGAAGAGCTACTCGCTCCTCGACGAGAACAAGTACACGTTCGTCGTGTCGCCGGGTGCCAACAAGACCCAGATCAAGCAGGCCGTCGAGGCGGTCTTCTCGGTCAAGGTCGAGTCCGTCAACACGCTCAACCGTCAGGGCAAGCGCAAGCGCTCCAAGACGGGCTTTGGCAAGCGCAAGGACACCAAGCGCGCCATCGTGACGCTGGCTGAGGGCAACCGCATCGACATCTTCGGTGGTCCGGTCTCCTAACGGGGATCGTGATCGTCGATAAGGACGAGGACGAGAGAGCCAAATGGGCATCCGCAAGTACAAGCCGACTACGCCGGGCCGTCGTGGCTCCAGCGTGGCCGACTTCGTAGAGATCACGCGGTCCACGCCGGAGAAGTCGCTGGTTCGCCCCCTGCACAGCAAGGGCGGCCGTAACAACGCCGGTCGTATCACCGCTCGCCACCAGGGTGGCGGCCACAAGCGCGCCTACCGCGTGATCGACTTCCGTCGTCACGACAAGGACGGCGTGCCGGCCAAGGTCGCTCACATCGAGTACGACCCGAACCGCACTGCGCGCATCGCGCTCCTGCACTACGTGGACGGCGAGAAGCGCTACATCATCGCCCCCCGCGGCATCGCGCAGGGTGACCGGATTGAGAACGGCCCTGGCGCCGACATCAAGCCCGGCAACAACCTGCCGCTGCGCAACATCCCGGTCGGTACCACCATCCACGCGGTGGAGCTGCGTCCCGGCGGCGGTGCCAAGATGGCCCGCTCCGCCGGTGCCGGCATCCAGCTGCTGGCTCGTGAGGGCAAGATGGCGCACCTGCGCATGCCCTCCGGTGAGATCCGCCTGGTGGACGCGCGCTGCCGCGCGACCGTCGGCGAGGTCGGCAACGCCGAGCAGTCGAACATCAACTGGGGCAAGGCCGGCCGTATGCGCTGGAAGGGCGTTCGCCCGACCGTGCGTGGTGTGGCCATGAACCCGATCGACCACCCGCACGGTGGTGGTGAGGGTAAGACCTCCGGTGGTCGCCACCCGGTCTCGCCGTGGGGCCAGAAGGAGGGTCGCACTCGTAGCCCGAAGAAGGCTTCGAACGCCCTCATCGTGCGCCGCCGCAAGACCAACAAGAAGCGCTAGGAGCAGGTCAGATGCCGCGCAGTCTCAAGAAGGGCCCCTTCATTGACGGCCACCTTCTCAAGAAGGTGGACGCGCAGAACGAGGCGGGTACCCAGAACGTCATCAAGACCTGGTCCCGTCGTTCCGTGATCTTCCCGGCCATGCTCGGCCACACGATCGCGGTTCACGATGGCCGCAAGCACGTCCCGGTGTTCGTCACCGAGTCGATGGTCGGCCACAAGCTCGGCGAGTTCGCTCCGACCCGCACCTTCCGCGGCCACGTCAAGGACGACCGCAAGTCGAAGCGTCGCTAGTCGCCTGAGCTTCAGCGCCAGAACGACGACTCAAGTGACTTACTCCATTAAGGGGACAACCATGGAAGCCAGGGCCCAGGCGCGGTACATCCGCGTCACGCCCATGAAGGCCCGCCGCGTGGTGGACCTCATCCGTGGCCTGAACGCCACGGAGGCCCAGGCGGTCCTGCGTTTCGCTCCGCAGGCCGCCACCGTGCCGGTCGGCAAGGTGCTCGACAGCGCCATTGCCAACGCCGTGCACAACTACAACCACAACAACGTGGACGACCTCGTCATCAGCGAGGCGTACGTTGACGAGGGCCCGACCCTGAAGCGGTTCCGCCCGCGTGCCCAGGGCCGTGCCTACCGGATCCGCAAGCGGACCAGCCACATCACCGTGGTCGTCAGCAGCAAGGAAGGGACCCGGTAATGGGCCAGAAGGTTAACCCGCACGGGTTCCGCCTCGGCATCAGCACGGACTTCAAGTCCCGCTGGTACGCCGACAAGCTGTACAAGGACTACGTCAAGGAAGACGTTGCCATTCGTCGCATGATGACGAAGGGCATGGAGCGCGCCGGCATCTCGAAGGTTGAGATCGAGCGCACCCGCGACCGCGTCCGCGTCGACATCCACACCGCTCGCCCCGGCATCGTCATCGGTCGCCGTGGCACCGAGGCCGACCGCATCCGCGGCGACCTCGAGAAGCTGACCGGCAAGCAGGTCCAGCTGAACATCCTCGAGGTCAAGAACCCCGAGCTGGACGCCCAGCTCGTGGCTCAGGGCGTCGCGGAGCAGCTGTCCTCGCGCGTCTCCTTCCGTCGTGCCATGCGCAAGAGCATGCAGGGCACCATGAAGTCCGGCGCCAAGGGCATCAAGGTCCAGTGCTCCGGTCGTCTCGGCGGCGCCGAGATGAGCCGTTCGGAGTTCTACCGCGAGGGTCGTGTGCCGCTGCACACCCTTCGCGCGAACGTCGACTACGGCTTCTTCGAGGCCAAGACGACCTTCGGCCGCATCGGCGTGAAGGTCTGGATCTACAAGGGCGACGTCAAGAACATCGCCGAGGTCCGCGCTGAGAACGCCGCCGCCCGCTCGGGCAACCGCCCGGCCCGCCCCGAGGGTGGTCGTCCCGCCCGCGGTGGCGAGCGCCGCGGTGGCGAGCGCGGTGGCCGTGGCCGTCGTCCCGCCTCCGAGGCCCCCGCGGCCGCGGCGAGCGAGGCTCCGGCCGCTGAGAACACCGGAACGGAGGCCTGACCGACATGCTGATCCCCCGTCGGGTCAAGCACCGCAAGCAGCACCACCCCAAGCGCCGTGGCGCTGCCAAGGGTGGCACCGAGCTCGCCTTCGGCGAGTACGGTATCCAGGCCGTCACCCCGGCCTACGTGACGAACCGCCAGATCGAGTCCGCTCGTATCGCGATCACCCGTCACATCCGTCGTGGCGGCAAGGTCTGGATCAACATCTACCCGGACCGTCCGCTCACCAAGAAGCCGGCCGAGACCCGCATGGGTTCCGGTAAGGGTTCGCCCGAGTGGTGGATCGCGAACGTGCACCCGGGTCGGGTCATGTTCGAGCTGTCGTACCCCAACGAGAAGGTGGCTCGTGAGGCGCTGACCCGCGCAGCTCACAAGCTCCCGATGAAGTGCCGGATTGTCCGGCGCGAGGCAGGTGAGAGCTGATGTCGGCCGGCACCAAGGCTGCTGAGCTTCGTGAGCTGGACAACGAGGGTCTCGTTGCCAAGCTCCGTGAGGCCAAGGAGGAGCTGTTCAACCTCCGCTTCCAGGCGGCGACCGGGCAGCTCGACAACCACGGACGGCTCAAGCTCGTCCGTAAGGACATCGCGCGGATCTACACCCTGATGCGCGAGCGCGAGCTGGGCATCGAGACGGTGGAGAACGCCTGATGACTGAGAACACCAACGAGACGCGCGGTTTCCGCAAGACCCGTGAGGGTCTCGTCGTCAGCGACAAGATGGACAAGACCGTCGTCGTCGCCGTCGAGGACCGCGTCAAGCACGCTCTGTACGGCAAGGTCATCCGCCGTACGAACAAGCTGAAGGCGCACGACGAGGCCAACGCCTGCGGCATCGGCGACCGGGTCCTCCTCGCGGAGACCCGCCCGCTGTCCGCGACGAAGCGCTGGCGCGTCGTCGAGATCCTCGAGAAGGCCAAGTAACGAAGCCGATGAGGTACGGCCGTATGTGCATCGGGTCCCTCCGGGGACGCCGGTGTGAGCAGCGGCCGGCCCGTCGACTCTCGTTGACGATCAGGAGAAAGCTGTGATCCAGCAGGAGTCGCGACTGCGTGTCGCCGACAACACTGGTGCCAAGGAAATCCTTTGCATCCGTGTTCTCGGTGGCTCCGGTCGCCGCTACGCCGGTATCGGGGACGTCATCGTCGCCACCGTCAAGGACGCGATCCCCGGTGGCTCGGTGAAGAAGGGTGACGTCGTCAAGTGCGTCGTCGTCCGCACCGTCAAGGAGCGTCGTCGTCCGGATGGCTCGTACATCCGTTTCGACGAGAACGCTGCGGTCGTTCTGAAGAACACCGACGGTGACCCCCGTGGCACCCGCATCTTCGGCCCGGTGGGCCGCGAGCTGCGCGACAAGAAGTTCATGAAGATCATCTCGCTGGCGCCGGAGGTGCTCTAACCCATGGCGAACAGCATGAAGATCAAGAAGGGTGACCTGGTTCAGGTCATCACCGGCAAGGACCGCGGCAAGCAGGGCAAGGTCATCCAGGCCATCCCCGCCGAGAACAAGGTCCTGGTCGAGGGTGTGAACCGGGTCAAGAAGCACACCAAGCCGGGCCCGGGCACTCAGGGTGGCATTGTCACCGTCGAGGCCCCGGTGCACGTCTCCAACGTCCAGCTGGTCGTGGAGAAGGACGGCAAGAAGGTCGTCACCCGCGTTGGCTACCGCTTCGACGACGAGGGCAACAAGATCCGCGTTGCCAAGCGAACCGGTGAGGACATCTGATGTCTGAGACGACTGTTGAGAAGGTGACCCCCCGTCTCAAGGAGCGTTACAACTCCGAGATCAAGGGTCAGCTGCAGGAGCAGTTCTCGTACGAGAACGTCATGCTGACTCCCGGCCTGGTCAAGGTCGTGGTCAACATGGGTGTCGGCGAGGCCGCCCGTGACAGCAAGCTGATCGAGGGCGCGATCCGCGACCTGACCGCCATCACTGGTCAGAAGCCGGCCGTGACCAAGGCTCGCAAGTCCATCGCGCAGTTCAAGCTGCGCGAGGGCCAGCCGATCGGCACCCACGTCACCCTTCGTGGTGACCGCATGTGGGAGTTCCTGGACCGTCTGGTGTCGCTGGCTCTGCCGCGTATCCGCGACTTCCGTGGCCTCTCCCCCAAGCAGTTCGACGGCCGTGGCAACTACACCTTCGGTCTGACCGAGCAGGTTATGTTCCACGAGATCGACCAGGACAAGGTCGACCGTCAGCGCGGTATGGACATCACCGTCGTGACCACCGCTCAGACCGACGACGAGGGCCGGGCGCTCCTGCGTGCTCTGGGCTTCCCGTTCAAGGAGGCGTGAGCCAATGGCGAAGAAGTCCCTCATCGCGAAGGCCGAGCGTAAGCCGAAGTTCGGCGTCCGGGCCTACACCCGGTGCCAGCGCTGCGGCCGTCCGCACTCGGTGTACCGCAAGTTCGGCCTGTGCCGTGTGTGCCTCCGTGAGATGGCGCACCGCGGCGAGCTGCCGGGCGTGACCAAGAGCTCCTGGTAGTCCTCTTCTCGTAAGAGCTCCAGAGCTTGAAGGCACACCAAGCGAAGCAGAGGTGCCCGACCCCACATCGCCCGCTTTTGGGCTCCCGTACGGAATCCCGTAAGGTAGTGGGGTCGGGCCCCCTGTCACGGTTGCTCCGTAGCGACCGCTGATCCTCTTCGGAGGGCTCGCACCCAGACTTACTACGTCGTAGGTCCCCTGCGCCTGTGCCCCGCACTCCTCGGAGTGCGGGGGACCTCGCGCGGAGAAACCACGGCGAGAGAGGCCTGAGGCCATCATGACCATGACCGACCCCATCGCAGACATGCTCACGCGTCTGCGTAACGCGAACTCGGCGTACCACGACTCCGTGGCGATGCCGGCCAGCAAGATCAAGGCGCACGTCGCCCAGATCCTGCAGCAGGAGGGGTACATCTCCTCCTACAAGGTTGAGGAGCCCGTTGAGGGCGAGGTCGGCAAGAAGCTGACCATCGAGCTCAAGTTCGGCCCCAACCGTGAGCGCTCGATCGCTGGCATCAAGCGGATCAGCAAGCCGGGCCTGCGGGTCTACGCAAAGTCCACCAACCTGCCGAAGGTGCTCGGCGGCCTGGGCGTGGCGATCATCTCCACGTCCTCGGGTCTCCTCACCGACAAGCAGGCTGCCAAGAAGGGCGTAGGCGGAGAAGTTCTCGCCTACGTCTGGTAATTCGGGAAACGGAGGTACAGCAATGTCGCGCATTGGACGGCTGCCCATCCCGGTTCCCGCCGGCGTGGACGTCACCATCGATGGCCAGGCGGTCTCGGTGAAGGGCCCGAAGGGGTCCCTCACCCACCATGTCGCCGCGCCGATCGAGATCGGCAAGGGCGAGGACGGCACGCTGCTCGTCACCCGCCCCAACGACGAGCGTCTGTCGAAGGCCCTGCACGGCCTTTCCCGCACGCTGGTGGCGAACATGATCACCGGCGTGACCGCGGGCTACCGCAAGTCGCTGGAGATCAGCGGTGTTGGCTATCGAGTCCTGGCGAAGGGCTCCGACATGGAGTTCCAGCTCGGCTACAGCCACCCGATCCTGGTCGAGGCCCCTGAGGGCATCACCTTCGTCGTCGAGTCGGCCACCAAGTTCCACGTGGACGGCATCGACAAGCAGAAGGTCGGCGAGGTCGCCGCAAAGATCCGCAAGCTGCGCAAGCCCGACCCGTACAAGGCCAAGGGCGTCAAGTACGCGGGCGAGGTCATCCGCCGCAAGGTCGGAAAGAGTGGTAAGTAAGCGATGAGCGTCTCTGTCAAGATCGGCAAGGGCAACGCCTACAAGAGCGCCGCTCGCAAGCGCCGCGCGATCCGCGTTCGCAAGCGCGTCGTCGGCACCGAGGTGCGTCCGCGCCTCGTTGTGACGCGCTCGAACCGTCACATGGTCGCCCAGGTCATCGACGACGCCAAGGGTCACACCCTGGCGTCGGCGTCCACCCTCGACGTGTCCATCAAGGGCGTCGAGGGCGACAAGACCGAGCTGGCCAAGAAGGTCGGGAGCCTGGTCGCCGAGCGCGCCAAGGCCGCCGGCATCGAGTCGGTCGTCTTCGACCGCGCGGGCAACCGGTACGCCGGCCGCATCGCCGCTCTGGCCGATGCTGCTCGTGAGGCCGGGCTCGACTTCTAAGCCGCTCGTCGGCTCAGTCGACGGACGTAATCGAGAGAGGTAATTCCAATGGCTGGACCCCAGCGCCGCGGTAGCGGCGCCGGCGGCGGCACCGGCGGTGGCGAGCGGCGCGACCGTAAGCGTGACGACCGGGGCAACGCCCCCGCCGTCGAGAAGACCGCTTACGTCGAGCGTGTCGTTGCGATCAACCGTGTCGCCAAGGTTGTCAAGGGTGGTCGTCGTTTCAGCTTCACCGCGCTGGTCGTGGTGGGCGACGGTGACGGCACCGTAGGTGTCGGCTACGGGAAGGCGAAGGAGGTTCCGGCCGCCATCGCCAAGGGTGTTGAGGAGGCCAAGAAGAACTTCTTCAAGGTCCCCCGTATCCAGGGCACCATCCCGCACCCGATCCAGGGCGAGAAGGCTGCCGGCGTCGTGCTCCTGAAGCCGGCCGCCCCCGGTACCGGTGTTATCGCCGGTGGCCCGGTGCGTGCCGTGCTGGAGTGCGCGGGCATCCACGACATCCTGTCGAAGTCGCTCGGCTCCGACAACGCGATCAACATCGTGCACGCCACCGTGGCTGCTCTGAAGGGCCTCGTGCGCCCCGAGGAGATCGCCGCACGTCGTGGCCTGCCGCTGGAGGACGTGGCTCCCGCCGCTCTGCTGCGGGCTCGTGCTGCAGGGGTGAGCGCCTGATGGCTCGCCTGAAGATCACGCAGACCAAGTCCTACATCGGCAGCAAGCAGAACCACCGCGAGACGCTGCGCTCGCTGGGTCTGAAGCGCATGCACGATGTGGTCGTCAAGGAGGACCGTCCCGAGATCCGCGGGATGGCCCAGACCGTGCGTCACCTCGTCACGGTCGAGGAGGTGGACTGACATGGCTGACTCGCCGATCAAGATCCACAACCTGCGTCCCGCCCCGGGTGCCAAGACCGACAAGATCCGTGTCGGTCGTGGTGAAGGCTCCAAGGGTAAGACCGCTGGTCGTGGCACCAAGGGCACCAAGGCCCGCTACCAGGTTCCGCAGCGCTTCGAGGGTGGCCAGATGCCCCTCCACATGCGCCTGCCGAAGCTGAAGGGCTTCAAGAACCCGTTCAAGATCACGTTCCAGGTTGTCAACCTCGACAAGCTGGCCGAGCTCTACCCGCAGGGTGGCGAGGTCACTGTCGAGGACCTGATCGCCAAGGGCGCGGTTCGCAAGAACTCCCTCGTCAAGGTGCTCGGCACCGGCGAGATCTCGGTTGCGCTGCAGGTGACGGTGGACGCCGTCTCCGGCTCCGCCGCCGAGAAGATCACCGCCGCCGGCGGTACCGTCACCGAGCTCGTCTGAGCCCGCTGACCTCCCACGAGCCCCGCACCTCCCCTTCGGGAGGTGCGGGGCTCGTGTGTTTTCGCCTTCGCGGCTCCCGAGCGGGTACGGGCCTCGTTCTTTTGTGTGGCAAACCCGGGCATCCCGTACCCCATGCGTGGGGGAGGGGCCGTACGCGCTTCTTTCGAGTGGCTGCGCACTGTTAGAGTCCGTGGAGTTCCCTTGTAGGCTGCGCTAAGGCTCGCCTGTGCCGTCTGTACGGGAGCCCGAACCGCAAACTCCCCATTCAGGACCGACCCTCCCGCCGACGACGTGCGGGAGGCGCAGGAGGCACCGTGCTCAGTGCGTTCGCGCGGGCGTTCCAGACGCCCGACCTGCGCAAGAAGCTGCTGTTCACGCTGGGCATCATGGTGCTGTTCCGCCTGGGCTCGCACATTCCCGTACCGGGGGTCAGCTTCGAGGCCGTCAATGCTTGTGTGAAGGACACCAAGAACAGCGGCCTCTTCGCGCTGGTAAATCTCTTCAGCGGTAACGCGCTCCTTCAGCTGACGATCTTCGCGCTCGGCATCATGCCGTACATCACGGCCAGCATCATCCTCCAGCTCCTCACCGTCGTGATCCCGCGACTCGAGGCGCTGAAGAAGGAGGGTCAGGCCGGTACGGCGAAGATCACCCAGTACACGCGCTACCTGACCATCGCCCTCGCAGTCCTGCAGGGCACCGGCATCGTGGCGACGGCCTCCAGTGGGGCGCTGTTCTCGGGCTGCGTCTACGCCAACCAGATCGTGCCGGACCAGTCGGTCTTCCGGATCGCCGTCATGGTGATCACGATGACCGCGGGTACCACGTGCATCATGTGGCTCGGTGAGCTGATCACGGACCGCGGCATCGGCAACGGCATGTCGATCCTGATCTTCACCTCGATCGCCTCGGGCTTCCCGGGCTCGATGTGGGCGATCAAGACCTCCGGCACCATCGGCGGCGGCTGGGTCGAGTTCCTCTCCGTGGTCGCGGTCGGAATCATCGTTGTGATGCTGGTCATCTTCGTGGAGCAGGCGCAGCGCCGGATTCCGGTGCAGTACGCGAAGCGGATGATCGGCCGCAAGGCGTTCGGCGGCACCTCGACCTACATCCCGCTCAAGGTGAACCAGGCCGGTGTCATCCCGGTCATCTTCGCCTCGTCGCTGCTGTACATTCCCGCCCTGGCGGTCCAGCTGACCAACAGCCAGGCGGGCTGGGCGACGTGGATCAGGACGAACTTCGTCAAGGGTGACCACCCGGTCTACATGGCCACCTACTTCCTGCTGATCGTCTTCTTCGCCTTCTTCTACGTGGCCATCTCCTTCAACCCCGAAGAAGTTGCCGACAATATGAAGAAGTATGGTGGGTTCATCCCGGGTATCCGGGCCGGCCGGCCGACGGCCGAGTACCTGAACTACGTGCTCACCCGCATCACGTGGCCGGGTTCGCTCTACCTGGGCCTGATCGCGTTGATCCCGATGATCGCCCTGGTCGCCTTCGGACAGCAGACAAACTTCCCGTTCGGCGGCACCAGCGTGCTCATCGTCGTCGGCGTCGGACTCGAAACTGTGAAGCAGATCGAGAGCCAGCTCCAGCAGCGCAATTACGAAGGGTTCCTCCGCTGATGCGTATCGTCCTCGTCGGGCCTCCCGGGGCCGGGAAGGGTACTCAGGCGCACCTGCTCGCCAAGACCCTGTCCATCCCCCACATCTCCACCGGCGACCTCTTCCGCGCCAACATCGGCCAGGGCACCCCTCTGGGGCTCGAGGCCAAGAGCTACATGGACGCGGGCCGGCTGGTGCCGGACGAGGTCACGATCGGGATGGCCAAGGACCGCATGCTCCAGCCGGACGCCGTCAACGGCTTCCTGCTGGACGGCTTCCCGCGCAACCTCGGCCAGGCCAAGGCGCTGGACGAGTTCCTCGCCGAGCACGGCATTGCGCTGGACGGCGTGCTGGACCTGGAGGTCCCCGAGGACGAGGTGGTCCGTCGGATCGCCGGTCGCCGGCTGTGCCGCAACGACGGCGGCCACGTCTTCCACGTGGACTACAACCCGCCGAAGTCCGAGGGCGTCTGCGACGAGTGCGGCGGCGAGCTGTACCAGCGCTCGGACGACACCGAGGAGAAGGTGCGCACGCGCCTCGAGGTCTACCACACCGAGACCGAGCCGATCATCGACTACTACCGCCAGCAGGGCCTGGTCGAGACGATCCCGGCCCTCGGCAAGGTGGGCGAGGTCACCCAGCGCGCGATCGAGGCGCTGAAGCAGAACAGCTGAGCATCATCACGTACGTACGGCCGCGCACGCCCTCCGGGGCAGCGCGGCCGTACGGCGTCGTACGGTGGAACGAGTGCACGGCCGCCCGGCAAGGACCGGGCGGGAACCCAAGGAAGGCGTGACCAGATGGTGGAGATCAAGACCCCCGATCAGATCGCGAAGATGCGAGTGGCCGGGCTGGTCGTCGCCGAGGCGCTGAAGGCCTGCCGGGAGGCGGTGGCTCCGGGGGTGACCACCCAGGAGCTCAACGACATCGCGGACAAGGTCATCACCGGCCACGGCGCCACCTCCAACTTCCGCGCGAACCACGGCGGCCTCTGGTTCCCGGGGGTGATCTGCGCCTCGGTGAACAACGAGGTCGTGCACGGCATCCCGGGGGAGCGGGTGCTCCAGGAGGGCGACCTGATCTCGATCGACTGCGGCGCCATCGTGGACGGCTGGCACGGCGACGCGGCGATCTCCGTCACGGTCGGCGAGGTCCGCCCCGAGGTGGAGATGCTCAGCCGGGTCACCGAGGGCTCGATGTGGGCCGGCATCGCCCAGATGAAGAAGAACAACCGGCTGGTCGACGTCTCCAAGGCGATCGAGGGCTTCATCCGCCGCCAGCCGCTGCCCCCCAAGGGCAAGTGGGGCATCACCGAGGGCTACGGCGGCCACGGCATCGGCACGGCCATGCACATGGAGCCGCACGTCCTGAACTACGTCGAGCGCGGCCGCGGCAAGGGCCCCAAGCTGGTCCCGGGCACCGTCCTGGCGATCGAGCCCATGGTCTCGCTGGGCACCCCCCACACGACGGTGCTGGAGGACGACTGGACGGTCGTCACCAACGACGGCACCTGGGCCTCGCACTGGGAGCACTCGGTGGCCGTCACCGAGCAGGGGCCGCTGGTCCTGACCTCCTTCGACGGCGGTCGGGCCGAACTGGCCAAGCTGGGTATCACCGCAGCTCCGGACCCCCTCGGCTAGCCGACGGCCGCGTCTGACAAGGGATCGGAGCCCTGGAGGTTTGGACCTCCAGGGCTTTTGTCCTATTTTTATCGGCTGGCAGTGGCTTCGAGCGACCAGGAGAGAGCAGTGTTCAAGGGATTCCGCGACTTCATGATGCGCGGCAACGTCGTCGACATGGCGGTCGGTGTCGTCATCGGCGCCGCCTTCACCGGTGTGGTCACCGGGTTCGTGTCGGCGTTCCTCACCCCGCTGGTGGGTGTGGTGGTCGGCGCGGCCGGCGACTTCAGCTCGTACAAGGCGACGGTGGCCGGGGTCACCTTCCCGTACGGGCAGTTCCTGAACGTGCTGATCGCGTTCATCATGACCGCCGCGGTGCTGTACTTCTGCGTCGTGCTGCCGGTGACCAAGGCCACCGCCCGCTACATGCCCAAGAAGCCCAAGGCCCCGAAGCGTCCGTGCCCCGAGTGCCTGACCGAGATCCCGGAGGCGGCCCGCCGCTGTTCGGCCTGCACCGCGCACGTCGAGCCGCTGGCGATCATGGCCAACCGCTGACCCTCCGGGCTCCGTTTTGGTGCATCCGACGTGCTGGCGTAGGATGGACCGTCGGCTCACTCGTAGCGTGCTTCAGCACGCCCTCTTCCCTCACGGGTCGGGGTGAACCCAGGTTCGCACGAGCGTGCCGCATACGGTAGCCGGTCCCGGAAGGTGGATCTCGCAGTTCATGGCTAAGAAGCAAGGCGCCATTGAGATCGAGGGCACCGTGATCGAGTCTCTTCCGAACGCGATGTTCAAGGTCGAGCTGCAGAACGGTCACAAGGTCCTCGCGCACATCAGCGGCAAGATGCGCATGCACTACATCCGCATCCTGCCGGACGACCGGGTCGTCGTGGAGCTCAGCCCCTACGACCTCACGCGCGGCCGGATCGTCTACCGCTACAAGTAACAACGTCAGATCTAGACCCGGAGAACCTGAGACATGAAGGTCAAGCCGAGCGTCAAGAAGATCTGCGACAAGTGCAAGGTGATCCGCCGTCACGGCCGGGTCATGGTGATCTGCGACAACCTGCGCCACAAGCAGCGCCAGGGCTGATTGCTCTCCCCCCAGCATTTCTCGTAGTACTTCGCGCGACGCGAAAACGTCATAAGCGGGCCACCCGATCCGTCCCACGAAGGACGGACTGCCGCCCCCGGTCAGAGGCCGGGGCTCCCTCACCGTGAGGTGTCGGAGTAGGTGGCACGCAAGACCTCTGAAGAACCACAGGAGCCATGAATGGCACGCCTCGCCGGCGTTGATCTCCCCCGTGAGAAGCGGATCGAGATCGCCCTTACGTACGTGTACGGCATCGGCCGTACCCGCGCTCAGCAGACCCTGTCCGAGACCGGTGTCAACCCGGATGTCCGCGTTCGCGACATCTCCGAGGAAGACCTCGTGAAGCTCGGCCAGTACATCGACGCCAACTACACGGTCGAGGGTGACCTCCGCCGTGAGGTGGCCGCCGACATCCGCCGCAAGGTCGAGATCGGTTGCTACGAGGGTCTGCGTCACCGCCGTGGCCTGCCGGTCCGCGGTCAGCGCACCCACACCAACGCGCGTACCCGCAAGGGCCCGCGTCGCGCGATTGCCGGCAAGAAGAAGCCGGGCAAGAAGTAGTCCGTCCCGTAACCGGACATCCCTCCGGCCCGCGGGTCAGCGGACCGACCACCTCAGTAGGAGAACAGACTTATGCCCCCCAAGGGTCGTCAGGCTGCCGGCGCGAAGAAGATCCGCCGCAAGGAAAAGAAGAACGTCGCTCACGGCCACGCGCACATCAAGAGCACGTTCAACAACACCATCGTTTCGATCACCGACCCCGCGGGCAACGTGATCTCCTGGGCCTCCGCCGGCCACGTCGGCTTCAAGGGCTCGCGCAAGTCCACCCCGTTCGCCGCGCAGATGGCCGCCGAGGCCGCTGCCCGTCGCGCGCAGGAGCACGGCATGCGCAAGGTTGACGTCTTCGTGAAGGGTCCGGGCTCCGGCCGCGAGACCGCGATCCGTTCGCTCCAGGCCACCGGCCTGGAGGTCGGCTCGATCCAGGACGTCACCCCCACCCCGCACAACGGCTGCCGTCCGCCGAAGCGCCGCCGCGTCTGACGCGGTCGGTCCCCTCCTCGCCTCCGGGCGCTCTTGATCCGAGACCGACGTTCCTCACTGCGGCGCTCCTGCGTCGCTTGTCGTTCGTCTCCTTCGGTCTCGGTGCGTCCTTCGGCTCGGGGGAGCGCCTTCGGGCATCGGTGTTGCTTTAAACCACGTACGGGGTCCTGCGCAGTGAACGTCGCTGCGTGCAGGACCCCGTACGCTGGTTCTGTTCGGCATCAAATAGTGGGTGCCGAAGACAACTGGAGGATCTGAACATGCTGATCGCTCAGCGCCCCTCGCTGACCGAAGAGGTCGTCGACGAATTCCGCTCGCGGTTCGTGATCGAGCCGCTGGAGCCGGGCTTCGGCTACACCCTCGGCAACTCCCTGCGCCGCACCCTCCTGTCGTCGATCCCGGGTGCCGCTGTCACCAGCATCCGCATCGACGGCGTCCTGCACGAGTTCACCACCGTGCCGGGCGTCAAGGAGGACGTCACCGACCTCATCCTCAACATCAAGCAGCTGGTCGTCTCCTCGGAGCACGACGAGCCGGTCGTGATGTACCTGCGCAAGCAGGGCCCGGGTGTGGTCACCGCCGCCGACATCGCGCCGCCGGCCGGTGTCGAGGTGCACAACCCCGAGCTGGTCCTCGCCACGCTGAACGGCAAGGGCAAGCTGGAGATGGAGCTGACCGTCGAGCGCGGTCGCGGCTACGTCTCCGCGGTCCAGAACAAGGCCTCCGGCCAGGAGATCGGCCGCATCCCGGTCGACTCGATCTACAGCCCCGTGCTGAAGGTCACCTACAAGGTCGAGGCCACCCGTGTCGAGCAGCGGACCGACTTCGACAAGCTGATCGTCGACGTCGAGACCAAGCCCGCCATGCGCCCGCGTGACGCCATGGCGTCGGCCGGCAAGACCCTGGTGGAGCTGTTCGGCCTCGCCCGCGAGCTGAACATCGACGCCGAGGGCATCGACATGGGCCCGTCCCCGACGGACGCCGCCCTGGCCGCCGACCTGGCGCTGCCGATCGAGGAGCTGGAGCTCACCGTTCGGTCGTACAACTGCCTCAAGCGCGAGGGCATCCACACCGTGGGTGAGCTCGTCGCCCGCTCCGAGGCCGACCTGCTCGACATCCGCAACTTCGGTGCGAAGTCGATCGACGAGGTCAAGGCGAAGCTGGCCGGCATGGGCCTGGCCCTCAAGGACAGCCCGCCCGGGTTCGACCCGACCGCCGCCGCCGACGCCTTCGGCGCCGACGACCTGGACGACGCGGGTTACGCGGAGACCGAGCAGTACTAAGAGTTTGGGGCGGGGGCGGCTCCCCGGAGCCGCCCCCGCCACCACGAAAGTCGTACGGGCAACAGTGCCGGTACGCCCGCTGCGGTACCTGATACGGCCGTAGTCGGAGATTCAAGGAGTAATCCATGCCGCGTCCCACCAAGGGTGCCCGCCTCGGCGGCGGCCCGCACCACGAGCCGCTGCTGCTCGCCGGTCTGTGCCGGGAGCTCTTCCAGTACGGCCGCATCACCACGACCGAGGCCAAGGCCCGTCGGATGCGCCCGCTGGCGGAGAAGCTGATCACCAAGGCGAAGAAGGGCGACATCCACAACCGTCGCCTGGTTCGCAAGACGATCACCGACATCTCGGTGCTGCACACCCTCTTCACCGAGATTGCGCCGCGCTACGAGAACCGCCCGGGTGGTTACACCCGTATCACCAAGATCGGTCCCCGTCGTGGCGACAACGCCCCGATGGCCGTGATCGAGCTGGTCGAGGCGCTGACCGTCGCGCAGACCGCCGTCGGCGAGGCCGAGGGCGCCACCAAGCGCGCCGTCAAGGAGGCCGAGGCGGCCAAGGTCGAGGAGACCAAGGCCGACGAGGCCGTCGAGGCCGAGCAGGCCTGACACCTTTAGGTGTTGCGGGCCCGTTCTCCCATTCGTGGGGGAGCGGGCCCGTTCCTTATCCCCTGGGAGTAGTAGCAGTGGCCAACGATTGCGTGGAGCAGCCCCCCGTGAAGGACGGCCCGGCCGACGGGCACGTCCGGATCCGGCTCGACCTCGCCTACCACGGCGCCGAGTTCTCCGGCTGGGCCCGCCAGCGCGGTGGCCGCCGGACCGTGCAGGAGGAGATCGAGAGCGCGCTGCAGATCGTCACCCGCAGCCCCGGGTCGTACCCGCTGACGGTCGCCGGGCGCACCGACGCCGGGGTGCACGCGCGCGGTCAGGTCGCCCACGTCGACCTCCCGGAGGAGCTCTGGGCCGAGCACGGCGGGAAGCTGCTGCGCAGGCTGGCCGGGCGGCTGCCCGGTGACATCCGGATCTACCGGGTGGGGGAGGCGCCGGCCGGCTTCGACGCCCGGTTCTCGGCGGTCTGGCGCCGGTACGCCTACCGGGTCGCGGACCACCCCGGCGGGGTCGACCCGCTGCTGCGCGGGCACGTGCTCTGGCACGACCGGCCGCTGGACGTCGACCGGATGAACGAGGCCGCCAAGCTGCTGCTCGGCGAACACGACTTCGCGGCGTACTGCAAGAAGCGCGAGGGCGCGACCACCATCCGCACCCTGCTGGAGCTGCACTGGGACCGCGTCCCGGTGGACGGCTACGCGGCGCAGGAGGGCTCGCTCGCGGTCGCCACCGTCCGGGCCGACGCCTTCTGCCACAACATGGTCCGGGCCCTGGTCGGCGCGATGCTGCTGGTCGGGGACGGGCACCGGCCGGTGGACTTCCCCGGGGAGGTGCTGGCCGGGGGGGTGCGCAACTCCGCGGTCAACGTGATCCGGCCGTACGGGCTGACGCTGGAGGAGGTCGGCTACCCGCCGGACGACCAGCTCGCCGAGCGCAACCGGGCCGCCCGGCGGATGCGCACGCTGCCCGGTGCCGACCGGGCGACGGTCTGATCGGACGACGGGTCAGCCCGGGCTGTTCGAGCCGGACGGCTGCCTAGGTCTGCAACGAAGGGGTCCGCCCGGTCTGGTCGACCGGGCGGACCCCTTCAGCCGTTCCGCGGACGGGGCCCGGCGGTGGTCGCCGGGCCCCGTCCGCGGTGTCGGGTCAGCCGAGGGTCTCCGCGCCGTCCGACCCCGGCCGCTCCGCCATGGCGTTCCAGGCCTCCCGCAGCCGGTCGGGCTCGACCAGCTCCGCGTGGGTGCAGGCGATCGGGTGCTCCCGGACCCCGCCGGAGGCGTAGGGCTCCCAGATCCCGGCCGGGCGGGCGCTCGCCGGCTTGTCACCGGTGGCGACGACGAGCAGCAGCTCCCCGTCGAAGGTGCGCGGCGTGTGCTCCCGCATCAGCCTGGCGTTGTTCCGGATCACCCGGGCGGCCGTCTCGACCTCCTCGTCCGTGAGCTCGATGACCGAGTCGCCGCCCCGGATGATGTCCGCGAGGTCGGCCATCTCGGCGGCCTCGGCGGCCTGGGCGTGGTCGGTCGTCCCGGCGCCCGGTGCCTGATCGGCCGCGTCGCCGGAGCCGCTCGGCGGGACGGTCACCATGGTCTCCAGCAGGTTCAACGGGTAGGAGTCCAGCAGGGTCAGCCCCGCCACCTGCTCGCCGGCGGCCCTGAGCTGTACCGCCATCTCGTGCGCGACCACGCCGCCGAAGGACCAGCCCATGAGGTGGTACGGGCCGGACGCCTGGACGGTGCGGATCCGCTCGACGTACTCCGCTGCCATCTCCTCGATGGAGACCGGCAGTTCGGGCGAACCGTCGAGCCCCCGGGCCTGCAGCCCGTAGAGCGGGTGCTCCGTCGGCACGATGCGGGCCAGCGGCGAGTAGCACCAGCTCAGCCCGCCGCCGGGGTGGATGGAGAACAGGGGTGCGCGCTCCCCGTGCGGCCGGATCGGCAGCAGCATGCCGAGGGCGTCCTGCGAGGTGCCGAGGCCCAGCCGCGCGCCGAGGCCGGCGATGGTGGGCGTCTCGAACAGCGCCCGGATGCCGACCTCGATGCCCAGCACGGCACGGATCCGGCTGACCAGCGTGGTCGCCAGGAGAGAGTGGCCGCCGAGCTCGAAGAAGTTGTCGTCGATGCCGACGCCCGGCAGGCCGAGGACCTCGGCGAAGACCGTGCAGAGGACCTCTTCCTGGGCGGTGCGGGGCGCCCGCCCGGAGGCGCCGACCGCGTAGTCCGGTGCGGGCAGCGCCCGGTGGTCGAGCTTGCCGTTGGCGGTCAGGGGCAGGGACTCCAGCTGCACGATGGCGCTGGGGACCATGTAGTCGGGGAGCTCCGAGGCGATGTGCTTGCGCAGCAGCACGGTGTCCACCGCCTCCGGCACGGCGGCGACGACGTAGGCGACGAGGCGCTTGTCCCCGGGGTTGTCCTCGCGGGCGACGGCGGTGGCCTGGGCGACGGAGGGGTGTGCGGCCAGGACCGACTCGACCTCGCCGAGCTCGATCCGGAAGCCGCGGATCTTCACCTGGTCGTCGGCGCGGCTCACGTACTCCAGGTTGCCGTCGGCGCGCCGGCGCACCAGGTCGCCGGTGCGGTACATCCGCTCGCCGGGCTCGCCGAACGGGTTGGCGGTGAAGCGCTCGGCGGACAGGCCCGGGCGGCCCAGGTAGCCGCGGGCCAGCTGGGCGCCGGCGACGTAGAGCTCGCCGACGGTGCCGGGCGGGACGGGCTGGAGGTGGGAGTCCAGGACGTAGAGGCGGGTGTTCCAGATCGGGTGCCCGATGGGGACGGCCCGGTCCGGTACCGCGTCCGAGGGAAGGACCCGGTACTCCATGCACCCGACCGTCGCCTCGGTCGGACCGTACTCGTTCACCACGGTGGCCCCAGGGCGGACCTTCCGCCAGGCGTCGAGGACCTCGCCGAGCAGCTGCTCGCCGCCGACGACCAGCTCGCCGCTCGGTGAGAAGCCCTCCGGAAGCACCGAGAGCAGGGGGATGTGACTGGGCGTCCCCTTGAGGAACGTCAGCCGGTCGCCGCCCTGGACGCGTGCGCCGTCCTCCAGGGGGGCGATCTCGATGCGGCCGCCGCTGATCAGCGGCGCGTACAGCGTCGTCACGGCGAGGTCGAAGGCGACCGAGGAGTGCAGCAAGGTCCCGCCCCGGACGGAGGGGTAGGCCTCGACGCTCCACCGCAGGTAGTGGGCCAGGGCGCTGTGCTCGATCACGACGCCCTTGGGACGGCCGGTGGAGCCTGAGGTGTAGATGACGTAGACGGGGTGGCTGGGCAGGAGGGCGCTGACGGGGTTGGTGGTGCCGAGCCCGGCGAGGCGGGTGAGGGTGTCCGGGTCGTCGAGGACGATCCGTGCGACGGCCTCGGCCTCGGGGAGGGTCCGCCGGGTGTGCTCGCTGGTGATGACCAGGGCCGGCCGGGCGTCCGCCAGCATGTAGCCGATGCGCTCGGCGGGGTAGTCGGGGTCGATCGGCAGGTAGGCGCCGCCGGCCTTGAGGACCGCGAGGAGGGCGGTGATGAGGTCGGTGGAGCGTTCCAGGTGGATGCCGACCAGGGTCTCCGGGCCGACGCCGTGCTCGACCAGCAGGTGGGCGAGGCGGTTGGCGCGCTCGTTCAGCTCGGCGTAGGTCGACTCCGCGCCCTGGTGGACGAGGGCGGTGGCGTCGGGCGTCCGGGCCGCCTGGGCCTCGAACAGCTCGGGCAGGGTGGTGGCGGGCAGCTCCCGGGCGGTGTCGTTCCAGCCGGTGAGGATCAGGGCGCGCTCGTCGGCGTCGAGGATCTCGATCCGGCTGACGGGCTGCTCGGGGTCGGCGACGGCGGCCGTCAGGACCCGGGTGAAGCGCTGGGCCATGGTGGCGACGGTCGCGTGGTCGAACAGGTCGACGGCGAAGGTGACGGCTCCCTGGAGGCCGGCGGGCCGGCCCTGTCCGTCGAAGAGCTCGCCGAACTGGAAGTCCAGGTCGAACTTCGCGGGGAGCTCGCCGCTGGGCAGGGCGGTGGCGGTGAGGCCGGGGAGGTGGAGCCTGGTGCTGCTGTTGTTCTGGAGGGTGAGCATGACCTGGAACAGCGGGTGCCGGGCCATCGAGCGGGTGGGGGCGAGCTCCTCGACGAGGCGCTCGAAGGGGATGTCCTGGTGGGCGAAGGCGCCGAGACCGGAGTCCTGGACGCGGCCGAGGAGCTCGCCGAAGCTGGGGTCGCCGTCCAGGTCGGTGCGCATGACCAGGGTGTTGATGAAGAAACCGACCAGGTCGTCGAGCGCCTCGTCGGTGCGTCCGGCGATGGGGGTGCCGACGGGGATGTCGGTGCCCGCGCCGAGGCGGGAGAGCAGGGTCGCCAGGGCTGCCTGGAGGACCATGAACATGGTGACGCCGCGGGAGCGGGCCAGGTCGCTGAGCTGCTGGTGCAGCTCGGCGGGGACCTGGACGGGCAGGGTGGCGCCCCGGTGGGTGGCGACGGGCGGGCGGGGGCGGTCGGTGGGCAGCTGGAGCTCTTCCGGCAGACCGGCCAGGGCCTTGCGCCAGTGGGCGAGCTGCTGGGACAGGACGCTCTCGGGGTCGGTGTCCTCGCCGAGGAGCTGCTGCTGCCACAGGGTGTAGTCGGCGTACTGCACCGGCAGCGGCTCCCAGGTGGGGGCGCTTCCTTCGAGTCGCGCCGCGTACGCGGTGGAGATGTCGCGGGCGAGCGGGCCCATGGACCAGCCGTCGCCCGCGATGTGGTGGACGATCAGCAGCAGGACCTGCTCCTGCGGCCCGGTGGTGAACAGCTCCGCACGCAGCGGTACTTCGGTGGACAGGTCGAAGACGTACCCGGCCGCGTCGGCGAGGGCCTGCTCCAGACCGGCCTCGGTGACCTCGGTGACGGGCAGGCCGAAGGCGACCGCCGCCGGGTCGAGGACGTGCTGGTGGGGCTGGCCGTCGGTGCTGCGGAAGACGGTGCGCAGGACTTCGTGGCGGGTCACCACGTCGTGCAGCGCGTCTCGGAGGGCCTCGTGGTCGAGCACGCCGCTGAGCCGCAGTGCGGTGGGGATGTTGTAGGTGGCGCTGGGGCCTTCGAGCTCGCCGAGGAACCAGAGCCGGCGCTGGGCGGCGGACAGCGGTACCGCGTCCGGGCGCTCGCCGGCGGTCAGCGCGAGCCGGGTCGTACCGGCTCCGCCGAGGCGCTCGGCCAGGCCGGCGACGGTCGGGGCCTCGAACAGGGCACGGATGCCGACCTCGACGCCCAGTGCGGTGCGGATCCGGCTGACCAGGCGGGTGGCGAGCAGGGAGTGGCCGCCGAGCTCGAAGAAGCTGTCGTCGATGGTCACCGATGCCACGCCGAGGACCTCGGCGAAGACGGTGCAGAGGGCCTCCTCCTGCTCGGTCCGCGGTGCCCGGCCGGAGCCGGCCACCGTGAACTCCGGGGCGGGCAGGGCCTTGCGGTCGAGCTTGCCGTTGGCCGTCAGCGGCAGGGCCTCCAGCAGCACGATCGCGCTGGGGACCATGTAGTCGGGGAGCTCCGAGGCGAGGTGCCTGCGCAGCGCCTCGGTGTCCACGGCCTGCGGTGAGACCGGGACGACGTAGCCGATCAGGCGCTTGTCCCCGGGGTTGTCCTCGCGGACGATCACGGTGGCCTGGGCGACCGAGGGGTGTGCGGCCAGTGCGGCCTCGACCTCGCCGAGCTCGATGCGGAAGCCGCGGATCTTCACCTGGTCGTCGGCCCGGCCGGCGAACTCCAGGGTGCCGTCCGCACGCCAGCGCACCAGGTCACCGGTGCGGTACATCCGGGCGCCGGCCGCGCCGAACGGGTCGGCGACGAAGCGCTCGGCCGACAGGCCCGGACGGTTCAGGTAGCCGCGGGCCAGCCCCGCACCCGCCACGTACAGCTCACCCACGGCGCCGGCCGGGACCAGCTGCAGCCCACCGTCCAGGACGTAGACGGCGGTGTTGTCCAGCGGACGGCCGATCGGCAGGGTGCTCCCGACGTTCGCGGCGGCGTCCACGGAGTGCTGGGTCGCGCAGAGCGTCACCTCGGTCGGCCCGTACAGGTGCCGTACGACGATCCCGGCATTCGCGTCCAGCACGCGCCGGACCGCTCCGGAGGGCACGACATCCCCTCCGGTGAGGACCTCGCGCACGCCGGCGAAGGATCCGGGGTCCTCCTCGGCCATGACCCGGAACAGGCCGGCCGTGACGTGGATGTGGGTGATCCCGTGCCGCACGATCAGCGAGCGCACGGCGGCGGCGTCCAAGTCCCCGGTCGGGGCGACCACGACCTCGCCGCCCGCGAGCAGCGGGACCCAGAGCTCGTAGGTCGAGGCGTCGAAGGCGTGCGGGGCGTGCAGGAGGACCCGGTCCGTGTGGCCCAGGTGCCAGCAGCCGTCCGAGGCCAGCTCCACGACGTCACGGTGCGTGGTCGCGATGCCCTTCGGCGTCCCGGTGGAGCCGGAGGTGTACATCACGTACGCGAGGTGCTCCGGCCGGGTGGCGGGGGCCGGGTCGGTGGCGTCCGCGATGCTGCTCCCGGTCTCCGGCCCGACGGTCAGGACGGTCACGCCCTGCTCGGCCGCCGTCGCCGCGAACCCGTGGCCGCTCATGGCCGGGTCGACCAGCAGGATCCGCGCGGCGGTGTCCTGGAGGATCAGGTTCATCCGGTCGGCGGGCGCCCGGGTGTCGATGGGGAGGTAGGCGCCGCCGGCCTTGAGGATCGCCAGCAGTGAGACGACCAGCTCGGTGGAACGCTCCATGAGCACGCCGACGAGGCTGTCGGGGCCGACGCCGTGCTCGGCCAGCAGCCGGGCGAGGCGGTTGGCCCGGGCGTTCAGCTCCGCGTAGGTGAGCCGGTCGTCCCGGTGGCTGAGCGCGACGGCGTCGGGGGTGCGGTCCACCTGGGCTTCGAACAGCTGGTGCAGCGTCCCGGCGGGGGTGTGCGCCGCGGTGTCGTTCCACTCGGCGAGCAGCCGGTGGCGCTCGGCGTCGTCGAGGACGCCGATGCTGTGCAGCGGGGTGTGCGGTGCCGTCGCGAGCGCCGCGGTCAGGTTGTCGGTTGCGGTGTGCAGCAGCGTGGCGACGAGGGCCGGGTCGATGGGCGCGGCGGCCTGGACGGTGAGGAGGAAGCCGGTGCCGGTGTCGTCGACCGAGACCGCGAGCGGGTAGGTGGCGCCCTCCTGGCTGTGGAGGAGCTCGACGCCTTCGAGTGCGGACTCCGGTCCGTGCTCGGCGCCGCCGCTGTGGCGGTAGTTGAGGAAGGAGCTGAACAGCGGGGTCTGCGCCGGGAGGTCGCTGGCCTGCTGGGCGAGGACGAGGGGGGCGTGCTCGTGGACGAGGAGGTCCGCGAGCTGCGTCTGGGTGGTGCGCAGGGCCTCGATGGCGGTCGTGTCGCCGGTGCGGACACGGACGGGGAGGGTGTTGATGAACAGTCCGGGGACGCGGTCGGCGCCCGAGCCGGCCTGCATGCGGCCGAACAGGACGGTGCCGAACACGACGTCGTCACGGGTGGAGGTGGCCGCGACCACCCGTGCCCATGCGAGGTGCAGGACGGTGGCCGGGCTGACGCCGAGCCGGCGGGCCTGATCCCTCAGCCGCTGGGCGAGCGCGGCGTCCATCGGCACGGTGGCCTCGGCGTCGGTCTCGTCCGCCCTGGTGGTCAACTGACCGAAGGGTGCGGTGGGTTCGGTGATGTCGCCGAGGAGGTTGGTGAAGAACTTCTGGTGTTCTTCGCGGGGGATGCGGAGGCGGGCTTGGGCG
>NZ_JBICZP010000022.1:0-90842 GCF_043202015.1 Kitasatospora sp. NPDC048239 | reverse complement strand
GACTCCGACTACGCCAAGACCCTGGAGGCGATCGAGGCCGGCGCCACCGTCGCCACCCACCTGTTCAACGCCATGCCCGGCATCGCCCACCGCGCCCCCGGGCCGATCGTGGCGCTGCTGGAGGACGAGCGGGTCACCGTCGAGCTCATCAACGACGGCATCCACCTGCACCCCTCGGTCCTCGACCTCGCCTACGGCACCGCCGGCGCCTCCCGGGTCGCCCTGATCACCGACGCGATGGGCGCCGCCGGCATGGGCGACGGCCTCTACCCCCTCGGCCCCCTCCAGGTCGAGGTCAAGGACGGCGTCGCCATGCTCACCGACGGCAGCTCCATCGCCGGGTCGACGCTGACGCTCGATGCCGCCCTCCGCCGCTCGGTGACCGTCAACGGGCTGTCCCTGGAGCAGGCGGTGGAGTCGCTCTGCGCCGTCCCCGCCCGGCTGCTCGGCCTGGCCGACTCGGTCGGCTCGCTGGAGACCGGCAAGAACGCCGACCTGGTCGTCCTGGACTCCGACACCCACGACCTGGTCGCCGTGATGCGCCGCGGCCGCTGGATCACCGGCCGCGACACGTTCACCGCGGTGAAGCCGTCGCCCCTGCGGGCCGGCCACCCGGCAACCGCCTCGGCGGCGGACGGGCGCTACACCGGCTTCACCGCGCGGAGCGAGTAGATCAGCGGGACGCGGGGGTGGCCCGGCGGGAAGCGGTAGCCGTTACCGGGCTGGAGCACGGGGAAGCGGGGGAACAGCGTGAAGTCGTGCTCGTGCAGGAACTCCAGGCGCAGACCGGCGGCGGTCAGCGCGCTGACGACCTCGCCGATTCCGTGCTGCCACTCGACCGTCAGGTTCGCGGTGGTCGCCGCGTTCAGGTCGGCGTAGGTGCCGGGCTCGTCCCAGACGAAGGGCTCGCGCTGGAAGTAGTCGCTCTCGACGGTCAGGCCGTCCTCGGCCAGGACGTCGGAGAACGGGTGGAACTCCGCCAGGTAGAGGAAGCCGCCCGGCGCGACGAGCTCGGCGGCCGTCCGGGCCCAGCGGTCGATGTCGGGGAGCCAGCACAGCGCACCCAGACCGGTGTAGACGATGTCGAAGGTCTGCTTGTCGAGCGCGTCGACGGCGTCGTACACGTCGGAGGTGACGAACCGGGCCGTGGTGGCGCCGATCCGCTCGGCGAGGCCGCCGGCCGCCTCCACCGCGGGCGCGGAGAAGTCGAGGCCGGTGACGGTGGCCCCGCGCCGCGCCCAGGACAGCGTGTCCAGGCCGATGTGGCACTGGAGGTGCAGCAGGGTCCTGCCGGTGACATCGCCGACCTCGGCGAGCTCGAACGCCCGAAGCGGGTCCTTCCCGGCGACGAAGCCGGGGACGTCGTAGAAGTCGCCGGAGACGTGGATCGGGACGCGCTCGTCCCAGTTGGCGCGGTTGGCCGCGCGCCAGTCGGCGGGAGGCGGGATCTTCGTCATGAACGTCACGCTAACCAGCGGCCAGGACGGCGCTCAAGCCCATTTTCGGCGGTTCGGGCGGTCCGGCAGGCTCGCCGCCCCGGCGCGGTCCGGGGCCGGGCGCCGGTGTCAGACCCGGCGTCCATGATGACCGGGAGCCGAGGGGCTCAGGGCACACCGGACGTGGACCGGACGGGGTGTCCACGGCGGCCGGGCAGGCCGCGGTGCGAGGGGAGAGCGTGATGACGGTGCAGCAGACGGCCGGGACGGGTGAGGCGACGGCCCGCTGGCGGGCGAGCGCGGCGGCCACCGGACCGGGCGACCGGGCGGCGGTCGAGCGCGCGGTGCGGGCCGCCTACCGTGCGGCCGGGCTGGCCGAGCCGGAGGCGGTCCGCTGGTTCGGCTCGCCGCCGGCGGCGGCGCAGGCCGCGCTGGAGCTGCGGGCCGGCGGCGCGGTGAGCGTGCGCGAGGCTGTCCGGACCAGGCCGTGGGAGGCCGCCCGGCGCCGGGCCGTCGAGCAGGTCGGCGCGGCGGGCTGGGCACCGCTCTGGGGGCTCACCGGCGGGGAGCTCGGGCCGGTGGCCAACGCACTGGCCGGCCGGATCCGCGACGCGGTACTCGACCGGCTGGCCCCCGAGGCCGACGTCGAGGAGGACCCGGACGACGTGGTCGAGGCCGCCAGGGCCCGCCGCACGGCCGTCCGGCTCGGACTGCTCGACGCCGTCCGGGGCCAGCACGACGCGCCCTGGTTCGCGGCCTTCGACGCGGCCGGCATCGCCCTGGCCGCCCCCGACGCGGACCAGGTCGGGGCCCGCGGCGCCGACCCCGACGCGGTGGGCATCGCCGCCCTCGCCGAGGTGGCGCGCGGCGCCGGCTGGTGGTGGCCGTACGAGCGGGTGGCCCTGGTCAGCGAGCGGCCCCTCGAACTGCACCGCGACGAGGCCGGCCGACTCGACCGCGCCGACGGTCCGGCCCTCGCCTACGCGGACGGCTTCGCCCTGCACGCGTGGCGCGGCATGCCCGTCCCGGCCGACTTCCTCGGCGGCCTCGGCACCGTCACCGTCGAGCGGATCCGTGAGGAGGAGAACGCCGAGCTGCGCCGCGTCATGCTGGAGCACTACGGCTACGAGCGCTATCTGGCGGACTCCGGCGCCGAGCCGCTGCACCGGGACGAGACCGGTGTGCTGTGGCGGATCCAACTGCCGGACGACGAGCCGGTGGTGATGGTCGAGGTGGTCAACTCGACGGCCGAGCCGGACGGCACCTTCCGCACCTACTGGCTGCGGGTCCCGCCGAGCACCCGCACCGCCCGGGCCGGGGTGGCCTGGACGTTCGGCATTCCGGAGGCCGAGTACCACCCCCAGCGCGAGACCTGAGGCCCGGAGCCTCTGCCCTGCCCGCGATGCCCTGCGGCCCGGCGCACGCGGAACCGCCCGCACCCCGGGGGGTGCGGGCGGTCCGTTCACGGTGGGGCGGGGATCACGGGGCCTCGCCGTTGAAGGAGCCGACCACGTTGTCGCCACCGACGTTGAAGATGTCACCGCCGGCGAGCTGGTTGCCGGTGCCGATCACGGTGACGGTGGTGACGACCACCTCCGTGCTGTCGCCGCTCCCGGCGAAGGCCTGGGTGGGAACGGCGACGGCGCCGGCGGCCGCGAGGAGGACGGCGAAGGTGCGGATGGTGCGGTACATGGAGCATTCCCTTCGTAGGCTAACTTGCTCTGCACACTAGGGAGTCGAAGGTGCGGGCCGGGGGCAATGTCACTCGAATGGCTTGTGGTGCGTGTCGCTCCCGCAGGGCCGGTCGTTCCCGCAGGGTGCCGACCCTGTCCGGCGGTCGTGCGGGAGCGGCGGCAGGCCGCGCGAGGGCCCTGCCCGCTTCACTCGTGACCGAGCCGCCCGACCGGCCGTCACCCGGGACGCTGGTCCGCCTCCGCCTCCGCCGCCGCGGCTACCGGATCGGGCCGGTCGGCGTCGGCACCGCCTCCCGGCGGCAGCCGTCGGGTGATCCGGTCGAACAGCTCCGTCAGCGGTTCGCTCACCTCGTGGCCGAACCCGGTGAGGCCGTAGGTGACCTGAGGCGGTGTCGTCGGCTCGACCCTCCGCCAGACCAGGCCGTCCTGGACCAGTGCCCGCAGGGTCTGGGCGAGCATCTTCTCGCTGATCCCGCGGATGCCGTCGCGCAGCTCGAAGAAGCGCAGGTCGGCTCTCCGCAGGGAGATGAGCACCCAGACGCCCCACCTGCTGGTGACGTGGTCGACCACGTCGCGCGCGGGGCAGTCGGTGTGAAACACGTCATACCGGCTGCCCGCCTCGGCCCCTCTGGACTGCACGCCTCCCACCATGCCATGAGCTTACCCTCAGGTATGTCCTTACCAGGAGTTAGCCCACCCTCCTAGCGTCGGAGCCACCGAGGACATCTGACGAGGAGCTGATCATGATCGTGGTGACCGGAGCGACCGGGAACATCGGCCGGCCGTTGGTGCAGGCGCTGGCCGAGGCGGGGCAGCAGGTGACGGCGGTGTCGCGGCACCCGGCGGCGGTGCCGAACGGTGTCCGCCATCTGGTGGCGGACCTTGCCAGGCCGGCCGAGCTCAAGCCTGCGCTGGCCCGGGCGACGGCGCTCTTCCTGCTGCTCTCCGGCGATCTGCACGCCGCCGAGGCCAACCCTGCCGACCTCATCGGCGAGGCCGCGGCCGCCGGAGTCCGGCGGGTCGTGCTGCTCTCCAGCCAGGGCGTGGTGACCAGGCCCTTCGGGCCGACGCGGATCGCGATGCGCGAACTCGAAGACACCCTGCGGGAATCCGGTGCGGAGTGGGCGGTCCTGCAACCGGGCGGCTTCGCCTCCAACGCTCTCTGGTGGGCCGAGTCCATCCGTACGCGGGGGCTGGTCGCCGCGCCCTTCGGTGATGTCGGCGTGCCGCTCGTCGACCCGGCGGACATCGCGGCGGTCGCCGCGGCCTGCCTGCTGGACGATCGGCACGCTGGCGGCGTCTACCAGCTGACCGGCCCCGAGGTGATCACACCGCGCCGACAGGCGGCCGCGATCTCCGACGCGCTGGGCTCGCCGGTGCGGTTCCACGAGCTCACCCGCGCCGAGGCCAGGGCCGCCATGAGCCGGGTCATGCCGGTGGAGCTCGCCGACGACACCCTGGACATCCTCGGCGAACCGAACCCGGCCGAACTGCGCATCAGCCCGGACGTCCAGCGGGTCCTCGGCCGCTCCCCGCGCACCTTCTCCGCCTGGGCCGCCCGCAACGCCGCCGCCTTCCGGTAGGCCGTGTCCGACGGGCGGGCGTACCGGGCCTGGCGGGAACTGTCGGGCGTACCGGGCCTGGCGGGACTGTCAGGCAGACCCTATGCGGGTGAGGGCCGGTACACCGTCAGGGCGTTGGGCATCTTCGCCAGCCGCAGCGCGCCCGCCGCCGGGACGCTCTCGCCGTCCACGGCGATGTGCTCGGCGTCGCCGAGGGCGTCGAGGTCGAGGGCGGTCAGCCGGGCGGCGCGGTAGACCCGGGAGCGGTCGAGGGTGCCGGAGAGGAACGCCGCCGCCAGCCTGGTCCGGGCGAACCGGCTGCCGCCGTCCACCACGCGGATGTCGAGCAGGCCGTCGGCCAGACCGGTCCGGCGGGTGGGGGCGAAGCCCGGCGGGTCGTACGCGCCGTTGCCCGCGAACAGCAGCCAGAGGCGGCGGCTGCGGCCCGCCGCCTGGACGGTGACCGGTTCGGCGCGGGCCAGGGCCCGGGCGACGGCCACCGCCAGGGCCGGCCACTTGCCGAGCCGGCCCTCCAACGACTCGCGCAGCCGGACGAGTTCGGGGTAGACGCCGAGGCTGAAGGTGTTCAGGAACACCCGCCGCTCGGTGTCGTCGACGGCCAGGCCCAGGTCCACCCCGCAGGCGGCGCCGGCCTCGACGGCGGCCGCGGTCGCGTCGGGGGAGCCGATGCCGAGGTCCAGCGCGAAGTGGTTGAGCGTGCCGCCGGGGAAGACCGCCAGCGGCAGGCCGCGTTCGACCGCCAGCGAGGCGGCGAGGTTGACGCTGCCGTCGCCGCCGCAGACGCCGAGCGCGCCCTTGGCGGCCGCCGCACGGTCGGCCGCGTCGGCGAGCAGTGCGGGCAGGTCGTCGTCGGGGCCGCAGAGCCGGACGTCGGCGCGGGGGAGCAGGGCGCGCAGCCCGGCCACCGTGTCCTCGGGGCCGGTCGGCAGCAGCGCGCCGTTGCCGGAGCCGCTGTTGACCACCAGGAACAGGCCGGATCCCTGGGCGAGGGCCGGGGCCGGCCGGCGCGGCGGACCGGCGGGGACGGGCCCCTCGGCCGATCGGGGCCACCAGCGCAGGGTCAGCGCCGCCATGGCCGAGCCCAGTGCGAAGCCCGCCAGCACATCGCCCGGGTAGTGCGCGCCCGTGTACACCCGGGACGCGCCCACGGCGGCCGCGATCGGCACGACGGCGGCCCCCAGCAGCGGTGACTCGATAGCGACACCCGCCGCGAAGGCCGCCGCCGAGGCGGAGTGCCCGGACGGGAACGAGGTCGTGACGGGCTGTCGGAGCAGCAGCCGCGGGACGGGCACCTGGTCCAGCAGCGGACGCGGGCGCCGGGTCAGCTGCTTGGCGGCGATGTTGGCCGTCGCCGAGGCCAGCGCCAGCGACCCGATGCCGCGCAGCGCCGCCCGCCGTCCGGTCCGCCCGCCGACCGCGCCGAGTACGGCGGCGGCGGACAGCCAGAGCACCCCGTGGTCGGCGGCCCGGCTCAGGCCGCGCAGCCAGGGGCGGGCGCCGTGCAGGCGCGCCAGCGCCACTCGGTCGAACAGGGCCCGGTCCACCGCGTCGAGTCGCCTCATCCCTTGAGCCTAGGCCCTCCCTTTCGGAACAGCGCGCGGCTTACCGCTCTCCGGCGGGGCGCGGAACACGGGCCGGACCGGCGCCGGTTGCAGGGTTGAGTACGGGTACTCAGGCGGGGGACGGCCGCCGGCGAGGAGGCTGGTCCTGCGACCGATCCCGCCCAGCCTGCCCGAAGGACCACGAACGCCATGCTCAGCCGAACCGCCGCCGCCCTCGTCCCCGCCTTCGGCCGCCTGACGGTCAGCAGCGACCCCGGCGCCGGCCTCGCCCCGGGAAGCATCGTGGTGGCGAACCACACCTCACTCGCCGACCCCGCGATCGTGCTGGCCGCGCTGCACCGCCTGGACGTGCGGCCGGTGGTGCTGGCGGCGGCGGGGCTGTGGCGCATGCCGCTGCTGGGCGGGGTACTGCGGCGGGAGGGCCACATCCCGGTCCACCGCGGCAGCGAGCGGGCGGCCGAGGCGCTGGACGCCGCCGCGGACGCGCTGACCCGCGGGCGGCTGGTGCTCATCTACGGCGAGGGCGGACTGCCGCGCCGCCGGGACTCGGGCGAGCTGGCGCCGGGCCCGTTCCGTACCGGCCCCGCCCGGCTGGCCCGGGCCACCGGCGCCCCCGTCGTCCCGCTCGGCCAGGCGGGCGCCCGCCGGGTGGGCTCCGGCGGCGCCGCGAAGCAGCTGGCCGGCCTGGCCACGGCGCCCCTGCGGCGGCCCGCCCTGCACGTCCACCTGGGTGCGCCGCTGCACCTGCCGGAGGACACCGCCGCCGCCACCGCGGACGCGCACGGTGCGGTGACCAGGGCGTGGGCGGTCGCCGCGCAGCGCGCGGCCGGCTAAGGCCGGTCGGCCACACGGCGGTCGGCGGATGCGACGGAGGCGCCGAAGGGGTCTGCGGCGCCTCCGGGGGTCAGGCGCGGACCAGGGCCCAGGCGCCGAGGCCGCTGCACCCGCCGGCGCTGTAGGTGCTGGCCCGCCAGCCGGCCGGAACGGGCGAGCCCGGGCAGGTCCACAGGCCGTTGCGCGCGAGGTTGTGCCGCCAGGCCCCGACACCGTTGCAGCCGTTGACGATGTAGTCGGTGATGACGTACCCGCTGATGACCGGTGACCCGCCGCAGGTCCAGATGCCGTCCTTGGGGAGGCTGTGCCGCCAGGAGCCGATGCCGTTGCAGCCGCTCTGGATGTGGTCGGTGATGACGTACCCGGGGACGATCGGCGAGCCCGAGCAGGTCCAGATGCCGTCCTTGACCGGCTCCTGGTACCAGGAGCCGTTGCCGTTGCAGCCGGTCCGGTCGTAGAGGGTGATGACCCACCCGGACTGGACGGGCGCTCCGCTGCAGGCCCACGTGCCGGGACCGCCCCAGCCCGCCGGCCTGGCCGCCGCGCTCGACGTCCCGGCGGCGGTGCCCGCGAGGACGAAGGCCGCGACGAGTGCGAGGGCGCCCAGGGTCGCGCCGGCGCCCCTGCGGACGACGGAATTTGTCAGGTGCTTCCACAAGTGACGTGCCAGCATGGTCAGTTCACTCCAGTCCTAGCGATGAGCACGCCTGAGACGGCCCGTTGACGGGGGACACCGGGATGGAACGGGCCTCACTGTATGCGGGGATCGTGTGCACAAGATGGGTGGATAGGATGAACTGACAATCTTGGCCTAAAGCTGACATGGGCACGGAGAGCGCGGCCCGCGGCCGGTGGCGGGCGCGTCCCGGAAACCCGGTTGGCCCGCGGGGAGACCGCGGGGAGGATGAAGCCATGCCTGGTACACGAACGTTCGAAGAGCTGATCGCCGAGGCCGAGGCGGTATCCGTCGACGGCTGGGACTTCTCCTGGCTGGACGGCCGGGCCACCGAGCAGCGGCCCTCCTGGGGCTATCAGCGACTGCTCGGCGGGCGCCTCGCATCGGCGTCGGCGGCGCTGGACATCCAGACCGGCGGCGGCGAGGTGCTGGCCGGAGCGGGGAGCCTGCCGCCCGCGATGGTCGCCACCGAGTCCTGGCCGCCGAACGTCGCCAAGGCGACCGCGCTGCTGCACCCGCTGGGCGCCGTCGTGGTCGCCGATCCGGACGAGCCGCCGCTGCCCTTCGCGGACGAGGCCTTCGACCTGGTGACCAGCCGGCACCCGGCGACGGTGTGGTGGACGGAGATCGCCAGGGTCCTGCGGCCGGGCGGCACCTACTTCGCGCAGCACGTCGGACCGGCCTCGGTGTTCGAACTGGTGGAGTACTTCCTCGGCCCGCAGCCCGAGGCCCGCCTCGCCCGCCGGCCCGAGGCCGAGAGCGCCGCCGCCCGGGCGGCCGGGCTGGAGGTGGTCGACCTGCGCTCCGAGCGGCTGCGGACGGAGTTCCGCGACATCGGCGCGGTGGTCTATTTCCTGCGGAAGGTGATCTGGATGGTCCCCGGCTTCACCGTCGAGGCGTACCTCGACCGGCTGCGCGAGCTGGACGCGCTGATCCGCTCGCAGGGGCCGTTCGTCGCGCACTCCGCACGCTTCCTGATCGAGGCGCGCAAGCCCGGCCGCCCCTGACGACGAGGCCGGCTGCCCGGACACCGGGCAGGGGGCCCGCCCCGGCCGTTCAAATCCGGCCGGTAAGGTCCCGGGGCTGTACCGGGATCGGGTGACATGGGAGATGAGCGGAACGTGGCGGTGGACGAGGGCCGACCGGGCGCGGCCCGGGTGGGGCTGGGCACCATAGCGCGGGAGTGGGGACGGATCGGCTGCACCGGCTTCGGCGGCCCGCCCACCCACATCGCGCTGCTGCGCCGGCTGTGCGTGGACCGGCGGCGGTGGATCGCGGCGGCGGAGTTCGAGGACGCGATCACCGCGACGAACCTGCTCCCCGGCCCGGCCTCCACCCAGCTGGCGATCCTCACTGCCTGGCGGCTGCGCGGGGTGCCGGGCGCCCTGGTCGGCGGGGTCTGCTTCATCCTGCCCGGGCTGGTGCTGATCCTGGCCCTGGCGGCGCTCTTCCTCTCCGGACGGCCGCCGCTCTGGGTGCGCGGCGCGGCGGCCGGGGCGGGATCGGCCGTGGCGGCCGTCGCCCTGCACGCGGCCTGGTCGCTCGTCCCGGCAAGCCGGCAGCGGGCCGGCCGGGCGCTCCCGGCCCGCGCGCGCTGGCTCTGCTACGCGCTCCTGGGCGGGGCGGCCGCCGCGCTGACCGGACCGTGGCTCGTCCTGGTCCTGCTGGCGGCCGGCCTCACCGAGGTCGCCGTGCGCACCGGTGGGCGGCGCAGCCCGCGCGGCCGGGCCACGGCGGGCTGGCCGGTCCTGGCCGCCGCCCCGGCGCTCGGCGGCGGCCTGCCGGCCCTGGCCTGGGTGGCGCTCAAGGTCGGTGCGCTGTCCTACGGCGGCGGGTTCGTCATCATCCCGCTGATGCAGGCCGACGCGGTCGACCACTACCGCTGGCTGGACGACGGCCAGTTCCTCAACGCCGTCGCCCTCGGCCAGATCACCCCCGGGCCCGTGGTGCAGACCGTCGCCGTGGTCGGCTACGCCGCCGCCGGAGTGTGGGGCGGACTGTTCGCGGCCGCGGTGGCCTTCGCCCCGTCCTTCCTGTTCGTGCTCCTCGGCGGGCGGCACTTCGACGGAGTGCGGGCCAGCGAGCGGGTGCAGGCCTTCTTCACCGGTGCCGGGCCGGCGGTGATCGGAGCCATCGCGGGGTCGGCGATCCCGCTCACCCTGGCCCTGCGCCACGGGTGGCAGTACGCCGTGCTGGCCGGCGCCGCGCTGTGGCTGCTCGCCGCCCGCCGGGGAGTGGTCAGCGCCCTGCTGGGAGCGGGGGCGCTCGGCGTCGCGGCGGCGCTGGCCGGCCGGCCCGTCGGCTGAAACGCACCGCGACGGGCCGTGACCACCCGTGACGGGCTGCGGGAGGCGTGCGGGCCCCGACGGCGCCCGGTCAGCCGGGCAGGTCGCTGGGGCGGATCCGGTAGACCTGCAGGCTGAGCCCGTAGTACTTGGTGGTCTCGCCGACCCACTCCATCCCCAGCCGCTTCGCCATGGAGATGGCGCGGACGTTGTTCGGCCGGGCGACCGCGAAGAGCTCCTCGGCATCCTGCGCGAAGGCCCAGGCGATCAGGGCGCGGCCGGCCTCGACGGCGTAGCCCTTCCCCCAGGCGCCGGGCGCGAGCTGCCAGCTCATCTCCAGATCGTCCTCGTAGGGCGGCAGCAGCCGGATGCCGAGGCCGCCGACGACCGCGTCGTCCTCCTTGCGCTGGACGGCCCAGCGCCCCCGGGGCACCGGCAGGTTCGGCTGCGCCTCCTGCCAGGCCTGGAGGACGGAGCGCATCGCCGCCACGTCGCCGACGCGGTCCATCGCCGGGGTGAGCCAGCGCGCGACCTCCGGCGAGCCGTAGATCTCCAGCGCCTGCTCGGCGTCGTCGATGGACCAGTCCCGGATGATGAGCCGATCGGTGGTCAACGAGATGTCCATGGGCCGGCACCCTCCTCGGTCGTCCTCGTGGCCATCATGCCTCCGGCCGTCGGCGTCTGCGCGAGGAGACCGCGGCGGGGGACACCTCGGACAGCGGCCGCGGCCGCGTCTCGGGCGGGCCGGGCCGGTCGAGCAGGCCGGACGGGCACTCGAAGCGTCGCGGCCCGCCCGGGCGGGCTCAGCCCTTCGCCCGGCGGCGGGCGATGAAGAAACCGAGGATCATCCCCGTCAGCAGCGTCACGGCGAGGACCGCCCACAGCGGCAGGGTGACGGTGGCGATCCACAACTTGATGGAGACCGATCCGGTGTTGGCCGCGATGAACCAGACGGCGAGCACGGCAAGAACGGCCACCCCGATCGTACGCAGCCGCACATTCCGCCCCTTGACCGTGAGGGTCGACGGGCGATGCGGCGGAGGAGTGTTCTGCGCCATTCCCCCAGTATGGGGCGCTGCGCGGGTTCGGGCCCGTCCACAGCGGGGGGCGGAGGCCGGGACGAGCGGAGACACCGGGCCGCCGCGAGCCATGCCGGGCCACCCTGGCCGGGTTTCCGGCCACCGGGCCCCGAATGGCCGACGGCGCACCCTTGCCGGGGCTGGTCGCGGCCTGTTCCATGGCCGCATGGGCCGACCCGAGCTAGTTCTCATGACTGATCACAGCTCGACCGAAGGCAGCCGGGAGACGCTGGCCACCGCCGTGCAGATGCTCACCGGCAGGACGCCCGTCCTGTTCGACGCGCGCCACTTCATGACCGGCGGATCCGGCCGGATCGGCGGAGCCGACGGCCTCCTCCACATCGAAGTGCCCTCCGCCGGAAGGGCCGTGACAGCGGAGGCGGTCCTGGTCTACGAGATCCCGCCGCACCGCCGCCGGGACTTCACGGCCTGCCAGCAGCGGCTGCGCAAGCACGGCGCCCGCTCGTTCGGCACCGACGCGGACGCCTGGCGGGCGGCCACCGAGAAGGACCTCACGGTCGAGCGGTTCACCCGGGACGGCATCCCGCACATGCCCACCATCGCGCTCTCCCGGCCGACCCCGGAGGCCGCCGCCGACGCCTTCGACCGCCTCGGCCGCGACGTCTGGGCGCGTCCCACCGTCGGCATGGGCGGCAACGACGTCTTCCACGTCACCACCCGCGCCCAACTGACCGCCGCCGCACGCCACTACGGCGCCTCGGGCGCCGACTGGCTGATCGCCCGCGATGCCGCCAACTACAACGCCGAGGGCCGGCGCCACCAGTACCGGGTGGTGGTCCTCGCCGGGCGCGTGGTCCGGGCGGTGGAGCACGTCCAGCCGGACCCGGACGCCCCCTGCAACGAGAGCCAGGGCGCCGTGTCGACCCTGCTGGCGGAGGGCGACCTGCCGGCCGGGCTCGCCGAACTCGCCGTCCGCGCAACCGAGTCCCTCGGGCTCCCGTTCGCCGGGGTCGACCTGGCCGCGGAGAGCGGCGGCGTGGTCTTCGAGGTCAACGTCCACCCGGTGTTCGGCACCGTCGGCGGCCTGGAGACCGTGGCCATCCCCTACGCCGCCGCGCACCTCGCCCTGTGCTGACGAGGCGGCAGTGCCTCCGGGCGCCGGGGGCGCGCGGACCTGGGTGAGTCGCCGACCGCCCCGTCGGCGACGAACGCGGCGCCGGGGTAGCAGGGGCGTCGAGCCGGCCTCCGCGTGGTCGAAAGGCGGTCGGCGGGCACCGCGGGCCCGGGCCGTGGTCGGAGGTGCCGTCGCGCGGGTACTAGACTCGGTGGAGTTGTGAAGGCACCTCGTTCGGTGAGGCGTCGCCATGGACACAGGCCACTGACCCCACGACGTCGAGAGACGCCCAGGGTCAGGACAGGTCTCCCCGGCCTAAGGGGTGACCCCAAGTGGCTGCACCTTCCGGTGCTACGCCGTGGCGTGCCAAAGCTCTGACGAGATCAGGGGTGCCCACCCGCCTGACCGGCGCATGTGTGCGTGCGCCCGCGGCCGCGCGGTGTGGACGCTCCTGGTGGCCCGGCAAGAGGCGACCCCGGAGGGGCGCCCCGGCGGCGAGGAGGTGAGAGCGGTGGAGAGCAGTAGTCCGGGTCGAAGTCGGCCCTGCCCCAGGATGTCCCCCTTTTCTTCCGGCACCCGGCTCCCCTCCTCCCGTACCGCTCCCGCCACCCGCGCCCCCGCACCCCGCCGCTGACCGCGTCGGGCCGTGCCGGTGCGGACCGGGCGCCGTGCGCGGTGGAGGACGGCCGGCCGCCTGCCGCCCCTGCCACCCGCCCCGGGAGCACGCCCCGGGCCTGCGGCACGGGCGGAGGACCCAGACTCGTGGAGGTACCGCCATGTCCGACTGGCGAGTGCGCGCCGTGCGCGCGAGCAAGCGTCCGTTCTCCCGTTCCCTCACCGCCGTCCGCGTCGAGGACGCCCAGCCAGCGCCCGAGCACTCGATGGACCCGAGGCCCGATCAGCCCGCCGAGCCCGTCACCCTGGAGCGTTCCGTGGTGGACGCGGCCGTGTACCGGGACGGGCACCGGGTCGGGGCACCCGCCAGCGCGGGCCTGGCCGACATCTACCGGCAACTGCCCGGCAAGCCCGGCACGATGGCCTGGATCGGACTGTTCCGGCCCGCCGAGGCGCAGCTGCTGGAGGCCGCGGAGCGCTTCGGACTGCACGAACTGGCGCTTGAGGACGCCATCGTCGCCCACCAGCGGCCCAAGCTGGAGCGCTACGGCGACACGCTCTTCGTGGTGCTGCGCGCCGCCCGCTACCTGGACGACGTGGAGGAGGTCGACTTCGGTGAGATCCACCTCTTCGTCGGCCCGGACTTCGTCCTGACCGTCCGGCACTCGCAGGCCCCGGACCTCTCCGCCGTGCGCCGGCGCCTGGAGGCCGACCCGGAGCTGCTCGCACTCGGACCGGAGGCGGTGCTGTACGCGGTGCTGGACGCCGTCGTCGACGGGTACGCGCCGGTGATCGCCGGGCTCCAGCACGACATCGACGAGATCGAGACCGAGGTGTTCGGCGGCGACCCGCAGGTGTCCCGGCGCATCTACGAGCTCTCGCGCGAGGTCATCGAGTTCCAACGGGCCACCCGGCCGCTGCTGGAGATCATGAAGAGCCTGGAGGCGGGCTTCGGGAAGTACGGCACCGACGACGAGCTCCAGCGCTACCTGCGCGACGTGGCCGACCACGCGACCTACGCGGCCGAGCGGGTGGACGGATTCCGGCAGATGCTGCAGAACATCCTCACCGTGAACGCCACGCTGGTCTCGCAGCGGCAGAACGAGGAGATGAAGCAGCTCGCCGAGGCCGGGCACATGCAGAACGACGAGATCAAGAAGATCTCCTCCTGGGCGGCGATCCTGTTCGCCCCGACCCTGATCGGAACGGTCTACGGGATGAACTTCCAGTCCATGCCGGAGCTGAAGTGGGCCTTCGGGTACCCGTTCGCGATCGGGTTGATGGGTCTGGTCTGCACCGGCCTGTACCTGGTGTTCAAGCGCCGCAACTGGCTCTGACCCTGTGGCCTGAGGGGTCGGGCCTCAGGCCACCGTCCGGATGGTCAGCCCGGGCACACCGCGTCCAGCACCAGGTCGAGCAGCCGCTCGGCCTGGTCGCCCTGCCCGGGGTGCGGGGTGGCGAGGGCGACGCCGAGGGCGAGTTGGAGCAGGTCGTCGGTGGTCAGGTCGGGGCGGGCGGTGCCGCTGATCCGGGCGCTGGACAGCACGGCGGTGGCCGCCTCCCGGATCCGGCGGTGGCAGTCCGTGCCCAGCGATCCCTCGGCCTCCATCAGGAGCGCGCTGCCGAGGCCCTGGTTGATGCGGGCGTGGGCGACGAAGGCGCGCAGCCAGTCGGCGAGCGCGATGTCGGCGGGTTCGGTGGACAGCAGCCGGTCGGCGGTGGTGCAGAGCCGCTCGACCCGCTCGTCGAGGACGGCCGCGAGGAGGGTGCCGCGGGTGGGGAAGTGCCGGTAGAGGGTGCCGGGGCCGACACCGGCCCGGCGGGCGATCTCGTTGAGCGAGGCCTCGGGGCCGGCCTCCGTGAACGCCTCCTGGGCGGCGGCGAGCAGCCGTTCGCGGTTGCGTCGGGCATCGGTGCGCTGCGCGGCGGCGGCCATCGGTTGGTCCTCGCTGTCCGGGTCGTGGTGGACTTGGCGGCCGCGGGAGGCGGGCCAAGCGGGGAGGTGCTCCGTACTGTAGGGCACGCCGAAGCGGAGATCATTTCCGGATGTCGTGGCCACGGTCGGGCGGGGGCCGACCCGCCGACCGCACACGACGGTGGCAGCACTCGGCTCGCTTGGCCCTGTCCGGTCGATCTTGTGACGAACACGGTCCCGTCGGGGCCGGTGGTCGCGCCGAACGGCAATGCCTCGGGGTCGGCGGGCTCGACGTCGCCGAGCAGGGAGAAGCGGGTCGCCGCGGTACCGGGGAAGTCGATGCCGGCCTGCTTGCGGACGGTGCTGCGGCCGCCGTCGCAGCCGACCAGGTACGCGGCCCGGACGCGGTACTCGCGGCCGCCGGTGGTGACGGTGGCCGTGACGGAAAGATCATCTCGATGTGGGTTCTGCAGGCACCTTGGCCGGAACCGGGTTTGGGTCGGACGGGTGAACCTGGTGGGGTCTTTCGCCGTTCGGGAGCTGTTCGGCCGCCCGCCCGGGGGCCGGGCCCCGGGGTCGGTGGGCACGGCGGGTGCTCGAACCGTCCGGGCCCCGGATTTCCGGGGTCGGCGGGGCGCTCGGCGGTCGCGGCGGTCGCAGGGGTGGCGCCGGGAGGGGGTGACCGCTGCGGGCCGATGGCCGCCGCCGGCCGGAGTGCCTCGTTCCCCAGTTCGGAATTCCTCTACTTCGCGTGCCTACAGCGATTGTGACGCCCCGTCAGGGAATGTGGCGAATGCCCTTCGGCGAACCAGTATGTGCAGCAGGCGTATGCCGGAAGCAGGTTTCGGAAGGTGCGAACACGTGAACAGGACGCGGCTGTCGGAAGCGTTCATCCTGCCGGCGATCGGTGGCATCGGTGGCATCGGTGGCATCGGTGGTATTGGTGGCATTGGTGACATCGGCGACGAGGAGGTCTTCGTCGTGAGCCGCTTCACCCACCCCGCCCGCGGGGAGGTGCGCTGTCCTGCAGCCCCCCTGATCGCGGCGTGGTTGGCCGGGCAGGGGTATGCCGCACCGGTTCGCGCCGTGCCCCCGCGGGCGCTCGGGCGCTCGGGCGATCGGACCGGGCGGCCGGGGCCGCGCGGTCCGGGGTGCTGGCCGCGACGACCTACCTCGATCCCGGCGGCCGGGTCGCGGGCCTTGCGGTGGCGGGCGGAGCCCGGAGGGCGGCCCTGGCCGAGGAGGTCGTCCGGCACTGGTCGCGGGCGCTCCGGACCCGCCGTGTGCTGGTGGCCCCCGGCCCCCGGCCCTGCCGACACGGTCGGCACGGCACTCCGCTGCTGCCCGATCCCCGGAGCACGGGGTCGGTCCGGTGGCCCCGGGCGGAGGACGGCTGCGAGAAGGCGGCTGCGGCAGGTGCGCTGGTCCGGGCCTATCTGGACCGGGGCGACACGGTGCTCGTCCTCGGCGGCCGGGAGGAGCGTCGGCGTCCTGAGCGGGCCGGACCGGGCGCCTTGCCGTCCGGGCCGGTGGTCGAGGTCGCCGGGGTGGGAGCATCGGAGGTGTCGGAGGCCTTGGCCGCGCTGGAGGGGCTTGCGATCCGGGACGAGACGCGGTTGTCGTTCGTGGTCAGTCCGTGCGCGGTCGTCGACGAGGTCGGCGGGCTGCTGCGCGAACTCCGGCTCCGGTACCCGTCGTTGCGCGGTCAGCACCCCGACCAGTGGTGCTATGTGGCCTCCGACGCGCGGTGGGCCGAGCGGGCGGTCGCCGAGGCGAGCGATCTGACGCTGCTGACCGGCGACGGCGAGCCCGCCCTCCTCCCGCCGCCCGGCCGTGGGTCCGTGCGCAGGATCAGGACGCTAGGCGACCTCCTGCCGGAGGAGATCGCCTCGGCCGCGACGGTCGGGGTGCTGGCCACCGACGGCGGGTCGGCCGCCGAGGGCGCTGCGGTGGCCGGTGGCGGTCCGGTGGCCGAGGGTGTTCCGGCCGCCGTGACGGTTGCCGACCTCCTGGAGGTGCTCGCGGGGTTGGGGCCGCTGAGCGTCGTCAACCACCGGGTGCGGACGGACGTCGGCACCGGCATCCACGAGAACACGCCGACGGCCCCTCGTTGAGGCCGCGCCCCGGTGCCACGAAGGACGGTGCACCGGGGCGCGGACCCAGCCGGGTCTCAGCGAGGCGTCAACGGGATGTCAACGGCCCTGGAGGGACTTGGCGTTGTCGCCGAAGGTCCAGCCCTTCGAGCCGTCCCAGTTGATCGACCAGGTCATGAGCCCCTTCAGTTGACCACCGAAGGCGTTCCACGACTGGCTGACCAGGCTCGGCGCCATGTAGCCACCGCCCGCACCGGGTTGGGCCGGCAGTCCGGGCACCTGCTTGTCGTACGGCACCTTGATCGTGGTGCCCTGGATGACCAGGCCGTTGTTCAGGCAGGTGGTCTGCGCGGTGAAGCCCTGGACGGTGCCGGCCTGGTAGGAGTCGCCGGAGCAGCCGTACATGCTGCCGTTGTAGTACTGCATGTTCAGCCACCACAGGCGCCCGTTGTCGGCGTACTTCTTGATGATCGGGAGGTAGGAGCCCCAGATCGACCCGTAGGTGACGCTACCGCCGGTGACGTACGCCGTCTCGGGGGCCATCGTCAGGCCGAAGCCCGCGGGCATCTGGGCCAGCACGCCGTCGATGATGCGGATCAGGTTGGACTGGGAGGCGGACAGCGTGTTGATGTTGCCGCTTCCGGACAGTCCGGTCTCGATGTCGATGTCGATTCCGTCGAAGTTGTACTTCTTGAGGATCGGCACGACGGTCGCCACGAACCGGTCGGCGACGGTGCTGGAGCTCAGGTCGATGCCCGCGGCGGCGCCGCCGATCGACATCAGGAGCGTCGCCCCGGCGGCCTTGGCCTGGCACATCTCGGCGGGGGTCGAGACCTTGACGCCGGCGTCCATGCCGTCCTGCCACTGGACGGTGCCGTCCGAGAGGATCACCGGGAAGGCGGCGTTGATGACGTTGTAGCCGTGCGCGGCGATCCGGCTGTCAGTGATGGGGACCCAGCCCATGCCGGGGTGGACGCCGTTCGCGGCGCCGTCCCAGTTCTCCCAGTAGCCCTGCAGGACCTTGCCCGACGGCTTGGGCTTCGTGGGGCAGGTGTCGCCCGGCGGGGTGGTCGTCGGCGGCGCCGTGGTGGTGGGAGGCGTGGTCGTCGGCGGCGCCGTGGTGGTGGGTGGCGTGGTGGTCGGCGGTGCGGTGGTCGTGGGGGGCGTCGTGGTCGGCGGGGTGGTGCTCGGCGTGGGGCTGCTGCCGCCGGGGCCGACCAGTGACACGTCGTCCGCGTAGTACGCGGGCTGCCCGTACCAGCCGTGCAGGTAGACGGTCACCGAGGTGGTGTTCGCCCCGGTGGTGAAGCCGACGCTGAGCTGGCTGTAGGACGAGCTGCTCGGCGTCCAGGTGGACGGGGCGCTGGTGATGCCGGTGCCGGTGGCGCCCAGGTAGATGTAGCTGCCCTGGACGTAGGCGCTCAGCGTGTACTGGGAGTTGGGCTGAACGCTGATGGTCTGGCTGCACTGGGCGTTGTCCAGGCCGGTGGGCGTGGCCTTGAGCGCGGAGGTGCCGGAGTGGACCGGGCTGGTGACGGCCGTGCCGGAGCCGCCGGAGCAGGTCCAGTCGGAGAGCCCGTTCTCGAATCCGGCGTTGGCCACCAGGTTGGTGGTGGCGGCCCCGGCGGTGACGGAGCCGGCCACGACGAGCCCGGCGCCGATGACGGCGGCGGCGCTCACCCCGGCGATGGAGCTCTTCAGGACGGTCGGCCGGTGCGTGGCGCGGCTGGTCCGGTTCACCTGCGATGCGCGTTCCACGGACGCACGCTGCGGGCGAGGGGTCCGGAGCGGCTCGCTCCCGGCCTGGACGCCTTCCAGACGGTCGGGGCCCGAACCGGGGCGGAGACCGCCCGGCGGGCGTGGATTGCGCGACCTTCGACGGAACATGCTGTGCTCCCTTTCCCGCCGGGCGCCAGGGAGATGACCGGCGCGTGGGGGCGTGACGCCCGGCTCTGGGTGAGGTGGGGACATGTGGGGCTGTGCCGGACCGGATCGTAGAAGGGGCGGCGGGGCGCGTCAATAGGTCTGGACCAATCCTAGGGGGTGCGGCTTGGTCGGGCGGGGGCGGCCGGCATTTGCTTTGGTCGTCAAGTCTCTTTACGGCCCGGGACATTGAGGGGCCAAGGCCGGGCGCACCCTAGCGGGGGCGGAGGGTGGTGGCGCGTTGGATGAGGTGGTCGACGGATGGGCGTCGGCGGTGGGGGAGGAGGAGGCGGGGTAGCCGGGCGCGGGCCGCGTGGGCTCGGCGGGAGGACAGCAGGGGGTAGACGTCGAGGAACTCGTGCCAGGCGGCGCACGCGGCTTCGATGTGGCCGGCGGCCACCTGCGTTTCGGCCAGGCGGCTGAGGATGAAGGCGCGGGAGCGGGCCTCGGCTCGGGGGCGTCGGGCGGCGGACGTCTCCAGGGACCTGATCGCCCCGGGGAGGTCGCCGAGTTCGGCCCGCACGAGGGCGCGCTGGTGGTCCCAGGACGCGTGGTGGTAGTCGCCGACCGGCGGCGGGGGGCCGACGATGAGCGGGAGGAGGTCGCGGGCGTCGTCGAGGTGGCGGAGCGCCGCCGGCCCGTCGCCCACCGCGGCCTCGGCGAGGGCGAGTTGGCCCAGCACCGCGGCGCGCAGCCGCGGCGGGGCGGCGCCGATGGGACGGTCGGCGGCGGCGCGGGCGAGTCGCAGGCTCTGCCGGGGGCGGCCGAGTTCGTAGGCCTGGGCGCTCATCGCCCGGAGGACCATCGCCTCGGCGGCGGTGTCGCCCGCGCGGTGGGCGAGCGCGAGGCCGATCCGGTAGTACCAGCCGGCCAGGCCGTTGAGTTCGTCGTCGACGTGCATGAACGCGCACAGGTAGCAGAGCCGGGCCGTGTCGCCGAGCAACCGTGCGTGCCGGACGGGCCCGTAGGGTCGGCTGAGCATGGGCGCCACCGTGGTGGCGAGCAGGGCGGCGAGCGCGGTGCGGGCCTGGCCCCCGCCCTGGGTGCGGTCGACGGTGGCGAAGACGGTCAGCAGCTGCCTGAGCACGTCGGGTTCGGCGTCCGCCGGGCCGCCCTGCCCGCGGTGCCGGCCGGGGCCGCCCGTCGGCCCGCCGGTGGACGGCCGGATGAGGGTCGTGACGTACTCCTCGGCCGACAGCGGCCGGTAGGCGAGCAGCTCGCCGTGCCGGCCCGGAACGGTCGCCGCCGCGGCGAGGCTGCGGAGCGCGTCCCGGTCGGAGGCCCTCGCCGAACCGTCGGCCTGCGGGTCGGCGAATCCCGCGTCGGTCAGGGTGACGGCGCGGCCGAGGCGCCGGGCCAGCGCGGCACAGACGAAGTGCGCGGCAGGCCTGCGGGGTTCGGCGCCGGTGATCCACTGGTGGACGGAGGCCCTCCGGTAGGCCAGGCTCATCCCGGCCTCGGCGGCGATCTGGTTGACGGCTCGGGCCAACTCCTCGCCGGTCCAACGGGATTCGGCGACGAGTTCCCGAAGGCGGGTGTTGGGTATGCGGCGGCCGGTCATGGCTCCCCCCGGGAGGTCGTTCAAGCCGGGGCGCGGGGATCCCGCGCCAAAGGCGGGCCCCTGCATTTCACCGCCCCATGGTAGCCACCTGCCGTCAAGTTTTGCGGGTGAAAAGATAATTGACGGTTCATAAGTATTGACAGGCCAGGGGCGCGGCGCCACTCGGCGCGGTCGGTGATCGGCGCCACCATCGGTGGTATCGGCGGTTCCCTCCCGGAGCGCCCCGAGGTGGAGGCGGCGCCCGTGAACCCCGGCCCGAACGGCCCCACAACCACCGGTGGGGTGGTCCACATGTTCCCCGGCCAGGGGGACTTCAGCCTGACCCCGCTGCTGCGGGCCCTTCCCCGCGTCCGGTCGCTGGCACGAGCGGTCACCCAGGTGTTCGGCGAGGCCGACACGGTCGCCGCCGAGTTCGGGGTGACGCCGATCGGCCCGCGGTTGACGGGAGGCCTGACACCCGGTGCCGCCGGGTCGGCGCCAAGTACACGCGGGTCGGCGCTCAGCACGGGCGCGCTGGCCGGCGAGGCGCCCGGCACCGTCCAACTCGCCCTGTTCGGCGTGTCGGTGGCGGTACACCGCGCGCTTGAGGCCGACGGGCTCCCGGCGGACCGCATCCTCGCGGTCAGCTTCGGCGAGATCCCCGCACTCACCGCGGCGGGCTCCTGTTCGATCCCCGATGGAGCCCGACTGGCCTGCCGCCTCGGGCAGTTGATGACGGCCGCGGGAGGAGGCATGACGCTGCTGGGCGCGGCGGAGCACCGGGCCCGCAGACTGCTGGCCGAGGCCGGACCGGCAGCGGGCTCGGTCGTGGTGGCCTGTGTCAACCACGGCGAGGAGACGGTGGTATCGGGCAGCCCGGCCGGCCTCGCCGCAGTGGAGTCCTCGGCCGGGCGGCAGGGCGTCGCCGCCCAGCGCCTGCGGCTGCCGTTCATGAGCCACCACCCGGCCCTCGCCCGCGAGGCGGGCGCGTTCGCGCACTACGCCCGGGGGCTGCGCCTTGAGCCACCGCGGCGGCCGGTCTACTCGGCGGTCGCCGGGCGGTCCTACCGGCAGGACACGGATCTGCCGCGCGCGCTGTCCGCCTGTCTGGTCCGCGCCTTCGCCCTGCCCGCGGTGCTCGGGCCTGCGCTGGCCGGCGCCTCGCAGGTGATCGAGGCGGGAACCGGCCGGACGCTCACCAACAGCGTGCGGCTCCTCACGCCGGACGTCGAAGCCCTGGCGCCGGTGTTCGACGGCGAGTGGCCCGTCCGCGAGCCGGGCCCGCTCCCACCCCCGCTCCCGCCCCCGTGGCCCTGGTCGCCGACCGACCCGCCCGGACGGTCGCCGACGGACCCGCCCGGACAAGGGGACCCCCGCACCCGGCGCGCCCGGCCCTGGCGGACCGCGGCCGACACCCACCGCACGACCGCAGCAGAGAGGGAATCGTGAACACCGCACAACAGGACCACCGCCGCCCCGGCGCCGCGGACGTGCTGGCGCGCCTGACGGCACTCCTCCCACCGGGACGGGGCGGCGAGCTCGGGAAGCTCCTGGCGGAGGACGGAACACGCGGCGACCCGGCCGCCTTGCGGACGGACACCCGCGCCCACGAACGGCTGACCCGGCTGGCGGCGCTGCTTCCCCCCGCCGCCGAGGTGGTCGCCGACGCCGAACTCCTGGCCGCCCTCGGCGAGGCGACGGTCCTCGCCGATCCGCCGCTCTACCAGACCCTGCTCTCCCACTACACGCTGTGCGTGGGGTCGCTGGTCCTGCTGGGCGGCCGGAACGCCGACCCGGACGGTGCCCTGGCGCACGCCCGGACCAAGGGCTCCTTCATGGTCACCGAGATCGGCGAGGCCGGCAGCCACCTCGGCATCCGGACCGAGGCGCGGTTCGACCCGGCGCGCCGCGAGTTCGCGCTGCACACCCCGGACGACCGGGCCGCGAAGTTCTCCTCGGTGGCCGCCGAGGGACTGCCCCAGCAGGCGGTGGTCTGCGCCAGGCTGCTGACGGACGGCCGGGACGGCGGGGTGTTCTCCTTCCTCGTCGACATCACCGGTGCCGAGGGCCGCCCCGCACCGGGCGTCTCGATCTCGGACCCGATCGCGGTGGACGCCCTCCCCCTGCCCTACGGCCTCGTCCGCTTCCACGGTGCACGGGTGCCCTACGACCGCTGGCTCGCGGACCGGTCCACGATCGACGCCGCCGGCCTGCTGCACGACCCGCAGCCCGGCCCCGACGCCCGACTGCAGCGGACCCTGAGCTGCGGTCAGGGGCTGTGGGCCACCCTCCCCTCGGCGATGGCGGGCCTGGCGGGCCGCAGCGCGGCCATGGCCTGGCGGTTCAGCGCCGACCGCCGCACCCACGGCCGACTGGCCCCCGGACGGCCCGTCCTGGAGTACCGCCCCCAGCAGCACGCCGTCATCGGCGCACTGGCCGAGGCCTACTCGCTGCGCTGCACCGCACGGGCGGCCCTGTCCGGATGGGCGGCCCTGCGCACGCCCGGAAGAGCCCCCGGGCCGCCTACGGAAACGGCCGCACCGCCGGACACCGCGATGACCTTCTCCCCGTGGGCCGGGGTCGACCGGGCGCTCGCCCTCCACAAGGCGCACAGCACGCGCACGGCCGCGGAACTGATCGACGGCCTGCAGCACCGCTGCGGCGTGTCCGGCCTCCTCGACGGCAACCGGCTCCCCGGCTACCTCGGGTTCGCCCGCGCCTTCGACAACGCGGGCGGCGACAACACCCTCATCCTGCTCGACGCCGGGCGCGCCCTCGTCGAGGAGCGGACCCGCCAGGGCCGGCCGACGACGGGCCCGCGCGGCGCCCTGCCCGACCCGACCGGCGCGGCGTGGTGGCCGGAGGCCGTCTCCGCCCTGCAGGACCGGCTCGCCGACGAGCTCGCGGCGGCGCACACGGCCGGCGCCGCGGAGGGGCGCCGCGCGCTGGACCTCTGGAATCCGCTGCTCGCGGACGCCCTGGAGCTGGGAGCGGTCCAGGCCTGCCGGCTCGCGGCCGACGCCGCCGCGAACGGCCCGGGGTGGGGCGTTCCGCTGGCCGACGACCTCGCGGCGCTCGCGGGACTCCGCCAGGCCCGACGGCTGGCCGGGCCGCTGCTGGCGACCGGAGTGCTCACACCCGCCGCGGTGCGCGCCCTCCCGGCCGCCATGGACGTCCTGTGCGACCGGCTGCGACCGGCCCTCCCGGACGTCGTGGACGCCCTCGACCCCGGCGCCGCCCTCGCCCCCTCCGCGCTCGACCGGCCCGACTACGCCACCGCACTGCTCGCCGCCCACGGCACCCGTTCCACCCCCCGAGACCCGACAGGGAGCACATCGTGAACCAGCGGACACCCCCCGCGATCGGCGTTCTGGGGATGGGTACGTACCTGCCCGAGGAGGTGCGCGGCAACGTAGAGGTCGGCCGGCTCGCGGGCGTCTCGGCCGAGTGGATCGTCGAACGCACCGGAGTGGTCGAGCGGCACGTCGCCGCGAGCGGCGAGGCCGCCTCCGATCTCGCGGCGGCGGCCGTGCTGGCCGCGTGCGAGGCCGCGGGCATCCCGCCGGACCGGCTCGACGTCGTCATCGCCGCCACCTCGACACCCGACGAGCTCGGACCGGCCACCGCCTGCCGGGTCCAGGCACTGACCGGTGCCGCGAACGCCGTCGCCCTGGACGTCAGCGCGGCCTGCTCGGGCTGGCTGTTCGCGGCCAAGGTCGCCCACGACTGGCTCTCGACGACCCCCGGCAGCCGGTACGCGGCGGTCGTCGGCGTCGAGGCCTACTCGAAGTTCGTCGACCCCGCCCACCGGGGCACCGCCGTGCTCTTCGCGGACGGCGCCGCCGCCGCCGTCCTGGGCCCCGTCCCCGGGGACGGGGGCTTCCGGGGCTTCCGCCTCGGCTCGGACGGCCGCGGAGCGCACCATGTGCTCATCCCCGGCGGCGGGAGCCGGACACCCGCGAGCGCCCGCAGCCTGGCGAACGGCCTGCACCACATCCACATGGACGGCCGGGCGGTCCGCGACTTCATCACCGAGGTCTTCCCGCGCATGGTCGAGGAGACCCTCACCGAACACGGGCTCGACCTCAAGGACATCGACGCCTTCATCACCCACCAGCCCAACCCGCTGCTGCTGCGCACCGTCGCGGCCGGAATCGGCATCCCGCCCGAGCGCCTCCACATCACCGGGGACCGGACGGGCAACATCGGCGCGGCGTCCGCCCCGTTCGCGCTGGCCGACGCCGCGGCCGGTGGCCTGCTGCCGGACCGCGCCCGGCTGCTGGTCTGCGTACTCGGCGCCGGCCTCACCTGGGGCACCGCCCTGCTCACCTGGACCGGCGCCCCCGCGCTGCACGCCGCGGCCGTCGCCCCCAGCGCGCCCTGACATCAGCCCCGTCCCGCCCTGACCGTCCCGCCCTGACCGTCCCGCCCTGACCGCCCCGCCCTGACCGCCCGGACACCGCTCCGAGGCGGCGTCAGAACCAGAGGAGCCCCCTGATGACCGTCCTTGACCACTTCCGGCTCGACGGCCGGCGTGCGCTGGTGACCGGCGCCTCCCGCGGCATCGGCCAGGCCGTCGCCGTCGCCCTCGCCCAGGCCGGAGCGCGGCTCGCCCTGTCCGCCCGCACCGCCGCCGGGCTCAAGCACACCGCCGACCTGGTCGCCGAGTACACCGAACGCCCCGCGCTCGTACCGGGCGACCTCGCCGACCCCGGGCAGGCGGTGCTCGTCGACCACGCCGCCGAGGCCCTGGGAGGACTCGACATCCTCGTCCACAACGCCGGGATCCTGCCCGCCGAGCCCGACGGCAGCGCGCTCTTCGCGCCGCTGCAGTACCTCCCGCAGCCCGTCTGGGAGCAGGTGGTCGCCGTCAACCTCAACGCCACCGCGGCCGTCTGCCGGCACGCCCACCCCCATCTGGCCCGCTCCGACGGCGCCAGCCTGGTGCTGATGTCCTCCGTGGCCGGACTGGTCGGGACGCCGCTGATGGAGGTGTACGCCGCCACCAAGGCCGCCCAGGTGTCGCTCGCCCGCAGCCTCGCCGTCGGGTGGGCCCGCACGGGCATCCGGGTCAACGCCCTGTGCCCGGGCTGGGTCCGCACCGACATGACGGCGTCCGTCCACACCGACGCCGCCCTCAGCGACTGGCTGCTCGCCCACGTGCCGATGGGCCGCTGGGCCGAACCGGAGGAGGTCGCCGCGGCGGCGCTCTTCCTGGCCTCGCCCGCCGCCGCCTTCCTCACCGGGCAGGCCGTCGCACTGGACGGGGGCCTGTCGGTGCCCGACGGCGGCCTGGCGGGGATCCCCAAGCCGCCCTCCCCGTTCCTCGCGCCATGACGACCCCGCCCGGCCGCCCGGCCGACCGGCCCGCGGCGGTGATCGGCGGAATCGGCGCCAGCCTCCCACCCCGGGTGGTGACCAACCAGCAGGTCATCGAGCACGGCGCCCTCGACACCAGCACCGACTGGATCACCAGCCGCACCGGCATCCACCGCCGACGGCTGGCCGGCCCCGACGTCGGCACCGGGGACCTGGCCACCGCCGCCGCCCGCGCCGCGATCGACTCCGCCGGTCCCGCAGGACCGCGCCCCGACCTGCTCCTGCTGGCCACCACCACGCCGGACCGCCCCTGCCCGGCCACCGCGCCCGAGGTCGCGCACCGGCTCGGCCTGGGGCCCGTCCCCGCCTTCGACCTCGCCGCCGTCTGCTCCGGCTTCCTCTACGCCCTGACCACCGCCGCCGCCCTGCTCCGCAGCGGCACCTGCCAGGCCCCGCTGGTGGTCGCGGCGGAGAAGTACTCGGCGATCATCGACCCGCTCGACCGCGACACCGCACCGCTGTTCGGGGACGCGGCCGCCGCCGTGCTGCTCCGCCGCGGCGACGCCGCCGAGCCCGGGGCCCTGCTGGAGACCGACTGGGGGAGCGACGGCGCCGGGAGCGACCTGATCGCCATCGCCGGAGGCGGGGCCCGACTGCCCGCCACCGTCGGCCTGCGGCGCGAGGAACAGTACTTCCGGATGCGCGGCCGACCGGTCTACGCACACGCCGTACGCCGGATGGCCGCCTCCGCCACAGCCGTCCTGGGCGCGACCGGCTGGCAGCCCGGGGACGTCCGGGCCTTCATCGGACACCAGGCCAACCAGCGCATCCTGGACGCCGTCGCCGACCGGCTCGGCATCCCGCCGCGGCACCGCTTCGGGAACATCCGCGAGGTCGGCAACACGGCCGGCGCCTCCGTCCCGCTCGCGCTGGCCGACGCGGCCGCCCGGGGCGTCCGCCCACCGGGTGCCCCGACCCTGCTCACCGCCTTCGGCGGCGGCCTCACCTGGGCCTCCGCCACCCTGCTCTGGCCCGACGCCCCGGTGCGCACGGCACCCCCGGAGCCCCGCCCGCACACCCTCGACCACAAGGAGGTCGGCACCCCGTGAACCCCGTACGCGAACACCTGGTCGCCCTGCTCATCGGACAGTTCGAAGTCCCGGCGGACGCGGTCGGCGACGACGCCGCGCTCGGCGACCTGGACCTCGACTCGCTCGCCCGCGTCGAACTGGTCGTCAGCCTCCAGGAGCACTGGGGCATCGGCCTCGACGACGACGGCGACTCCGCGGCCGACGTGACGGTGGGCCGGCTCGTCGACCGCGTCCACGCCCTGATCGCCGAGACCACCGGGCAGCCCGGAGCGCTGGAGTGAGCGCAGCCCGCCCGCCCCTGGCCGTCACCGGGATCGGCCTGGTCACCCCGGCCGGTCCCGGGGCCGGACCGACCTGGCAGGGCGTCCTCGCCGCCCGCGCCACGGCCGCGCCGGATCCTGCGCTCGCCGGACTGCCGGTCGGCATCTCCTGCCGGGTCCCCCGGTTCGACGCCAGGGCGCTGCTCGGAGGCCGCCAGTCCTGGCGGCTGGACCGCGCCACCCACTTCGCGCTGGTCGCGGCTCGCGAGGCCGTCGCGGACGCCGGACTGTGGCCCGAGGACTGGGACGGGGCCCGGGTCGCCATCGTCCTCGGATCGGCCGCCGGAGGCGTGGGCAGCTACGAGCAGGCGGCGCGACGGTTCGGTACGAGAGGCCCGTCCGGCGTCTCCGCGCTCGCCCTGCCCGCCTTCCTTCCGAACATGGCGGCGGGCCAGCTCGCCATCGAACTCGGCGTCACCGGACCGGTGCTGCACACCGCGACGGCCTGCGCCTCGGGCGCCGGCGCCATCCACACCGCGGCCCTGCTCCTGCACGCCGGGGCCTGCGACATCGCCCTGGCGGGCGGCGCCGACGCCATGATCACGCCGGTCTGCGTCGCCGGGTTCGCCCGGATGCGGGCGCTCTCCCGCCAGCCCGACCCCGGTTGCGCCTCGCGGCCCTTCGACGCGGGCCGCGACGGCTTCGTCATCGGCGAGGGGGCCGCCTTCACCGTCCTGGAGCGCCAGGCCGACGCGCTGTGCCGGCGGGCGCCCACCCGGGCCCTGCTGGTGGGCGTCGGAACGGCGGCCGACGCCTACCACCCGGTGGCACCGCACCCGCGGGCCCGCGGCCTCGCGGCGGCCGTCCGGCAGGCCCTGGCCGAAGCCGGCGCCGCTGCGGACGACGTCGACCACGTCAACGCCCACGGCACCGGGACCCGGCTCAACGACAGTGCGGAGGCCGGCCTGATCGACCGGCTCTTCGCCCGCCGCCCCCCGTCCGTCACCTCCGCCAAGGGGGTGCTGGGCCACACCATGGGCGCGGCCGGCGCCATCGAGGCCGCCCTGACCGTGCTCACCGTCCAGCACCAGACGGTGCCCGCCACCGCGGGCTTCGCGGTGCCCGACCAGGACACCGACCGGATCGACCTCGTCCACGGCGCGCCCCGGCGGCAGCGGCTGCGCCTCGCCCTCAGCACCTCGGCCGGGTTCGGCGGCCACAACACGGCGCTGGTGTTCGCCCCCGCCGACTCGCCGGGCCCGCCGGGCCTGCGCAGCACGCCGGGCCCGTCGGCGGCTTCCTGAGACGGCGTCGACCGAGCAGGGCGAGAGCATGGTGGGCCGTCCGCGGGCAGGACGAGGGGTGCGCCGCGGTCACCGAAGGACTCGATGCCCAGGACGGTTCCACGGACGGCGACGGTGGCCGGCAGGTCACCGACCGTCGCCGTCGCGACCGAGGCCGCGGTCGGGTGCGCTCATGTCGCCCGTCGCGGGGGTGCCGTCGGCGAGCGCGTAGCGCAGGTAGACGGTGCCCTCCGGACCGGCCGCCGGCGGTTCGAGGAGGGCGAGGTTCGTGGGGACGGCGCCGCCGTCGAACACCTTCTTGCCGACGCCGAGGACGATCGGGTGCACCCACAGGTCGAGGCGGTCGAAGAGCCTCTCGTGCAGCAGGGTCTGGACGAGGTCGAGGCTTCCGACGACCTTCACGTTCTCGTGCCGGTCGCGGATCCCGCGGACGGCGGCGGCCAGGTCCGGGCCGAGCTGCGTGGACCCGTCCCAGGGGAGGTCCGGCGTGCCGCGGGAGGCCACGTACTTGGGGACGCGGTTGAACAGCTCGGCGATCTCGCCCTCCTTCTGGTGCGGCCAGTACGCGGCGAAGATGTCGTAGGTGCGCCGGCCGAGCAGCAGGGCGTCCGTGCCCTGGTAGGCGGCGATGATCTGCGCCCCGGTGGTCTCGCTCAGCAGGGGTGCCTGCCAGCCGCCGTACGGGAACCCCGCCGGGTCCTCGTCCGGTCCGCCGGGTGCCTGCGCGACGAGGTCGAGGGTCGCGAACATCTCGATGTGGATGAGTCCCATGTCTGTACTCCCGGAGTGTGTGGTTGCCCCCTCGAGATGTAGACCGGCCGGGACCGGAAAACTCATCGCCACGCCGGTACCCGTTCTTCCGTACCCGCGGGCCGGTCGTCCGCGCGCACCCCGGCGCGGCCCCCGGCCCGCGGTCGCGGTGTCAGCCCGGGACCGGTGCGGCACCGTGGTCGGCGCCCGTGCGGGCGGTCAGTTCGGGAGCTCGACCGACAGGTTCGGGGCCAGCGCCCGGAGGAAGTCGGCCGCGTGGAACGCCGTACCGGCCGAGGCCACGCCCGTGGCGCGGGTGTTACCGGCGAGGACCTGCTGGGCGGCCTCCACCACCAGGGGAGCGGTGATCGCGTAGATGTCCTGGCCGCGGGCCGTGGCACGGCGCTCGACCCCGCCCGCGCGGACCAGGACGTCGACGACGAAGGTCTGGTCGGAGCGGCCCAGGTCGTCGACCGCCTCCGGCGCGGGGGTGTCCTCCGCGGCGAGGTCCCGCGCGGCCTCGAGCGTCATGTAGGTGCGGACCTCGGGCACGTCCACGTGGCTGGGGACGGTGACGATGTCGGCCATGCTGAACTCGGCGAGCACCGTGCGCCGGCCCAGCGGTTCCGGGAAGTCCCAGTCCTGCTCCGGCGACCTGTCGTCGTGGTACTGCAGCCCGCCGTCGGTGAACCGGACCCGGCGGCCCGCGCGGCGCTCGTGCGAGACCCGGCCGGCCTCCCGGGTGCCCGGAGTGGGGTGCCAGCCGTTCAACCCGTAGGCGACGTGCACCTCGTCGGCGGCGGTCCAGTCCCCGAGGGCCGCCGTCACCAGGAGGTCGCCGAGGCCGCCGTAGAACGCCATCGCCGGGACGACGAGGGTCTCCGCCTTGCGGGCCGCCTCGGCGTGGTCGGCGAACGTCGAGGCGTTCGCCTCGATCTCCGCGGCGACGTCCAGGTACGGGATCCCGGCGCGCAGGGCCGCCTCGACGACCGGACCGGCCGTCACCGCGAACGGTCCGGCGGCGTTGATGACGGCCGCCGCTCCGGCGAGCGCCCGGTCCAGCGCGGCCGGGTCGTCCACGGCGGCGGGCCGCGCCTCGACGCCGGCGCCGGTCTCGGCGGCCAGCGCCGCCAACGGGGCCGCGCTGCGCCCGGAGACGATGGTGGCGATGCCGCGCCTTTGCAGTTCGGCGACGATGAAGCGACCGGTGTGACCCGTCGCGCCGTAGACCACCACTGCAGCCGCTGTACTCATGGTTCCCCGATCTCGATGTGCTGAGGACTCCAGTCTCGCCGCAGGCAGGGCCTGATCGTGAGTGTCCTGAACGACACCACCCGTACACTTTCGGACATGCCAACTGTCGCACTCCCGGCCGCCGGTGACCTGCTGCACTTCGAGCTGGGGGTGGCCTACGAGATCTTCGGAAACCCCCCGCGCGAGGCCGCGGAGGGCTGGTACGACGTGCTGCTCTGCGGGGAGGGCCCGGTGAAGGTCGGCCCGTTCGTGGTCGAACCCGACCACGGGCTGGAGCGCCTGGTCGGCGCGGACACGGTGATCGTGCCCGCCTGCGCCGACGTCGACGTCCCGCCCCCGCCGGAGCTGGTCGAGGCCGTGCGGGCGGCCCACGAGGCGGGTGCCCGGGTCGCCTCGCTCTGTACCGGGGCGTTCGTGCTCGGCGCGGCCGGCCTGCTGGACGGCCGGCGCGCCACCACGCACTGGGCGCACACCGCGGAGTTGAGTGCGCGTCATCCGCTGGCCGTGGTCGATCCGGACGTGCTGTACACCGACAACGGCAGCGTGCTCACCGCCGCGGGAAAGGCCGCCGCGGTGGATCTCTGCCTCCACCTGGTCCACCTCGACCACGGCGCGGCCATCGCCAACTCGGTGGCCCGACGCCTCGTCATGGCGCCGCACCGGCCCGGTGGCCAGGCCCAGTTCGTGGCCACGCCGGTGCAGGTCAGGGGCGACCACGTGCTGGCCGACCTGCTCGCCTGGGCCCAGCAGCGGCTGGACCGGCCGCTGACGGTGACGGACCTGGCGCGGCGGGCGAACACGAGCCCGCGCCATCTGGGGCGGCAGTTCCGGTCGGTGACCGGTCAGACGCCGCTCCAGTGGCTGCTGACCCAGCGGGTGCGCCGCGCCCAGGAGTTGCTGGAGGCCACCGACGAGAGCGTCGAGGCGGTGGCCCAGGCCACCGGCATGGGGACCGCCACGACGCTTCGGCGTCAGTTCAAACGGGTCGTCGGGGTCTCGCCGGCGGGCTACCGGCACGCGTTCCGCAGCGCGAATCCCGCCTGAGGAGGGGTGCGGGGCGGGTGCGGGGCCGGTGCGGGGGCGTGCCGGCCTGCGGCGACGGCGCCCCGGACGGCCCCGGTCAGGCGCCTTCGGCGGCGGGGAGGCCTCCGGTGGCGCGGGCTGGGAGGGTCGCACGGTCCGAGCGGGCCAGCCGGGAGGCCAGGCCCAGATGGAGGGCGGCGAGAACGGTGCCGCCGACGGCCATGCCGGGATTGTGGGTCGAGACGCCGATGGCCGCGTCGGCCAGCTGTACCGCGCCGGAGACCAGCAGCAGCGGTCCGAGCGCGCGGCCGGCACGGCTGGTCCGGCTGATCAGCAGCTGGTGCACCAGGACGGCGCCGAGCGGCAGGGCGCGGGCCGCGTAGGCCTGAACGTACAGGTCGGTGAGCGCGGTCACCGGGTCGGTGCCGCCGGGCAGGGCCAGGCCGGGGGAGAGCAGCCCGACGACGCCGGAGGCCATGGACAGGGCGGCGCCGGCCGCATTGGCGATCACCAGGACGCGCATGCCCCGGCTGAGCGGGGTGGTGGAACGAAGCATTGCGTCAGACCTCAAATTGTTCGAACTCTGAATGGTTACCGCATGCTAGCGTTCCTCGCGTGAACAATGTCAACCCCGCGCCGCTGACCGCCTCCGTGGTCTTCCGGCTCGGCACCCTGGGCAGCGTGGTCACGGCGCGGTTCACCACCGCCCTGGCGGAGCTGGGCCTCAAGCCCAAGCACGTCGGCGTACTGGTCGCACTGGACTCGGGCGCGCCGCCGTCCCAGCAGGAACTGGCCCGCACCATGGCGGTGGCACCCAGCCTGGTGGTCGCGCTGGCCGACCACCTGGAACAGGTCGGCGCGGTGGACCGGGTGCGCGACCCGGCGGACCGGCGCCGCCAGGTACTCGCGCTGACCGACACCGGGCGGAGCCTGCTCGCCGAATGCACCGCGCTCGCGCACGGGCTGGACGAGGAGCTCACCGCCTCGCTGACCGCCCCCGACCGGGAGGCGCTGCGCCGCACGCTGGGCGTACTGGGCGTCGAGGCCGGACTGCCGACCGGGGACTGACCGGGACCGACCGGGGCATGGTCGGCCGAGCCTCCTGGTCCTGTCCGGCCGACCGTGCGCGGAGCCGGATGGCGAGGGCGGCCTGCGAGGAAGATGCCGGGGTGGTCACGGCTTCGAGGGGCCGCCCGTGAGGCCGCGGCCTCACGCCTCGGGCGGGGCCTCGCCCTCCCGGCGCTGGCGCCGGCGGTAGTTGCGCATGGACACCTGGGAGCCGCAGCCGGTGCTGCAGTAGAGCCCCGCTCCGTTGCGGGTGCGGTCGAAGAAGCCGAAGTGGCAGGGGGGGTTGCGGCAGGCCTTGATGCGCGCCCAGTCGCCGGTCTGCGCGAAGGTCGTCACCGCGGCCAGGACGGTCCCGAACACGCCCGGAACCCCGGTCTGCGGCGACGCCAGTTCGACACCACCGGCCGTGACCACTGTCGCCAGCGGGTAGAGCGCACCTGCACGCCGCAGGTGCTGCTCGGCGAGCCGGAGCGGCTCGCCCAGGCTCGCCTCGTCGCCCGAATGCGCGAGCAGCAGGGTCACCAGGGCGTCCCGCAGTTCGCGTGCGGCCGCGGCATCCGCATCGGTCGCCACGGTCTCGCCGCCTGCGCCGCCAACACCGCCTGCGCCGCCAACACCGCCTGCGCCGCCAACGCCGTCGAACTCGCCGTGCTCCGCGAGCCACGCCGCGAACGAGCGGCCGTCCCCGAACAGCTCTTGCCGGCCGCCCCCGTCCGCGCGGGTGTTCACGAACGCGAGCACGGTCTCCACCGTCGGCACGACGGTGCGCGGGCTGGGTTTCGCGGATCCGGCCGCAGTGCTGCTCATCGCCCCATCCTACATCGGCAGGAAGAGGCACTAAGTCGGCTAACGGGCAACTCCAGGCATCGCATCGATTGACGAGTTATGCGCTAACGCTCTACGGTCGCAACATGAACGGAACAACGAACCAGCCGACCGGCCCCCGCACCTGGCTCATCACCGGCGCGACCTCCGGCATCGGCCGCGAACTGACCCTGCAGGCACTGGAGAACGGCGATGTCGTCTCGGCGATCGCCCGCGACACCGCTCCCCTGGAGGAACTGGTCGAAGCGCACGGCGACCGTCTGCTCCTCGTCCGGGCGGACGTGCGTGACGAGCAGGCCGTCCGGGAAGCCGTGGAGCACACGCTCTCGCGGTTCGGCCGCATCGACGTGGTGGCCAACAACGCCGGCTACGGGCTCTTCGGAGCCGTCGAGGAAGCCTCCGACACCCAGGCCCGCGCCGTGTTCGACACCAACGTCTTCGGAGTGCTCAACGTGCTCCGCGCGACGCTGCCGGTACTCCGCTCCCAGCGATCCGGCCACATCCTCCAGGGCTCGTCGGTCTACGGACAGTCCGCCCACCCCGGCGTGGGACTGCTGGCCGCGACCAAGTACGCGGTCGAGGGACTGTCGGACGCACTGGCCGCCGAGGTCGCGCCGCTCGGCATCAAGGTCACGATCATCCAGCCCGGAATGACCGCCACCCCCTTCCTGTCCAACCTCGACGTCGCCGCCGGCCTCGACGACTACGACCGGACCGTCCGCGAGGTCCAGAAGGGCATCGGAGAACTGCCCCCGTCCGCGTTCTCCTCCGCGGCCCGGATCGCCGAGGGCATCCGAACCGCGGTCGGCAGCCCCAACCCCCCGCTGCGCCTGGCCCTCGGCGCCTCCGGCGCCACCGGCATGCGCACCGCACTGGAGGCCCGCACCGCCGACCTGGACGAGTGGAACCGCGTGACCGCCGCCGTCGACAGGTGATCGCAAGTCCCGCGCGGGCCTCGGTGCCGGTGCCTACCATGACGAGGCCTCAGCTCTTGGGGCTGTGGCCTCGTCGTTTGTAGTGGCTGGTCCGGGCTTGGTGCCGGCGTCGGCGGCGTCCAGGACTTCGGCACGTAGAGCGCCGGGTCGATCCGGGTCCGGCCTCGCTCGCCCGCGTAGGCGAGGAAGACGCCGACCTGGCAAAGCGGCTCAGGAGGCCTGCGCCAGGGCGTCAAGGAGGATCCCGGCGATCCGCTGCGGCTCCTCGTTGGGCAGGAAGAAGCTGCTGCCGGGGATCGTCACGACCCTCGCACGGGGGCAGGCCTCCAGGGTGCGCCGCTCCTCCGCGGTGAGCCCGCCGTCGCCCTTCTCGGCGTGCACCACCCAGACCGGCACCCCGGCGGCGCACAGCCGCTCGGCCGGCCTGGCGTGCTCGCCGAGGTGGCGCAGATAGCAGCGGAGGATCCCGCGCATCGCCCGCGGTTCGTTGCTGCGCAGGTCGGCGAGGATCTCGGTTCGGCGCGCGGGAGGTACCCGGACATCCTTGGTGACCGACCCCATGAGCTTCAGCAGGACGACGGACGGAAGCTCGCCCAGTACGCCGCTCAGTCGGCAGACGGTCCTGAAGAACAGCGGCTCGTCCCGGGGCGACAGGCTGATCCCGAGCAGCACGACCGGTCCCGAGAACGCGCCGGACGCCACCATCTCCAGTGCGACGCTCGCCCCCATGCTGAACCCCACGACCGCGTCGCAGCGCTGCTCGGCGGCCAGCCGCCCGGCGAGCCGGGCCGCGGTGTCGATGCCGTAGCCCTCCGGGGCCGGCGCCCCGCAGTGGCCCGGAAGCGTCGCGGCGACCAGGCGGATGCCGGCCAGCTCGGGCTGCGCCATCAGCTCGGCGTACGACCGCGCGGGGTTGAGCCCGCCCGGGAGCAGCAGCGCGGTGCGCCGTGCGTCGGCTGGCCCTGAGGTGAGGAGGTCCCAGTCCATGCTCATCGGTGTCGGTCCTCTCGGTGCGAGGCCTTTTCCGGCGTTCCGGGGTGTTTGCAAAGTTTTGGGGACTTTGCAAAGTGCTGTCGGGCCCGATGCGACTTTGCAAACACGCTTTGGTCGGACCAGTCGGACCGGTCGCACTAGCCGGGCTGGTCGTACTAGTCGGACGTGTCGCCGTGGCCCACCGGGTCGGGCACGGCGTCAAGGAGGGTGGCGCCGTTGTTGCGGACGCTGTTGACGGCGGTGGACACCGACCGCACGGCGAGTTCCCCGCCGGCCGGGGTGTGCAGCAGCCGTCGGAGTTCGGCCGGGTCGGTGTGTTCGGGGTCGAGCCAGGCGTCCAGGTCGCCCGGGTCGATGGTGAGCGGCATCCGGTCGTGGACGCGGCCGGCGGCGTCGGTGGCGTCGGTGGTGATGATGGTGGCGGTGGTGAGCCAGGCCGCCGGGTCGTCCTCGGGCACCGAGCGGTCGCGCCAGAACTCGTAGAGCCCGGCCATCACCAGCGGCCCGCCCTCGCGGGGGTGGAGGAAGTACGGCTGCTTGTACGCCTTGCGGTCGGCGGTGGCGGCCACCTGGACCCACTCGTAGTAGCCGTCGGCCGGGAGTACGCAGCGCCGCTTGGCGAACGCGGTCCGGAACGCCGGCTTCTCGTGCACCGTCTCGGCCCTGGCGTTGATCATCCTCGCCCCCGCCCCCGGGTCCTTCGACCAGGAGGGGACCAGGCCCCAGCGCACCGGGCGGAGTCGGCGGGTGAGTTCACCGGTGTCGTGGTCCACGCGCTCCATCACCGTCCACACCGGGTCCGTGGGTGCCACGTTCCAGCTCGGGGCGAGGGTCTCGACCGGGGTCCAGCGGGTCACCCCGAACAGCTCGACCAGGTCCTGGGGCGTTGTGGTGGAGACGAATCGGCCGCACATGGGCGCAACTCTGCCACCCGCCGGTCGCCGTGGCATCCGACACGCGGTTTTCGGGGCGCGGTGGCCGGCGTTCAGGAGCCGAGGATGGCCGCCTTCTGGGTGGCGAACTCGGCCTCGGTGAGCAGGCCTTGGTCCCGCAGTTCGCCGAGTTGCTTCAACTGGGCGATCCTCGTGCTCATGTCGTCGGCCGGAGCGGCCGCGGGAGCCGGTGCGGCCTGTACGGGTGCGGGCTGGGCGACCTGTTGGGGGGCCTCCTGCTGGGCCCAGCGGCCGGCCTGGCGCCGGGAGACCCGGTTGGAGACCGCGGTGGCGGTCCCGGCGACGACGGCGGTGCGTGCGACACCGCGAAGTAGACCCGGCATGGTGTTCTCCTTCGGTGGTTCGACCGGCCGTGGCCTGGCCGGATGTGGATCGGTCGGCCGGTGGCCGGGCCGGCCGTGCGTTGCTCGGACGGACGGCTTGCCCGGCCGTGCGCGGTGGCCGGGCCGGGACTGCTCAGGCGCCGGCCTCGGCGGCGTCGAGCGAGGCCAGCAGGTCCTGGACCGGGATGCGGCCGTTGGCCACCAGGCGGCCGCCGGCGCGGCGCAGGGCGGCGGCGAAGGGCCCCGCCCAGACGTTCTCGTAGACCAGGATGCCGGCGGAGCTTCCGGGCTCCAGGATGCCGCTCACGTCGTCGATCTCGTCCGCACCGAGCAGGCCCGAGGAGACGCCCTCGAAGACGGTGAGATCGAGCTGCCGGTCCCCGGTCAGGTCGGCGAGTTCCACGCCGACGACCGTCCCGTCCTGTTCCTTCTTGACGAAGATCAGGTCCAGGATCCGGATGATGCCGCGGTCGACCAGGTCGATCAGCAGGGGCAGTCCCTCGCCGGTCATCCGGCTCCCGGGGAACTCGACCACCAGGTAGTCGATCGGCCCGAGTTCGTCGAGCTCGCTTGGTTCGGTGCTCATGTCGGCTCCTCATCGGGTCGGCCAGTGGTGCGGGGCCCGCCGCCGGCTCGGCGCTCGGCACGCCGCCGTCGCCGCGCTGCCGCGCGGCTGGAGGGCCGAGGGGCCCGGGTCGGGCCGATTCGGCGCCCCTTCGTCATTCCACCAGTGGGCGGAGCCGGGCGCATCTCGGTCGTGGACCGCCGGGCCAGGGCGTCAACGTGGCCGCCGTCAGGCGGGTCGGCCGCGGGCGGGGGGTGAAGTGTCCCCTCGGCGGTGGCGGCCCGCCCCGCCCCGGCCCGTGCCCCCGCCTGGCGCGCGGCAACGAGAGCACCGTGGAACGCTGGAAACGGAGCCGCCGACCGGTCCGCTCGGGCAGGCCGACCGGCCCCCTGACCACGGGAGGCCCCTATGGCCGCCAATCCTCAACAGCCCACGGCCGGCGTCGGCGCCCCGGGAAGCTCCGGGCATCCGCTGAGAACCGGCTGGACCGTCCTCGCGGCGGTGCTGATGATCTTCGGTGGGACCATGGCGATCTTCGAGGGGATCGCCGCCATCGCCAAGGACGACCTGTTCGTCAGAACCTCGAACTACACATTCCAGTTCAACCTGACCAGTTGGGGCTGGATCCACCTGATCCTGGGGATCGTCATCGTCCTGGCCGGCTGCGCCCTCTTCACCGGGGCGACGTGGGCGCGCGCCGTCGGCGTCGTCCTCGCCGGACTGAGCCTGATCGCCAACTTCCTGTGGCTGCCCTACTACCCGTTCTGGGCCATCGTCCTGATCGCCGTGAACATCTTCATCATCTGGGCCCTGTGCGCCGGATCGCTTCGAGACGCCAGCCGACCCTGACGCCGGGCGGTCGGTGAACTCCCTCCCGCTACCCCCGGCCCGGCCCGGGAGTAGCGGGACCGGGGGAGTCGGCCCGCGCGGACCCGCATCACAACTCGGCTTCGCTGTCGGTCGATTGGCTGGCGCAGTCGGCGATGTTCGCGGATCCTCGGTGCACCGGGGGCGGAAGCCGGGCGGGCGGGGGGAGTGCGGCATGGGGAGACGCGAGGACACCGGGCCGATGGGCCGGCTGCTGGCCCTGGCAGGCGCGGCGGTCGCGATCGGCGGGCTGCTCGGGGGTTCGGTCAGCCTGGTGCTGTTCCTCTTCACGGACTGGTTCGACCCGATCGCCGACTACGTCCACGAGTACGGCCTGTGGGGCGGCCGCCGGCATTAAGGTGCAGCGCAGATCGCCGGACCCCACCAGCCACCAGGCGGCACTCCGTCAGAGCAGGCAGCGGCGGAGCCCGTCGAGTTCGCGCCGCAGGTTGGCGGTCTCCCACGTGAGAGTGTTGACCCGGTTTCGCGCGTCGGTGAGCTTCCTGCGGACGTCCTTCGCCTGCCAGCTGTTCGCCCCGTGCATGCGCACGTGGTGGTTCAGCCCACCCGCCAGTAACGCCACGCGGTGCTCCGCCTGGACCGGCGTTGCCTCCGCGTAGGAGAGCTGCCGCTGGTCCTCGGAGATCCTGACCGCCGCGCCGTCCCGGTACCACTCGCGGTTGCCGATGTGGTTGCCCCAGCGCCGGGCCACAATCGTGGCGCCCGAGGGAAACGGCTCCGACGGCGACGGGAGGGATCATGACAGTCGGTTCAGGTCATCCGACGGCCGATATCGGCAAGAGCGCGCCCTCCGCGCCTCAAACCGGCACCGCCTCTCCCCGGGGCTGCCATGATGCGGCAAGACCCATGTGACATTTCACATTGCCCTTGCCGAAGGTCGAGGGCGACAGACGAGGGAGGACCTCATGAAGCGTCTTGCTGCCGTTCTGACCGCAGCCGCCGCCCTGGCCGTGCCGGCGGCCACCATCCACGAGGCGGCCGCCGCGCCCGCCGGTCCGGTGGGCGCCACCGTGACCTGCGGCGCCCCTGGCGCGCCCGGCTTCCTGCTGACCAGGGCCTGTGTCGAGGTGACCGGAAACCAGGTCAACCTGTACGGCCAGGCCACCCCCACCAACCCGGCCTGGCAGCCCCAGCAGGTCGGCTTCACGCTCGCCGGCAACGTGGTCGGCAACGCCCCGATCGCCCCTGTCAGCACCAGCGTCCCGGTGTCGGCGGGCGGGGTCCGCGTCGGCGGGATCACCACCACCGCGCCGTGCGGCGCGACGGTGACCGCAAGCTTCGCCGTCAGCCAGTGGGGCTGGCCGCCGTCGACCGCGACCGTCTCCGCCGTCGTGGCCTGCTGACCCGCCCCCGGCACACCGCCGGATCGGCCGGTGCGGGCGGAGGCGGCGGCCTCCGCCCGCACCGGGCGCCTCAGCGGGGCGGACCGGCCGCCAGGCGCGCGTACTCGGCCTCGGGGTCCAGCTGGCGCCGGTAGGCGAAGTGCAGCCGCACCCGGCCGTCCGCGTCGGCGAACCGGGCGAGCGGCAGCTCCCCGGCGACGAGCATGCGGGGCTCCGCCCACTGCTGGGCGACCACCGCGAGCGCGGTACCGTCGTCCGCCTGCGCGATCCAGGTGGCCCGGCCGCCGTGGATCCCCGCGAGGTAGTGGTCCGCGACCACCGAGGCGATCGCCTGACGGATCGTGAGGTCCTCCCGGAACTCCCGCCCCTCGGCGTGCGGCGCGTCCGCGTCGTCGCCCATGGCAACACTGTCCCTGGTCAGTTCGGCTCTCATGGCAAGCACCCTAGGGCCTGATTCGAGAGGTCCCCGCCCCGCCATTCGGCCTGTGGCGGGCCTTCGGCGGCCGTGTTAGCTTCCGCCCATGGGATCACGTGGGGCGGCGGCGCACGAGGCGGTCGAGGGGTTACGCGAGCTGGCCGGGGGCGGTCTGGAGGCGGCCGAGGTCTTCCGCAGGGCCGACGAACTACTGCGCGGGGTGCTGGAGTTCGACGCCGTCTGCTGGCACACCGCCGATCCGGCGACCGGCCTGGTCAACTCCGTCCTGAGTGACGATCTCAGCCTCGACCGGTTCCACGACGCCGTCCGGCTGGAGGTCTGGGTCGACGACGTCGCGACCTTCCCCAAGATCCGCAACTCCGGAGTCCGGGCCGAGACGCTGAGCCGGGTGACCAGGGGGCAGCCCGAGAGCAGCGCGCGCTTCCGCGAGCAGATCGACCCGGCGGGGTTCGGCGACGAGCTGCGCACCGTCTTCGACGCGCACGGCGGGATGTGGGGGTGCGCGGCGTTCATGCGGGCGCCGGACCGCGGCCCGTACCTCGGGCGGCAGCGCCAGCTCGCCGACACCGCCGCCCGGCACCTGGGCAACGCGCTGCGGTCCTGCCACCTCCCGCAGACCGGTGAGTCGTCCAACGATCCGTCAGAAGGTCCAGCCGTGCTGGTACTTGGCTCGGCGAACCAGCCGCTGGCGGTGTCCGGTCCGGCCGAGGAGCTGCTGGCCCGGCTGGCCGACCCCTCGCCCTCGGCGCTCTCGGTGCCGACCGCCTTCGCGATCGCCGCCGAGCAGGCGCGCCGGGCGGCGTGCGGGCTGGCGGCCTCGGAGGCCAAGATCCGGGTGCAGACCCGGGAGGGCCGGTGGTTCGTCCTGCACGCCGCGCCGCTGGAGGGCTCACCGGGCGGCGAGGTGACGGTGGTGGCGTCCCCGGCCACGCCGTCCGACGCGATGCCGCTCTACCTCTCCGCCTACGGGCTGACCGTGCGGGAGCAGGAGGTGGCCCTGCTACTGGTGCGCGGTTGCGACACCCGTGACATCGCCCGGGTGCTGGCGATGACGCCCTACACCGTCCAGGACCATCTGAAGTCGGTCTTCGCCAAGGCGGGAGTGGCCAGCCGGCGCGAACTGGTGGCCCGGATCATGCTCGCCGGCGGCCCCTGACCCGTCGGCACCGGTCTCGGGACCGGTTGGCTCGCCTGCTGAGGTATCACGTATTCCATCGGGCCGGGCCTTGGCCGGTCGCTCTGAGTAGTGACGCCGGTGTTCGTGACCCGGCCCTGGACAGGGAGGTGCACGGTGGTGAGTTCGACGTACCTGTGAGACGTACCCGTGAAGGGGAGGTCACCGGTGGACGTTGCACAGCCTCAGGTCAGGTCAGCTCAACGAATCGGTGGACGCGAAAGGACGTCAGGTGGTCGGGCTCGATGCTCGCCGAGTCCACCCGGTAGCGGCCGGCGCCGAGTTCGAGGACGGTGCCGTCCGCGAGATTCCCGACCTCGGTGCCGAAGTAGGCGGCGTCGAACATGACGAGCTCGCCGGTGGTCTTCAGGACAGGTCCTTCATCCCACTCGGCGCTGGGAAGTCCGGCCAGGACGATGTCGGCGACACCTTCCTCGCTTTCCGCGCAGCACCAGCGGACGAGGACCCGGTGCTCGGGAAGGTAGGCGGTGGAGAGCGGTTCATCCCCGAGGACGAGCGCCTCGGACGCATCAGGAAGGTCGAGGACACCGACGAGTTCCACCACCTCGCAGGCCCGGCCGTAGTCGCCCTCCGTTCCCGACCAGTGCGACAGGGCATCGCGTGGAACCACGACGAACGGGCCGCCCTCCGTCTCCAGCCACGCCAAGGACATACCGCCTCCAGCTCCAAGATCCCCGTTCCGTTGCGACAGCCTATGCGCCGGATCGGACGCTGCATCCTCGTGCCCGTGGTGGTCGGGGGTGCACGGTGACCAGCATCGAGGAGCTGACCACGCTGGCGACGTTCGGCTCGGGCGGTGGCCACACCAGCCGGTTTCGGCTGGTAGGAAGCCGGGCCGCTGGGACCGTGGGCAGGTGCGTCCAGCGGCGACGCGCTCGCGCCGCCGTCACACTGCCGTCCCGAAGCCGGTAGTGCTATCATCGTCGCTGGCGATGCTGGATGCCCACCCTCTGGGGTGCGGGGACCAGGTGCCAATGCACACCGGAAGGCTCCACAGCGGCCCCGGAAACATGCAGACCGCCATCCTCCAGTGCCCCTGTCCGGCACACCGGCAACGTCTGAGAGCCCATCTGCGGGCAGCGTCCCGGCGATCCCTCGCCGGAAGACGACCCACTTCATCCCGTAGGGAACCTCGCCGCCCCGCAGGGGCCGCCCCCTACCAACGGTCCCGCGCCTTTCCGAGCGTGTTGGCCGCACACCACGTTCCACCTCCGAACAGCCGTCCGGCCGTGCCACTCGCCGTTGCCGGGCGCCCCGCGCCGCGGCTCGCCCGGCGGCCACCACACCCTCGACACCCCAGGAGTACCTTCTCGTGACGACCACCACCATCGAATCGTCCACCACCACACCGCTGGACGGCCTGCTGAAGACCGACCTCCACCAACTCGCCTCCGCCCTGGGCATCCCGGGCGCCGCCCGTCTGCGCAAGGGCGAACTCGTCGAGGCGATCACCGCCAAGCGCTCCACCGACCGGCCGCAGGCCCCGACGGCCGCACCCCGGCCTGCGGACACGGAAGGCCTAGGCAGTCGGCCCGCACTGCCGTCACCGCGAACACACAGCCGCAGCGACCGGCCGGCGCGGCCGGCCACAGCCGAGGGCGGCGACCCCGTCGCGGTCACCGGTGTGCTGGACGTCCGCGAGGGGAAAGCCGTCCTGCGCACCTCCGGCTACCTCCCCGGGCCCGCCGATGTGAACATTCCCGCCGACCAGGTGCGCGCACTCGGCCTGCGGCCCGGTGACGTCCTGACCGTCGCGACCGCCCCGGCCGCGAACGGCCCGCGCGCGACCTCTCCGCGCGGCGCCGCCCGCCAGGCGCCGGCCCGCATCGAGACGGTCAACGGCACCACCGCCGACGGGGCCCGGCGCCGGCCCGCGTTCCACGAACTGACGCCGCTGTACCCGCAGGAGCAGTTGCGCCTGGAAACCGGTCCGCGGGAGCTGATCGGCCGGGCCGTCGACCTGGTGGCCCCGATCGGCAAGGGCCAGCGCGGTCTCATCGTGGCGCCCCCGAAGGCCGGCAAGACGATGATCGTGCAGTCGATCGCGGCGGCGATCGCTCACAACCACCCCGAGGCGCACCTGATGGTCGTCCTGGTCGACGAACGCCCGGAGGAGGTCACCGACATGCGGCGCTCGGTCAAGGGCGAAGTCATCGCGTCCACCTTCGACCGGCCCGCCCGCGAGCACATCGCGCTCGCCGAAATCGCCGTCGAACGCGCCAAGCGCCTGGTGGAACTCGGCCACGACGTGGTGGTCCTGCTCGACTCCGTCACCCGCCTCGCCCGCGCCCACAACGCCGCCGCCCCCGCTCACGGACGGACCCTCAGCGGCGGTCTGGACGCCACAGCCCTCCAGCACCCGAAGAGGCTCTTCGGCGCTGCCCGCAACATCGAGAACGGAGGCTCGCTGACCATCCTGGCCACCGCCCTCGTCGACACCGGCTCCCGGATGGACGACCTGATCTTCGAGGAGTTCAAGGGCACCGGCAACATGGAACTCCGCCTCGACCGCCGCCTCGCCGACAAGCGCATCTTCCCCTCCGTCGACGTCAGGGCCTCCGGAACCCGCCGTGAGGAACTCCTCCTCGGCCGCACCCGCACGCCCGCGGCCTGGACCCTGCGCCGCGTCCTAGGCGGCCTCGACACCCAACAGGCCACGGAACTGCTCCTGGACCGGCTGAAGCGGACCGCCACCAACGCCGAGCTCCTGCGCCAGGTGGCAACCAACTCCCCGACCCGTCCGGCCTGAACCGAAGCAGCACTGCCGCGGGCCGTACACCGGCTCACGCCACTACCGGCAGCATGACCCCACTACTCCAGGCCCCCCGTCGGGATGAACTGGCCAAATAGCCCTGGATGCCCGGCGGCAGGTCGACTTCCCGGGCGGCCGACCGTCTGGCACGAGTCAGGCGTCAAACGGACCGGGGGAGACGATGACGGTCGCCGCGGTGTGGAGCCTCGACGGGGATCTGATCTCCCTGACCTGCGGGGTGTCGGCCGCGGCGGTGGTCCCCGGCGGCCACACGCTTCTCGTCGCGGGAGTCCGCGGTGACACCGCCTACCTGAAGGCCGTCCAGCTCTGACCGCCTGACGACCTGGCCGACCGGCGGCCGTGGCGGGTGGGCGCCGGTCGGCCCACCCGCCCACGCATGGGCCGTCGTCAGGAGGCGGCGGGGGAGAGCTCGGCCATCTCGGACCAGCCGTCCACGGCGGCGTCGACGTAGATGATCTGCGGCTTGGCGGCGATCGTGGCGGGGAGGGCGGCCATCGCGGCCTTGAAGTGGTCGGAGTTCACGTGGACGGCGCCGGCGTCGGCGGACTCGAACGCCTCCAGCAGGACGTACTGGTCGGGGTTCTCGACGCTGCGGGACCACTCGAAGAAGACGTTGCCCGGCTCCTCGCGGGTGGCCTTGGTGAACTCCGCCACCTGGCTCATCCAGCTCTCGCTGAACTCGGGCCGGGCGGTGAACTTGACGGTGATCAGGATCATGGGGTGCTTTCCTCGCTAGGGGCCGTCAGACCCGCGTGCGGGTGTAGGCGCGGTTGCGGGTGGCGAAGCTGCGCCGGTCGGGCGGCCTCGCCGAACGGCCAGGTCAGACCGCCACCCTATCGGCCCGCCCTCGCCGCACGGTCTGGCCCGGCGCCGGCGGAGGGCGCCCGGTGCCGACGCCCGGTGTCGACGTCCGCCGTCGCGTCCGGGCCCGGACGGGAACCTCTGTTCGTTAGCTGACAGCGGGGGGTCGTTCGGGCCCTCCGTCAGGCCGGCCGGAGGGGAACCAGCGGTGAGCGTCGAGGAGACGACCGAGAGCAGTGCATCGGCCGGGAGCGGTGAGCAGGCGGAGGGGGAGCGGGCGAAGCCGGAGCGGCGAAAGCGGCCGTTCTGGAAGGAGCTGCCGGTCCTGGTGGTCGTCGCGCTGCTGCTCTCACTCGCGATCAAGACCTTCTTCGTCCAGGCCTTCTCGATCCCCTCGGGCTCGATGCAGCACACCCTGGAGAAGGGCGACCGGGTGCTGGTCGACAAGTTCACCCCGTGGTTCGGCGCCGAGCCGGAGCGCGGCGAGGTGGTGGTCTTCCGTGACCCGGGCGGCTGGTTGGACGGGCCGGCCGGCCCGTCCGGCAACGCCGTGCTGCGCGGTGTCCAGAAGGCGCTGAGCGTGGTCGGCCTGATGCCCTCGGCGGATGAGAAGGACCTGATCAAGCGGGTGATCGCGGTCGGCGGCGACACCGTGGAGTGCACGAGCGGCAGCCCGGTGAAGGTGAACGGGGTCCCGCTGGTCGAGCCGTACCTCTACCCGGGGGCGACGCCCTGCGACAACGAGCCGGTCGGCACCGTCACGGTGCCCAAGGACCACCTCTGGGTGATGGGCGACCACCGCAACAACTCCCGGGACTCCCGCTACCACGTGAACGACGCGAGCGGCGGCTTCGTCCCGGTGGAGAACGTCATCGGCCGGGCCTTCGTGGTGGCCTGGCCGCTGTCGAACTGGGACACCCTGCCCGTCCCCGGCACCTTCGACCGGACCCCGCCGGGGGCCGCGGAGCAGTTGGAGACCCCGCCGCCGCTGGCCGCCGCCGCGATGGCCGCCGCCGTCCCGCTGGTGCTGTGGGGCCGCCGGCGCCGCCGGAAGTGACGAGGGTTCGAAGGCGGGCACGCTGAAGCCGGTTTCGAAGGGGCGGCGGCCCGGGCGGTCGCGGGCGACGGCGCGGCAGTCGCGGACCAGCGGGTGCGGGGCGGGGCGGGGTGGTCGGGCTGGGCCCGGCAGGGTGTCGAGGGCGCGATTCGGCCAGATCCGAGGCGTTCGGCCTCACAACGTCCCCGCATTAGTCATGATCACGTCATGGTCTCGCCGGGAAACCCCAGCACCCACGTGGAGGTCCTTCGTGTCATCGCCTGACGACGTCGTCGCCGAACTGTTCGCCGACCGGGACTACTCGGGCAGAAGTATGACCGTCAGAAAGTCCGACCTCGTGGCGGGGGTGTACGGCGGGCGGCCGGAGTACCGCGTCTACGGCGAGCAGTTGAGGGAGGCGATCGGCAACCGTGCGATCACCTCCCTCCGGGTGGCCGAGGGCTACGAGGTCGCGCTGTACGACTACGACGGCGACGGGGACCGCGACAGGTACCGGATCGACTGTCCGCACCTGCTGAACGCCTTCGGCGACCGGGCCTCCTCGTTCACCGTCGTCGGGGTGAACCCTCCCGTGGGGGCGGCGACGGAGCGGCTGTCCGACGGCCCGTACCACGTCGTTCACCACCTCGACCACGACTACTTCCTGACCATGGGGCCCGCCCTGGAGCCAGGGGTCCGGCTCCAGCGGGTCGGCGGGCTCGGCGCCCAGCGGCCCGAGCACGGGAGGTGGCAGGTGACGGCGACCGGGAGCGGCGCCTACACCTTCCGCAACACCGTGACGGGCCGCTACCTCGGCGCGCCGGGCGGGGCGATCGCCTGGGGCGAGGCGGACCCCACCGAATGGGTGCTGATCCTGCACTGGAGCGGCGGGCACTACCTCGCGCTGGCCCAGGACCCGGAGTACGCGGTCGGTTCGCGGTCGCTGGCCCTGCCCTCCAACCGGGCCGACCTGCTGTGGACGGGGGAGCGGCAGGGCCCTCGGGCCTTCCTGTTCCACGAGGCGCAGGAGTAGCCGGGCGACGGTCCGGCCCTCGGCGCGGTACGGCGGTACGAGGGGTGGCGTCAGGCGGGACCGGTTCGGGCGGGTGGGGGCGTGCGGGCGGCCGGCGAGGGCTCCGCCGGGTGCCGGTCGGCGTAGCAGCGGTAGACGGCGGGGCCGTCGCTGCGGCGGCCGGCGCGGGCCAGGGCGGTCAGCAGCTGTCGGACCAGTCCGTCGCGCAGTGGGAACCGCTGGACCCGGCCGGTCAGTTCGGCAACGGACTCGTGGTGGCGTCCGGCGTCGATCTCCACCCCGTAGAGGCGTTCCAGGGCGGTCAGCCGCAGTTCGTCGAGCGTGGCGGCCAGGGCTTCGAGCAGTCGTCCGGACCGGGTCGTGCCCTGGTCGTGCCCGGGCCGGGACCCGGCCGGCGGCAACGATCATCCTTGCCGCGCCGCCGGTTCGTGTCCACAGGGCCTCGCCCCGGCGCCACCGCCGGGCGCCCGCAGGCTACGTTGGGAGAGGTGCCTGTCACCGGGTCGGCCCGCTCCACCCCACCCCGGGCGCCCTGTCGACGACTCCGCGTGCGGACGCCCCCGGCTCAGCCGCTCAGGTGGGCCAGGAGCGTGTCGCCCGACGGGTAGGGGCGCTCGGCGGGGAGGAGCCGGCGGGCGGCCTCCAGGTCGCCGCCGCGCACCCGGGCGTGGACCGCCCGTGCGAGGGTGGTGACGTCGTGGATCGAGACGATCCACTCGTCCGCGTAGCGCGCGGCGGCCTCGCCGGCGAGGCCGAGTTGAAGGGAGCGGTGCGCAAGCGGCTGCAGGTGCAGATCACGTTCGGGATCCCACTGCACTCGGGCCGGGGCCCGCTTCAGCCGGCGCTGCCAGGTGGCGCGGTCGGGGTGCAGCCCGTGCTCGTAGTGGGACAGACAGGCGTTCCCCAGGGCCCATTCGAAGCCCTCGCGGGTGATCTCGACCGCCAGGACGGTCTCCTGGCCCTCCTTGCCCGCCCATCCGCAGCGGTACATCATCCAGAGGAACGACGGTTTGATCCACGTCATCCGGTCCCTCCTCCAGGCCGGCGGGAAGCGTCCGTCCCGTGCCGCGGGCAGGCCGATCTCCGGCGAGTACGCCTGGTAGACGGTCACCGTGGAGGCCGTGTGGAGGGCGCGGATCTGATGCTTGGGTTCTGGCACGGGGACCAGCGTCGACGTTCGGCGCGCATTGCGCCATCGGATTTCCCCCGGGCGGACGACCCCCGGTGCCGGAGAGGCCCGGGGCGGCCGGGGCGGCATCGCCCCAGCTGGGCGGCGGTACGGCGGACCGGCCGGGCCGCCCTATGCTGGCGCCATGACAGAGCTACCCGGCTTCGCGGCCCTGACGGCCCGACTGCTGGACCACCAAGGCCTGGAGCCCGCCGACCTGGCCCGTCGGGCGGACGTCGCCGAGGCCGAGCTGGCCGCGGTGCTGGACGGCGCCGCGCCGGGCGAGGCGCTGCTGCGCCGTCTCGCGCCCGCACTCGGCCTCGACACCGCTGACCTGTTCGAGATCGCGGCGCTCCCGCTGCCGGAGGACCTCGTGCCGGCCGGCGGGATGGCCACCACCTCGATCGTCGCCGTCCTGCGGTTCGGCAAGGCGCTGCCGGCCGACCGGCGGGCCGAACTCCGCTCCCTCGTCGAGTCGTTGCCGCACGTCCGGCAGCCGGGACGGATCGAGGGGCTGCCCGTCTCGGCCCCGGATCCGCGCTCGCCGGGGAACCTGCTGATGCGGATGGTCGCGGCCCGGAACCTCGGGTGGACCGGGACGGGGAAGGTCTTCCGCCTGCTGACCGGCCGCTCCTGGATGGCCGACGCGTACGGTCGGATCGCCACCGGCGAGACCTCGCCGACCCCGGATCTGGTCGCCGACTTCGCCGTCGTGCTGGGCCTGCCCGCCGACGGCCTGGCGGCACTCCTCGGAATGCCGCTGCCGCCGGACCCGCCCCGGCCGGACGAGGCCGCCGCCGACAGCGCCCTGCTGCTGCGGGGTCTGCGCCGGCTGGGCGTCGGGCAGTTGCGCGAGGCCGAGGACCTGGCCCGGGCGCTGCAGCCGGCCTGACCCGACGGGACAGCGGGCCCGGACGGGGGAGTAGGCCCAGACGGGGGAGTAGGGCCACCTGGTCGGGATTGGCCCTGGTCGGGGCCGCCCCCGGCGGCCGATGATGGGCGGCATGAACGACTTCGACAGCGCGCTGCACCCCGAGAGCCGGATCGTCCACCCGCCCGTCGAGGAGGTGACCGGCAGCCGCCCGCTGGGGGTGCCGCTGCACCAGAGCCACCTGTTCGCCTTCGAGGACACCGAAGCGCTGACCCGCGCGTTCAGCGGCCCGGACCAGGCGTTCTTCTACAACCGCTACGGCAACCCGACGGTCCGCTCGCTGGAGAAGGCGGTCGCCGGGCTGGAGGGCGGCGCGGGTGCGATCGCCACCGCCTCCGGCATGGGCGCGATCAACACCGTGCTGCTCGCCCTGCTGAGCTCCGGCGACCACGTGATCGCCCAGCGGAGCCTCTACGGCGGCACCTTCGCGATGCTCGCCGACCTGGCCCGGCGCTGGGGCGTGGAGGTGACGCACGTGCGGGGCGACGACCCCGACGAGGTGCGGGCGGCGCTGCGCCCCAACACCCGGCTGCTGCACCTGGAGACCATCTCCAACCCGACCACCCGGGTCACCGACCTCCCCGGCCTGATCGCCGTCGCCAGGGAGGCGGGGGTGGTCAGCGTCGTGGACAACACCTTCGCCACCCCGCTGCTCTGCCGGCCGATCGAGTACGGCGCCGACATCGTGGTCCACTCGGCCACCAAGTACCTCGGCGGCCACTCCGACGTGCTGGCCGGCCTCGCCGTCTTCGCCGACGCCGAACTGCACCACACCGTCTGGAAGTACGCCATCGAGCTGGGTGCCTCGGCCGACCCGAACAGCGCCTGGCTGACGCTCCGCGGCCTGCAGACCCTGGCGCTGCGGGTGCGCCGCCACTGCGAGACCGCGCTGGACCTGGCCGGCCGGCTGGCCGCCCACCCGGCCGTCACCGCCGTCCACTACCCGGGCCTGCCCGCCCATCCGGACCACGAGCTCGCCCGCCGGCTGCTGCCGCAGGGCCATGGCGGGGTCCTCGCCTTCGACCTGGCCGGCGGCCGGGAGGCGGCCCGGACCTTCACCGAGTCGGTGCGGCTGGCCTCGCTCGCCCCCTCGCTCGGCGGGGTGCACACCCTCGTCCTCCACCCGGCCAGCACCTCGCACCGCCAGCTCGACGACCAGGAGCTGGCCGCGGCCGGCATCGGCGCCGGCACCGTCCGGATCGCGGTGGGCATCGAGCACCCGGAGGACCTCTGGACCGACCTGGAGCAGGCACTGGCCAAGCTCTGAGCCCTCCCACTCCTCCGGCTGCTCCGGTCGCTCCCGCTACCGGGCTCTCGGCCGGGCCGCCAGCAGGGCGATGTCGTCCTCGGCGGTGTGCGCGGACGGCCCGCCCGGCGCCAGGGCGTGCAGCACGGCGTCGAGCAGGTCGTCCAACTCGCCCCCGGCGGGCAGCCGCAGGGCGGCGAGCCGGTCCAGCGAGACGTCGATGTCCTCGTCCCGCCGCTCCACCAGCCCGTCGGTGTACAGCAGCAGGGTCTGCCCGGGCAGCAGCTCCCTGGTCACCTGCTCGTAGCCGCCGAACCCGGTGCCGAGCGGCGGGCCGGTGGGGATGCGCAGCAGCTCGGTGGACCGGTCGGGGGCGATCAGCGCCGGCGGCAGGTGGCCGGCGCTGGACAGCGTCCAGCGGCCGCGGCCCGGGTCGGCCAGGGCGAGCAGGCAGGTCGCCGGGCGGGCCGACTCGTTGGCCGAGATCACGGTGTCCAGCTGACGCAGGATCCGGTGCGGGGGCAGGTCCATGCCCGCGACGTCGCGCAGCGTGGACCGGTAGGTGCTCATGTCGACGGCCGCCTCGACGCCGTGCCCCATCACGTCGCCCATCACCAGCAGGGTCCGGCCGAACGGCAGCCGCACCGTCTCGTACCAGTCGCCGCCGACCACCGAGGTGGTGCCGGACGGGAGGTAGCGGGAGGCCAGCTCCAGGTTCTGGTGCGGGTTGCCGGGCTCGCTGAGCAGGGCCCGCTGGAGTTCGAGGGCGATGCCCTGGGAGCGGGTGTAGCGGCGGGCGTTGTCGATGCCGGTCGCGGCGCGGGCGGCCAGGTCGCCGATCAGCACGGCCTCGTCCGGGCTGAAGGGCGGCGAGGAGGCGAGCCGGGCCAGGGTCAGCAGCCCGATCACCTGGCCGCGGGAGGCGAGCGGTACCACCAGCAGCGAGGCGACCCCGGCCGCCCGGTAGGCGGCGAGGCTGGCCGGGTCGGGGGCCGCGGCGGCCAGGTCCTCGTCCGGGAGCCCGAGGGCGAGCACGGCGGCGCCGGCGGCCAGGCTGCGGGCGGCGGCCGAGCCCTCCCGGTAGCGGACCGTCTCGCCGGGGCGGGCGAGCGGGCCGATGGCCGGGTGCATGCCGTCGGCGCAGTCGACGGCCGTCCGGCCGAGCCGCAGTGCCGAGGTGCGGCCGGAGCGGACGGTGGCGTCGGGTGGCAGTACGTCGACGGTGACCAGGTCGGCCAGGCCGGGGACGGCGAAGGCGGCGAGCTCGGCGCAGGTGGTGCCGACGTCCAGGGTGGTGCCGATCCGCTCGGCGGCCGCGTCGAGCAGGGCCAGCCGGGCGCGGGCCTGCTCCAGTTCGTGCAGCCGCTGCCGCTCCGGGTCGGGGTCGTCCAGTACGGCGACGACCACGCCCACCACCTGCCCGGCGCGCTCCAGCAGCCGGTAGCGGACCCGCAGGCCTGGTGGCACCGGCGCGGCGGGGCCGTCGGGCACGCCGCTGATCCGCTCGCGGGTCCGCCCGTCGGCGAGCACCCGGCGCAGCGTGTCGGCGGCGCCGGCGAACGGGGTGTCCTCGACCGGGCGGCCGAGCAGGTCGGCCCGGCGCAGGGCGGTCGCGGTGGTGAACGCCGCGTTGAGGTACTGCCAGCGCAACCGCTCGTCCAGCAGGGCCACCCCGACCGGGGCGGTCGCGAGAACCTCGCGGAGGAGGTCCACGCTGTCACTGTCCGTGGCCATCGCCGTGCGTGCCGCGGCCAGGGGGCCGCCGCCGGGCCCTGGACCCGCCGGTGCGGCGCTCTCTCCTCCGTTGCCGTGCCGGAAGCGCATATGCCCATGATCACGCGCCCGGCGGGGGCGCGCCCACACCTCGGCGAAAGCTTGACCAGGCGGTGGCGGTCTTGTGACCCGGCGCGTGCGTGGCGCGTGCTCGGTGCGTGCTTGGTGCGTACCCGACCGGTACCCGACCCGTGTGCGCACCGCAAGCGGGCGGGCTGGGCTCAGCCCTTCGGCGCCTCGGCCGGCGGCTGCTTGAGCTTGGCCCAGATGCCCTCCAGGGCCGCGATGTCCTGCTCGTCCAGCCGGTCGTCGAAGGCCTCGGCGAGGGCGGCCCGGCGGGTGGCGTCGGCGGCGGCGAAGGCCTCCCGCCCGGCCGGGGTGAGGGTGATCCGCACCGAGCGGGCGTCGGTGGGGGAGGGCGCGCGCTCGACCAGGCCGCGCGCCTGCAGGGAGTCGGCGACCCGGGAGACCTGGCTGCGGCTGAGCAGGGTCTTCGCGCCGAGGTCGGAGGCGGCGACCGGACCGTCCTGGGCGTGCAGCCAGAGCATCACCTCGAACCAGGAGAGCGGCAGGTCGTGCGCCCTGGCCAGGGCCTGGTCCACCCGGGCGCTGAGGGTCGCCCCGGCCCAGACCAGGCCGTAGAAGGCGTGGTCGCGGGCGGTGAGGTCGCCGAGAGTGAGGTCGTTGCGCGCCATGCCCGGCACTCTACCTGTTTGCGTGTGCGCACACACGGCCCTATGGTGTGTGTGCACGCACACAAAGCCGAGCCCTCGGGAGCGCCCGCATGACTACCACTCGCACCGTCCTGATCACCGGCACCTCCACCGGCATCGGCCTGGCCGCAGCCGTCGCCGCCGCCCGGGCCGGCCACCACGTCGTCGCCACCATGCGCGACACCGGCCGCTCCGGCGCCCTCACCGAGGCCGCCGCCGCGGCCGGCGTCGCCGACCGGATCGAGGTCGCCCGGCTGGACGTCACCGACCCCGCCTCCGTCGCCGCCTGCCTGGACGAGGCCGTCAGCCGGCACGGACGGCTCGACGCCGTGGTCAACAACGCCGGCGCCGGCCACGTCGGCACCATCGAGCAGGACGGCCTCGACCCCGTCCGTGCCGCCATGGAGGTCAACTTCTTCGGGGTCGTCGAGGTCACCCGGGCCGCACTGCCGCACCTGCGCGCCACCGGCGGCCGGGTCATCACCGTCACCAGCGTCGGCGGCGTGATCGGCCAGCCCTTCAACGAGGCCTACTGTGCCGCCAAGTTCGCCGTCGAGGGCTTCATGGAGTCGCTGGCCCCGGTCGCCGCGACCGTCGGCGTCCACGTCACCGTGGTCGAACCGGGCGCCGTGGCCAGCGAGTTCGTCGCCAGCCAGGGCATCGACCTGCCCGCCCTGCTGACCGCCGCCGGCCCCTACGCCCCCGCGCTGCAGGCGTACGCCGAGCGCACCCGGGCCGCCTTCGACCAGGCCCAGACCTCCGAGCAGGCCGCCGAGGCGATCATCGACGCGCTGACCGCCGAGCAGCCGCCGTTCCGGGTCCAGACCTCCGAGCGGGCCCGCGCCTTCGTCGGCGCCAAACTCTCCGACCTGGACGGCTCCGCCGTGCAGCACCTCACCGGCTCCTGGCTGGGCTGAGCCCGGCCGAGCCCTGCTGAGCCCGGCCGAGCCCGGCCTCCGGGAATTTCGGCCGATGAGCGGGTTGACGACCGGTCATACTTGGGCGTGCCTGAGCCCAGGCCGCAGGCGCCGACGAGGGCGCCTCGCCACGCGCCCGCGACCGGAGGACCCGATGACCCGCCACCTGCCGACCACTGTTCCGCCGGGCGGGGCGCCGGCGCAGCCGTGGAACCGGCAGCGGCTGCGCAGCAACAACGAGTGGCTGCTGCTCGAACTGCTGCGCACCGGCGGCCCCTCCTCCCGCGCCCAGCTGGCCAGGGACACCGGCCTCTCCAAGCCCACCGTCTCCACCGCCCTGGCCGCGCTGGAGCAGGCCGGGCTGGCCCGCGAGGCCGGCCGGTTCGTCCCCGAGCGCGGCCGCACGGCGGTGCTGTACGAGCCCGACCCGACCGCCGGCCACGTCCTCGGCGTGGACATCGGCCGGGCCCGGCTGCGCGTCGCGGTGGCGGACCTCGCCGGGCGGATCGTGGCCCGCCGGGACGTGCCCAACAGGGGCCGCTCGGCGAACGCCGTCGCCGACGCCGTGGTGGCGGCCGCCCGAGAGACCACCGCCGAGGCCGGGCTGGCGGCCGCCGGGATCGTCCACGCGGTGATCGGCACCCCGGGCGTCTGGGACGAACGGCGGCGCGGCGTCCGCTACGCCACCAGCCTGCCCGGCTGGGGCAGACGCGGACTCTTCGACCGGATCGCGGAGGGGCTGGAGACCGCCGTCACCGTCGGCAACGACGCCAACCTCGCCGCCCTCGGCGAGTTCACCCTCGGCGCCGGCCGCGGCAGCCGGATGTTCGCCTACCTGCTGATCGGCACCGGCGTCGGCGTCGGCGTGCTCAAGGACGGCGAGCTGCTCTCCGGCGCCCACGGCGCGGCCGGCGAGGTCGGCCTCGTCCCGCTGCCCGCCCGCCCGGACGGCGAACCGGGCGGGACGATCGAGCAGGCGGCCGCGGCCGACGCGGTGGTCCGCACCGCGCTCGGCCTCGGTATGCGCGGCCCGCTGACGGCCAAGCAGGTCTTCGACGCGGCCCGGGCCGGCGACCCGCTCGCCGCCGAGGCCGTGCAGCGGGAGGCCGAACAGCTCGCCTACGCCGTCGCGGTGCTGTCCGCGATGCTCGACCCGGATCTCGTGGTGCTCGGCGGCGGGATCGGCAACAGCGCCGACCTGCTCCTGGAGCCGCTGGAGCGGGCTTTGCACGGCCTCACCCCGCTGCGCCCCAAGCTCGCCCCCAGCGGGCTGGGCGAGGAGGCCGTCCTGCTCGGCGCCGTCGCGACCGCCCTGGAGACCGCCCGCCCCGAGGTCTTCGAACGCCGCTCGGCCCTGGTGGACCTCGGCGCCCCGCTCTGAGCGGTCGGACCGGAGTGCGCCGCGGCCCGGCCGTGACGGTCGGACGGGGCCGTGGCGCACTCCGGTGGCTCAGCAGGCGATGCTGCCCTTGCGCAGGGCGTGCCCGCTCGTGTTGCCGTCGTCCGCCCAGTAGACGGGCTTCGAACCGGCGGTGCACTCCCCGGCGCCCGCGAGGGCGAAGCCCTCGTTGTTCAGGTTGGCCATGCCGCTCGGGCGGTTGAACACCGCGGTGGTGGTGAAGACCCCGCCCGCACCGACCTGCATCGTCCGGTGCTGACCGCTGCACGTGTCGTCGCAGACGACCCAGAGCCGGGAGGCCTGCGGCTCCCACTGCAGCTCCATGACCCCGGCCATGCCGCTGGCGACGGTGGCCACCCGGGTGAAAGCCCCGGAGTCCTGGAGGACGAAGCCGTAGACCGTGCCGCCCTCGACGGCCACGAAGAACACCCCGCCCGTGTGCGCGCCGTACCCGGCCGGGTCGTAGACCGCATTGGTCGCCGCGTCCTTGAAGCCGGCGCCGGTCAGGTAGCCGTCGGGGATCCAGGTGATGCCCTCAAGACCGAGGTTGGACCCCACCGCCGGCAGCGCGGAGGTCAGGTTCCACTCCTTCGTGGCCGTCAGCGACGACCCCGTGCCGCTCACGTCGTAGCGCAGGACGGACAGCCGGCTGGTGCCGGACGCGTCGCCGTTGCGCTCGCTGGAGACGAACACGCCGCCCGCGGAGCCCGCGCCGGTGAGCGTGACGCCCTCGCTGTCAGGACTGCCGGCGCCGCCCGGGAAGCGCAGCGTCCTGCCGGAGGTCCAGCCGTTCGCGGTGTCCGGCTTCCACCCGCCGGAGCCGTTCGGCACGAGCCGCCACAGCTTCCCGGAGTTCTGTGCGCCCCACAGCACGCCGCCCTCCTGGTAGAGGCCGCTGAGGTCCGAGCCGAACACGTTGGAGGCGTCGGCGGTCGCCACGGACCCGCTGCCGGGCCAGGCCACCGGGGAGGTGCCGCCGCCGGTGCCGCAGGCGTTCGCCGCACCGAGGGTGAGCGCGGCCTTGGCGAACGCGCCGGTGCCGTCGGGGCAGCGGGACCACGACGGGGCCGAGTGCTCGCTCCAGCTGACGCTGTCGACCAGCGTGCTGCCGTTCGGCAGGTACAGCCGCGCCTTGTCCGCGGAGCCCAGGCCGAACCTGCCGTGCACGTCGAAGGCCCGGAACGCGCCGGGGGCCAGTGTCGTCCCGGCGGCGATCGCGTACTTGGAGCCGTTGTCGTCGTCCTTGAGGATCCACCCCGAGACGTCGACCGTCGCGGTGCCCTTGTTGTAGAGCTCGATGGAGTCCTCGACGTCCCCGGTGGTCACCACCTCGTTGATCCGGATGTCGTCGGCCGCGGCCGCATGGGCCGGTGAGGCGCCGAGCGCTCCCATCGGGCCGGCGACGGCGACAAGAAGGAACGCTAGGTTTCGGCGCCACCGCGGTGCGCGCGATTCGGTCACGATGTCCGTCCCGGGGGTCGTTCTGACAGGCCGCCACCACAGTCCCGGCACCGGCCCAACGGGGCCCCGCGGCCGGGCGAGCGCCGTGTGAACGCCCGGCGAACCGACGGGCGGGCGGGTGGGCGAACCATTGGGCGGGGCCGGTGGCCGAGGGCCGCCTCCGAAGAACACAGGATATGCCCAAAACCCTTACAGGAAAGTGGATATGAGATAGCGTCATGGAGTCTGGGGAACGCGTCAGGGGAGCGGGGCCGGCCGCGACGGGGCAGGGGGCGGGCGGCCGAGGGGCGGACTTTCGAGGGGCTGGATGGACACGGTGGACTGGTCGTGGGTCGGCCGGGAACGCGAAGGCGTGCTGTGCCACGGGCGGACGGACGGCAGGCCGTACGCGGTCCGCCTCCCGGCGGTGATCGGGCCGCCGGCCGGCCCCCCGCCCCCGGACCAGGACACCGGCCGGGGCACCGACCACGACGCCGACCTCAGAGGCCGGGACGCCGACCTGGCCGCGCTGCGCACCGCGCTCACCGGTGGCGGCGAGCCGTACGCCGTCGTCACCGGCCCGCCGGGCGTCGGCAAGAGCGCACTGGCCCGCCGGCTCGGCCACGCCCTGCAGGCCGACGGGCATTTCCCCGGCGGCCTGCTCGCGGTGGAGTTCCACGGATCCGACCACACCCGCCGCCTCCGCCCAGGGCGCGCCCTCGACACCGCACTGCGCGCCGTCGGCCTGCCGCCCGAGCACATCCCGTCCGAGCCGGCCGACCGCGCCGCGGCGCTGCGCCGCATCCTGGCCGGGTACGCCGCCCAGGGCCGCCGGGTGCTGCTGCTCCTGGACGACCCGGCCGCCGACGACGACCTGGCCCCGCTGCTGCCCGACCCCGGCACCGCCGGTGTCCTGGTCGCCGCCCGGCACACCCCCCGCGGCGTGCCGGGCGCCGTCCACGGGCTGGGCCCGCTCACCACCGCCGCCGCGACCGACCTGGTGCGCCGGGAGCTGGCCGCCCGCGGCGCCCGGGTGTCGGCCGACACCGCCCACGGACTCGACCTGCGCCGCCTGGCGAAGGCCTGCGGCGGGCTGCCGCCCGCGCTGCTGGTGACGGCCGCCGCCATGGCCCGAACCGGCCGGACGGCCGCCGAGACCGTTCAGGAACTCGACCGGCTCCGGGCGGGCCTGGCCCGCCTCGACGGACCCGCACAGACCCTGGCGGCCGTGCACCGCCTCGCCCTCGGCCCGCTGGAGCCCGGACCGACCCGCCTGCTGCGGCTGCTCTCCCTCGTCCAGGGCGCCGACTTCTCCACCGACACCGCCCGCCACCTGGCCGGCCCCGCCGCCGCCATCTCGGTCGAGGCCGACCTCGCGGAGCTGCACGCGTCCGGGCTGGTCGAGCGGACCGCGGCCCCCGGCTGGTGGCGGCCCGTGCTGCACGCCGACGACGACCTGCCGCTGAACGTCCCGGCCGGCCCGGACGCCGGCCCGCGGCCGGCCGAGGAGGCCCGGGACGCCCTGGACCGGCTGGTCCGCGGCCGCACCGAGCAGGTCCGGGCCGCCTGCCGGGTGCTGAGTCCACTGCGGCACGGCCGCAGCGCCGCCCCGCAGGCCTTCGCCGACCGCGCCGCCGCGCTCGCCTGGCTCGACGCGGAGCACGCCATGTCGGCGGGGCTGCTGCGCCGGGCGGCGTCCACCGGCGGGCACGCGGCGGTGGCCGGGCTCGCGCAGGCGCTCGACCCCTACCTGGAACACGGGCGCCGCCACGACGAGCTCGCCGACTCCGCCGCCCTCACCCGCGCCCTGGCCGAGGAAGGCGGCGACGCCGGCGGGCAGTTGACCGCCCAGGTGCGCCTCGGCCGGCTGCACTGCCTGGCGGGGCGCCACGAGGAGGCCCTGACGGTGCTGCGCGGAGCGGCCGAGGGGGCCCGGCGGATCCGCCACTGGGAGGCCGCGGCGCTGGCGCTGGCCGCGCTGGCCGAGGCCTGGCGGGCGGTCGGCCGGTGGGACGAGGCGGCCCGGGAGGGGCGCCGGGCGGCCGCGATCGCCGCCCGCGCCGGCGGCGGCCCGGAGGCCGAGTACCGGGGGAGCCTGCACGCCGGGATCGCGCTCGCCGAGAAGGGCCGGGGAAAGGCCGCCACGAAGGACCTCAGCCGGGCGGTCAGGGTGGCCGAGGCGGCCGGTGACCAGGCCGCCTCCGGTGTGGCCCACGTCCAGCTCGGCCTGGCCGGCCTCGACCTGATGGGCGAACCGCTGGCCGCGGGCGCGGTGTTCGCGCTCGCCGTCCACGCCTTCGGCGAGGCCGGGGAGCAGTGGCGCCACCACGTCGCCCTGGGTCTGGTCGGCCGGGCGAGCGGCGAGGGCGGCCTGCGGTTCCTGGGCGAAGCGGCCGGGAAGCTGCTCGACCTGGGGGACGAGCACGCCGCCCACCTCCTGCTGGAGGAGGCGGGCGACGTCCTGGACGCCCTCGACGCCTACGAGCAGGCCGCCGCCCTCCACCGGGCGGTCGCCGACTTCCGCGCCCGCACCGGGGATCCGGCCGGGCGGGCCCGCGCGCTCATCGCCCTGGCCTCCTCCGTCGGACGCCTGAAGCGCCACGAGGCGGCCGTCGAGGCGGCGACCGAGGCCGTCGCGCTGGCCAGGGAGGCCGGGCAGCGGGCCGTCCTCTCCGCCGCCTTGAGCAGCCTCGGCCGGTCCCTGCACGACGCAGGGCGGCCGTCGGCGGCCGTCGACCCGCTGCACGAGGCGGCGGCCCTCGCCGTCGAGGAGGACGACCCGCTGGCCGAGGTGTGGGCGCTGGCCCTGCTCGGCGCCGTACTCAACGCCTCGGGCCACCCCACCGAGGCCGCGGCCGCCTTCCGGCGGTCACGGGCGGCGGTGCGGCGCTGCTCGGAACCCGTCCCCCGGGCCGCCGTCCACCCGGCCCGGGCGGAGCGGCCCGCGCTGCCGGCGGTCACGGTGGTGGCGGCCACGGTCGCCGCCGACGCCCTCCCGCCGGGCGCCGCCGCCCGGGGGCCCGGGTCCGGCGCTCCTGGGCCGAGCGGCGTGGCGCGGCAGAAGGGCGCTCACCACCGGGCCGCGTCCACCGCCTACGCCGAGGCGGGCGTGCTGCTGGCCGTCGCCGCCGTGGCGGCCCTCCGGTTCGGCGGGCCGTGGGCCGTCGCGGCGGCCGCGGTCGCCGCAGTGAGCGCGGCACTCGCCCTGGTGGCCGGCCTGTCCTTCCGCAGCGCCGCCGGCGCCGACGTGGCGAGCCCGGCCCAGCTGCTCCTCCAGATCGGCTGGACGCTCGTCGCCCTGCCGGTGACGACACTGCACGCGGTATCGCTGATGCGCGGCGAACTCCACGCCACCGGGGCCGTCCCGAGCTGCGTCAGCCTCGTCGGCTACCTGCTGCTCGCCGCCCTGGTCCGTCGCGCCGGACGCCGCGGTTCGGAGGCCCTGGGCGTGTAGGGACGTGAGCCGGAGATCCGCCGGCAGTGCGTGGCGGACATCCGGCCGGCCGACGGCGGGCGAGGCGGTGTCGGCGTCAGACCGTTGCCGCCTCCGCCTCCAGGTACTCCTCCCGGACTTCGCGCGGGCCGAACGGCCAGGTCCGTTCCGCCCGCGCCCAGAGCAGGAAGGCGCCGCAGCCGGTCGCGACCCAGACGAGCGACCACTCCACCGGGTGGAAGCCGGGGGCGTTGCGGTCCGCGTAGCCGTAGACGACCAGCCAGCCGACGGCCGCGAGGATGCCCGGCGCCGGGTACAGCCACATCCGGTACGGGCGTGCCAGCCCCGGCTGCCGGCGCCGCAGGACGGTGACGGCGACGATCTGGGCGAGGGCCTGGACGATCACCATCACGGTGGTGAGCAGGTTGATCAGGACGGTCAGCGGCGGGTGGGCGGCGCTGCTGCCGAGGTGGCGGCCGAGCAGGAAGCCGGCGGCGGTCATCGCGCCCATGGCGAGCAGTCCGAGCACCGGGAAGCCGTGCTTCGGGTGCAGTCGGCCGAAGGCGCGGAAGAACACCCCGTCGCGGGCCGCGTCGTAGGGCACCCGGGAGCCGCCGAGCAGGCCGGCCAGCACGGACGCGAAGGCGGTGATCAGGATGAGCACGGTGACGACGTCGGCGGCGCCCTTGCCCCAGGTGCTCTCCAGGACGGCCGAGGCGACCGACCTGGAGGCCGTCGAGTCGGGGTCGAGCATCGTGTGCCAGTCCATCGCGCCCAGCACGCCGATCTGCAGCAGCAGGTAGATGGCCATGATGCCGGTGATGGACAGCACGATGGCGCGCGGCAGCACCCGCCCGGGCCGGCGGACCTCGGCGCCGAGGTAGGCGGCGGTGTTGTAGCCGAGGTAGTCGTAGATGCCGATGGTCAGGCCCGCCGCGAAGCCGATCCAGAACTGGCCGTGCGTCAGCTCGACGGCGTGCGCGGGCCAGTCGAAGGCGCGGCTCGGGCTGAAGTGCGTGTAGCAGGCGAGGATCACGGCCAGCACGGAGACGATCATCACCACCCACATCACGGTGGTGAGCCTGGCGATGCTCTCGACCCGGCGCCAGAGCAGCAGCACCACCAGGGCGCACAGCGCCAGCCCGACCAGGTCGCCCTGGCCGTTCGTCATGCCGGGCCAGAGGTAGCCGAGGTACTGGACGAAGCCGACCACGCCGGTGGACATGATCAGCGGGATGAAGAGCATCGCCGTCCAGACGAAGAGGAACGGCATCAGCCGCCCGCTCCGGTACTGGAAGGCCTCGCGGAGGTAGACGTAGGTGCCGCCGGAGCCGGGGAGCGAGGCGCCGAGTTCGGCCCAGACCAGGCCGTCGGCCAGGGCGAGGACGGCGCCGGCGATCCAGCCGATCACCGCCTGCGGGCCGCCGAAGGCCGCGACCATCAGCGGGATGGTGACGAACGGCCCGATGCCGCACATCTGGCTCATGTTGAGGGCGGTGGCCTGGAAGAGGCCGATTCTTCGGGTAAGACCTGGGGACACCGGGGCCTCCGGGCGTGGGGGAGTGGAGTGCCGTGCGGGTTGCGGAGGTTCAAGTTAGGGAGCGTTACTTAATTCGTCAAGACATCGGCCGGGCGTGCGGTCCGGGGTGGTGCGCCGGTGTGAGGCGGTGCGCTTCGGGCGGCGTGATCTCCCGTCAGGTGATCTGCGGTGAAGCGGACTTCCCGGGGTTGCGGGCGCCGACCATTGGGAAACTTTCCTAACGAAAGCCATTGACCGTGCGGCCCGGTGCCCCGATTCTGTAGGCGCCTGCTGCGGTCACCGCCGTCCGTCGCGGGTCCTCGCCCGTCGTCCCCTCCCGTCCTCCCTCCCGGGCCTGCCGCCGCCGAGCGGCGGGTCGACGAAAGTGAGTTGGCATGCACAAGACCATAGGGGTCCGCCTCGCGGCCCCGCTACTGGCCGCCGCCCTCGGACCGGCCGCCCTGCTGCTCGCCCCCGTGGGCACCGCCTCGGCCGCCGTTCCCGCTGCCGCCGTTCCCGGGATGGCCGCCGCGCCGTACGAGTACCTCGGCTGGGGCAGCCCGCAGAAGCCCGTCGACGTCATGAAGGCCACCGGCGTCAGGTGGTTCACCCTGGCGTTCATCCTGTCCGACGGCGGCTGCAACCCGAAGTGGGACGGCAGCCGGGCCCTGGCCGGCGGCACCGACGAGGCCGCGATCAAGTCCATCCGGGCGGCCGGCGGCGACGTCATGGTCTCGGTCGGCGGCTGGAGCGGCAACAAGCTCGGCGAGAAGTGTTCCAGCGCGAGCGCACTGGCCGGCGCCTACCAGAAGGTGATCGACGCCTACCGGCTCAAGGCGCTGGACATCGACATCGAGGACACCGAGTTCTCCAACGCGACGGTCCGTCAGCGGGTGGTCGACGCGCTGAAGATCGTCAAGACCAGGAACCCCGGCATCGTCACCTACGTCACCATGGGCACCACCCCGAGCGGCCCGGACGCCACCGGCAAGGACCTGATCAAGCGGGGCGCAGCGGCCGGCCTGGCCAACGACGGCTGGGTGGTCATGCCCTTCGACTTCGGCGGCCACAGCGGCACCATGGGCCAGGCCACGGTCAGCGCCCTGAACGGGCTGAAGGCCGCGGTCAAGAGCGCCTACGGCTACAGCGACGACGCCGCGTACCGGCACATCGGGGTCTCCTCGATGAACGGGAGGACCGACGAGGCCGGCGAGACCGTCACCACCGCCGACTTCCGCACCATCCTCGGCTACGCGCAGCAGCACCACCTGGCCCGCTTCGCGTTCTGGTCGGTCAACCGGGACCGCGCCTGCGGCTCCGGGACGGACGCCGACGCCTGCAGCGGCGTCGCGCAGTCCCCGTACGAGTTCACCAAGATCGTCGTCCAGTACCAGGGCTGAGGAGCTCCCCGATGTCGAAGCCGATCTCGAAGCCGATCCCGAACCCGACCACCACGCGACCCGGGCGCACCGCCGCCGCCGTCCTCGCGGGCGCCGCCCTGACGGCCGGACTGCTCGCCGCCCCCGCCGCGTCCGCCGCCTCGCAGCAGGCCGCCGCCGGGCCCGCCGTGCCCTTCGGCAGCCACCGCTACCCGTACGCCGCCGGGATCCTCAAGCCCACCGGAGCCCAGGCCGACCTCGACCAGAAGGTCGTCACCGTCTACAACGCCTGGAAGGCCGCGTTCGTCAAGCAGAACTGCGGCAACGGCTGGTACCAGGTCATCTCGCCGGACGCCGACCACCCGTACGTGGCCGAGGCCCAGGGGTACGGCATGGTCGTCACCGCCACCATGGCCGGCGCCGACCCCAACGCGAAGACCGTCTTCGACGGCCTGGTGAAGTACGTGCTGGCGCACAAGTCGGTCAACAACGCCGATCTGCTGGCGGCCGAGCAGGACTCCTCCTGCAAGTCCGTCAACGGCTCCGACTCCGCCACCGACGGGGACCTCGACGTCGCCTACGGGCTGCTGCTGGCCGACCGGCAGTGGGGCAGCACCGGCACGTACAACTACAAAGACCTGGCCGTGAAGCACATCAAGGCGATCAAGGCGAGCGAGATCAACCCGAGCACGCACCTGACGCTGCTCGGCGACTGGTCGACCAAGGGCGACTCGACCTACTACATCACCCGCTCCTCGGACTGGATGATCGACCACTTCCGCGCCTTCCGGACCGCCACCGGCGACGCCGGGTGGGACACCATCCGCAGCGCGCACCAGAACCTGATCACCAGGCAGCAGAGCGGCTACGCCCCGAACACCGGGCTGCTCGCCGACTTCGTGGTCAACACCAACGGCACGGCCAGGCCGGCCCCCGGCGAGGTCCTGGAGAGCCCCAACGACGGGGACTACTCCTGGAACGCCTGCCGCGACCCCTGGCGGATCGGCGCGGACGCCGTCACCAGCGGCGACGCCGCCTCGCTCGCCTCGGCCCGGAAGATCAACACCTGGATCAAGGGCAAGGCGGCCGGCAACCCGGCGAGCATCGTCACCGGCTACAAGCTCAACGGCACGGTCTTCGACAGCGGGCACGACATGGCGTTCACCGCGCCGTTCGCGGTCACCGCGATGACCGACCCGGGCTCGCAGGCCTGGCTGGACGCGCTCTGGACTAAGCTGGCGGGCACCGCCGTGGATCCGAAGCTGTACTACGGGAGCAGCGTGCAGCTCCAGTCGATGATCGTGGCCTCCGGCAACCACTGGGTGCCGTAATGGCGGCCGGAGCACGACCGCGCCGCGCGCGGACGGCCGCCGTCAGGGCCGGCGGTGCGGTACTCGCCGCCGCGGGCCTGGTCCTCGGGGCGGTGGCGGCGCCTCCGGCGACCGCCGCGACCGGGGCCGCGCCGAGCGCGGCGAGCACCGACCACCAGGCCGAGGACGCCGCGCTCACACAGGCGAAGAAGGCCGTCAACCACAGCGGCTACACCGGTACCGGTTTCGTCGACTACACCAACACCACCGGCTCCGCCGTCGAGTTCACGGTGAGCGCCACGGCGGCCGGCAGCGCCGCGCTGGCCTTCCGGTACGCCAACGCCGGTACCGCGAACCGCCCGATGGACATCGCGGTCAACGGGAAGGTCGTCGCCGCCGGCGTCACCTTCCCGCCCACCGCCGACTGGGACACCTGGGCGGAGAAGACCGTCGCCGTCGCCCTCGCGGCCGGCGCCAACCGGATCCGGGCCACCGCCACCACCGCCGACGGCGGTCCCAACCTCGACCGCCTGCGGGTGGGCTCGGCGGCCGACACCGCCCCGCCGAGCCGGCCCGGCCCGCCGAGCTGCTCCGCCGTCGGGCCGAACGGCCTCACGCTCGGCTGGGGAGCCGCCACCGACAACGTCGGCGTCACCGCCTACGACCTGTACGAGCACGGCAACAAGCTCGCCGAGGCGCCGGGCACCGCGACGTCCTGGCAGCTCACCGGGCTGACCCCGGCCACCACTTACAATCTCACCGTGATCGCCCGGGACGCCGCCGGCAACGCCTCGCCGGCCAGCGTCGCGGTCGACTGCACCACCGCGGCGAGCACCGACCCGCCGCCGAGCCCGCCGGGCACCCCGACCGTCTCGGCGGTCACGGCCACCGGCGCCACCCTGACCTGGGGCGCCGCCACGGACGACAAGGGCGTGGTGGCGTACGAGATCCGCAGCGGATCCGCCGTGGTGAAGACCGTCACCGGCACCCCGCCGGCCACCACGGCGGCGGTCACCGGGCTCGCCTGCGACGCGCCGTTCACCCTGTCCGTGGTCGCCCGGGACACCGCGGGCAACAACTCGGCGCCGTCCGGCACGGTCTCCTTCACCACCGGCACCTGCCCGGCCGACGGCGGCGTCCCGGGCTCCCCGACCGCCTTCTCCACGGGGTGGACGATTCCCTGGGGCATCGCCTGGCTGCCGGACGGCACGAGCGCGCTGGTGACCGAGCGGGACAGCTTCAAGGTCTTCCGGCTCACCACGGGCGGCACCAGGACGGCGGTCGGCAGCGTGCCCAACGCCGTCACCACCGACGGCGAGGGCGGCCTGCTCGGCATCGCCGTCGACCCCAACTGGTCGTCCAACCACTACGTCTACCTCATGCACACCGCAGCCGAGGGCAACCGGATCGTGCGGATGACGTACGACGGCAGCACCCTGGGCGGCTACAAGGTCCTGCTCCAGGGCATCAGGAAGAACCGCTACCACAACGGCGGACGCCTGGCGTTCGGCCCCGACGGGTACCTGTACGCGTCGACCGGGGACGCCCAGACGGGCTCGCTGGCCCAGGACCGGAACTCCCTCAACGGGAAGATCCTCCGGCTGGCCACGGACGGCAGGCCGGCCCCCGGCAACCCGTTCGGCAACTACACCTACAGTTACGGCCACCGCAACCCGCAGGGCCTGGCCTTCGACCGCAACGGACGGCTCTGGGAGGCGGAGTTCGGCGACTCCAAGCGGGACGAGCTCAACCTCGTCAAGCCCGGCGCCAACTACGGCTGGCCGACCTGCGAGGGGCCCTGCACGGTGGCGGGGATGACGAACCCCAAGGCCAGCTGGCCGGTCGACGAGGCCTCGCCGAGCGGCATCGCGATCGTCCGCAACGTGGTCTACATGGCCGCGCTGCGCGGTGAGCGGATGTGGCGCATCCCGATCGAGGGGAACACTGAGAACGTCGGTGCGCCGACCGCCTACTACGTCGGCGCGTACGGCAGGCTGCGGACGGTGTCCAAGGTGCCCGGGGCCGACCGGCTCTGGCTCACCACCACCAACGCCGACAACAAGGGCGGGGAGGCGGACGGCGCCGACCGGATCTTCACGATCTCGATCGGCTAGGGCTTGGCGGGCGGAGGCGGCAGGCCCGGCCACCGCCCACCGCCCACCGTCACGGCCCGGGCCCGGAGGCGCCATCCTCCGGGCCCGGGCCGTCCGCGCTCCGGCCGCCCCGAGCGCTCGACCCGCCCACGTCCCCGACCGTCCGAACTACGCGGTCTCGCGGTCGATCTCGTCCTCCCGGACGAGCCAGAGCGCGAGCACCGCGCCGACCAGGCTGACCAGGCCGCCGAGCAGCAGCACGGTGTTGAGCCCGTCGAGGAAGCCCGCGCGGGCGGCGTCCGCGGCGGCCTGCCGGGCCGGCTCCGGGAGGGCGGCGAGGAGGTCCGGGAGACTGCCGGAGGAGGCGGCCTCGATCACCTCGCGCGGGTGGGCGCCCTCCCCGGTCGGCGTGCCCGCCGCCAGCTCGCGGACCTTGTCGGCGCCCCGGCCGACGAACACGGCGCCCCAGACGGCGATCCCCACCGCGATGCCGACCTGCCGGAAGGTGTCGTTGATCCCGGCCGCCATCCCGCTGTTCTCCTTCGGCACCACGCTGACGGCCACGTCCGCGATCACCGGGTTGATCAGGCCGACGCCCGCCCCGCCGACCAGGAAGCCGGCCAGCAGGCCCGTCCAGTCGTCCTCGGGCTGGATGTCGCCCATCAGCAGCAGGCCCGCACCGACCGCCAGGAGGCCGACGAACAGCAGCAGCCGGGCCGGCACCCGGGAGAGCAGCAGGCCGGCGACGGGGGCCACGAGGAAGCTGAGCATGGTGATCGGCAGATAGCGCACGCCCGCCGCGAACGGCGAGAGCCCGAGGTAGTTCTGCAGGTACAGCGTCAGGTAGAGGAACAGCGCGAACAGCGAGCTGGACACCGCGAACGCGGCCAGCTGCACACCGGTGAAGGCGTGCCGGCGGAACAGCCCGAGCGGCAGCATCGGTTCGGGGACGCGGAGTTCGACCACCACGAACGCGGCCAGCAGCACGGCCGCCCCGGCGAACAGGGAGACGATCAGCGTGCTGCCCCAGCCCTCGGCGTTGCCGCGCACCAGGGCCAGGACGAACAGGAAGAGGCCGCTGCTGAAGGTGGCCACCCCGGCCCAGTCGATCCGGGTGGCGTTCGGGTCGCGGCTCTCGGCCAGCTTCAGGTAGGTGACGACCAGGGCGGCCGCGCCGATCGGGATGTTGAGGTAGAAGATCCACTCCCAGCCGAGCGAGTCGGTGAGCGCCCCGCCGACCAGCGGGCCGACCGCGACCGCCACCCCGATGGTCGCCCCGTAGAGGCCCATCGCCGTGCCGCGCTCGCGGCCGGGCGGGAACTCCTGCGCGACCAGGGCCAGGGACACCGCGAACATCACGGCGCCGCCGACGCCCTGCACCGCGCGGGACACGTTGAGGAAGGTCGGGTTCGGCGCCAGCGCGCAGAGCAGCGAGGCGGCGGAGAAGATGACCAGGCCCGCGGCGAAGGACCGGCGGCGGCCGAGCCGGTCGGCGAGCGAACCGGCCGTCAGGACCAGTGCGGCCAGCGACAGCGCGTAGGCGTCGAACACCCACTGGAGGTCGGTGAAGCTCGCGCCGAGGTCCTTGCGGATCGACGGCAGCGCGACGTTGACCACCGTGATGTCCAGCAGCAGCATGAACGTCGCGACCGAGACGGCGATGAGGGTCCACCACTTGCGTTGCACGGCAGCCGATCTCCTTGGCCCGCCGACCGGGGTTCGGTCGGGACGGCACCGACCGTACGGCCCGAAGCGGAGCAGAACCGGACAAGCGCGGCCGGGTGGGCGTATTTAGGCCCTGTCCGGCGGAGATGGCCGGGCTGGAGCACCCCCGGCCTGATCGTCCCCGGTCGCCGTGCCGGGCGGGGTCCGGGCGGCCTCCTGGCGTTCCGTATCCGTGAGATCACGATCTGCCAACAGGTGTGGGATCCGTGTGCACCCCGTGTTGCCAGGCTGGTTGAATGACGAACCTCTTTTCACATGGAACGGAGCGTTCTCCACCTATGCCTTCCCGCATGCCCGCGCGGCCGCGCACCGGTCACCGCGGCCTGGCCGCCGTCGCCGGCCTCGTCTTCACCATCGGCCTCGCCCTGACCGGGTGCGACCCGGCGGCCGGTGACGGCGCCGCAGCCCCCGTCGTCGCCTCCACCCCCGCGGCCCCGGCACCGGTCTCCGCCGCACCGACCGTCCCGTCGCCGCCCGCGACCACCACCGCTCCCGAGCCGGCCGCGCCGGCCCCGGTCACCCCGCCGCCCGCGGCCGCCCCCGAGGCGCCGCAGCCTCCCGCCCCCCAGCCGCCGGCGCCCCCCGCCGCGGCCCCGAAGCCGCCCGCGACCACCAAGGCCCCCCAGCCCAAGGCCACCACCGCGAAGCCGGCCGCGGACCCGGAGCCCGAGCCCGCGCCCGCACCGAAGGAGACCGCCGCCCCCGCCGGGGACTGCGAGCTCCGCTCCGCCGCCGGCAACTGCTACAAGGCCGGCCAGTTCTGCCGCAACGACGACCTCGGCAAGAGCACCCACGAGGCCGGCGGCCGGGTGATCTACTGCCGCATGGTCAGCGGCAAGCCGCACTGGCAGGCCTGATCCTGCCGACGGGGGGTGTCCGGGGGTGCTCCCCGGGCACCCCTCCGCGCTACGCCGACGCGAGGTGTCCGGCCGGTGCCCTACCGTGATGACCCATCAGGAGGGGCCGCCGAAGCGGCGCGGGAAGGACGGGGACACGCGGTGGGGACGGGCGAGCAGCACACGGGCGTCGAGGCGTCGGGGGACGGGTCGGTGGCCCTCGGCGGCAGCGCCGCCACGGTGGTGACCGGCAACGGCAACCTGTTCATCGGTACGGCCTACCTCGGTACGGACCCCGAGCGACCCCGGGAGCCGGACGACACGGCCGCGGTCGACGCCTACCGCCAGCGGGTCCGCGAGTCCTACGCACGCCTCGACCTCGAAGTGCTCACCCCGCTCTCGGAACAGGGCGAGCACCCCGTCGTGGAACTCCGCGAGGTCTTCGTCGCCCCGCGCGTCCGCGCCGACCCGCCACCCGTCGAACTGCCCCGGGAACTCCTCCAGCGCCTCCTCGCCACCGGCGAGGTCCTCGCCGACCGCGACCTCCCGCCCGGCATCACCCCCGAGACCGTCCAGCGACTGCGCGACACCTACCGCCGGCGCCCCGCCGAGGCCGTCCTCGACGTCCTGGCCGGCCCCCGCGGCGCCCGCGCCGTCTTCCTCGGGGACCCGGGCGCCGGAAAGTCCACCCTCGCCCGCTACCTCGCCCTGACCCTCACCCGGCCCGGCTGCGCCACCGGCCCCCTCGCCGCACTCGCCGGCCACCTCCCGCTCGTCGTCGAACTGCGCCAGTACGCCGAGGCCCAGTGGCGCGAGCGCACCTTCGAGGACTTCCTCGACCACCTGCACGCCACCAAGGGCATGTCCGTCCCCGCCCCCGTCCTGCGGCACCTGCTGCGCATCGGAGCGGCGGTCGTCGTCTTCGACGGCCTGGACGAGCTCTTCGACCCGAGGATCCGCACCGAGGCCGCCGAGCGGATAGCCGCCTTCGCGGCCCGCTGGGACCAGGCCCGGGTGGTCGTGACCTCGCGGGTCATCGGCTACCAGCGCGGCGTGCTGGACGGCGCCGGGTTCGCCCACTTCATGCTGGAGGACCTCGACGAGGAGCAGATCCACGCCTTCGCCTCCTCCTGGTACCGGGTCGCCTGCCCGGGCGATGCCGACCAGGCCGAGCAACTGGTCCGGAGGGTCACCGACGCCGTCGCCGCCTCCCGGCCGGTCCGCGAACTCGCCGGGAACCCGCTGCTGTTGACGATCCTGGCGATCATCGGCCGCCGCCAGACGCTGCCCCGGGACCGGCAGGGCGTGTACGAGCACGCGGTGAAGGTCCTGGTGGCGCACTGGGACCGGGACACCAAGCACCTCAAGGCCGAGCTGCCGCCGGCGGTCGACGAGGCCCTGGAGATGCTGGAGCCCAAGGAGCGCCTCGAACTGCTGCGCCTGCTCGCCCGGCGGATGCAGGACGGCCACGGCGGCATCGCGGGCAACCACATCCACGCCGACGAGCTGGAGGAGGTCGTCCGCGACTACCTCCTGCAGTTCGGCCACGCGGAGAAGGACGCCCGGATGGCCGCCCGCGCGATGCGCGAGCAGCTCCGGACGCGCAACTTCATCCTCGCGCGGTACGGCGGCGAGGTGTACGGGTTCGTCCACCGGGCCTTCCTGGAGTACCTGGCGGCGGCGGACATCGCGCACCGGTACAAGGAGGAGCGGGAGTGGACGCCGGAGGAGCTGATCGAGGAGGTCGTCGCGGCGCGGGTCGGCGACCCGGCGTGGCACGAGGTCCTGCTGCTGCTCGTGGGCCAGTTGAGCGAGAAGGACGCGGCCCGGGTGATCGACCGGCTGCTCGCCATCGACGCGGCCGAGACGCGGGGCTCGGAGGTCCTCGTCCTGGCGATCCGTGCCCTGGCGGAGGTCCGCAAGATCGGCCTGTTGAGTGCTCAGAGCGATGCCGTGGTGGATGCCGTGACCACGCACATGATGTTCCGGCCGATGAGCTCCCTGACGGACGCCCTGCCGGCCCTCGCGGGCTTCGGCAGCGCCTGGAGCGGGCGCAGGAGGTACCTCCGCTGGTTCCATCTGATCGGACAGTTCCACGCCGACGAGGATGTGGTGGAGGTCGCCTGCGCGATGTACGGGTCTCCGGAGCTGGTGTATGCACTTGCGGTGCAGCACGACGACCGTGATGTGCGGTGTCTGGCCCTGGGCGCTCTGGGCCAGCAGTTCCCCGAGAGCCACGACGTCCTCCGGATGCTTTCGGAGCGTGCGGTCGACGATCCGGAAGTCGAGCCCCGCTCGGTCGCTCTCCGGCTCCTGGGCGGTGCACGATGGCGGAAGCGGGACGGTGTCCTGGAGCTGCTGCTGGACCGCGCGGTGAACGATCCCGACTCCGACGTGCGCATCACCGCCCTGGAGGCGCTGAGCGGGTGGTTGGAGCAGGAGGAGGTCTTCCAGGTCTTCCTGGAGCGTGCGGTCGAGGACCCGTCCCCCTGGCCGCGGGCCGCCGCACTGGAGGCCCTGCGGGCCTGCAACTGGCGGGATCGGGAGGATGTCGTCGCCCTGGTGATGGAGCGGGCCGTCCACGACCCCGGTCGGGACGCCCGCACGGCGGCGCTTGGAGTGCTGGGGGCCTGGGGCGAGCGGGAGGATTTCCTGCACCTCCTCCGGGAGCGGGCGGTCCGCGACCCCGACTCCCGTCCGCGGGTCCGTGCGCTTCGTGCCCTCCGCACCTGGCAGATGCGGGAGGACGTGCTGGCGTTCGCCATCGAGCGCGCCGTTCACGATCCCGACCCGGGAGTGCGTGTCGTGGCGGTGGCCATCTGGGGGGAGCAGGAGGAGTTTCTGGTCACCCTGATGGATCGCGCGGTACGCGATCCCGACGCCGGTACGCGCATTCAGGCCGTGATCGCGCTGCGCCGGTGGGCGGACCGGGAGAGAGTGCTCGCCGTTCTGCTGGACCGCCTCGTCAACGACCCCGACGCCCAGGTGCGAAGTGCGGCCCTGAGCCAGGTCGGCGCGGGCATGGCGCCGGAGGACGCTCGGCGCGTCATGGTGGATCGCGGACTGCACGATTCCGACCCCTTCACCCGCGCGAGTGCCTTGGACCTGCTCTGCGAGTGGGCCGACCGGGAGGAGGTCCATCGTTTCCTCCTGGACCGCGCGGTCAAGGATCCGGATCCCGAACCGCGCTCCACCGTGCTGCGGAACCTCGGGCAGGACGTCGGGCCGGACCGGGAGGACGTGCGCGCCCTGATCCTGGACCGCGCGGTCCATGATCCGCACCCGGGACCGCGTACCGAGGCGCTGCAGGTCCTGTCCTCGTGGGTGGACCGGGAGCAGCTGATTCGCGTGCTGACGGAGCGTGCGGTTCGCGATCCGGACTCCGGTCCGCGTGCCGCGGCCTTGGACGTTCTCGCCGAAGCCCGATGGGGGCGGCGGGAGGAGCTCGCCGACGTGTTTCTCGACCGCGCCCGCCACGACCCCTCGCCGCGGATCAACCTGCCCTCCTTCCAGCTGTGGGTGCAGGTGGCCGCCGACGAGGGTGTGCCGGCGGTCCTACCCTGGGCGGCCCCGGGCTCGGACACCGCGATCCGGGTCGACGCCGTGCGGATGCTCGCGTGGGAGTGGCCGGACGACCGGAGGGCGGTGGAGGCCATCCGCGCCCTGGCCGGGCAGGACGAGGACCCCGAGGTCCGCGCCGCCGCCTCCCACGCGCTGGTGGTGGTCGAGGCGCTGACGCGGGCCTGACCGTCCGGCAGGGGCGGGTGGCCGCCTGCGTGCTCAGCCGCCCAGGTGTGTCGGCGCGAACATCCGCAGCAGCGCCGGGAGGACGACCACCTGCGGGCCCGGTGCGGCCAGGGCGGCCGCCAGGTCCCGTTCGAGGTCCTCCGGGGTGGTGGCCGTCGCCGGGACGCCGAAGGACTCGGCGAGGCGGACGAAGTCGGGGCGGGTGAGCTCGGTGGCCGAGGGCTCGCCGAAGGTGTCCGTCATGTACTCGCGCAGGATCCCGTAGCCGCCGTCGTCCACGATCAACCAGGTGACGTTCAGGCCGAGTTGGCGGGCGGTGGCGAGTTCGGCGATCGAGTACATCGCGCCGCCGTCGCCGGAGACGGCCAGCACCGGCCGCCCGTCGGCGGCCACGGCGGCGCCGAGCGCGGCCGGATAGCCGTAGCCGAGGCCGCCGGCGCCCTGGGCGGAGTGCATGCCGCCGGGTCGGCGGGCGTCGAAGGCGGACCACGCCCAGTAGCCGAGGATGGTCATGTCGAAGAAGACCGGCGCGTCGTCCGGCAGCGCCCGGCGGACGGCGGCGAGCAGGTGCTGCTCCAACTCCAGCCCCTGGCCGTCGATCCGGGCCCGTATCCGCTTCAGCAGCCCGGCCGCGACGGCCTCCGCCCGGCCGTCGGCGGGGGCGGCCGGGACGGCGTCGGCGAGGGCCGCCAGGGCGAGCCGGGCGTCGGCGTGGATGCCGAGGGCCGGGTGGTTGGACTCCAGCTTGCCGGGGTCGGCCTCGATCTGCACGATCCGCCCGCGCGGTGCCAGCGTGTGGTAGTTGCTGGAGAGTTCACCGAGTCCGGAGCCGACGACCAGGAGGACGTCGGCGTCCTCCAGCAGTTCGGTGGTGTGGCGGTCCTCCAGCCAGGACTGCAGGGAGAGCGGATGCTCCCAGGGGAACGCCCCCTTGGCCCCGAACGTGCAGGCCACCGGTGCCCGCAACAGCTCGGCCAGGCGCAGCAGTTCGCCGCTCGCGCCGGACCGGACGACGCCTCCGCCGGCCAGGACCACCGGCCGCTCGGCCCCGGCGAGCAGGGCGGCGGCCTCGGTGACGAGTTCGGGCCGGGGTGCGGGCGGGCGCGGTTCGGCGCGCAGGCCGGTGACCGGGGGCACGGTGGTGGGGGCGAGCAGGACGTCCTGCGGGATCTCCACCCAGACCGGGCCGTAGGGCGCGGTGAGCGCGGACTCCCAGGCCGCGGCGAGCGCGGAGGGGATCTGCGAGGCGGTCCGCGCGGTGTGCACGGACTTCACCACGTCGCGGAAGCTGGCCTGCTGGTCGACTAGTTCGTGCAGATAGCCGCGCCGGCGGCCGCCGAGGCCCGCCGAGGGGATCTGGCTGGAGACGGCGAGAACGGGTACGGAGGCGGCCGCCGCCTCCTGGAGTGCGGCCAGCGAGGTGAGTGCGCCGGGGCCGGTGGAGAGGAGGAGCGGGGCGACCGTCCCGGCGGTGCGGGCGTAGCCGTCGGCGGCGAAGCCGGCGTTGTTCTCGACCCGCAGGCCGACGTAGCGCAGGTCGGAGCGGCGCAGCGCGTCGAACAGGCCGAGCGCGTGCTGGCCGGGCAGGCCGAAGACGTGGCGCGCGCCGAGGACGGCCAGGGACTCGACGGCCAGGTCGCCGCCGCCGCGGGGCCGGCTCACGCCGTCCCCTCTCGGGTGTCTGCGATCTGACGGGCCATCAGGGTGGTCAGCTCGTACGCGGTGTGCGAGGCGGCGACGGCGGTGATCTCGGCGTGGTCGTACGCGGGGGCGACCTCTACGACGTCGGCGGAGACCAGCCGGCAGCCGGCCAGTCCGCGCAGGATCTCCAGCAGTTCGCGGGAGGTGAGACCGCCGGCCTCGGGGGTGCCGGTGCCGGGCGCGTGCGCGGGGTCGAGCACGTCGATGTCGACGGAGACGTACAGCGGCCGGTCGCCGATCCGCTCGCGCAGCTGCTGGGCGACCTCGTCGACGCCCCGGCGCATCACGTCGGCGGAGGTGACGATGCCGAAGCCCAGCCGCTCGTCCTCGGTGAGGTCCTGGCGGCCGTAGAGCGGGCCGCGGGTGCCGACGTGGGAGAGCGCCTCGGTGTCGAGGAGTCCCTCCTCGACGGCCCGGCGAAACGGTGTGCCGTGGGTGTACTCGGCGCCGAAGTAGGTGTCCCAGGTGTCGAGGTGGGCGTCGAAGTGCAGCAGGGCGACGGGGCCGTGCCTGCGGGCGACGGCGCGCAGCAGCGGCAGGGCGACGGTGTGGTCGCCGCCGAGGGTCATCAGCCGGGCGCCGGTGTCCAGCAGCTCCCCGGCGGCGGCCTCGACCGCCTCCACGGCCTGGTGGATGTCGAAGGGGTTGGCGGTGATGTCCCCCGCGTCGGCGACCTGGGCGAGGGCGAACGGGGAGGCGTCCTGGGCGGGGTTGTAGGGGCGCAGCAGCCGACTGGCCTCGCGGATGGCGTTGCCGCCGAAGCGGGCGCCGGGGCGGTAGGAGACGCCGCTGTCGAAGGGGACGCCGACCACGGCGACGTCGGCCCGGGGGACCTGGTCGATCCGGGGCAGCCGGGCGAAGGTGGCGGGCCCGGCGTAGCGGGGGATGCGGGAGGAGTCGGTCGGTCCGACGGGGGTGGGGCTGGTCATCAGGGCTCCTGGGGAGGCGGTCAGTCGGCGTGGGCGCTCAGAGCGCGGCGGTCGCGGGCTCGGGGCTCGCCGGTGCCTCGGTGTGCCCGGCGAGCCGGCCGCGCCACCGCTCCAGCACCCCGGCGTCGGTGGGCCGGGTGACGAGGCTGACCGCCAGGTAGGCGCAGAGGCTGACGGTGAGGCCGTAGTAGATCGGCTCGTTGGCCAGCACACCCCGGGTGGCCATCAGGGTGATCACGGTGACGCCGCCCGCGACCATCGAGGCGAGCGCCCCCTGCAGGTTTCCGCGCCGCCACACCAGCCCGCCGAGGATCGGCACCAGCAGGCCGCCGACCAGCAGGTTGTAGGCGACCGTCAGGGCCGAGATCACGTCGTCCAGCGCGCAGGCCACCCCGATCGACACCGCGCCGAGCAGCATGATCGCGATCCGGTTCGAGCGCACCTCGTCATGGTCGCTCCCCGCGGCGCCGCCGCCCGGGAGCGCCGCGCCGCCACCGCCGAGGCTGCGCAGCCGGGCCCAGATGTCGTTGTTGGCGACGGTCGCCGAGGCGATCAGCGCCCCGCTCGCGGTGGACATCATCGCGGACAGCGCCGCCGCCAGCACCAGCCCCCGGACGCCGGCCGGCAGCGCGCCCTTCACGATCGTCGCGAACGCGCCGTCCGCGCCGGCCAGCTGCGGGTACAGCGCCTTGGTGGCCATGCCGATCAGGGCGCCGGCGAGCCCGTACACCAGGCAGTAGACACCGGCCACCGTGCCGCCGTACGAGGCCACCCGGTCGGTGCGGGCGGTGAACACCCGCTGCCAGATGTCCTGGCCGATCAGCATGCCGAAGGTGTAGATCAGCACATAGGTGAAGATGGTCTCGGCGCCGATCGAGCCGAACGAGAAGTAACCGGAGGGGAGTTCGGCCTTCAGCTGGTCGAGGCCTCCGGCCTTGGCCAGGGCGATCGGCAGAAGCAGGAACAGCACGCCGATGCTCTTCACCACGAACTGCACCATGTCGGTGAGCGTGATCGACCACATCCCGCCGAGCGCCGAGTAGCCGACCACGATCGTCCCGCCGATCACCACGGCGGCCCAGCGCGGCACGTCGAACAGCACGTCGAAGACGCTGGCGTAGGCGATCGTCGAGGTCACCGCGAGCATCAGCGTGTAGATCCACATCACCACGCCCGAGATGAGGCTCGCCGCGCCGCCGTAGCGCAGCGACAGCATCTCGGCGACGGTGTACACCCGCAGCCGGGCGATCCGGGCCGAGAAGAGGACGCTCAGTGCCAGCAGGCCGAGCCCGATCGCGAACACCATCCAGGCACCTGACAGCCCGTAGGTGTAGCCGAGCCGGACCCCGCCGATGGTGGAGGCGCCGCCCAGGACGACGGCGGCCATCGTGCCGGTGTACATCAGCGGACCGAGGCGGCGGCCGGCGACCAGGAAGTCGGCCTTGGAGGAGGCGCGTCTCCTGCCCCACCAGCCGACTCCGACGATGCCCAGCAGGTATCCGATCATCACCACGTAGTCGACGGTCACGGGTCCTCCGATCCGGCCCGGGCCGCGCCGTGGGAGCGGGTGCGGGCCAGGCGCTGTGGGTGGGGTGCCGGCCGGGGTCGGAGACGGCGGCCCCGGGGGCGGAACGAAACTAGACCGGGCCGCCGAGGGTGCAGAAGTGCTGCTTTCGTCCAATATCGTGAGGGCCGGTGTGCAAAACCATGCGTACAGGGCCAGGTGTGACGGATCGTGCGTGCAGGGCTGCCTGTGAAGGGCCGTGCGTGCAGAGCCGTAAGTGCAGAACCCCTCCCGGAGGACCGGACGTGCCGACCACCCCGAGCCATGCCCCCGCCCCCGGCACCCCCGCCGTGCCGCCGGCCGACCTGCTCGCCGACCGCGCCCTCGGCCTGCGGCAGATCTCCGAGGCACAGTCCGCACTCGCCTCCGCCGCCGCCCGCCCGGACGCGCTGCGCGCCGTGCTGCACCAGCTCGCCGTCCACCTCGGGGCGTGGACGGTCCTGCTCGACGCCCGGGGCGGCGAGCTCTTCAGCGCCGGACCGAGGCCCGCCGAGCCCGTCCTGGCCGAGCTGCGTGCCCTCGCCGCCCGTACCACCGGCCGCGCCCGCACCACCGGCGGGCGCACCCGGCCGCCCGGCGCGGCGGCCCAGCACCACGCCGGTGGACACCTCACCCTGCGCACCCTGCCCGGTTCGGACGGCGGCGGCGGGCCGCTCACCCTGGCCACCGCGGCCACCGAGCCGCCGACCGCGGTCCACCGCTCGGTGGCCGGCGTCGCCGTCGTCCTGCTGTCGCTGCTCACCAGCCCCCGCCACGTGCTGGGCGCGGACGCCCGCAGCGCCGGTGCGCTCGTCCGGCTGCTGCTCGGCGCCGACCCGGCGGAGGTGGCCCCGACCCTGCTGCCCGACGACGCGCCGTCCGAGGGCCACTGGGTCGTGGTGCACGGCCGCCTCACCGGCACGGTCCGCCCCGGCGGCGACGCCGTGCAGCTCGCCGCCCTGGGAACCGCGCTCGGCACCCCGTACCTGGACGTGGACGGCGCCCGGCTGCGGGCGCTGATCCCGGGCCGCCCCCCGGTGGATCCGGCCGCCGACCCCGAACCGGCCGCCCGGCTCGGCTGGACCCTCGGCTACAGCGCGCCCGCCCCCGGCGCGGCGCTGCGCACCGCCGACCTCCAGGCCGAACGAGCCCTGCGCCGGGCCCTGGCCACCGGCGAACCCGTCGTCCGGCACCGGGAGGCGGGTGAGCGGAGCGTTCACGCCCTGGTCGCCCCCGAGGACGCGGCGGACCTGGCCCGGGTCCGGTTCGCCCCGCTGGCCGCGGCCGGTGCGCCGGGCCCCGAGGTGCTGCTCGAAACGCTGCGCACCTGGCTCTCCCTGCACGGCAGTTGGGACCGGACGGCGGCCGCGCTCCAGCTCCACCGCAACACGGTGCGCCAGCGCGTGGCCCGGGTGGGGGAGTTGCTGGGAGTGGACCTCCAGGAGGCGGAGCTGCGGATGGAGTTGTGGTTCGCCCTGCGCTGGCTGCCGGCGGATCCGGACGGCGCCGGGTGAGCCGACCGGACGGCTCGGAGTCGGAGCGGGGCGGCCGGGGCCGGCCGACCCGCCGTCGGTGCGCCCGGGATGTTCGTGGTCGTCAGGGCTGGCGCGGACCGGCGCCGATCAGCCAAGATCGACCGAAGAGGCCCCCGGCCTCCGGGGTTCGTCAGTGTGCCGGGGATGATGGGCGCCGGGTGAAGGCCCGTCAGGGCCCTACCACGGTACGGGACCAGGCGCCCGGATCCCGATGGCAGACTGTGCGGCTGTGACGACCCGCGGGGGCGGGCATGACAAGGGGGCGGGCATGAGTGGTCGCGGGAGCGTGCTCGGCGGGCGCTACACGCTGACCGAGCGGATCGGCGGCGGGGGAATGGGGGCCGTCTGGCGCGCCGACGACAGCGTGCTGGCGAGGCAGGTCGCGGTCAAGATCCTGCACCCCGGACTGTCGGGGGACGGCACCTTCGCCCGGCGGTTCCGCCGCGAGGCCCAGCTGCTCGCCGCGCTCAAGCACCCGGGGATCGTGGACGTCCACGACTACGGCGAGAGCGAGGACGACTCCGAGGAGCAGGTCGCCTACATCGTCATGGAGCTCGTCGAGGGGCGGCCGCTGAACACGGTCCTCACCGAGGACGGCCCGATGCCCGCCGAACGGGCCCTCGGCCTCCTCGCCACCGCGCTGGACGCACTGCACGCCGCCCACCGGCAGGACATCGTGCACCGCGACCTCAAGCCGTCCAACCTGATGCTCCGCGCGGACGGCCGGGTGACGGTGACCGACTTCGGCATCGCGCGCGCCCTGGCGAGCAGCAGGCTCACCGCCTCCCACGCGGTGATCGGCACCGCCCTCTACATGGCCCCCGAACAGGCCGAGGGCAAGGCCACCACCCCGGCCTCCGACCTCTACTCGATCGGTGTCGTCTGCTACGAACTGCTCACCGGAGAAACGCCGTTCACCGGTGAGAGCGTGCTGGAGGTGGCGCTCAAGCACCTCCGGGAGCCCGCGCCCGGCCTCCCGGAGCCCCACCCGCAGGCCGTCCGGGACTTCGTCGCCACCGCCCTGGCCAAGAGCCCCGAGGAGCGCTTCGCCGACGCGGCGCAGATGGCGGCCGCGGCGCGGGCGGCGATCGGCGAAGGGCCGGTGGTCGGCCCGCGGCCCGCCGCTCCTCCCGCCGCCGCACAGGTGGCTCCCGCCGCCGCGCCGGTGGCGGCCGAGGCCGGCAAGGCCGCGACCCCCGCCCCGGTACCCGCCGTCGCGCAGACCGTCCCCGGCCGCAGGCGCCGCCGCATCCTGATACCCGTGATCGTCCCGGTGATCTTCACGGTGGGTGCGGGTACCGCCGTGCTGATCGAGAAGGCGCCCTTCCGCTCCGAGGCGAAGGCGGTCGATCCGCAGCCGGCCCCGTCCGCCACGATGACGGCGGGCGCGGGCACACCGCAGCCGGCCACGCCCTCGGCCGCCGGGACCTCGGCCACGGCCGCCGCCACGCCCACCCCCACGGCCGCGCCCACCGCGCCTCCGGGCGGCACCCTCCCCCCGACGACCCAACCGTCGACCCCGGGCGCCGCCGCGGGCACCGGGAACCAGCCGGTGAAGCCGTCACCCAACCCGGGCGGCGGAGCAGCCGGTGGCGGAGCGGCGACCCAGGCACCGCCCACCACCCCGACCCCGCCCGCCACCAACCCGGCCCAACCCGCCGCCACCCAGGCCCCCGCCCCCCAGCCGCAGACCCCCGCCGTGCCCCAGGGCTGCGGCGGCACCAACTGGGGCTACATCGTCAACGTCGGCGACGGCCAGAAACTCGGCCTCGCCAACAACAACCTGTCCGGGGGCAACGCCGCGGTCATGGGCGGCGCGACCGCCTACGGCTGGGTGCGCTCCCAACCGAGCAGCTGGTACCACCTCAACCCGTGCAGCATGAGCTCCCCCGAACTCGTCCAGGAGACCGACGGAAGGGTGGACCTCAGCGGCGGCTTCAGCTTCCTGACGAACTGGACGCTGACCGCCGCCACCACCCCCGGCTCCTACACCCTCCGCGACTACATGGGCCAGTCCTGCCTGACCGACAACGGCACGGGCAACCCGGTCACCATGAAGACCTGCACCCCCGGCAACAAGTCCCAGGAGTGGCGAATCCCCTGAGCCGCGCCGACGAAGCCCCAACCCGGCTGCCCGGTACGCGACCCCACCGTGCCGAGCCCCATGCCGGCTCAAACGTCCTTTTCGGAGCGCGACTCGTATCCGCACCAGGTCTTGCGAGTGCCTGCGGACGAGCTGACGGTTTCAAAATGATCTGCAGCTGCGGTCGAGGAAGATCATGATGTGAGAGCACGCCGATCCTCCCAAGCGAAAAGGACGCCGCATCGATGGCACGGCCCCCTGGCGCATTTCAGTCGATCACCTTCGCGGCCTGGCGGGACCGTCCTCCCGGGCAGGACCGCCCATCCGATCCGCACTACGTCACGCTGGCGGAACTCCTTGTGCGCCTTGGGAGCTTTGGACTCGGCCTCACATGGAAGGTGCGGATCGACGATGCTCGACTGGTCGCCAGGTTTGCCGAGATCGAGAAGGCTTCCTCCGGCGCCGGGATCGGCACCCTGGAGCTACTGGCGCTGGCTGCGCCGGACCTTCAGTTTGTTGATGGAGACTTCGCTGGGTATGCAGGCGATGAGCTGAGGGTGGTGCTGCGGGAGTTCGACAGCACGAGTTGGGACCTCTGCACCGCGGATTCCTCGGTAGTCCGGGAGATCCGTCAGCACTACCCGGACGCGGTGCCGACTCCTGAGGACGTTCTTCAGGAGATCCCCTGGCCAACCACCCGGCGGGAGATGTGATCCAACGCTCCGGCAGCTGGGGCCGGGTCACGGCAACGTGACCCGGTTCCCCGTCTCAGCCGGACCGCTTGCCCGCGGACAGCTCCTACTCGTCGAACGGGTCGTCGCTCCATCGGAACCAGGCGGTGTCGCCCTGGATGTGTAGGAGGAACTCGGCGACCGGGCCCGAGGGGGAGGCCAGTGACACGGTCTTTGCGATCTCCTCGTACGCGGTGTCGAAGGCATCCCAGTCCTCCGCCTCGCACAGGGCGAGCGACCGCGCGAAGATCGGCTCCATCGCGGGGAACGCCGGTCCCGGGAGGAAGCGCCCGTGAAGCCACGGGAAGTCGGACTCCTCGATGACGATCTCGCCCACCAACTCGCCCTGGCGTTCGAGACGCCAGATCTGGTCCTCGAAACCCATCGCGCCCAGTCCCTGCTCCCGTGGCCGTCCTCCGCTGCCCGGAAGCATGGCAGACGGCACCGACAGCCGGAGGCGTCCCGCACCCCGGTCACGCCCGCCCCGCCGGGCTGCGCCGCCCGGTCTACCGCTCCAGGGTCGCGGCCAGCAGGTTGGGGTCGGTCAGGGTGAAGAACGCCGCGCTCGGTACGTACACCGTGTTCCCGCGGATGGCGACGGAGGTGGGATTGGACAGGCCGTCCTGCGCGGTGAGCACGGTGCGGTGGCTGCCGTCGGCGGTGATGAGTACGGCCTCACTGGCGGGGTTCAGGGCGGCGATCAGCTCGTCGCCGGGGCCGGGGAAGGCGAAGTCGTCGAGGCCGCCGAGTCCGGTGGCGCGGGTCTCCACCGGGCCGGCGGCGCCGTCCGCGCCGATCGGGATGCGCAGCAGTGTGCCGGTGTCGGTGTTGCCGACCCAGACGGCGCCGCCGTGCAGCTTGAGGCCGTTGGCGCCGAAGGCGGTGACGGGCTTCAGCAGGGCGTCGTCGGACCAGACCGTCGGGGCGCCGCCGTCCACGGGGACGGTCCGTACCAGGCCGAGCGCCGAGTCGGCGGAGTAGAGCAGGCCTGCCCGCTCGTCGAGCGCGAGGCCGTTGGGCAGGCTGTTCGGGGGGAAGGCGGAGATCCGCTCGGGCTCGCCGCCGGGGCAGAGCCGCCACACGCCGGTGAGGTCCTCGGTGCCGGTGGCGTAGGCGAGGTAGAGGGTGCCGTCGTGGGCGCGGGCAAGGCCGGAGACCACGGCCGCGCCGAGCAGCGGGGTGGCCGGATGCGCGGGGGCCGGCAGGGTCGCCAGGACGGTGAGGCGCCCGTCGCGGTCGACCCGGCCGAGCTGTCGGGCGAAGGAGAAGGTGAGGTCCACCGAGCCGTCGGGTTCCACCGCGATGTTCTCGGGCTGGAGGCCCTGGGCCAGGTCGAAGTGGGCGACGATCCGGGGCTGCGAGAGCGGCGGCGCGACGGCGACGGCCGGAGTGGCCGCGAGCAGCGCCAGCGCGAGGCACGCGGCCGGGGCTGCACCGGAGAGCCGGGCGAGGCGGGACGGTCGGGGCATGGGGGTACTCCTCAGGAGACGGCGCGGAAGGGCCCGAGAGGCGGTCGGGCGACGCCGCGAGCGGGCGTCCTCCGTCAGCAGAGCACAGCGGACGCGGACACCCCGGCGGCGGCGAACCGTGCCGCCGGGAGGATCCCCCGGTCGGTCCCGCCCGGGCACCACGGGCGCAGGCGTGGATGTCCGGTGCCGGCGTTCCGCCGCTCCACCCCGGGTGCCGGGGTCGTCATGATCGCGGGCATCATGGGAGCCATGTCCGAGATAACGACCGTCCTGCTCAGCCCCGGTGGCTGGGAGGAGGACGCCGATGTCGTCGCCGCGCTCAACGCCCGCCTCCGTGAGCTGGGTCCCGAGCCCCCCGACCGCTGGGCACTTCGGAACATCGCCACCAGGGACCACGCCTGGGGCGGTACGAAGTGGCCTCCCGCCCTCTACGGCGGGGCTCTGAACCACCTGCCGTTCGACGAGTTCGCCCGGATCGCCGGGGAGCTCCCGTGGTCGGAGCCGGAGCTCTTTCAGCTGTTTGTCATGACACAGGAGGAAGACCGCTACCGGGTGTTCACGTTGGCCGACCTCCGAGTGTGGACCGCCGGCTGAGCCCTGTCGTCGGCGACTGACGGCCGGTCCGAGGCCCAGGGGCCTCAGCCGGACGTGCGGGGGCGGATCGCGTCGCGCAGGAGGAGGGTGGTGGTCACGCTGCCCACCCCGGTCAGGGCGATCGCGAGGCCGATCGGGAGGAACTCCGCGAACACGCCGAAGACCAGGGGCCCGATGCCCTGGATGGTCATGGTGGTGGTGTTGAGCAGTGCGAAACCCTGCCCCTGGAGGTCGGACGGGACCGCCTCCAGGAAGCGCCGCTGCAGGCCGAGCAGGTAGGCGGAGCCCATGCCCGTGATCGCGTACACCGCGGCGACCCCCGGATACGGCAGGTCCAGGACGAGCGTGATCGCGGGCGTGCCCATCACCAGCAGCAGTGGCAGGACCAGCCGTTCGCGGGTGGCGGGCGCGAACGCCCGCCCGACCACGACGTCGCCGACGAGCATGCCGACCGACGTGGCCGCCAGGAGGATGCCGGTCTGGGCGGGGCTGAACGCACGGTGCGCGGAGTACGGGATGAGCAGGCTTCCGGCCGCGGCCAGGTACGCGGCGGGCAGGCACTGGACCATGATCAGCTTGAGGACCCCGGGGGCGCCGAGGAGGGCGGCGTTACCCCGCAGGGTCTTCCGCACTATCGACCCGCCGGACACGGGCGAACCGCCAGGCGCGGGCGACCCGCCCGGCACGACCGGCACGACCGCGCGGACCGCCTCGGTGCACGCCAGGAACAGACGGCTGATCACCGCCGCGAGCAGGTGTGCCCCGGCGGTGACCAGCATCGTCCGGTCCACGCCCAGCCACACGACCAGCGCCCCACCGGCGGCCATGCCCACCATCTGCGCCGACACCGCGACGAGGTAGGACAGCGAACGCCCGAGGACGTAGGTGTCGCCGGTGAGGATCCCCGCCAGGACCCGGCCCGTGGCCCCGGTGGTGACCGGCGTCAGACAGGCCATGCCCGCGACGAGGAGCAGGCCGGCCGCGACCGGGAGGCGCCCGGAGGCCAGCAGCAGCCCGACCGCGCTCTGGAGGGCGTAGCCGGTGGTGATGAGGGTCCGCGGCGAGAACCGGTCCGCCATCGCGGCAAGGAAGAGGCCGCCCACGGCCTGGGGGAGGAAGCCGATCGTCATCGTCATCGCCGTCAGCAACGGAGAGCTGGTCCGGTCGAACACCAGCACCGCCAGCGCGACGGACCGCAGCGTGTCCGACATGACGCCGAGCAGCCGCCCCGCGAATACGGCACGGAACTGGGTGACCGCGAAGACCTGGCCGTAGGTGGCCTTCGTCGTGAACGTATCGGCCATGAGCAGGGCGCCCCCGAACCTTTCCTGGGCTGCCGACCGACCGACCGGAAACCGTCAGCCGTCAGGCCCGGTCGCGCCCGGTCGGGTTCGGCCGTGTGGGAGAGAACCGTCAGAGCGGGTCGAGGCGCCGCTTGAGCAGGCAGAACTCGTTGCCCTCCGGATCGGCGAGGACGTGCCAGGACGCCTCCGCCGGCTGGCCGACGTCGACGAGCTCGGCTCCGACGGCCAGGAGGCGCTCAAGCTCGGCGTCCTGATCGCGGTCGGTCGGGTTGATGTCGATGTGCAGCCTGGTGCGCGTGTCCGTCGGCTTGTCGTGGCGGATGAGGAAGAGCGTCGGCTGCGCGCCGCCGAACCCCTCGCGCGGGCCGATCTCGATGTAGACCTCCGCCTCGCGGTCGAGCTCCACGAAGTCCAGGACCTCGCACCAGAACCGCGCCAGCACCTCGGGGTCGTGGCACTTGATCACGAGCTCACTGAAACGGGATGCCATGGACGAAACCCACTCTCGACGTAAGAACTGCCTGGTCGGCCCACACACAGGTCTCAACGGGCCCACGCAGCGCGTGCACGCTCGGAACGCTAGCGGGCGAGGCGAGCGGGGGCGAACCGTTTTCCGGAGCGGTCGGCCCGCTCGGCCCGCCCGACCGGGGTCTCCGTGATCCGTGGAGAGGCTGCTCAGCCCGGTACCTGACGCCCCGCGGGTTGAGTACCGGTACTCAGGCGAACGGTCCACCGGGTGCGGCAGGATCGCCGGCATGTCCAGTGATCAAAGCAGTAGGCGGGCCCTGGGAAAGACCCTGGGGGTCGGGGTGGTTCTGACGGGAGCGCTGATCCTCGGGGGTATGTGGTTCGCCGACCTCTGGCGGGGCGAGCCGTTCCCCAGGGCCGACCCCGTCGCCGTCGCCCAGCGGCTGGACGCGCGGACACAGGCGATCTACGACGGGCTCCAACTGCCGGACGCGAAGCTCAACCCCGCCTGGCCGGGGGCCGGGATCAAGGCCTCCATCTACGACTGCCACCCCCGCGGCCTCGCACACTTCCCCGACACCGTCGCCGACTCCCCGCCGCGCGAGCCCGGCACGGCCGCCGTCCACGAGAGCTGGGCGCTCGCCGGCGTGACGCGCGAGCAGGCCGTCGACGCGATCGCGCGAGCGCGGCGGACGCTGGAGGCGGCCGGCTGGAAGACCGTTTCGTACGACGTCTCCGGCGGCGAGGCGAGCCTGCGGCTGGAGGCCCCGGCTACGCCGGACAAGGTCGCGGTCCGGGCCGGCGTGGTGCTCTACCCGAACGACAACCTGCAGGTCTTCGCGTCGGCCGAATGCGTCCGCTACCCCGAGGCCACGGCCGTCGGCTACGAGCGCCCGCCGGACCTTCCCGGCCCGTCGGCGCCGACCCAACTGCGCGGCCGGTAGCCGGGCGGCGCGCGAACGCCGACGACGGGACGGGACGACCAGCGGCCCCTGCGGGCAGCGGAGCCGGGGTTCCGCAGCGCCGTCCGCGTTCCCGGCTCCGAGGCCCGGGTGGCGCCTGCACGCGGGTGAAGGGGCGAGCCGCCGCCGGGCGCGTTCCCGGGGATCTGGACCGGGCCGGGGGATAAGGGGTGCGGAGGTCGGCGATGGCGTCGGCCGATGACCGACGGGAGCAGCCGTGAGTGCGATCATCGGGACCTGGAATCTGGAGAACTTCTGCCGGCCGCTGCCGCCCGGTAGCGCGCCGGACCCCGACAAGTGCGCCGCCAAGGACCAGGCGACCTACGACGCCAAGGTCACAGCCCTGGCCGAGGTCATCAGCGGGCTCGGTCCGGACCTGCTCGGTGTGCAGGAGGTGGGAGGCCAGGAGCCGTTGGACGACCTGGCGGCCAAGCTGCCGGGCACCTGGCACACCGCCGTGTCGGACCACCCCGACCCCCGGGGCATCCGCGTCGGCGTCATCAGCCGTTGGCCGCTCACCAATGTCCGCCAGCACGTGGCCTTTCCGACCCGCCTCCGCGCCATCCAGGTCGATGACGACGGCGAGCCCGTCCACGAGATGGGCCGCGGCGGCCTGGCCGTGACGGTGGAGCCGACTCCCGGCCACACCCTGCACGTGGCCGTCTGCCACCTGAAGTCGAAACTGCTGACCTTCCCCGGCAACCAGCACAGCACCCATGACGAGGGCCTGCGTGCCCGGGTCGGCGCGTACGCGCTCTTTCGGCGCAGCGCGGAGGCCGTCACGATGCGGGACCTGGCCGACCAGCTGCTCCAGGGCGACGGCACCAACCGTGACGTCATCCTGATGGGCGACCTCAACGACGGGTGGCAGGCCGCCACCACCCAGATCCTGTACGGTCCGCCCGGCTCCCAGATGGGCAGTGGCGGCTTCGACCACCCGGACCCGCACAACGACCCCACGCGGCTGTGGAACCTGGCCCCGAGGATCCTGGAGCAGGGCGGCTTCTCCCGCGTCTTCGAGGGGCAGCACGAGCTGATCGACCACATCCTGATCAGCCACTCGCTGCTGGCCAGGTTCAAGGAGGTCTCCACCGGCCTCGACGCGCTGCCCAGCATGGCGGAGGCCCACCCGGCCGCGTCGCACGGCAAGCCGTCCGACCACTCACCCGTGCTGGCGAAGTTCGACTTCTAGACAGCGCCGAGGACCACGTACGAACGGTGGCCGGTCGGGGGTGGTGAACCCCCGCCCGGCCACCGGCCGTACTAGGGAGGAGGAGTGCGGAACAGCCGAACCAACCTGCGGGAGTGACCGATGCCGAAGTACCGAGGCGCCCACCGGATCACGGTGACCGGTGTGCAGGCCGAGTGGCCGCAACGCGCCGTGGTGACCGTCCGCGGCGGCGGCACCGTGGTGGTGCCGGGGGTCCTTGGAACCAGCGAGCTGATCGACGCGGACGACTGGGACCTCGCCGTCGAGCACGAGTACCAGAACGTCTGGGGGCCCAGCATCCGCGCTGTCGTGGGCCGGTGGGAGGAGCGCGCCGGCACCCGCAGCCAGGTGGTCCGCTGCACCGACCGCGACCGGCTCGGCAGCCCCGGCGGCCGCAGCCTGGTGCTGCGGATCGACCAGGAGGACCCGCGCCCGGCGGCGGCCCCCGCGTCCGCGTCCGCCGCCCGGTGGTCCGCCACCGAGTCGGCCGGCCGGCAGCAGGATCCGGGCCGGATCAGCACCTCCGGCGCGGGCCTCCCGTCGACCCGGACCTCCGGTACGTCGACCTCCTCCGGGGGCTTCAGCACCTCCTCCGGCTCGTCCACCTCCTCGGGCGGCGTCACCACCTCCGGCGGCTGGTAGACCGCCCGCGCCGGTCCGTCTTCGAACTCCCGCCCACCCTCCGGGCGAACAACGGGAGTTCGAAGACGGGCGGCCCGGGCCCTGTCCGGACAAGCCCTAGCGGGGGAGTGCCTCCCGGACCAGTGCGAGCAGCGCGCGCTGCTCGTCGAGCCAGCCCGCCGCAGGGGTCAGCGCGAGGCGTACCAGGACGCCGGAGGACTCGGCGTCGGACACCGTCACCCACACCCCGTCGGGCCCGGTCGGCTCGATCCGCAGTTCGGGACCGCGTTCCCCGTCCAGCCAGCGGACGGCGGATCGTCTGTCGAGTCTTTCCAACGCCTGCTCCCACTCGTCGAGTTGACGAACAGTCAGGTCCGCGTGGAACCTCCCCGTGACCACCTCCGTGGTGATCGTGATCTCGCAGGCGAGCGGGCCGCGGTCCGCCGGAGGCCTCCGCACCCGTACCGCGACGCTTTGCCCGCTGCTGCCCGGGCGGTCGCCGAGACGAATCAACTCGATGCTTTCGGAAGCCACTTCGGCCACATCCCTCTCCCCGTGAAGGTGGTGCGATCCCCGCCATCCTCGCGCAGGCCGCCCACACCTCACCAGCCGGAGGGTGATGCGGGTTGTGCCTCGGCGGGGTGGGGGGCCGGTCCGGTCGGGGCGATCGGAGGGACTCCCGGGCGCCGTGGCGGCCTGGTCCGCGGGTCGGCGGTCAGGTGTGCTCGGGGGTGCCCGTGATGACGGTGGTGAAGACCGGTTCCCCGCCCTGGTGTCCCGTGACGGTGGTGACCAGCGCGGTGGCGTCGTCGCCCGGGGTGAACCGGGCGGTGACGACGGTCGGGAGGTCGTGCTCGGCGTAGCGGTGGTAGGTGGTCGTGGCCGCGGTGGGCGAGATGGTGGTGGGCGTGGTGAGCGCATTGGTGGCCTGCCGGGCGGCCTCCAGCAGGACCATGCCCGGGATGTGGTCGTTGGAGTGGTCGAACAGTATGGGGTGCCGGGGGTTGGGCGTCAGGTGCCAGGTGTCCGGCTCCCCGGTCGGCGCGAGGATGACGTCCCGGGGGTGGACGCGTCCGACCGTGCCGGGTGCGAGCGGCATCGGCTCCGACAGCGGCTGGGCCGGCGGCTGGGACGCCGGCTGCGGCTCCGGCCGGGCCGCCCGCTGCGGGCCGCGCAGGCGCTGGTAGGTCGCGGGCGGGACGGTGGTGAACCTGGTGGACCCGGTGGCGGCGACGAGGTCCCCCCGGAAGAGGGTGGCGGTGAGCAGGAAGTCGATGGTGGTCCGGTTCCTGCGCGGCTGCGGCGTGAGCGTGGCCGCGATCGTGAGGTCCGTCGGCGCGGCGTCGATGGCGAGCTGCCGCGGCCGGGTCGCGTAGTCGAGGCTCCACATCAGGAACTGGTGGTCAAGCGGCACCCCGAACTGGGTGTGCGCGAGGTACAGGCCGACCTGGCGGACGGTCTCGGCGGTCTGGAGCGGGTCGTGCCGCACCCCGTCCGGGCTGGTGAAGAAGGTGTGCGCCCTGGGCCACTGCGCGGTGACCGTGAAGGCGGTGTCGTCCAGCTGTCGGCAGCCGGTGAGGAAGACCTCGGCGTGGCACGCTCGGTGGACGTATTCCTTGGGCACCGTGGTGGTCAGCCGGGGCGCCTGGCCGGGGGCGGTGGCGGGCGCGGAGGCAGGGAGGCGGTAGGCGAGCAGGGTCATGGGAGCACTCCGGAAGGCCGTGATGGGCGGGGTGGGGGCTCAGGGCTCGTAAGATACGTACCTTCCGGTTTGGTTTTCAAGGCGCGTGGAGCAAGGTTCGTTGGCGCCCGAGCGCAAGCGGACCGTTGCGGTGCGTGCCGACCGGACCGTCTCGGGTGGCGTTCGAGCGGTCTGTAGAGGCCATGTGACCTGGGGCGAAAGTCTGTTCTGATCCGACGTTCGGCCGTTGTGGGAGCTGGATGCTACGTATTCGATCCACTGTGAAGTGAGGGGGCGTCCTCCGCTTCGCCCGGCGGGTGGAGCCTTCGTGGGTGTGTGCGCACGGGTGCTGCCTGAGCGGGTGCCGGCGACGGCCGTCGGCGTGCCAGGGTCGGCACCGCCCGGGTGCCGGGAGTCCCGGATGGGTAGGGTGCGGGGTGGTCGGTTTGGTTTGCTCGGGTTGTGTGGCGGGGTGGTCCTGGTGGTGCGGCAGGAACGGGCGATGCGGACGCGTCGGGTGATCCTGGAGGCGGCGGCGTCGGTCTTCGACGAGTTCGGCTACGAGGGTGCGACGATCGGTGAGGTGGTGGCGCGGGCCGGGGTGACCCGGGGAGCGGTGTATTTCCATTTCGCGTCGAAGCGGGAGCTTGCGCAAGGGGTGGTGGAGGAGCAGTTCGTTCAGAACGCAATTCCCGAACGCGCCTGCAAGCTTCAGGAGTTCGTGGACACCGGAATGGTGGTGGCGCATCTGATGCCGCGCGACCCGCTGTTGTCGGCGGGTGCCCGGCTGTCCTTGGGTCAGGACGATTTCGGGGACCTGGGCGGGGGAGCGATTCCGGGGTGGATCGCGCGCCTGCAGGAGCTGTTGGAGCAGGCGGGGGAGCGCGGCGAGCTGCTGCCGCACGTGGTCCCGGCCGACGCGGCGTGGCTGGTGACGGCGGCCTGGACGGGTGTGCAGATCCAGTCGCAGAAGCTCTCGGGCCGCGCCGACCTGGAGCGGCGGATCTCCGGCCTCTACCAGATGCTGATGCCCAGCGTGGCGGTTCCTGGCGTGCTGGGTTCGCTGGACATCGGGGCGGACCGGGGGGCCCGGGTGGTCGCGGAGATGGCGGACCCGGAGGCCGACGAGGAGGCACAGGGCCGGTAGGCCGGGTGGCCGCCTCGCGGTACGCCCGCACTGCACTGAACCGCACGGTCGCGCGGGCGTCCGGGCGGCGTGAGGCGTCCCCGCAGGCAGCCGGCGGTGGGCGGCCGGCGGCCACGGTTCAGGGTGCCCCGGGAGTGGATCCGTCGGCGTTGGCGGTCCTCGGGCAGGCGATGTCGGGCGGCGTCAGTTCGTATCGGTTCAATGGTTTCTGGCGATGCCGTGGGGAATCCGGCATCGCGGTTCACCGGGTTTCGGCCGAGGCCGATAGACCCGTAGCGGCGTGCCGCAGTGGGCAGCACCAAGCCCTTTGTGTGGGCGCGCCAGTCCCGTAGCCCGGTCCGGCCAAGCTTGATCGTCCGGACCGCCGCGCGCCCGACGGCCCGTCACGGCCCGACCCGGTGTGGGGGCCGGCGGGGTGGCGACGGCCCCGGCTGTGCGGCGGGGCGACGGCCCGCTGGGCGCCGGACAGGTTGTTGCCAGGTAAACAAACAGCGCGTTCGGTTTTGTGTTGACAAACCGTCTGTCCTGTTTTTGAATCGATGTAGGCGCCTGGGTGGTTGTGGGGAGGCTGACCGGCGCCCGGGTGCGTCCGGTGTCCCATCGGTGCCCCATCTCCCGCGTTCCGTGTCCCGTGTCCTGCGTTCCACGTACCGGAGTTCGACGTCCGGTGTCCGTGTTCTCTGGGTTTGTTGTGATTGGGGTGGTGGTTGTGGAGGTTCGGGTGTTGGGGGCGTTGGGGGTTCGGGTGTGTGGGGTG
>NZ_JBICZP010000021.1:97094-97819 GCF_043202015.1 Kitasatospora sp. NPDC048239 | reverse complement strand
CGCCCGGTTACATTCCGAACCCGGAAGCTAAGCCTCACAGCGCCGATGGTACTGCAGGGGGGACCCTGTGGGAGAGTAGGACGCCGCCGAACAATTATTCAAGGCCGCGGCCCCAGCGATTCGCTGGGGCCGCGGCCTTTTTGTTTTTTACGAGCGTTTGCACGGCCGGCACACCAGGGACTTCCGCCCAGGCGCGGGGTGTCTCCGGATGCCGGACAATGGAGTAGGTGTGCGGCCACGAGGCCGGCATCGAACCGCGTGAGGGGCAGTGGTGTCGCCCAGTCCGCGGTGGAGCTGAAGCAGAAGGAGTCACCACAATGTCGAACCAGCCCCAGGACCGTCCCGAGCGTCGATCGGACGACGGCCGCGGCTACGAGCCCCGGTCGCGCGGGGGCTGGTCCAACGACCGTGGTCCGCGTCGTGACGACCGTGACGACCGTCCGCGTCGTGACGACCGTCCGTCCGGTGGCGGTTTCAACCGCGACCGCGATGACCGTCCGCGTCGCGATGACCGTCCCTCCGGTGGCGGCGGTTACCGTGGTGGCGACCGTCCCCAGGGCGGCGGCGGCTACCGTGGCGACCGCCCGCAGGGTGGTGGCTTCAACCGGGACCGCGATGACCGTGGTGGGTTCAACCGCGACCGCGGTGACCGTCCCCAGGGCGGTGGCGGTGGCTACCGCGGTGACCGTCCGCAGGGTGGCGGGTTCAACCGCGACCGCGACGAC
>NZ_JBICZP010000021.1:0-96999 GCF_043202015.1 Kitasatospora sp. NPDC048239 | reverse complement strand
CGGACCGTGGCGGCTTCCGTCGTGACGACCGTCCGTCCGGTGGCGGTTTCAACCGCGACCGCGGCGACCGTCCGCAGGGTGGCGGCTTCAACCGCGACCGCGATGACCGCGGTGGGTTCAACCGCGACCGCGGTGACCGTCCCCAGGGCGGTGGCGGTGGCTACCGTGGCGACCGTCCGCAGGGTGGCGGGTTCAACCGCGACCGCGACGACCGTGGCGGCTTCCGTCGTGACGACCGTCCGTCCGGTGGCGGTTTCAACCGCGACCGCGGCGACCGTCCGCAGGGTGGCGGCTTCAACCGCGACCGTGACGACCGTGGCGGCTTCCGTCGCGATGACCGTCCCTCCGGTGGTGGCTTCAACCGGGACCGTGACGACCGCGGTGGGTTCAACCGCGACCGCGGTGACCGTCCCCAGGGCGGTGGCGGTGGCTACCGCGGCGACCGTCCGCAGGGTGGCGGTTTCAACCGCGACCGCGACGACCGTGGTGGGTTCAACCGTGACCGCGGTGACCGTCCGCAGGGTGGCGGGTTCAACCGCGACCGTGACGACCGCGGTGGCTTCCGTCGTGACGACCGTCCGTCCGGTGGTGGGTTCAACCGTGACCGCGGTGACCGTCCGCAGGGTGGCGGCTTCAACCGCGACCGTGACGACCGCGGTGGCTTCCGTCGCGATGACCGTCCCTCCGGTGGCGGTTTCAACCGCGACCGCGGCGACCGCCCGTCCGGTGGCGGCTTCAACCGCGACCGTGACGACCGTGGCGGCTTCCGTCGCGATGACCGTCCCTCCGGTGGCGGCTTCAACCGCGACCGCGGCGACCGCCCCTCCGGTGGCGGTGGGTTCCGTCGTGACGACCGCCCGAGCGGCTTCCGTCGCGACGACCGTGACGACCGTCCGCGTCGTGACGACCGCCCGTCCGGTGGCGGTTTCAACCGCGACCGTGACGACCGTGGCGGCTTCCGCCGCGACGACCGCCCCTCCGGCGGCGGCTACCGCGGCGACCGTCCCTCGGGTGGCGGCTACAACCGCGACCGCGACGACCGTGGCGGCCGGGACTACGACGACCGCCGGGGTAACTTCGAGCCCGTCAAGCGGCTGCCGATCCCGGAGGACGTCACCGGCTTCGAGCTGGACGCGGACGTGCGCCAGGAGCTCAAGAGCCTTCCCAAGACGCTCGCCGACGATGTCGCCCGCAACCTGGTGATGGTCGCCCGCCTGCTGGACGGCGAGCCGGAGGAGGCCTACCAGTACTCGCGCGTCGCGCTGCGGCTGGCCTCCCGCGTGGCGGCCGTCCGTGAGGCGGCGGGCTTCGCCTCCTACATGACGCAGCGCTACTCCGAGGCGCTGACCGAGTTCCGCGCCGCCCGCCGGATGACCGGTCGCGCGGACCTGTGGCCCGTGATGGCGGACTGCGAGCGCGGTCTGGGCCGCCCGGAGCGCGCGCTGGCGATGGCCGGCGAGCCCGAGGTGAACCAGCTGGACAAGGCCGGCCAGGTCGAGATGCGCCTCGTCGCGGCGGGTGCCCGTGCCGACATGGAGCAGTTCGACGCCGCCGTCGTCACCCTGCAGAGCCCGGAGCTGGCCTCCAGCGCCGTGCACCCGTGGACCGCGCGGCTGCGCTACGCCTACGCCGAGGCGCTGATCGCGGCCGACCGTGCCGAAGAGGCCCGCGAGTGGTTCGCCAAGGCGGCCGAGGCCGACACCGACGCTGCGACCAACGCCTCCGAGCGGCTGGCCGAGATCGACGGCCTGGAGTTCGTGGACGCGCTCGACCCGGAGCTGGTGGAGGACACCGAGCAGGGCGAGGCCCCGGCGGCCAAGTCCGGCGCCGGCGTGCCGGACGAGCGGGAGATCTTCGAGGACGAGGAAGACGTCGAGGAGTACTACGACGAGGACGACCTCGAGATCGACGAGGACTTCGACGGCGAGGCGCCGGAGCGCGCCACCGGGAAGTCCGACCGGGACGCCGACGCCGACCAGCGCTGAGCATCCGGGTACTGAGCAGTCGAGGTACTGAGTGAGGCCCTGCCGCACCCCGGGAAGTTTCCGGGGTGCGGCAGGGCCTCACTGCTTTGGGACCCGCTGTGCGGGCCGGCCGTCAGCCCAGTTCGAGATTGCGCAGGACCAGTCCGGTGGCCGGCTTGGGGCCGAAGGACGTGGACTTGCGCGGCATGGTGACCCCCTGCTCGGCGAGCCGGCGGACCACGCTCTCCCGTACGGGGTGCAGCAGCACGGCCGTCCCGCCGCTGCGGGCGGCCTCGCGCTCGGCCGCCGCGGCGGTGTGCAGGTAGCCGATGTCGTCGGGACCGTCGGGGACCCGCCACGTGCGGTCGAGCAGGGTGGCGTGCAGGACGGTCGCGTCCAGGTGCCGCCACTCCTCGGGCCGGTCCTTCGGCACGGTGGCGTCGAGCAGGGCCTCGTCCGGTTCGCCGATCAGCCAGTAGACGCCGTCCCCGCCGGTGAGCACGAAGCCGCTGCCACCGTGCCGCTTCAGCTCGGCGAGGGCCTGGAGGGCGGTGCCGAGCGGTCCTGGCACCTCCTTGACCTGCCAGTGGTCGCCCAGCTGTTTCAGTGCCTCGGCGACCGGCAGGCGGTACAGCACCCGGTGGATCGCCCGGACCCACAGCGGGTAGCGGGCGGTGTCCACCAGCAGGACCAGGCCCCGGTCCCAGGCGCTGCGCGGCAGGTGGCGGTGCTCGCTCTGGAGCCGCAGGTACATCGCCCAGCGGTGGTGGCCGTCGGCGATCAGCGCCCGGCAGGTGGCCAGGTCGCGGCCCACCTCGGTGATCTCGGCGGCGTCGGTGACGGCCCAGAGGCGGTGGTGGGTGCCGTCGGTGGTGGTCGTGGTGAGGATCGGCTCGCCCTGGACGGCGCGTTCGACCACGCCCGCCGCGCCGCCGTTGCCCCGGTAGGTGAGCAGCAGCGGTTCGAGGTTGGCCCGGGTGGTGCGCATCAGGCCGACCCGGTCGGCGACCGGCCGGGGCATGACGTCCTCGTGCGGGAGCACCACGCCGGCCTCGCTGCCGCTGACGGCGAGTGCCCCGATCAGGCCGCGCTGCAGGAGCTCCGGGGAGTCGGCGGTGGCGGGGACGCGCTGCTCGTAGACGTACAGGGAGGGCTCGGGATCGGCGGCCAGGACACCCTCGCGCTGCCAGTCGCGCAGCAGTCGGGCGGCGTGCCGGTACCGGGTGTCGCGGTCGGGGCGGTCACCGGCGTCGTCCGGTTCGGGGCGCGGCAGGATCAGCCGGACCACGTTGTGCGGGTCGGCGGTCTCCAGGTCGAGCCGGCGGCCGGGGTCGACCACGTCGTACGGCGGTGAGGTGACCGCGGCGAGCGTGCCGACCCGGTCGGGGACGTAGCGCAGGCCTCGGAAGGGGGACAGGGACAGGCCTGCAGTGGCGACATGCCCGGGATCGCCGGGGCCGCCCTGCGGAGACTCCGCTCCGCTTTCTGCACTGGGTGTGCTCATTCTGGGCATCGTAATCGGGTACGCGTTGTTCAGAGATCTGAACACCCGTGCCGGATCTGCGGGGGCGGGTGTCACGACCGAGGGCGAGGTGGGCGCATGAGCGGTGGGCAGGAGCGGGTGGACGGCGCAGGCACCGGCGGAGCGGACGGGGCCGCCGGCGGCGCGGGCACCGGCGGTGGCGTGCCGGAGCAGGGGCGGGCGGGGGAGCCCGCGGGGGACGTGTACGACTGGTTCCGCCGTGGCGGGAGGTTGCTGGCGCAGGGTCACCCGGCTGCGGCGGAGCAGCTGCTGGCGCGCGCGGCGGAGGCCGAACCGCACTCCCGCAGCATCCGGGAGACGCTGGCCAGGGCGCAGTTCGACGCGGGTTCGTACGCGGCCGCTCTGGAGAACTTCAGGGCCGTCGCCCTGGCCGATCCGTCGGACGACTACGCTCAGTTCGGGTGGGGTGTCTCGGCGGCCCGGCTGGGCGACTTCGAGACGTCCGCCAAGCACTTGGCGCTGGCCGTGGCGATGCGGCCGGAGACCGACCACTACCGGGCCGCGCTGCGGCAGACCCGGGCGACCCTGGCGGCCCGCGCCGGGGCGTTCGGACCGCTGCTGCCGGGGGCGCCGGGGTACCAGGAGCCCGGCTGGCCGTCCGGTGCGCTGCCGGAGGGCTCGGACGCGCGCGGGGACGGGCCGGCGGGCGGCCGGGACGAGACGGATGACGGGGACCGACGAAGTGACCATCGACGCAGTGAATGAGGTAGAGCAGGCATGACCGAGACGGCCACCACCGCGCGACGGACCGCTCCGGGCGGCAGCGACCGCCCGCTCACCGAGGCGTACGACACCGCGCTGCTGGACCTCGACGGCGTGGTCTACGCGGGGCCGAACGCGATCGAGCACGCCGTGGCCTCGCTGGAGACGGCCCGGACGGCCGGGATGCGGCTGGCGTACGTGACCAACAACGCCTCCCGCCCGCCGCGGGTGGTGGCCGCGCACCTGACCGAGCTGGGCGTCCCGGCCGAGCCGGCCGATGTGATCAACTCGGCGCAGGCGGCGGCCCGGGTGGTGGCCGAGAAGGTGCCGGCCGGGTCGAAGGTGCTGGTGGTGGGCGGACTGGGCCTGGAGGAGGCGCTGGCCGAGCGCGGCCTGGTGGCCGTCCGCTCGCTGGACGAGGAGCCGCTCGCGGTCGTCCAGGGCTACGACGCCTCGGTGGGGTGGCTGCACCTGGCGGAGGCCTCGTACGCGGTGCAGCGCGGGCTGCCCTGGGTGGCGTCCAACACCGACCTGACGGTGCCGACCGCGCGCGGTATCGCGCCGGGCAACGGGACGCTGGTCGCGGCGGTGCGGGCGGCGACGGGCGTGGAGCCGGAGGTGGCGGGCAAACCGCTGCCCCCGATGCACCGGGAGACGGTGCTGCGGACGGGGGCGAAGCGGCCGCTGGTGGTCGGGGACCGGCTGGACACCGACATCGAGGGCGCGTTCAACGGCGGGGTGGACAGCCTGCTGGTCTTCACCGGGGTGACCACGCCGGCGCAGCTGCTGTCGGCGCCGGCCGAGCACCGGCCGACCTACCTGGCGGAGGACCTGCGGGGGCTGCTGGTGGCCCATGCCGGGGTGGCGGCGCTCGACGGCGGGGCGTTCGGCTGCGGCGGGTGGACGGCGGCGGTCGAGGACGGCGAGCTGCGGTTGACCGGTACCGGGGCGGACCGCTGGGACGGCCTGCGGGCGCTGTGTGCGGCGGCCTGGACGGCGCTGGACGCGGGCGGCGCACCGGTGGACGGGCGCAAGGCGCTGGCCGAGCTGGGGTTCTGACGCAGGGGCCGCCGCGGCCCGGTGACCGACCGGGCCGCGGCGGACCGCGGGGGGTCGGGCCTGGTCGGGCCTTAGAGGAGGGTGCGCAGCCGCAGCAGGTCGCGGAAGCCGGCCTCCAGGCGGACCCGGCCGCCGGCCCAGGCGGAGGCGAAGTGCAGCGTGCCGCCGACCATCGCGAGCAGGTCGTCGCTGCTCATGGTGAGCCGGATCTCGGCCTTCTCGGCGGGCTCGCCGGGGGCCTCGGTGACGTCCTGGATCCGGCCGTCGCGCAGCCGCCCGGTGAAGGTCAGGTCGAGATCGGTGATCCGGCAGGTGAGCGAGCGGTCGAGGGTGGCGGCCTTGCGGACGTCGCCGGTGGACCTGGCCAGGTTCCGGCTGAGCTGCTCCAGTGCCTCGCGGCACTCCTCGGCGTTGGCCATGGCGGTGGATCCACTCCTGGTAGCGCCGGGGTACGGCGGGTGGCGGCGGTGACTGCGGGGCCACGGTACCGCAGGAGGGTTTTGGCGGTAGCGTCGTCTGTGGGGTGCCTGGAACGGTCCGGGCACCGACGGCTACGGAGCGATGCGCGCAGGCGCTAAGGAGGCACCCGGATGCTGCCGAAGACGGTGCGGGGAGTGGTGGAGGTCGCCGCGGAGCTGGCCGAGGAGGTCGGCAAGCGCGTCGTCGGCCGGGCGGCCGGGCTGCTGGAGAAGGGCGGCATCGACCTCTCCGAGGTGGAGCGGAGGCTGGGCGGGCAGTTCCCGCCGTCCGCGAAGTCGCTGCAGACGCTGGCGGAGGAGGCGGTCACCGCGGGGCGGGCCGGGGTTGACCTGGCGGTCGGGGTGGCGCGCGGCGAGGTGGAGAAGGCCTTCGAGAAGGTCGGCGACCAGGTGACGAAGGTCGGGGTCGTGCTGGCCTACCTGGAGAGCAAGCTGCGCGAGGTCGAGGAGGAGCCGGTTCCGGCCGCGTCGGCGCCCGCCCCCGCGCCGGCTCCCCGGGCCGACGACCTGTTCGGGCGCGGGTGGGAGAAGGCGGAGGAGCCGGACGCCGAGGCCGTCCGCACCGGTGAGCCGATAGTGGCGGAACGGGTCGAGGTGGACGTTCCGGCGGCGGACGCGGAGCCTGCGGCCGGGGCGGCCCGGCCGAGCGGGAGGAAGCCGGCGCGGAAGGCGGCGGCGAAGGCCGCCGTGAACGATGACGCGAAGCCCGCCGCGAAGCCCGCCGCGAAGAAGTCCGCGGCAAAGAAGGCGCCGGCGAAGGCCGCCGCCCGCAAGACGGCGGTGAAGAAGACCGCCGTCAAGCGGACCTCGACCGCCGGGTCGCAGGAGACACCCGCCAAGTCCGCCGCCAAGTCCGCAGACGCCCCCGCCAAGCGGACGGCGACCAAGCGGACCACCGTCCGGAAGACCACGAGCACGAAGAAGCCCGATGCCTGACCCGGACACCGGGGAACCGCGGCCCCTGGGCGTCGAGCTGACCCCGAGCGGCCACCCGGCCGTCGACGCGGGACTGGCCCGGCTGGCGGCGCTGGACGGGGTGCCGACCGAGGCGCACGTCGCGGTGTACGAAGATGTTCACCAGCGGCTCACCGACACGCTGGCCGCGCTCGATCAGGAATGACCCGCCCGGAATGACCCGTAGGAGCTGAAACACCAGTGGCAGTGGCACGACGCCGTCTCGACGCGGAGCTGGTCCGCCGCAAGCTGGCCCGGTCGCGCGAGCACGCGTCCGAGCTGATCGCGGCCGGCCGGGTGACCGTCGCAGGCACCACCGCGACCAAGCCGGCCACCCAGGTGGAGACCGCGGCGGCGGTCGTGGTGGCCAAGGACGAGAACGACCCCGACTACGTCTCGCGCGGCGGCCACAAGCTCGCCGGGGCGTTCGCCGCCTTCGTGCCGCAGGGCCTGGTGGTGGAGGGGCGCCGGGCGCTGGACGCGGGCGCGTCCACCGGCGGGTTCACGGACGTGCTGCTGCGCACCGGCGCGCAGCACGTGCTGGCCGTGGACGTCGGCTACGGGCAGCTGGCCTGGTCGCTGCAGAGCGACGACCGGGTGACGGTGATGGACCGCACCAACGTGCGCGAGCTGACCCTGGAGCTGATCGGCGGGACGCCGGTCGACCTGGTGGTGGGCGACCTCTCGTTCATCTCGCTGGGCCTGGTGCTGCCGGCGCTGGCCGGCTGCGCCGCCGAGGACGCCGACCTGGTGCTGATGGTCAAGCCGCAGTTCGAGATCGGCAAGGAGCGGCTGGGCAGCGGGGGCGTCGTGCGCAGCCCGCAGCTGCGGGCCGAGATGGTGCGCCAGGTGGCCGGACAGGCGTGGGCGCTCGGGCTGGGCGTGCGGGCGGTCACCGCGAGCCCCCTGCCGGGCCCGTCCGGGAACGTGGAGTACTTCCTCTGGCTGCGTCGGGACGCCCCGGAACTGGACCCGGCGGAGGCGGACCGGGCCGTGGCGGAGGGCCCCCGCTAGGCTGCTCTGCGGACGTCCGGTCCGTCATGCTGGGTGACGCGACCGCACCGGGCCAAGGGCGACCCGGCAGGCGTAGGGAGAGGGCAATCGGCATGAGTGAGGAACGTACGGTCTTCCTGATCGCGCACACCGGCCGGGAGGCCGCGCTGCGCAGCGTCGAGGGCCTGGTGCACGGCCTGCTGAAGGCGGGGATCCGGATCAGGCTGCTCGCGGCCGAGGCGGTGGACCTGGATCTGCCGGACGGCGTCGAGCGGGTGGCCGGGGGGCCGGGTGCGGCGGACGGCTGCGAGCTGATCCTGGTCGCGGGCGGGGACGGGACGCTGCTGCGCGGGGCGGAGCTGGCGCGCGAGCACGGGCTGCCGATGCTCGGGATCAACCTGGGCCGGGTGGGCTTCCTCGCCGAGGCCGAGCGGGACGATCTCGCGGTGGTGGTCGAGCGGGTGGTCGACGCCGACTACGAGGTCGAGGAGCGGATGACGCTCGACGTCATCGTCCGGACCAACGGCGATGTGGTGCACCACGACTGGGCGTTGAACGAGGCGTCGATCGAGAAGGCCTCCCGGGAGCGGATGTTGGAGGTGGTGACCGAGGTGGACGGCCGGCCGGTCTCCAACTTCGGCTGCGACGGGGTGGTCTGTGCGACGCCGACCGGGTCGACGGCGTACGCGTTCTCCGGTGGCGGCCCGGTGGTCTGGCCGGAGGTGGAGGCGCTGCTGATGGTGCCGATCAGCGCGCACGCGCTGTTCGCCCGGCCGCTGGTGACCTCGCCGGACTCGGTGCTGGCGGTGGAGGTGCAGCCGAAGACGCCGCACGGGGTGCTCTGGTGCGATGGCCGGCGCTCGGTCGAACTGCCCGCGGGGGCACGGGTGGAGGTCCGCCGGGGGCAGACCCCGGTGCGCCTGGCGCGGCTGCACCGGGCGCCGTTCACCGACCGGCTGGTGGCCAAGTTCGCGCTCCCGGTGACGGGTTGGCGCGGGCGGGCGGACACCCACTGCTGACGTAGCGTCAGACAGCCAGCGGCTGGCTGTCGTCGGCGCTCCAGCGGCCCCCTGAGGCGGCCCGGGCGGCGACGTCGGCCAGCCGCTCGACGGCGGCCGGGACGGCCGGTGCCGGAACCGTGAGCGGGAGCCGGATGTGGTTCTCGAAGGCACCGTCGGAGCCGAAGCGGTTGCCGGCCGCGATCCGGACGCCGGCGCGCTCGCCGGCCAGCGCGAGGGCGGCGCCGGAGAGGCCGTCGGTGGAGACCCAGAGCGAGAGGCCGCCGGGCGGTTCGGCGTACGCCCAGTCGGGCAGCCGGGCCGGCATCGCGGTCGTGAAGGCGGCGGCGGTGGCCCGCAGCCGGTCCAGCTGGTGCGCGCGGACGCGGTCGAGCAGCGCCTCGTCCATCAGCTCGGCGGCGATCAGCTGGTCCAGCACGGGGGTGCCGACGTCGCTGTAGACGCGCTCGGTGGCCAGCCGCCGGACCAGGGACGGCGCCGCGCGCACCCAGCCGACCCGCAGGCCGCCCCAGAGCAGCTTGCTCGCCGAGCCGACGGTGACCACCTGGGCGGCCCGGTCCAGTGCGGCCATCGGGCGGGGGAGTGCGGTGCCGTCCGGTACGCCCCAGCCGAGTTCGGCGGTGGTCTCGTCGGCGAGCACCACGGTGCCGGCCGCGCGGGCGGCGGCGAGCAGGGCGCGGCGCTGCTCCTCGTCCACCAGGGCGCCGGTCGGGTTGTGGAAGTCGGGGATGGTGTAGGCGAGCCTGGGCGCCGCGCCGTGCAGGACCCGGCCCCACTCGGCGAGGTCCCAGACGGGCCGCCGGCGCGGTCCGCCGGGCCAGGAGTACGGGACGGGCACCAGGCGGGCGCCGCCGATCCGCAGGGCCTGCAGGGTGTGCGCGTAGCTGGGCGCCTCCACGGCGACCCGGTCGCCGCGCCCGACCAGTGCGCGCTGGACGAGGTGCAGGCCGCCCATCGCGCCGGTGGTGATCAGGATCTGGTCGGGGGCGGTGGGCAGGCCGCGCTCGGTGTAGCGGCGGGCCACCGCCTCGCGCAGGACCGGCACCCCGGTGGGGAAGTGGCCGTGCCCGGCGGCGTAGGCCTGCAGCTGCTCGACCGCCCGGACGGCGGCCTCGCCGAGGTAGGGCTGCGGGGCCGGCAGCGCGGCCACGCCGAGGTCCAGGGTGTTGCCCTGCTCGTCCGGCGGCACCGGGTGCAGGGCGTCGCTGGGCGGCGGCGCGCCCTCCGGCAGGGCCGTCCAGCTGCCCGAGCCGCGCCGGCTGCGCAGGTAGCCCTCGGTGCGCAGGGTCTCGTACGCGGTGGCGACGGTGGTGCGGCTCAGCTCCAGGGCGGAGGCCAGCTCGCGCTCGGCGGGCAGCCGGGCGCCGACCGGCAGCCGGCCCTCGGAGACCAGCAGCCGGATCTGCCCGGCGAGCGTCCGGTAGGCGGGGCGGCGGATGCCGGGCGGCTCGGGCAGCCGGGTGGCGGCGAGCAGCCGGGCGAGAGCGGGGGGAGTGACGGTGGTGTGCCAGTCGGCCATGGCAGATCAGTCCACTTGCTCGGGATTGGCCCTGGAGGGGGCGGCTTTGGCCCGCCCATCATGGCAGGGCGGCCGTCGAGTCCGCCACCGCCGTCCGTCAACGGCGCGGTGCAGCATCACCCGCAGGAGATCCGATGGCCACCACGACCACACCCGCGTCCCTCCCCGTCCCGCCCGCGGCGCCCGCGGCCGTCGGGACCGCCGCCGGCCGTTCGCCGGCCGCCCGGCTGTTCGGTGACACCCACGCGCTGGGCCGCCGCCTGCCGCAGCTCGCGGTCGGCCTGTTCCTGTACGGGGCGAGCATGGCGCTGATGCTGCGTGCCTCGCTCGGCCTCGACCCCTGGGACGTCTTCCACCAGGGCCTGCAGCGCGTCCTGGGCCTCTCCGTGGGAGCCTGGGTCACCATCTGCGGCGCCGCCGTGCTGCTGCTCTGGATCCCGATGCGCCAGCGGCCCGGGGTCGGCACCGTCGCCAACGTGCTGGTGCTCGGCGCGGCCATGGACCTCACCCTGCGGGTGGTCGGCACACCCGGCCCGCTGCCCGCCCGGATCGCGCTGATGGTCACCGGCATCCTGGTCAACGGCCTGGCCACCGGCCTCTACATCGGCGCCCGGCTCGGCCCCGGCCCGCGCGACGGCCTGATGACCGGCCTGCACCGGCGCACCGGCCGCTCACTGCGGCTGATCCGCACCGGCATCGAGCTGACCGTCCTCGCCGCCGGCGTGCTGCTGGGCGGCACCGCGGGCGTCGGCACGGTGGCGTACGCGCTGGCCATCGGCCCGCTCGCGCAGTTCTTCCTGCGCTGGTGCACCGTCCCCGAGGCGCCGGCCGACCCGGTCGGCCCGGGCCTTCCGGCCTGAAGCCCGGGCGTGTCGGCCTGAAGCCCGGGAGGATCGGGCCACCCGCGGGGCGGAATCGGGCCGGGGGCGACCGGTCTCGACCGCGGGTGACCGGGCCGGCGCCCAGGTGGAAAAAAGTCGGGATCATCGCCGGTCAAACGTCCCGGAAGGGATGAACTTGAGGGCGTGGAGTTGCCGCTCGTCGCGCGCCGGGGCCGGAACCTCGTAAGGTCGTCACCGTGTTGGACGAGATGCGGATACGGGATCTTGGGGTAATCGACGACGCGGTGGTCGAACTCGCCCCCGGCTTCACCGCCGTGACCGGTGAGACCGGCGCAGGCAAGACCATGGTGGTGACCAGCCTCGGCCTCCTGCTCGGCGGCCGGGCGGACCCGGGCCTGGTGCGCAACGGCGCCGCCCGCGCGGTCGTCGAGGGCCGCCTTCAGCTGCCCGAGGGCTCCCCGGCGGCCGTCCGCGCCGTCGAGGCCGGCGCCGAACTGGACGACGGGGCGCTGCTGATCAGCCGGACCGTCTCCGCCGAGGGCCGCTCCCGGGCGCACGTCGGCGGCCGGTCCGTCCCGGTCGGACTGCTCACCGAACTCGGCGAGGACCTGATCGCCGTCCACGGCCAGACCGACCAGCAGCGCCTGCTGCGCCCGGCCCGCCAGCGCGGCGCCCTGGACCGCTACGCGGGTGAGGCCGTCGCCGAGCCGCTGGCCCGCTACCGCGCGGTCTACCGCGGCCTGCGCGAGGTCTCGGCCACCCTGGAGGAGCTGACCACCCGGGCCCGCGAGCGCGCCCAGGAGGCCGACCTGCTGCGCTTCGGCCTGGACGAGATCGCCGCCGCCGAGCCGGTGGCCGGTGAGGACGAGGAGCTGGCCGCCGAGGCCGAGCGCCTCGGCCACGCCGACGCGCTCTCCTCCGCCGCCACCCTCGCGCACGCCGCGCTGGCCGGCGACCCGACCGACCCGGAGGCGCTGGACGCCGGCACCCTGCTCGCGCAGTCCCGCCGCGCCCTGGACGCCGTCCGCCACCACGACGAGCGGCTGGCCGCCCTCGGCGACCGCCTCAACGAGGTCGGCTACCTGCTCACCGACGTGGCCGGAGACCTGGCCGGGTACGCCGACGACCTGGACGCCGACCCGGTCCGGCTGGCCGCCGTCGAGGACCGCCGGGCCGTCCTGTCCCAGCTGCTGCGCAAGTACGGCGGCCCGGAGAACTCGCTCGCGGAGGTACTGGCCTGGGCCGAGGCCGGCTCCGCCCGGCTCACCGAGCTCGACGGCGACGACGAGCGGATCGACGAGCTGGGCGCCCAGGAGACCGCGCTGCGCGCCGAGTTGGCCGAGCTCGCGGCGGAGGTCTCGGCCGCCCGGCAGGCCGCCGCCGGCCGCTTCGCCGAGGCCGTCTCCGCCGAACTCGCCGAACTCGCCATGCCGCACGCCCGGGTGACCTTCGCCATCAGCTGGGTGGACGACCTGGCCGGCATCGAGGTCGAGGGCCGCACGGTCGCCTACGGACCGCACGGCGTGGACGAGGTCGAGGTGCTGCTCGCCCCGCACCCCGGCGCCCAGCCCCGCCCGATCGCCAAGGGCGCCTCCGGCGGTGAGCTGTCCCGGGTGATGCTGGCCGTCGAGGTGGTCTTCGCCGGCGCCGACCCCGTCCCCACCTACCTCTTCGACGAGGTGGACGCGGGCGTCGGCGGCAAGGCCGCGGTCGAGATCGGCCGCCGCCTCGCCAAACTGGCCGAGAGCGCCCAGGTCGTCGTGGTCACCCACCTTCCGCAGGTCGCCGCGTTCGCCGACCGGCACCTGGTGGTGGAGAAGACCAACGACGGCACCGTGACCCGCAGCGGTGTCAAGGTGCTGAACGACGAGGAGCGGGTGCGCGAACTCTCCCGGATGCTGGCCGGCCTGGAGGACTCCGAGCTGGGCCGCGCCCACGCGGAGGAACTCCTGGCCGCCGCCCGGGCCCCGCGCCACCGGTAGCCGACGGTGGCGGCCTGCCGACCGACGGCGACGCGCCCCCCGTGGCGCCGACTGTCCAAGAGGGCCGCCGACCTGGCAAGGTGGCGGCTGGACACTGGCTTTCCAGTCCCGAGCGCCGCCGGCGGGCAACCCTCGCAGCGCGGCGTGAGTACCTGATCGAGTCGGATGCGAGACGACGTGGACCATTCCGCCGCCCGGGCCACCGCGGCCGCCCCGGAACCGGGGCAGCTGCACGTGGTACTCGTCCTGGCCGCCAGCACCGGCGGCATCGGTGCGCACGTGCGCTCCCTGGCACAGGGCCTGGTCGCGCACGGGGTGACCGTCACGGTCTGTGCGCCGGCCGGTACGGACGCGCTGTTCGGCTTCTCCCGGACCGGCGCCAGGTTCCACCTGGTCGACATCACCCCCACCGCCGGCGCCCGCAGCGACGCCACCGCGATCGGCGAGCTGCGCCGGGCGTTCACCGGAGCCGACGTGGTCCACGCCCACGGGCTGCGCGCCGGACTCCTCTCCGACCTGGCGCTGCGCACCGCCGGCCGCTTCCCCGGGCTGCGTCCGGAGACCCCGCTGGTGGTCACCTCGCACCACGCGCTGCTGGCCACCGGCATGGAGCGCCGGCTCCAGCGGCTGATGGAGCGCCGGGTGGCGCGCGCCGCCGACCTGGTGCTGGGCGCCTCCTCCGACCTGGTCGCCCGCGCCCGCGAACTCGGCGCCACCGACGCCCGGCTCGGCCCGGTCGCGGCCCCGCCGATGCCCGAGGGCCGGCTGGAGCGGACCGCGGCCCGGACGGCGCTGCTCGGCGACGGACCGGACCGCCCGCTGGTGCTGGCGGTGGGCCGGCTCGTCCCGCAGAAGGCCTTCGGCGTGCTGCTGGACGCCTCCGGCGAGCTGTCCGCGCTGGACCCGGAGCCGCTGCTGCTGATCGCCGGGGACGGCCCGGAGGGCGGCGCGCTGCGCGAGCGGGTGGCCGTGGAGAAGCTCCCGGTGCGGCTGCTCGGCTACCGCACCGACGTCCCGGACCTGCTGGCGGCCGCCGACGTGGTGGTGGTCGGCAGCCGCTGGGAGGCCCGCTCGCTGGTCGTCCAGGAGGCGATGCGGGCCGGTGTGCCGGTGGTCGCCACCGCGGTCGGCGGGATCCCCGAACTGGTCGGGGACGCGGCGGTGCTGGTGGCGCCCGGAGACCCGGGCGCCCTCGGCGGGGCCGTGCGCGACCTGTTGGCCGACCCGGCCCGCCGCGAGCGGCTGGCGGAGGCGGGCCGGCAGCAGGCGCAGACCTGGCCGGACGAGGCCGCCACCGTCGCCCAGGTGCTCAGCACCTACGACGAGCTGGTCCAGCGGGGGTAGGGCCCGTCTTCGAACCCCAGCCGTAGCCCTCGTCCGGCCGGCCGGTCAGACGGTGGCCTGCTCGGTGCGGTCGCCCGTGCGCCCGTCCGGCTGGGCGGACAGGTAGGCGCCGCCGCAGGCGGTCAGCCGCAGCGCGGTGTCGATCAGCGGGACGTGGCTGAAGGCCTGCGGGAAGTTCCCGACCTGGCGCTTCTCGCGCGGGTCCCACTCCTCGGCGAGCAGGCCGATGTCGTTGCGCAGCGACAGCAGCTTGTCGAAGAGCTCGCGGGCCTCCTGCACCCGGCCGATCATCGCGAGGTCGTCGGCGAGCCAGAACGAGCAGGCCAGGAAGGCGCCCTCGTGTCCGGAGAGGCCGTCGACGTTGTTGCCGCTCTCGTCGTGGGTGGGGTAGCGCAGGACGAAGCCGTCCTCGGTGGACAGTTCGCGCTGGATCGCCTCGATGGTGCCGATCACCCGCTTGTCGTCCGGCGGCAGGAACCCGACCTGCGGGATCAGCAGCAGTGAGGCGTCCAGCTCCCTGCCGCCGTAGTACTGGGTGAAGGTGTTGCGCTCCGGGTCGTAGCCCTTGTCGCAGACGTCCCGGTGGATGGTCTCGCGCAGTTCGCGCCAGCGCTCCAGGTGGCCGTCGGAGGGGGCGTCCTCGGGGGACTGCTCCAGCAGCTTGATGGTGCGGTCGACGGCGACCCAGGCCATCACCTTGGAGTGGACGAAGTGCCGGCGCGGGCCGCGGACCTCCCAGATGCCCTCGTCCGGCTCGGTCCAGTGGTCCTCCAGGTACTCGATCAGGCGCAGCTGGAGGTGGTGGGCGTGGTCGTTGCGGACCAGGCCGGTCATGTGCGCCAGGTGCAGCGCCTCGACCACCTCGCCGTAGACGTCCAGCTGGAGCTGGCCGGCCGCGCCGTTGCCGACCCGGACGGGCTGGGAGCCCTCGTAGCCGGGCAGCCAGTCCAGCGAGGACTCGGTGAGCTCGCGCTCGCCGGCGATGCCGTACATGATCTGCAGGTTCTCCGGGTCGCCGGCGACGGCGCGCAGCAGCCACTCGCGCCAGGCCTTGGCCTCGTCGCGGTAGCCGGTGCGCAGCAGCGAGGAGAGGGTGATCGCGGCGTCCCGCAGCCAGGTGTAGCGGTAGTCCCAGTTGCGCTCGCCGCCGATGTCCTCGGGCAGCGAGGTGGTGGGGGCCGCGACGATGCCGCCGGTGGGGGCGTAGGTGAGGCCCTTGAGGGTGATCAGCGAGCGGATCACGGCCTCGCGGTAGGGGCCCTGGTAGGTGCACTGGCCGGCCCACTCGTGCCAGAAGTCGGTGGTGGCGTCGAGCATCTCCTCTGCGTCCGGGGCGGTCGGCGCCTCCAGGTGGGACGCCTGCCAGGTGAGGGCGAAGGCGATCCGCTCACCGGCGGTGACGGTGAAGTCGGCGTAGGTGGTGAGGTTGCGCCCGTACGTCTCGGCCTCGCCGTCCAGCCAGACGGAGTCGGGGCCGGCCACGGCGACGGTGCGGTGGCCGCCGTCGGCCTGCTCGACGCGGTGCACCCAGGGGACGATCCGGCCGTAGCTGAAGCGCATCCGCAGGGCCGAGCGCATCCGCACGGTGCCGCTCACGCCCTCGACGATCCGGATCATCTGGGGGACGGAGTCGCGGCCGGCCAGCGGTCTCGGCGGCATGAAGTCGATCACCCGGACGCTGCCGCCCGCGGTGTCCCACTCCTGCTCCAGGACGAGCGAGTCGCCCCGGTAGCGGCGCCGGTCGGCGGGGACGGCCGGCGCGGCGGCGGTGGGCGGCGGGACCCGGAGGTCGCCGGTGTCGGCGAGCCGGACGCGTGCGGCGGCGGCCGCCGCCTCGGCCTGGGCGGGGGCGGCCGGGGCGGGGAGGTCGGTGGCGACCATCTCGGCCGGCCCGATCCGCCAGAAGCCGTGTTCATCGGTGCCCAGCAGGCCGGCGAAGACGGCCGGCGAGTCGAATCGGGGCAGGCACAGCCAGTCGACCGCCCCGTCCCTGCTGACCAGGGCGGCGGTCTGCATGTCCCCGATGAGTGCGTAGTCCTCGATACGGCCGGCCACGTGGATCTCCAGTTCGCAATGTGGTCACGACGCATCGGCGATCCGGTTTGAGCCAGCGGTTTGCGGGGCCGGGGTGCCACCCCGGGACGTCCGGCTCGCCGAAGGGTGGTGGCGGGCCTTGCTGGAGTGTCCGCGTGGGGTTCGATCGAGCCCCTGGAGTGGGTGGGGAGGAGCTGGATTACGGGGAGGTCCGGTCGCGCATCGGGGACCGAGAGAGTCCTGACCCTCCCACGCCCTCCGCGTGCTCTGCTGTCGGCGATGCGTCCGTGAAGCTTACGACGGACGAAAGGGGCGAAGCACGCGGGCGCAGCTCCGTGTGGCGCCACAATTCGGCGGAAATGCCGTGCATCGCGGGGGAGCCGTGCAGGATGGCTCGGAAGGATCAGCTCCGGATGGCCCGTCCGGAGGGGCGGTGATGGCCCGGCCACGCGGCCCGGAGTGGCCCGCCCCGGTGGTGGTGCGACCGGTGTGGCGAATGCGCCGGATGGTGCGCGGGTGGTGCGCCGGGAGTGCGCCCCCGGGGTGGCGCGAGCGGCCCGGAACGCGCCCAGGCCGGGGCACTGATACCCTGGTATCCCGTGGACTGGTGGGATCAAACGCCCCGGACCAGCTGAACCGACGACCCTCCGAGTGCCGTGCACCGCACCGCACTCCCGTCGCCAGGCGAGCCGAGAGCCCCCCGCCCAAGTCACCTTCGACACGCGACCCACGGGAGCCCCCTCTTGGCACAGCCCCATTCCGGCAAGGCATCGAACGGCCGCGCCGTGACGACCAAGCACCTCTTCGTCACCGGGGGTGTCGCCTCTTCGCTCGGCAAGGGCCTCACCGCCTCCAGCCTGGGCGCCCTGCTCAAGGCCCGCGGACTGCGCGTGACGATGCAGAAGCTCGACCCGTACCTCAACGTGGACCCGGGCACCATGAACCCGTTCCAGCACGGTGAGGTCTTCGTCACCGACGACGGCGCCGAGACCGACCTCGACGTCGGCCACTACGAGCGGTTCCTCGACACCAACCTGCACGGCTCGGCGAACGTCACCACCGGCCAGGTGTACTCGACCGTCATCGCCAAGGAGCGCCGCGGCGAGTACCTGGGCGACACCGTCCAGGTCATCCCGCACATCACCAACGAGATCAAGGCCCGGATCCGCCGGATGGCGACCGAGGACGTCGACGTGGTGATCACCGAGGTCGGCGGCACCGTCGGCGACATCGAGTCGCTGCCGTTCCTGGAGGCCGTCCGCCAGGTCCGCCACGAGGTCGGCCGGGACAACGTCTTCTTCGTGCACGTCTCGCTGCTGCCGTACATCGGCCCCTCGGGCGAGCTGAAGACCAAGCCCACCCAGCACTCCGTCGCGGCCCTGCGCAACATCGGCATCCAGCCGGACGCCATCGTGCTGCGCGCCGACCGCGAGGTGCCGCAGAGCATCAAGCGCAAGATCTCGCTGATGTGCGACGTGGACGAGGAGGCCGTGGTCGCGGCCATCGACGCCAAGTCGATCTACGACATCCCCAAGGTGCTGCACGGCGAGGGCCTGGACGCCTACGTGGTGCGCCGCCTGGACCTGCCGTTCCGCGACGTGGACTGGACCACCTGGGACGACCTGCTGCGCCGCGTCCACGAGCCGCAGCACATCGTCAAGGTCGCCCTGGTCGGCAAGTACATCGACCTGCCGGACGCCTACCTGTCGGTGACCGAGGCGCTGCGCGCCGGCGGTTTCGCCAACAACGCCCGGGTCGAGATCAAGTGGGTCACCTCGGACCACTGCACCACGCCCGAGGGCGCGCGCGAGCAGCTGGGCGACGTGGACGCGATCTGCATCCCCGGCGGCTTCGGCGACCGCGGTGTGGACGGCAAGGTCCAGGCGATCACCTACGCCCGCGAGAACAAGGTGCCGCTGCTGGGCCTGTGCCTCGGCCTGCAGTGCGTGGTCATCGAGGCCGCCCGCAACCTGGCCGGCCTGCCCGACGCCAACTCCACCGAGTTCGACGCGGCCGCCAAGTACCCGGTGATCTCCACCATGGCCGAGCAGCTGGCGATCGTCGACGGCAAGGGCGACCTGGGAGGCACCATGCGCCTGGGCCTCTACCCGGCGAAGCTCGCCGAGGGCTCGATCGTCCGCGAGGTCTACGGCGGCGAGCAGTACGTCGAGGAGCGCCACCGCCACCGCTACGAGGTCAACAACGCCTACCGGGCGGACCTGGAGAAGACCGGCCTGCAGTTCTCCGGCCTGTCCCCGAAGGGCGACCTGGTCGAGTACGTCGAGTACCCGCGCGAGGTGCACCCCTACCTGGTGGCCACCCAGGCCCACCCGGAGCTGAAGTCCCGCCCGACCCGCCCGCACCCGCTCTTCGCGGGTCTGGTGAAGGCGGCCATCGAGATCAAGACGGCCGGCCAGTAGGACGTGTCGATCACCGAACGGCGGCCCCGCGATTCCCGCGGGGCCGCCGTTCGGCGTTAGATTGTGTCGTACTGACGAAAAGGGGAGACCGATGGACGACCGGCAGCCGCAGATCCGCGACGTGGCCGAGGAGTGGGAGATCCGGGGGAGCAGCACCCCGTTCCAGGGGAGGGTCACCGGGGTGCGCACCGAGGAGGTCCGGATGCCCGACGGCGGCTGGGCCCGCCGCGACTACCAGACCCACCCCGGCTCGGTCTCCGTGCTGGCCCTGGACGACCGGCAGCGGGTGCTGATCCTGCGCCAGTACCGCCACCCCGTCCGCCAGCGCCTGTGGGAGCTTCCCGCGGGCCTGCTCGACGTGCCCGGTGAGAACCCGCTGCACGCCGCCCAGCGCGAGCTGTACGAGGAGGCGCACTGCAAGGCCGGCCGGTGGCAGGTGCTGGTCGACTTCTACACCTCCCCGGGCGGCACCGACGAGGCGCTGCGGCTCTTCCTCGCCACCGACCTCGGCGAGGCCGAGGGCGACCGCTACGAGGCGCACGGCGAGGAGCTGGAGATCGAGGTCGCCCGGGTGCCCGTCCCCGAGCTGGTCCGGCTGATCCACGCCGGGGAGCTGCACAACCCGACGCTGATCACCGGCACCCTCGCCCTGCACGCCGCGATCACCGGCCCCGGCGGGCTGGACGCGCTGCGCCCGGGCGACTCGCCCTGGCCGGCCAGGCCGTTCCAGGCGTGAGCGGACGGCTCCGGGCCTGAGCGGGCGGCTCCGGGCGTGGGCGAACGGCTCCCGGCCTCCGGGTTGATCCGCGGGGGTGATTGCCGGTTCGTACGACCGGATGTCACCCCCGCTGAGCCGGACGGTCGAACTACGCTTCGCAGACGGGCGCCCGTCGCGGGCCGCCTCCGCTGAGCTGGGTGACCGTCGGGAGTGGCACGGGTGGCGAGGAAAACGGCGACGATGGACGCACGGCCCGCGATGACCGCCGAGGGCGCCCCCGCGCTGGACCGGCTGCCCGCCGGGCCGGCGCTGTTCGTCGGCCGGCGCGCCGAGCTGGCAGCCCTGCGGGCCGCCGCCGCCCGCCCCGCGGACGGCCGCAGCACCGTCCTGGTGCTGGCCGGCCGCCCCGGCTCGGGCCGTACCGCGCTGGCGGTGCGCTTCGCCGTCACCGTCGCCGCCGACTACCCCGACGGCGTGCTGTTCGCCCGGCTGTCCGCGCCCGACGGCGGCCGGGTGCCGCCCGCCAGGGCCGCCCGCCGGCTGCTGGAGCAGCTCGGGGCGGACGTCGGCGCCGTGCCGCTGCCCGGATCCGCCGAGGACGGCCGGGACGAGCCGGCCTGTGTCGCGCTGCGCGGGGCGCTGGCGGGGCGGCGCGTCCTGCTGGTGCTGGACGACGTGCGGGACGCCGGACAGCTCTGGCCGCTGCTCGCCGACGAGCCCGGCTGCCTCGTCCTCGCCACCACGGCCGGTCCGCTGACCGGGATCGAGGACATCGACCCGGTGATCCTCGGCGGGCTGGACCGGCAGGCCTCGGACGAGCTGCTCGGCGACCTCGTCGGCGGCACCCGGATCAGCTGCGACCCGGTCGGCGGGGCCGACCTCGCGGAGGCCTGCGGCTCCGGGCCGGCGGCGCTGCGGCTGATGGCCGGCTGGCTGCGCGGCAACCCCAAGGCGGCCGTGACGGACGCGGCCGCGGAGCTCGCCCGGGTGGTGCGGGAGGGGGCGGCCCGGCCGGAGACGGCGGGCGCTCAGTCGCAGGGGAGGGCGGGGAAGGCCGGCGGTTCGGAGAAGGCGGGCGGGTCGGAGGGGGTCGGCGGGGCCAATGGGGCGGGCGGTTCGGAGAAGGCAGGCGGAGCGGATGGAGTGAAGGAAGGGGAGCCGAGGCGGGAGAGGCCGAAGCCGGGCACGGTGACGGCGGGCACGGTCAAGGCGGGCACGGTCAAGGCGGAGCCGGCTTCTGGGCCCGGGAGGCCCGGCGCGGGCGGCAGGGCCGGCCGGAAGGCGGCTCAGGCGGCCTCCGCGGCCCCGGCGGCGGTTTCCGGGGGGGCGGAGGACGGAAAGCGGGCGTCCGCGCCCTCAGGCGGTACGGACGCGGCGAAGCGCAAGGGGGCCCCCGAGGCCCTGGCGGAGCCCGCCGCGGATCCCGCGACGGACCCCGCGGCCTGGGTGAAGCCCGGCCCCGAGCCCGCCGAACCCGTCCCCGTCCCCGACAACGACCCGCTGGTCGGCGCCTTCACCCTGCTGTACGGCGCACTGCCGGCCGCCCAGGCGCGGATGCTGCGCGCGCTCACCCTCGCCCCCGCACAGACCGCCGATCTGCGCACCGCCTCCGCCCTGGTGGGCTGCCCGGCCCCGGAGGCCGCCGCGATGCTGGCCGCCCTCGCCGAGCGGGAGCTGCTCGGCGAGGAGCCGCCCGCGGAGGACGGCACCCCCCGCTACCGGGTACCCGGCCGGCTCCACCCGCGGCTGGTCCGGCTGCGCGGGAGCGAGGACCGGCCCGCCGAGCTCGAACTCGCCCGGGCCCGCCTGCTGGAGCGCCTGGTCCGGCTCACCGACTCCGCCCGCGCGCTGCTCGACCCGGCCGGCGGACCGGGCCCCGACCCGCTGCCGGGGCCGCTGCGGCTGCGCTCGGCGGTCCAGGCCCGGCAGTGGCTGCTCGGCGAGCGCGACCTGCTGCTCGGCGCGGTCGCCGACGCGATCGGCCAGGGCGATCTGGACGGTTCGGCGGGCCGGCTGGTCACCGCCCTGCTCCGGGCCCTGCCGCTGACCGGCGCCGCCGCCCCCGCCGACCTCTACCAGCTGCACGAGCTGGTGCTGACGGTGGCCGAGCGGCACGGCAAGGCCCGCCGGGCGGCGGCCGCGCTGCTCAACCTCGGCGACCTCCAGGCCGCCGACAATCGCTGGGAGCCGGCCGTCGGGCACTACCGGGCTGCCCTGGAGCACGCCCGGGCGGCGGACGACGAGGCCGCCTGCGCCCGGGCCCTGGAGGGCGCGGCCGGCTGCCACCGCGCGCTCGGCGACGCCGTCCGGGCCGCCGACTGGTACGGGCGGGCGCTCGGCCTGCGGCAGTCCATGGGCGACCCGGCCGCCGAGGCCAGGCTGCTCACCCGGGTGGCGGAGGCGCACGCCGCGCAGCGCCGCTTCGACGAGGCCGATCGGGAGTACCGGGCGGCCCTGGGGCTGTTGCGCCGCCTGGGGGACGAACGCGGCCGACAGGCGGTCGGTGCGGCCCTGGCGGACCTGCGGGAACGCGTCGACGCCGGGTGGTAGAGGGCACTTCGGGAGTATTGTCGAAGATGCCTGGTTGGTGTGGCTTTGGCAGGAAGATCGCCGGGGAAGCCTACGAACCTGCCAATGTGTCCGGCGGATTTATTCACTTTGGAAGGCTGACACGCCGCCTGGGCTTCATTACACTCGAACTCAGTCGCGCAGCGATCTGTGCCCCGGTGCCTTCCGGAGGCTTCCCCACGTGCGCGTCGCCCGCCGGTCTTCTCCGGTAGGGACCCCCATGGCAAGAGGACGTGTTTAGCCGTGAAGGTCGGCATCCCCCGCGAGGTCAAGAACCACGAGTACCGCGTGGCCATCACGCCCGCCGGCGTGCATGAGCTCGTCCGCAACGGGCACGAGGTCTACATCGAGGACAACGCCGGTGTCGGCTCCTCGATCCCGAACGAGGAGTACGTGGCCGCCGGCGCCACCATCCTCCCCACCGCCGACGAGGTGTGGGCCACCGCCGACCTGCTGCTGAAGGTCAAGGAGCCCATCGCGCAGGAGTACCACCGCCTGCGCAAGGGCCAGACCGTCTTCACGTACCTGCACCTGGCGGCCGACCGCGCCGGCACCGACGCGCTGGTCGCGTCCGGCACCACCGCGATCGCGTACGAGACCGTGCAGCTCGCCAACGGCGCCCTGCCGCTGCTCGCCCCGATGTCCGAGGTCGCGGGCCGGCTGGCCCCGCAGGTCGGCTCGTACCACCTGATGCGCCCGGCCGGCGGCCGCGGCGTGCTGCCCGGCGGCGTGCCCGGCACCCACCCGGCCAAGGCCGTCGTCATCGGCGGTGGCGTCTCCGGCTGGCACGCGGCCACCATCGCGATCGGCATGGGCTACGAGGTGACCCTGCTGGACCGCGACATCAACAAGCTGCGCGAGGCCGACAAGGTCTTCGGCACCAAGATCAAGGCCATCGCCTCCAACGCCTTCGAGCTGGAGAAGGCCGTCCTGGAGGCCGACCTGGTGATCGGCGCCGTGCTGATCCCGGGCGCCAAGGCCCCGAAGCTCGTCACCAACGAGCTGGTCTCCCGCATGAAGCCGGGCTCCGTGCTCGTCGACATCGCCATCGACCAGGGCGGCTGCTTCGAGGACTCGCACGCGACCACGCACGCCGAGCCGACCTTCCAGGTCCACAACTCGGTCTTCTACTGCGTGGCCAACATGCCGGGCGCCGTCCCGAACACCTCCACCTACGCGCTGACCAACGCCACGCTGCCCTACATCGTGGAGCTGGCCAACCGTGGCTGGAAGGACGCGCTGCGCCGTGACCCGGCGCTGGCCAAGGGCCTGAACGTGCACGAGGGCCAGATCACCTTCGGCGCCGTCGCCGAGGCCTTCGGCCTGGAGTCCGTCTCCCTGGAGAGCGTGCTCGCCTGACGTTCGCGGTCCGGTGACCGGTAGTCAGTGGCCGTGACGGGTGGCCGCGGCGTCCCGAGGAGACTCGGGGTGCCGCGGTCGCCCGGTTCTCCGTGGCCGCCCGGTTTCCACCGTGTTCCGGCGGCCTTCGGGCGTGCCGGTTGGCGCCGTGCCCCGGCGGCGCCGGGCACCCGTGATCGTGATGTGCCCTTCGGGGGGTCCCGTGCCTGGTCGGCGCCGGTCCTCCCGGCCCGGTCCGACCCCCGCGGGGCGGACCCCAGGCCCCCGACCCGCTCCCCCGGGCCGGGGGCTTCGCCATGCCCGTGAACGGCCGGTGACATGGGCGGGTCGCTCTGTCGTCAATTTCTGTGGGTCGCATCACCCGACCGCAGAAACGTTAGGGTCAAGGGCCGGTCCATCCCTTGACAGCGGGTGGCCCGATAGTCGACACATCCTGCCCACTACCGTGGATTGTGTTGCTGCGAACGCCTTGAAGAGCCTAGAGTCGCAAACCGTCGGCATGCTGCCACGCTGACGAATCGACATAGAGTCCTGGATGCCCAAGGAGGTAAGACGACTTGTGAATGAGTCGACATTTGCTCCCGGGGGTGGTCAGCCAGGACTGGCGGAGCACGCCGCCGGACTGCCGAGTGAGGAGCCCGGGGCCCGGCAGGCCACCGTGGGCTCGGCCGAGGTCGGCTCGGTCGCTCTCCGTACTTTCGAAGCACGCCAGAACACAGCACAGGTGACCCAGGTGACCACGGTGACGGACTTCGACGCCGATCTGCCGGCCCACGGCCTGGCCTACGGCGAGTTCGCCTACGGCGCCTACGACGACCCGGACGCCGAGTACGAGCCGGACCCGGAGTACGCCGCCACGCTGGCCCCCGACGCCGCGCGTCAGCGCCGCGAGCGGGTCGGTCCGACGGGCCGTCCGCTGCCGTACTTCCCGATCCCCGCGCCGGTCGCCGAGCACGGCCCCGCGCAGATCATCGCGATGTGCAACCAGAAGGGCGGCGTCGGCAAGACCACGTCGACCATCAACCTGGGCGCCGCGCTGGCCGAGTACGGCCGCCGGGTGCTGCTCGTCGACTTCGACCCGCAGGGCGCGCTGTCCGTGGGCCTCGGTGTCAACCCGATGGAACTCGACGTCACCGTCTACAACCTGCTCATGGAGCGGGGCCTGACGGCCGATGAGGTGCTGCTGAAGACCGCGGTGCCGGGCATGGACCTGCTGCCCTCCAACATCGACCTGTCGGCCGCCGAGGTGCAGCTGGTCAGCGAGGTGGCCCGGGAGTCCGCGCTGGCGCGCGCCCTGAAGCCGCTGCTGCCCGACTACGACTACGTCATCATCGACTGCCAGCCCTCGCTGGGCCTGCTGACGGTCAATGCCCTGACGGCCGCTCACAGCGTCATCGTCCCGCTGGAGTGCGAGTTCTTCGCGCTGCGCGGTGTCGCGCTGCTCACCGAGACCATCGAGAAGGTCTGCGAGCGGCTCAACCCCGAGCTGCGGCTGGACGGCATCCTCGCCACCATGTACGACTCGCGCACCGTGCACAGCCGCGAGGTGCTGGCCCGGGTCGTCGAGGCGTTCGGCGACCACGTCTTCCACACCGTCATCGGCCGGACCGTGCGCTTCCCGGAGACCACCGTCGCCGGCGAGCCGATCACGACGTACGCGACCAACTCGGTCGGTGCCGCCGCCTATCGTCAGCTCGCCAGGGAGGTGCTCGACCGGTGCCGCCCCGCCGAGTGAGTCTCCCGGGTGCCGACGAGCTGTTCCGGACCACCGGCGGGATGGCGCTGTCGCCCTCCCTCGCGTCGCGTCCGGCCGCCGAGGCGCCCAGACCGGAGACCGCGCGGGCCGTCAACGGTGCCGGTGCCGGCGCTGCGGACGGCGCCGAGGGTGCCGAGGGTGCCGACGAGGCCGGGCAGCCGTACGAGCGCCGGCAGCCGGCCCCCGGGGCCGCTGTGCCGGGGCCGGCGCAGCCCTCGGGGCTGCAGCAGGGCGCAGGGCAGGGTGTCGGGCCGGGTGGTGCGCAGGCCGCCGCGCAGGCGGGGAAGGCCTTGCCGGGCGGTCGGGCGGCCGCTCCGGCGCCCCGGCAGCACGCCGGCGCCGCCGAGGAGCAGTCGGGCGGGAACGGGCGCCCCCGTCCGCGCGGTCGTGCCCCGCGCCGCCCCAGCGGGCGGGAGCGGCACGACGAGAAGATCACCGTGTACGTGTCCGCCGAGGAACTGATGGACCTGGAGCACACCCGTCTGGTGCTGCGCGGCGAGCACGGCCTGGCCGTGGACCGCGGTCGGATCGTCCGGGAGGCCATCGCCGTGGTTCTGGCGGACCTGGAGCAGCGCGGCGAGGCCAGCATCCTGGTGCGGCGGCTGCGCGGGCGCTGAGGGCGCCTGGAGGGGCCTGGTGGGCCCTGGAGGGCGCTTGTGGGCGTCTGGGGTCCCGGTGGGCCTGTTGGCGGGTTCTGCGGGCCGAGGGGGGCTCCGGGCGTTCCAGGGGGGCCGGTGGCCGTTGTGGGCCGCGGTGGGGCGGTTGAGGGCCGCTGTCGGGGCCTGGTGGGCCGCTGGAGGCCGCTGTGAGGCCGCTGTGAGGCCGCTGTGAAGTGTCGCGGGCTTCGGGAGCCGTCGGGTCGAGCATGACGGGCCTGTGGCCGGGGCGGATGTGATCCGCGGTGTGCCGGACGCGCCACGGCGTGTCGACGGCCCCGGCGAGGGGCGGGCGGCGGGGCCGGGTGAAGATGGACCGTCATGCCGAGCACCTCCGAACCGCCTGCAGCGCGTGTGTCCGCCGCTGCCTCCTCCTCGTCCCCGCCGTCCTCCTCATCTGCTGCTTCCGCGTCCGTCGCTGCTTCGGGTGCCGCCTCGGCTGCCGCCTCGGGTGAGGCCGCCGGGGCCTGTCGAGCCGCTGGGCCGGGCGGGACGGCCGATGAGCCGCGGGGCGGGTTCCGGGTGCGGCTGGACAACTTCGAGGGTCCGTTCGACCTGCTGCTCAGCCTGATCGCCAAGCACCGGATGGACGTCACCGAGGTGGCGCTGGCGACCGTCACCGACGAGTTCATGGCGCACATCCGGGCGATGGGTCCGGACTGGGATCTGGACGCCACGACCGAGTTCCTGGTCGTCGCCGCCACGCTGCTCGACCTCAAGGCCGCCCGGCTGCTGCCCGCCGCCGAGGTCGAGGACGAGGAGGACCTCGCGCTGCTGGAGGCGCGCGACCTGCTGTTCGCCCGTCTGCTGCAGTACCGGGCCTACAAGCGGGCGGCGGCCCTGTTCGGCGAGCGCTGGGCCGCCGAGCTGCTCCGGCGGCCCCGGACGGTCGGGCTGGAGCCCCACCACGCGCAGCTGCTGCCCGAGGTCGTGATCGGCGTCGGCCTGGAGCGGTTCGCGGAGCTGGCGGCCAAGGCGATGACGCCCAAGCCGGAGCCGGTCGTCTACGTCGACCACATCCACGCCCCGCCGGTCAGCGTGCGGGAGCAGGCGGGCCTGGTGGTCGGGCTGCTCACGGAGCTGGGGGAGGCGACGTTCCAGCGGCTGGTCGCGGACGCGCCGGACGACCTGGTGGTGGTCGCCCGCTTCCTGGCACTGCTGGAGCTCTACCGGGAGCGGGTGGTGGCCTTCGAGCAGCCGGAGGCGCTGGAGGAGCTGCTGGTGCGCTGGGTGGCCGACGCTGACCGCGGGGTGGTCGAGGTCACGGACGAGTTCGACCGGCCGGCGGGAGAGAGTCGGCCGGTGGGAGAGAGTCGGCCGGTGGGAGAGAAGGAGGAGGAGCGATGACGTCGGGTGCTGATGCCGGAGGGCGACCGGTGTCCCGGCGCCCGCTCGGCCTGCCGGGACAGCCACGGGCGGAGGAGTGGCTGGAGCCGGAGCTGCTGCCTGACGTGTTGCCCGGGGTGTTGTCCGGGGTGGAGCTGGAGCTGGAGCTGGACTCGGGGGCGGTGGCGGCTGCGGTGCCGGGGGGCGCCGCGGAGGCTGCGGCCGTGCGGGAGCCGGTGGCGCAGGGGGTGCAGGTCGCGCAGGGGGTGCAGGTGGTGCACCAGAAGTCGGGTCCGCCGACTTCCGGTGTCGGGGAGTCCGGCGAGACGGCGGCGGTTGCGGGGCCTGGAGCCGGGGCCGCGGCGGGCTTGGAGGACGGGGAACCGGCCGGTTTCGGGTTGAAGGCCGGGTTGGAGGCGATCCTGCTGGTCGTCGACGAACCGGCCGGCGAGGACCATCTGGCATCCGTCCTGGAACGGCCCCGGGCGGAGGTGGCGGCGGCGCTGCGGGAGCTGTCCGCCGAGTACACCGCCCAGCGGCGAGGCTTCGACCTGCGGCTGGTCGCCGGCGGGTGGCGGTTCTACACCCGGGCCGAGTGCGCTCCGGCCGTCGACCGCTTCGTCCTGGACGGCCGGCAGGCCCGGTTGACGCAGGCCGCACTGGAGACATTGGCGGTCGTCGCATACCGGCAGCCGGTGTCCAGATCGCGGGTCTCAGCCGTCCGTGGTGTGAACTGCGACGGTGTGATGCGTACCCTGGTACAGCGAGGACTGGTGGAAGAGGCCGGATCCGAGCCCGAAACAGGTGCGATCCTGTATCGGACGACGAACTACTTCCTGGAACGGATGGGGCTCCGCGGCCTGGATGAGCTGCCGGAGCTTGCTCCCTTCCTGCCCGAGGTCGACGACGTGGAAGCGGAGTCCCTGGAGGGCACGATGATCGCGGAGGCGGTCGCCGCCGCTGCCGTGCAGGCCGCGGACGGCAGTGGCGAGGCCGGTCGGGCTGCGCCTGATCGGTAGGGGGCGGTGAGGTCGGCCGAAACGACCGCACAGCCCAGACGGAAAACGACGTACGGACACTTTGATGCGTAGCAGTGGCAACGACAGGAACAGCGGCGGCGGAAGCGGCCGGGGCGGACACGGCGGGGGCCGGAGCGGCGGCGGCTCCTACGGGGGTGGCTCCGGCTCGCGTGGTGGTTCGTACGGCGGGGGCTCCGGCTCCTCGCGCGGGGGCTCGTCCTCCGGCGGCGGCTCGTACGGCGGCGGTTCCTCGTCGCGTGGCGGTTCGTACGGCGGGGGCTCCGGCTCCTCGTCGCGTGGCGGCTCGTCCTCGGGCGGCGGCTCGTACGGCGGCGGCTCGGGCTCGTCGCGTGGCGGGTCGTCCGGCGGCTCGTCCTCGCGTGGTGGTTCGTACGGCGGGGGCTCCGGCTCCTCGTCGCGTGGCGGCTCGTCCTCGGGCGGCGGCTCCTACGGCGGCGGCTCCGGCTCGCGCGGCGGTTCGTACGGTGGCGGTTCCTCGTCGCGTGGCGGTTCGTACGGCGGGGGCTCCGGCTCCTCGTCGCGCGGCGGTTCGTACGGCGGCTCGTCCTCGCGTAGCGGCGGGTCCGGCTCGTACGGGCGGGACGACCGGCGCGACAGCCGTCGGGACGACCGTCGCGACGACAACAGGTACCCCGACCGCCCGCTGCGCCCCGAGGAGCGGCGTTACGACCGCCCCGAGTACGGCGGCGGCCCCAACGCCACCCCCGCGCGCGGCGGCTTCAGCGGGCGCCGTCCCGGCCCCGCTCCGCGTCCGCGCCGCGACGGCCAGGGCGCCCCGGGCGACCCGCGCCGCCAGCCGCAGCGTTCGCGCGAGCTGCAGGCGAAGATCGAGGACGCCGTGCTGGCGCGCCACGACAAGCCGGCCGTGAAGCTCCCCAAGACCTTCGAGGAGCCCGAGGGCGAGCGCCTGCAGAAGGTGCTGGCGCGGGCCGGCATCGGCAGCCGCCGGGCGTGCGAGGAGCTGATCGAGCAGGGCCGTGTGCAGGTCAACGGCAAGCTGGTCACCGAGCAGGGCAAGCGGGTCGACCCGCAGAACGACGAGATCAAGGTGGACGGCCTGACCGTCGCCACCCAGTCGTACCTGTTCTTCGCGCTGAACAAGCCGGCCGGCGTGGTCTCCACCATGGAGGACCCGGACGGCCGCCAGTGCCTCGGCGACTACGTGACCAACCGGGAGACCCGGCTGTTCCACGTCGGCCGCCTGGACACCGAGACCGAGGGCATCATCCTGCTCACCAACCACGGTGAACTGGCCCACCGCCTCACCCACCCGCGGTACGGCGTGACCAAGACGTACCTGGCCGCCATCCAGGGCCCGATCCCGCGGGACCTGGGCAAGCAGCTGGCCAAGGGCATCGAGCTGGAGGACGGCTTCGCGCGGGCCGACAGCTTCAAGGTGGTCTCGAACGTCGGCAAGAACTACCTCGTCGAGGTCACGCTGCACGAGGGCCGCAAGCACATCGTCCGCCGGATGCTGTCCGAGGCCGGCTTCCCGGTCGAGAAGCTGGTGCGTACGCACTTCGGTCCGATCGCGCTGGGCGACCAGAAGTCGGGTTGGCTGCGTCGCCTGACCAACCCGGAGGTCGGGCAGCTGATGAACGAGGTCGGCCTGTAGGTCGCGGTCCGTGGGGGCGCTCCGTGGGGCCGCCCGGATGGGCCCTGTCTGGTGAGCGCTCTGTAGACCGGTCTGCATAGAACGACTCTGTAGACCGGTCTACATAGGGGCGGCGCTTCTCTGTAGACCGGTCTACAGAAAATGCCGCTATGTAGACCGGTCGTCATAAAGAGCAGTCTGTGGATCGGTCTACATAAAAACGGTCCTCTGTAGACCGGTCTACATATTTTGGTTTCCGTGAGGGCCTCCCCGTCGAGTGGCGGGGAGGCCCTCACGCCATTCGGCGGGTGTTGCTGTGAGCCGGGACGCATCGCCTGGTCATCGCCTTGTCAGCGCGACGATCTGTGGCCGAGGATTGCCACCTGACCACGACCCGTCGAGTGGCGGGACTGCGCCACGCCGTCTTCGGTGCGGCGCGGGGAGAGACAAACGGGGGAGCGGCGCCGTGTCCGATGTACCACTCAGCGCACTGGGGCTGGCCGACCCGGACGGTCAGGTTTACGCGTTGCTGGTGGCCAATCCGCAGTCCACGGCGGAGGACCTCGCCGGGCTCTGCGGGCTGACGCTCCAGCAGAGTCTGCGGGCGCTGGACCGGTTGGCGCAGCAGGGCATGGCGACCAGGGCGCCGGTGGACCGCCACCGCTTCCTGCCGGTCGCACCGGATGTCGCGATAGGCACCCTGATCGGCCACCGGGAGTCCGAACTGCGGCACGCCCGGGCCGAGATGCACCGCCTGATGGACGCCTTCCGGGAGGCCTCCCGCTACACCGACCCGGCGCACTCGGTCGAGGTGCTGACCGGCGGCGAGGCGATCGCCCAACGGCTGGAGCACATCACCGAGACCAGCCAGTACCAGGTCCGGGGCTTCGACTGCCCCCCGTACATCCAGGATCCGGTGGCCGGCATCCCGTTGCAGCGCAAGCGGATGAAGGAGGGGCTGCGGTTCCGGACCATCTACGACCGGGAGGCGGTGGCCTGGCCGGGTCGGCTGGAGAAGAACATCCTGGTCGGGGTCGAGGACGGCGAGGAGGCCCGGGTCCGGCCGGTGCTGCCGATGAAGATGGTCATGTCGGACGACCGGATGGCGATCATCCCGATCAGCGTCGGCGACAGCGTCCTGGACGCCGCGTACGTGATCCACCCGTCCGCGCTGCTCCAGGCCCTGGACACGCTGTTCGAGGCGGAGTGGGAGCGCGCCGTGCAGCTCCAGTCCGCGATCGGGGCCGAGGACGGCGTGCTGGAGCCGGAGGCCGACCACCGCAAGCTGCTCGGCCTGCTGGCGGCCGGCCTCACCGACGAGTCGATCGCTCGCTCGCTCGGCTGGAGCGCCCGGACCACCCAGCGCCGGCTCCAGAGCCTGATGCGCGAGCTCGGCGCCACCACCCGGTTCCAGGCGGGCATGGCGGCCCGGGAGCGCGGCTGGCTGTAGGCCTCCGCGAGGTCCCTCGCCGTCCCCGTCCCCGTGCCCGTGCCCGTCCCCGTGGCCTTGGCCGAGCGGCCCGAGGTCGCGGGGCTGCGGGGATCAGCTCCAGGGGCTGAGGCTCGCCCAGCGGCCGTCCGGGCCGCGTTCGACCTTCTCCAGGCCGACCACGGCGGTCCGGTTCAGCCGCCCGTAGATGTGCGGGAACAGCGCGCCGGGGGTGGCCCCGGGCGGCGGTGCGCCGTTCGGGGCCTCCCACTTCACCATCGGTTCCACCAGCGCCTCCTCGATCAGCAGCACCATCAGCGGACCGGGGGTGTCGGCGAAGAAGGCGTTGGCCACCGCGAGTGCCGTCTGCTCGTCCGCCGAGCAGTGGATGAACCCGTCGGTGAGCAGCGAGGCGGTGGCGTACGGCCGACCGGGGTCGGCGAGCCAGTCGTCCAGGGGGGCGAGGTGCAGGATCATGCTCCTGTTGTACCTGAACGGTTGTCACGACGGGGTTCGGCCGAGCGCACGCGGGCGGGGTGTCACAGGCCCGCGACCTTGGAGGTGGCGGAGATCTCGTACACCAGCGTCACCGTCCGGCGGGCGCCCGGGCCGAGCGGCAGGTCCCAGCGGACGATCCCCTCGGTGTCGAAGGCGTCCGGGGCGGGGGAGCACTCCTCCTTGCGCAGCCGTACCTCCACGGCCGACACCTCGGAGACCGGGACCCGCTCGCGCACCGAGACCAGCTGCTCGTCGCGCTCCTCCGGTCCGGAGAAGCGGGAGACGTGCAGCCGGACCGTCCGGGTGGTCACCGAGCGCTGGCTGAGTCCGGTGGTGGCCTGCCGCTCCTCGGTCTCGCGGACCACCCGGTAGCCGTCCGAGCTGCCGAACGCCAGCTCGGCGTCGGCGCCGGCCGCGGTGAACGGCATCTCGCCCCGGCCGGTGAAGCCGCTGCCGCGGACCAGTTCGACCGGGCCGGCCAGCAGCGCGTGCCCGGCCGCGTTGCGGAACCGGACCACCTGGGTGACCAGCGGCGACAGCTCCGGCGCGCACGCGAACTCGCTGCTCGCGGGGGCGCTGAAGCCGCCGAGCGGCACCCGGTGCGCCCGGCCGTCCGAGGGCACGGTGGCCGGTGCGGGCGCGCGCAGCACCCGGACCTCCCCGCCGTCGTCCACGCCCGGTACCGCCTCGGACGGGCCCACCGTGCTGATCGCCTCCTCGCGCAGCTCGACCTCGACGGTGCGGCGCTCCTCGGCGCTGCGCTCGCGCAGCATCAGCACGTCCTCGGTGAGCGCGGGCGGGGCGGTGGCCAGGGCCGACCGGGCGGTGGAGAGGGTGAGCCGGACGCCGTGCCAGTCCTCCCCGGTCCGCTGCCAGACCACCGCCTCCGACTCCAGATGCAGGCCGCCTGCGGTGAGGGTCGCCCGGTAGGACGGCCGCCACACCGCGCAGGGCACCAGGTGGCTGATGGTGAGGAGGGTGGGCCCGGCGGTGGCCGCCTCGACGGTGAGGTCCAGGTGCGCGACGAGTTCGGCGGGCTCCTCCTCGGCCTCGTCCAGGGTCCGGTGGGCGTCGGAGCGCTCCTGCTCCAGCCGGCGCAGCCGGGAGCGGACGGCGCGCAGCTCCTCGACGTACCGCTCGCGCTCGGCGTCCACCCGGTCCAGCTCACGGGTCCAGCGAGCCCGTTCGACCTCGCCCGCGCCGGCGCCCTCGCCGATCTCGCGGAGCAGGTCGGCGGAGAGCTGGGCCAGCAGTGCCAGCCGGGCCGCCAGGCGGTCGCCGGACTGCTCCTCGCGGCGGGCCTGCTCATCGAGCCGGTGGACCCGGTGGCGGAGCTCGGAGTCGGCCGGGCCGGGCGGCAGCGGGGCGCGCGGGGTCCAGGCGCGGACGATCCGGGCGTCCAGGACGCGCACACCCGCCCGGTCGGCCTCGGCGCGCAGGGTGCGGTCGACGGCGAGCGCGGTGACCGGGCCGAACCGCAGCCGCTGCACGCCGGCGGCGAGCTCGGCGGTGGCGGTGCGCTCGACCTGGCTGCGGTCCTCCAGGCAGGTGACCGCGGTGACCGGGAGGGGGATGGTGCCCTGGGGAGCGGGGCCGGAGTCGCCGGGGAGGGGGGTGGTGGTGCCGGTCATCGTTCAGTTCCTCCGGTTTCCGCCGACGATGGCCTTGCCGGCCGGGATGCGGATCTCGTAGCCGCCGTCGAGTTCGACCCGGCCGCCGGGCGGCAGTTCGACCCGCCAGAGCCGGGTGCTCGGCGGGCAGTCCGGCGAGGACTCGGCCGGTGCCCGCCAGTCGGCCCGCTCCTCGATCCGGACCTCGGCGTCCGACGTGACCGGGACGCGTTCGCGGACCTCCACGGTGACCGGGTGGCCGAGCCGGTTCGCCAGTTCGACGTGGACCCGGTGGTCGAGGACGGTGCTGCTGTTCAGCATGCCCGCGGTGGACTCGCGCAGCTCGGTGCGGCGCGCCACCTCGACGCTCTCGGTCACGCCGACGCCGAGCCGGCGCTCGCCGCCGGGGGCGAGGGTGGGGAGGGCCGCGGTGAGCAGGAACTCGTCGTCGACGGTCACCTCGACCGGGCCGGCCAGTACGGCCTGGGCGGTCCGGTTGGCGAGCACCAGCGTGCCGTAGACCTTCTCCTCGACGGAGGGGACGGTGACGTACTCGGAGCGGACGGCCACCGGGATCTCACCGATCGTGACGGTGTGCCAGGCGCCGTCGGACGGGATGTCGGCGGGGGCGGCGGCGTCGAAGCGGTGGTCGAAGGAGCCCGCCGAGATGCGGGGCAGGACGGCGTGGCGGGGCAGTGGGAGGGCCGCCACCGCCGAGCCGGCGGCCACCCAGGGCCTCGGCGCGGGCGGCTGCAGGGTGCCCCGGCGGGCGGCGGGCTCCTCGGGGCCGGCCAGGACGAGGGACGGGTAGTCGAGGAGGGCGGCGTCGGGGGCGGGCGGGGCGTCGTAGCCGGGCACGGCGTCGGGGGCGAACCCGGCGGCGGGTCCGTAGCCGGAGAACGGCCCGGCTCCGCCGGGGGCCGCCGGGGCCGGGGCCGTCACGGGAGCGGGCGGGGGCCCGGAGAACTCGGGGGCGGCCTCGGCGCCGCGCCGACGGGCTCGGCCGGGGCCGGACGGGCGAGGGGCCGGGCCACCAGGCTGGGGCATCCCGGGCGGCGGCGGGGCGCCGTAGCCGCCGAAGGCGGGGGGCGGCAGGGGGAACTCGTCGGCTGCCAGGCTGCCACCGGGGCGGCGGAACAGCTCGGGTTGCGCGGCGGGGGCCGGGGCGGCGGCCGCGACGGGCAGGGCGCCCATGGATGCGGCGCCCACGCGCGGCGAGGCCACCGGTCCGGCGGCCGCACGTCCGGCGGGCACGGGGGCCGGGCCCGCCGCCTGGTAGCCGGCGAAGAGGTCGGCCAGGCCGGACGGGGGCTCGCGCCACCCCGAGGGCGGCGGGGCGGGCTGGCTGCGGCCGATCCGCAGGGAGCGCAGCCGGGGCAGGTCGGTGCGCCGGTCGAGGTCGGCGGTGGACAGCGCGAGGCGTACGCCGGTCCAGTCCTCGCCGGTCTGCTGCGCCAGCGAGGCGCGCAGGACCAGGCGGCCGGAGTCCTCGCCCTGGCGGTAGGACAGGCGGTATGCGGGTACCCAGCGGGCGGCCGGGACGCCGTATTCGAGTTCGAGGTCGAGTTCGGGGGCTTCGGCGGGTTCGGTGGTCTGGACGGGCTCGCCGGGTTCGGTGCCGTGGGCGGGCGCGGGCGCGGGCGCGGGGGTGTGGGCGAGGCTCAGGGTGAGGAGGACGGTCGCGGAGGTCTCCACGGGCCGGGTGGGCCCCGCGGTGGAGGCGCGCTCCAGCCGGGCGGTGAGCACCTCGATCGCGTGATCGGCGAGCCGGAGCTCCTGGGCGAGGCCATCGGCGCGCCGGTGCAGTCCGGACAGCCGCTCGTCGACGAACTCGGCCAGCTCCAGCCAGGCGTCGGCGGGCGTGCGGCGGTGCGGTTCGTCGTCGCGGCGCGGCGGCGGCACGGCGCGCAGCCCGGCCGTCTCGGCGATGGCCGAGAGGACCAGGCGGTGGCGCTCGCGGATGGCGCTCCCGCGCTCCCTGGCCTCGTCCAACAGTCGCTGGAGCTCGGGGAGTTCGTCCTCGGTGCGGAGCTCGGCGACGGGGTCCAGACGGGCCTCGGTGACGGTGGTGCCGGGCGGCCCGTCGAGCACCCGGGCGCGCAGCGAGCGCCCGTCGAGCACCTGGGGCAGACCGGTCAGCCGGAGCCGTCCGTCCGGGGGTACGGGGACCCGGGCCCGGCGGCGGCACACCGCGCCGGCCGCGTAGACCACGACGGAGTCGAGCACCGAGGTGTGGGCCGGTACCTCCGACCCGCCCGGTGGCCGGCCGTCCGCCGTGCCGCGCCGGTCGTCTGCTGCCATGCGCTGGTCGTCTGCCATGCGATGGTCGTCCACCCAGCCAACCCCTTCGTTAGCGCCGCGCCCTGCTCGGGCGGCCAGTCTGCCCCCAGCCGGCGCGGGCGTCGTCGGATTTCCGCGTGTTGCCGCATCCGGGCCGCCCGCGTGTGGCGGGTGCGGCCCGTGTGGTGGCCCGCGTGGTGTGGGACGGGTTGGGGGCGGAGGCGGTTGCGGTCCGGCGGGGGCGGCCGGGGGCAGGGTGAGTGCGGGGCGGGCAGGCGGGTGCGGGAGCGTGCGCGGGCGGGGTGCGTGCGGGGCCGTCGCGGTGTCAGGGGTGCGTGCGGGGGCGGGAGGTGGCGGGGTGTGGCCGCGGGGACGGCGGGGATGCGAGAGGATGGGTCGAGCACGTCCAGGTAAGCCCCGTGAGGAGAGCCACCCCGCCATGCGCACTGCCGCCGTCGTCGGTACCGGACTCATCGGCACCTCCGCCGCGCTGGCCCTCACCGGCCGCGGGCTGACCGTCCATCTGGAGGACGCCGACCCGGACTCGGCCCGCACCGCCGCCTCGCTCGGCGCCGGTGTCATCGACCCCGCGGACGGCCCGGTGGACCTGGCGATCATCGCGGTACCGCCGGCGCTGGTGGGCACCGTCCTCGCCGACTGCCAGCGGCGCGGTCTGGCCCGCTGGTACACCGACGTGGCCAGCGTCAAGGCCGGGCCGCGCGCCGAGGTGGTGGCGCTCGGCTGCGACACCGTCCACTACATCGGCAGCCACCCGATGGCCGGCCGCGAGCGCTCCGGCCCGCTGGCCGCCCGGGCCGACCTGTTCGAGGGCCGCCCCTGGGTGCTCACCCCCACGGCCGACACCGACACCGAGACGCTCAACGCGGCCCTGGAACTGGTCGCGCTCTGCGGCGCGATGCCGATCGTGATGGACGCCGCCGCGCACGACCGCGCCGTCGCCCTCGTCTCGCACGCCCCGCAGCTGCTGTCCTCGCTGGTCGCCGCCCGACTGGAGCACGCCGACGAGACGGCCATAAGGCTCTCCGGCCAGGGCGTCCGGGACGTCACCCGGATCGCGGCCTCCAACCCCGGCATGTGGGTCGACATCCTCTCCGCGAACGCCGGCGCCGTCGCCGACATCCTGGACGAGGTCGCCGTCGACCTCGTCGACACCGTCACCGCGCTGCGGGCCCTGCAGGCCGCCGAGGACGGCGAGCGGCGGGCGGGCGCGGTCGGCATCGAGGCCGTGATGCGCCGCGGCAACACCGGCCAGGCCCGCATCCCCGGCAAGCACGGCGCGCCGCCCACCCGGTACGAGACCGTCGCCGTCGTCCTCGGCGACCAGCCCGGCGAGCTGGGCCGCCTCTTCGGTGAGGTCGGCGCGGCCGGGGTCAACATCGAGGACGTCCTCATCGAGCACTCCAGCGGGCAGCAGGTCGGTTTCGTCCAGCTGTCGGTCGCCCCCGCCGCGGTCAAGCCGTTGACGGTGGCGCTGCGGGCGACCGGGTGGAGCGTCCGGGACTGATCCAGGGCGTCTGGCCGGTCGGCGGGGGTCCTGCCGGGGCCCGGGGCCGGTGTCCCGGGTCCGGGGGCTGAGGGGGCTGGGTGCGGACGGGCCGGGGCGGGGGATGGGTAGGGCCGGGGGCTGGGCAGGGCCGGCGGGGCGTGCCGGTACAGGCTGGGCGTACGGGTGCGGGGCCGGGCGGGGCGGGGTTCCGCACCGGTCCATTAACCTTGAGGGGGGCATCCCTCGGTTTCGGGTTTACCGCCGGGCCCCCGTCCGGGCTCCACCCGGGTTCCATCACCGGGTTTCACCGCCCCACGTTCAGATTTCACGCTTCAGGTTTCAGGATTCAGAGAGAGGTTCTGCCGTGGACACTGCCGACCGAGCGAACGCCCCGGTCGTCGTCGCCATCGACGGACCCTCCGGCTCGGGCAAGTCGACCGTCTCGCGGGCGGTCGCCGCCCGGCTGGGGCTGAGCTTCCTGGACACCGGCGCCATGTACCGGGCGATGACCTGGTGGATGCTGGCCAACGACGTGGACATCGAGGACGCCGAGGCCGTGGCCGTCGCCTGCGGAAAGCCGGTGATCGTCTCCGGTACGGACGCCGACGGTCCGACCATCACCGTCGACGGCCAGGACGTCTCGGGCCCGATCCGGGGCCCTGAGGTGACCGGGCAGGTCAGCGCCGTCGCCGCGGTGCCGGCGGTGCGCACGCGGCTGGTGGAGCTCCAGCGCGGCTGCGCCGGGGTCGCCGAGCGCGGCATCGTCGCCGAGGGCCGGGACATGGGCAGCGTGGTGTTCCCGAACGCCACCGTCAAGGTCTTCCTGACCGCCTCGGAGGCCGCCCGCGCCGAGCGCCGCGCCGCCGAGCTGAGGGCCAAGGGCGTGGACGAGGCCACCATCACCGCGATGGCCGCCGACCTGGCCCGCAGGGACGCCGCCGACTCCTCCCGGGAGACCGCCCCGCTGGCCCAGGCGGCCGACGCCGTCCTGGTGGACACCAGCGAGCTGACTCTCGACCAGGTGATCGACACGATCACCTCGCTGGTGGAGGAGCGGGCCGGCCTTTCGGCGGTCTGAGCCCTCCACCCGCATTTCATGCAGTAACCCGCGCTGCCCGGAACCGGGCAGGTACGCACGGCGTGCCCCTGGGAAGGGCCGCGCCGGGAAACGGAAAACGGAACATGACCGCAGAGCACGCCGCCACCGGAAACGGTGAGCTGGACAGCGCCGACTACGCCGAGTTCATGGCGCTCGCCGCCGAGGAGGGGTACGAGTTCGACGGCGTCGACGGCCTCGACGGCGCCGAGCACGTCCCGATGCCGGTGCTGGCCGTCGTCGGCCGGCCGAACGTCGGCAAGTCGACCCTGGTGAACCGCATCATCGGCCGCCGTGAGGCGGTCGTCGAGGACAAGCCGGGCGTCACCCGCGACCGCGTCAGCTACGAGGCCAGCTGGAACGGCCGCCGCTTCAAGGTCGTCGACACCGGCGGCTGGGAGATCGACGTCCTCGGCATCGACGCCATGGTGGCGGCGCAGGCCGAGCTGGGCATCGAGACCGCCGACGCGGTGCTGTTCGTCGTCGATGCCACCGTGGGTGCCACCGACACCGACGAGGCCCTGATCAAGATCATCCGCCGGGCCGGCAAGCCGACCGTGCTCTGCGCCAACAAGGTCGACGGCCAGTCGACCGAGGCCGAGGCCGCCTACCTCTGGTCGCTCGGCCTGGGCGAGCCCTACCCCGTCTCCGCCCTGCACGGCCGCGGCTCCGGCGACCTGCTCGACGCCGTGATGGAGGCGCTGCCCGAGGCCCCGCCGCAGAACTTCGGCGACCTCGCCCCCGGCGGCCCGCGCCGGGTCGCACTGATCGGCCGGCCGAACGTCGGCAAGTCCAGCCTGCTCAACAAGGTCGCCGGCGAGGAGCGGGTGGTCGTCAACGAGATGGCCGGCACCACCCGTGACCCGGTCGACGAGATGATCGAACTCGGCGGCAAGACCTGGAAGTTCGTGGACACCGCCGGTATCCGCCGCCGCGTCCACCTCACCGCGGGCGCCGACTTCTACGCCTCGCTGCGCACCTCCGCCGCGCTGGAGAAGGCCGAGGTCGCGGTCGTCCTGGTCGACGCCAGCGAGACCCTGGCCGAGCAGGACACCCGGATCATCTCGATGGCAGTCGAGGCCGGGCGCGCCGTCGTGATCGCCTACAACAAGTGGGACCAGCTGGACGAGGAGCGCCGCTACTACCTGGAGCGGGAGATCGAGCGCGACCTCGTCCAGGTGCAGTGGGCCCCCCGGGTCAACGTCTCGGCGAAGACCGGCCGGCACATGGAGCGGCTCGTCCCGGCGATCGAGACGGCGCTGGAGGGCTGGGAGACCCGGATCTCGACCGCGCGGCTGAACGCCTTCCTCGGCGGGCTGGTAGCGGCCCACCCGCACCCGATCCGTGGTGGCAAGCAGCCGCGCATCCTGTTCGGTACCCAGGCGGGTGCGCGGCCGCCGCGGTTCGTGCTGTTCGCCTCGGGCTTCCTGGAGGCGGGCTACCGGCGGTTCGTCGAGCGCCGGCTGCGCGAGGAGTTCGGCTTCGTCGGGACGCCGATCTCGATCTCGGTGCGGGTGCGTGAGAAGCGCAAGCGCAAGTAGCAGGCGTAGGGCCGAGTAGGGGCCGGGGGCCGGGTCTGGGAGACCTGGCCGCCTGGCGGCCTGGTCGGTTGTAGGGCTGTTGGGCGAGGGCCCCACCGCTTCGGCGGTGGGGCCCTCGGCCGTTGGGTGCGCGGTGTGTGTCGTGCGTCCTGGGGTGCTCTGTGGTGCCTGTGCCCTGTCCCCTGTGCCCTGTGCTGGTCGGGGCTGGTCGGGGCTGGTCGAGGCGGGTCGGGGCGGGTCGGGGCGGGTCGGGGCTGAGGTGCTGGTCAGTGCTGCTCGGTGCTGCGGCCCGGGGGGAGGGAGAGCAGGTTGCGGTGCCGTCCGCCGGTGGTGGTGCCGGGACCGGGGTGTGGCGTGGGCATCGGGTGCGGGACCGGGCCCAGGTAGCCGGCGGCCACCCAGCCCTGACCGTTGGCGAACTGGGCGGCGGGGGCGGGCTGGCCGCCGTGGCCGGACTGCGGATGCTGGCCCGACTGGCCCGACTGGCCCGACTGGCCCGACTGGCCCGACTGGGCGGGTTGGGCGGATTGGCCCACGTGACCGGCCTGGCCCCCGTGGCCCGCGTGCCCGGCCGGGGCGGTCTGGCCGGTCGTGTGGGCGTGGCCGGTGCCGTCGCTGGTGTGCCCGGCCGGTCCTGTCACACCCGGACCGGTCTGCTGGTTCGGCATGAACTGCGGGAGCCCGAGAGCCTGGCCGCCGTAGCTCTGGAACGCCTGCTGCTGCGGGTACGGGCGCGGGTCGGCCAGCACCGGGTAGCCGTCGCGGACCGCGAACCCGGTGAACTTCATGTTCTCCTCGCCCGACCGGTCGCCCGGCAGGGCCCGGAACAGCCGCCGGTACTCGGAGTACAGCTCGTCGTAGATCGGCGTCGTCGAGTGCGGGTGCTCCGCGTCGAACGACGGGCGCATGCCCGGGATCGCACGGGTGCCGGTGGTGGAGCGACGGTGGGATGCGGAGACGTCGTAGCTGTACACGTAGGGGCCAACGAGCGAGAGCGCTGGGGGATGCGGGGTGCACCGGCCCGGTCGGAAGGTGGCCTATGCCGGTCCGGGGGCGGCTCCGGGAGGGCGCCGGGGCGGCTCGGGAGCCGTCCGAGGGCGGACTCGGAGCGGTCCGAGGGCGCTTTCGGGGCATCGACGTCGGCGACCGTGGGGCGTCGGCGTCGGACCGTGGGGCGCCGGCGTTCGGCGTCGGACCGTGGGGCGGTGCCGGTCGGCAGGGGGACCGCCGACCGGGCCGGGTGCGTCCTGCAGCCCGGGCGCTCAGGTGCCGGCGAGCGGGAGGGAGGCGGCCACCACCTGTCCCTTGGCCACCGCCCGCTCCAGTGCCTGGCGGAGCAGGTCCTCGCGCGGCTGGCGGCCGACCATCCCGGCCGGCACCGCGTACATGGTCACCTCCGAGAGCTGGCCCGCGGCGATCCGCCAGGCGTCGGTGACCTGGAGCGGCTGGTGCGCCTGCCACCAGCCGGTGCTGCCGCCGGCGGCCGCGGGCTGGAGGATCGCGTGCAGCTTGCCCATGGCCACCAGTACGGACCAGCCCGGCAGTTGGTCCGGCGTCTTGTTGAGGTCGGCGACGGGCTGGAAGCCGGCGTCCTGCAGCAGGTCGAGGAACTCGTCCGTGCCGGAGGTGTTGCCCGGCCGGCCGACCGGTCCGGTGGGCTCGACCACCAGAGCGGCGTGACCGGTGTCGGCATGCAGCACGAGTCCGCAGGTGATGCCGAGGATGGCGGCCTGGCCGGGCGCGCTCGGCTGCGCGCCGGACGCGCTGGGCTGGGCCTGGGCGGACTGCGCCGGGACCGCCGCCGCGGCGGGCGCCTCGGCGGGTGCGTCGCCCTGGGCCTGGCTGATGCTGCGCACCGCGCCGAGCAGCTGCTCCTCGGAGACCGGCACCACCTGGGACGGGATGCAGCGGGCATGGGCGAAGGCGAGCACCGCCGTCTCCTCGCCGACGAACAGGACGGTGCTGGTGGGCTCCTGGAACGAGTCGCCGGGGGTGCGGCAGGAGGTGCACTCGTAGCCGTCGGGTGCGTGGGCGCCGCCCAACAGGCGGTCGGCCTCGTCGTCGCCGATCTCGGATCGGACCTCGTCGCTGACATCGAGCATGCGCGGCACTGAGACTCCTTGAGTGTGGGTGTGGGTGTCGGTGTTGGTGGTTTTGGGCGTCGGGGGTGGGGCTGGGCGGTGCGTGGGGCGGGTCTTCGGTGGGGCGGTCTGCAGGTCGGGCGGGGACGAACGGTGGCGGGCGGGGCGGGGGTGCGGCCCGGCCCGGGGCCAGGTCGGCGGCCGATGGGATCCGGGTCCGCATCCGGCCGCCTTTACCAACGGGCCCCTGTGTCAGGGGTCACGGGTGGCCGTCGAGGGTGACGGGAATTGCCCCGGATCCGACCGCAGTGCGTGTTTCGGTAGTCACAATGTGTCGATGTCGGTGGAAGGCCTGGCGGAATGAAACCGTGAGGTGGGTCACGGGTGGCCGATGTTTGATCTAGGAAATGACGGTTAAATCGGACAATTCGGGCACGTTTGCATGGTCATTACCGGCGGTAACGCCTGGCTGAGCTGGGGAGACCGCCGCTTGTTTGGATCCCTGGCGGCCGACTCGTAGCTTCATTGGCGGTGCAACGAGCACCACCCGGGTTCACCTCCGATGCACAGCCCGCCGGCTCACCCCGGCGCAGGCCGTGCCCGCCGATGCGACTGCTCGAACAGGTCGCCGGTGTGTGGCGGGTGGCCGGGGCGGCGCGGCACGTCGGACACGTGCACGGCCGCCCAGCGGACGCGGCGAGCGAAATCGGCCCTTCGAGGGTCTGGTTCCGCATGCCCGCCCGGGGCTGTCGAGAGGAACCTCATGACCTTCCGTAACGAGACCGCCGCTGCCACCACCTCCACCGTCACCAAGCGCAACCGCGTTCGGATGGCTGTTGTGGCGGGCGCCGCTGTCGCGGCCCTGCCGGTGGCCGGCCTCGTCACGGCCACCTCGGCCTCCGCCGCGTCCGTCTCCACCTGGGACGCCGTCGCCCAGTGCGAGAGCGGTGGCAACTGGGCCATCAACACCGGCAACGGGTTCTACGGCGGTCTGCAGTTCACCTCCAGCACCTGGGCCGCCTTCGGTGGCACCGCCTACGCCGCGCAGGCCAACCTGGCGACCAAGGCGCAGCAGATCTCCGTCGCCGAGAAGGTCCTCGCCTCGCAGGGCCCCGGCGCCTGGCCCGTCTGCTCCGTCAAGGCCGGTCTGACCAAGGGCGGCGCCCCGGCCGCGGTCGACACCTCCGCGGGCTCGACCGCCACCGCTGCGCCGAAGCCGGCCGCCACCGCCGCGCCGAAGCCGGCTGTCACCGCCGCGCCGAAGCCGGCTGTCACCGCCGCGCCGAAGCCGGCTGTCACCGCCGCGCCGAAGCCGGCTGTCACCGCCGCGCCGAAGCCCGCCGCTCCGGCCGCCACCGCCGCGCCGAAGGCCGCCGAGGCCCCCAAGGCCGCCGCTGCCGCGCCGAAGTCGGCCGACGCCGCCAAGTCGTGGAAGTCCGACAACGCCGCGAAGTCCGCCAAGGCCGCCCAGCCGGCGAAGCCGACCTCGAACGACGCCCAGCAGGCCGCCGGTGGCAACTACACCGTCAAGTCCGGCGACACCCTGAGCTCGATCGCCGCCGCCAAGGGCCTCGACTGGCACGACCTGTACAACGACAACGCCAAGGTCATCGGTGCCAACCCCGACCTGATCCTCCCGGGCCAGACCCTCACCGTCTGATCCTGGTAGGGGTTGTCCTCGCGCCGAGCGCGTTGCACCTCCGGTCCGATCGGCCGCTTCTCCGCTGTGCGGGGGAGCGGCCGTCGGCGTGTCCGGCGTGTCGGGTCGGTTGTGGGTGTCCGGCACCTAGGGTCGGCTGCTGTGCCTTCACAGCGTTCGTAGGATCAGCCGGGAATCGTTCTTGATGCGCTTGCGCGCGGTTTTGGGCGCGCACCTGGACGCGGGCCTGGGTGCGGCGCCGGGGGCGGCGGGGGTGCCGCGGTCGAGGTGGCCGGTGCCGGGGGTGGTGCCGGTGTTGCTGGTGGTGTCGGCTGTGCTGCTGTCGGTCCAGGTGCTTGCCGCGGGGCTGCCGGGTGGCGCGCGGGCCAGTGCCTCCTCCACCGTCGCGGACATGATCTGGGACGAGCTCGCCGAGTGCGAGAGCGGCGGCGACTGGCGGGCCGACACCGGGAACGGCTACTTCGGCGGCCTGCAGATCTGGCCTCCCACCTGGGAGGAGGCGGGCGGACTGCGCTTCGCGAACCGGCCCGACCGTGCGAGCCGGCGCCAGCAGACCGCCGTCGCCGAGGAGATCCTCCGGATGCAGGGCTGGGAGGCCTGGCCGGTGTGCGCGCGGGAGATCGGGATGATCGACGATCGACGGTCGGTCGAGCGGGTGTCGGCCAGGTGATCGGCCCGCCGGGCGGTCGGCATCCGGACGGTGTGCATCCCGGCCGGCCCGAGCCCGCTGTACCCGGGGAGAGCCCGGGCGGCCCCGCTGCGCGAGGATGGTGGTGTGGCTCAGGGTGAACTCTTCGGCGGACCTCCCGGCAACCTCACCGGCGAACTCTTCCCGCGCGCCCGGTCCGAGCCCGCACCCGGCGCGGTGCTCGTCCCCGGCTGGCTGGACGCGGAGGCGCAGCTGCGCCTGGTCGCCGACTGCCGGGAGTGGGCACGCCCGCCGGCCGGGATGCACACCGTCCGGATGCCGACCGGCGGTGTGATGTCCGTACAGATGGTGAGCCTGGGCCTGCACTGGTACCCGTACGGCTACCGGCGGACCGCCGCCGACGGCACCCCCGTGAAGCCGTTCCCCGCCGAGCTCGGCCGCCTCGCCCGCCGGGCCGTCGCCGATGCGTACGGCGACGCGTGCGCCGACATCGCGGGCGCGGACCGGTACGAACCGGACATCGCGATCGTCAACCACTACCCGCACGGCGCGAAGATGGGCCTGCACCAGGACCGCGACGAGCGGACGGACGCCCCGGTGGTCTCGCTGTCGATCGGCGACACCTGCGTCTTCCGGCTCGGCAACACCGAGACCCGTACCCGGCCGTGGACCGACCTGGAGCTGCGCAGCGGCGACCTGCTGGTGTTCGGCGGTCCGGCCCGGTTCGCGTACCACGGCGTGGTCCGGACGCTGCCCGGCACCGCGGACCCGGCGCTCGGCCTGACCGGGCGGCTCAACATCACCGTCCGCCAGTCCGGGCTCGGTGTGGGTGGCGGCGGGTTCGGTCCGGGTGGTCAGGGTGACGGGTTCGGTCCGGGCGGTCAGGGTGGCGGGTTCGGTCCGGGTGGCGGTGGGCCTGGTCCGGGTGCGGGCGGGGGCGGTTCGAGCAGCCGGGGAGGCCTGAGGCGTCCCCGTTCGAGTGAATCGACAGCGGTCGCCCTGGTGTGCGGGAATTCCCGGGCTCGCTGGAGAATTCGAGTGGGCTGAACAATCCGATAGAACGGGCGTCGGCAGCCGGGCGGAGGACCTCCGGTCGGGCCGGGCCGCCCGGAGAGGAAGCGCACGCATGGGTACCCCCGTCGACGAACTCGTCGAACTGCTGGACCTTGAGCAGATCGAACTGAACATCTTCCGCGGGCGCAGCCCCGAGGAGGCGCTGCAGCGGACGTTCGGCGGCCAGGTGGCCGGCCAGGCGCTGGTCGCGGCGGGGCGCACGGTGGACGGCGACCGTCCGGTCCACTCGCTGCACGCCTACTTCCTGCGCCCCGGTGTGCCCGGCGTGCCGATCGTCTACCAGGTCGACCGGATCCGCGACGGCCGCTCCTTCACCACCCGCCGGGTGCTCGCCATCCAGGGCGGCCGGTCGATCTTCGCCCTCACCGCGGACTTCCACCTCCCCGAGCAGGGCGGCATCGAGCACCAGCTGGCGATGCCCGAGGTGTCCGACCCCGAGGACCTGCCCAGCGCGCTGGACGAGGTGGGCTCCCGGCTCGGCGAGCTGCCCCCGTTCATCAGCCGCAGGCAGCCCTTCGACATCCGCTACGTCGACCGGCTGCGCTGGACCAAGGAGGAGCTGGCCGGGGTCGAGGCGCGCAGCGGCGTCTGGCTGCGCACCAACGGCGCCCTGCCCGACGACCCGCTGATCCACGTCTGCGCCCTCACCTACGCGAGCGACATGACGCTACTGGACGCCGTCCGTGCCCCCGTCGAGCCGCTCTGGGGCGATCGGCACTTCGACATGGCCTCGCTCGACCACGCGATGTGGTTCCACCGGCCGTTCCGTACCGACGACTGGCTGCTGTACCAGCAGGAGGCGCCGATCGCCCACGGTGCGCGCGGCCTGGCCCGAGGGGAGATCTTCGACCGCAGCGGGCAGCTGGTGGTGTCGGTGGTCCAGGAGGGCCTGTTCCGTCCGCTCCAGAGCTCGTAGCGGCGGGGTCGGTGACCGGTTCGGTGACCGGTTCGGTGACCGTTTTGGCGACCTGATCGGTGACCGTTTTGGTGACCGGGTAGGCGGCCGGGTCGGGGCACGCGGCCGGGTTGTTGCGGGAGCATGGCAGCTTCCCCGGCCGGTGCCGTCCCGGGAATGATCCGCCCCCGGAGCCGGTGTTGAGTTGGTAGCGGACATGGATATGGACACGGACACAGGCACAGGCACAGACAACGGATGACCGAAGAGGTCAGAGACCGGAGTGGGAGGGCCTTTCGATGACGGCGACAGCCGCGGAGGAATGGAAGCACTGGAGCGACAGCAGGGCGGCGGCGGTGAGCACGCTGCACGGCCAGCTGGCGCTCGTCGGCACACACTGGCTGGAGCCCGAGCCCGCCGGGGTACCAGGCCTGCCCGGTCTCTGGTGGGCCGACGCGGAGGGCGTCCGGCTCCGGGCGGCCGCTGCCGAGGGCATCACCGTGGCGGGTGCGACGGCCCCGGTCGACGGTGAGGTGCTGCTCCGGCCGGACACCGACCCGGCCGCCGACACCGCCTCCCTGGGCGAGCTTCGGCTCGTCCCGATCGAGCGGGAGGGCGAGCTGGCCCTGCGGGTCTTCGACCCGGCCGCGCCCCGCCGGGAGTCCTTCGCCGGTATCTCCGCGTATCCCTACTCGCCGGAGTGGGCGGTTCCGGCCGTCTTCACGCCCTTCGAGGGCGGCGTCGACCAGGCCGTCGTCGTCCCCAACGCCGACGGCAAGGAGCGCCCGCTGATCGTCGCCGGCCAGATCGCCTTCACCGTCGCCGGGGAGCACCGGACCTTGACGGTCAGCGGCTCGGCCGCCGGCCTCAGCGGCGTCATCGCGGACGCGACCAGCGGCAGGGACACCTACCGCTTCCGCTTCATCACCCTCCCGGTGCCCGACGCGGACGGTCACACGGTGCTCGACCTCAACCGCGCGTACCTGCCGCCCTGCGCGTTCGCCGACCACTTCATCTGCCCCTTCCCGCCGCCCGGCAACCGGCTGGACTTCGCGGTCGAGGCGGGGGAGAAGCAGGTCCTGACCCGGTAGGCGTCCTGTTCGCGCGCCTGGCCCGGCTGGCCAGCTTGGCCTGCCTGCATGCTCGCCGTGGCGCGGCCCGCTCTGGCGCCGCCCGCTCTGGTGCCAGCCGCGCTGGCGCCGCCGGCCGGACCCCGGTGGGCGGCGCCAGGGCGGGCAGGACGACTATAGGTGGCTGTGTCGACCAATCATCCTGCGAATTCCTCCGCCGACTCGCCGACCTCGCCGCCGCCTGCCGCCGCCCCGGCCGCCGATCCCGTTCCCGCCTCCTCTCCCGCCCCCATCCCCACTTCCACCCCCATTTCCTCCTCCGTTCCCGACACGCCCTCCCCGCCGTGGTTCCGGCGCGTCACCCGCGGGGCCTTCGCCGACCTCAGCCCGCTGCGGGAGAACGCGGACTACCGGCGGGTCTGGTTCGGCCAGGCGGTCTCCTCCATCGGCCAGCAGATGACGGCCGTGGCGGTCTCCGTCCAGGTCTACGACCTCACCGGATCCAGCTTCGCCACCGGCCTGGTCGGCCTCTTCTCGCTCTTCCCGCTGATCGCCTTCGGCCTCTACGGTGGCGCGATCGCCGACACCGTCGACCGTCGGCGCCTCGGACTGATCGGATCCGCGGGCCTCGCCGCCGTCTCCGCCGTCCTGGCCGCCCAGGCGCTGGCCGGACTCGGACTCGTCGCACTGCTCTACGCGGCCGTCGCCGTCCAGGCCGGCTTCTTCGCGCTGAGCTCCCCGGCCCGCTCGGCGATGATCCCGCGCCTGGTCCCGAGCCATCAGCTCCCGGCCGCGAACGCCCTGAATACGGTCAGCATGAACCTCGGCCTCACCGTCGGCCCCATGGTCGGTGGCGTCCTCATCGGCGCCTACGGCGCCCAGGCCGCCTACCTGGTCGACACCGTCGCCTTCGGCGCCACCCTGTACGCGATGTGGCGCCTGCCCTCCATGCGCCCGCTGGGCGACCGCCGCGGCCGCGCCTCCGTCCTCGACGGCCTGCGCTTCCTACGTGAGCAGCCCAACCTGCGCACCAGCTTCCTCGCCGACCTCGCCGCCATGATCTTCGGCATGCCGCGCGCCCTCTTCCCCGCCATCGCGGTCACCTTCTACGGCGGCGACGCCCGCACCGTCGGCCTGCTGGTCTCCGCCCCCGCGGTCGGTGCCCTGGTCGGCGCCCTCTTCTCCGGCTGGGTCAGCCGGGTCAACCGCCAAGGCGCCGCGGTCCTCGTCTCCGTCGCCGCCTGGGGCCTCGCCATCGCCGCCTTCGGCCTGGTCCGCAGCCTCTGGCCCGGTCTCCTCCTGCTCGCCGTGGCCGGCTGCGCCGACACCGTCAGCATGATCTTCCGCAACACGATGATGCAGGTCGCAGCCCCCGACGAGATGCGCGGCCGCCTCCAGGGCATCTTCATCGTGGTCGTCGCCGGCGGCCCCCGCCTCGGCGACTTCGAATCCGGCGCCGTCGCCTCTCTCACCAGCCCCGCCACCTCCGTCATCAGCGGTGGCCTCGCCTGCGTCGCCGCCATCCTCCTCCTCGCCGCCCGCCGCCCCGCCTTCCTCCGCTACGACGCCCGCCACCCCACCCCCTGACCCCCGCCACCCGCAATACCTGGCAGCGAGCACCCCCCGACGTGCTGTATTGTTTTCCACGTCGCCGGGACACCGGAGACAAGGTCGAGAAGCCGAACAGCAGAGCCCCCCAGGCTCCACTGCAGGCAGCGAGACCACGGGACGTGGCGCAGCTTGGTAGCGCACTTGACTGGGGGTCAAGGGGTCGCAGGTTCAAATCCTGTCGTCCCGACAGTGATGTCGGAAGGCCGTTGGCCGGGAGTAATCCCAGGTCAGCGGCCTTTTTGTTGATGGCCCGACAGGTGGTAGACGGCCTGGCGTCCGCGGTCGGCTTCGAGCTGCTCGTGGGCGTAGGCGGCGATGTGGTCGTGGGCGAGCTCCTCCAGGCGCAGCTTGCCGAAGACGGGTATCAACTCGCAGAGCACGTAGGTGCGGTAGCGGGCGTAGGTGGTGGGCTTGAGCAGGAACTCCATCGACTTCAGCCACTTGGTGAGGTAGGCGGCCACCGTCTCGTGCGGGTCGGCGTCGAAGCCCAGTCGGCGCCCTTCGAGGAAGCGCCGAAGCGCCGTCTCGGCGGCGAAGGCATCCTCGAAGCCGCCACGGCGCACGGTGCGCCTTTGGCCGGTGAGTGAAGCACGGCGAACGTCCACGTGCCGTGCCCCTCCTCGGCCAGGTGCGGACACGACGCTCCGAGTTGCCGTCGGTCGGCGTCGCGGCATCCGCACCGACGGTAGACCCGGCCCGGCCGTCCTGACTTGCGCACTTCCCCAGCCTCCTGCGGCAGTTGGTCCCTTGGTCGACCCGCGGAGGCTACCGGGGCACTGCCCCGACGCTCGCCTGCGACCACCATGCGATCACCAACGCCGAATTGGGGCCCTGACCTGCGGCTCGCGGTGAGGGCCCGCAGGTGGCTGGCAGGTTCCGGGTGCGGTGGCGAGGGCATCGGGGTCTGTCTGAGGTGGCTGCGCACCGGGCACTGGCGCTCCGGGCTGGGGACACCACGTAACCAGCCACTCGATCCGGAGTATTGCGTCCAGTGCCGAGGACCCCGGTCGTGCGCGGGTGGTGGGAGCGTGCGGCCCGTGTTGAGGAACACAGCGGACTTGTTGCCGAAGTGCCCGCTGAGTCGGGGAGCTTATGAGTGCCGCGAAGGCCTTGCCGGCGTACGTCCGCTCCAGTTCCAGGACGGCGCGGGACGAGGCATGGTTGAGCGCCTGTTCTCCGGGCTCGACCCGCTGCGCGTAGCCGCGACCAAGCCAGCGGTACTCGGCGACGACATCGTGCGGGTCGTGCCCGACTTCCGGCAGGTCGCCCTCAGGAGCCTGCAGGAGGGCGTGGGCCTTCCCCGCCAGACTCCCAGGATGCGCGTCCGCAGCCTGTCGAGCCGTAGCACCAGAGCCAGCCCGGCGGCAGTGCCGCCATCCATCCTGGGTCGGGCATCAACCGCTGGCGCACCTGGCTGGCCAACTCGAGCGCGCACTCGACCTACCGCTGAGGAGGACGGCTTGCCGGGCGGGGTCGGTGAGGTCGCCGAGTACGACGCTCTCGACGAGTGCGGCATCGAGGATCACGCGTGCCCGGGGTGCCGACCACCATCATTGGTCGGCACCCCAGGCCTTGTTGCGTCAGGTCGGAATCAGGGCAGGTGCCAGATCTGGTTGGCGGCAGCGGAGCAGTCCCACAGGATCAGCTGGGTGCCGGCGGGACCGGCGCCCGAGTCGTCCAGGCACTTGTTGCTCTGCGGGTTCTTGAGGGTGCCGTCGGCCTGGGGTTGCCAGACCTGGTTGCCGGCCCCGTTCACGCAGCCGTACAGCTGGATGGGGGTGTTGTTGCCGGGGGTGTTGCCGGGGGCGGTCATGCATTTGCCGAGGGTGCGCAGGGTGCCGTCGGTGCCGACGGTCCACTGCTGGTTGGCGGCGGTGCCGCTGCAGGCCCAGACGACGATGGGGTTTCCGTCGGTGGTGCCGGCTCCGGAGTCGTCGACGCACAGGCCGTTGATGCCGGTGATCTGGCCGGTGCCAGTGGTTTTGTCCAGGCCGATCTGGACGGTGCCCAGGTGGCTGGCCGCTGTGGCCGGTGTGCCGGAGAGCCGACTGAACGTCATACCGGAGACCGGGGCCGACACCTGCTGGACCAGGTAGGACTTGCCGGCCGTGGTCGGGATGGTGAACTGTCCGGCACTGGTGGGGCGGATGATGACGGTCTTCTGGTCGGTGCCATCGACGACCGAAACGCTCTGGCCGGGCCAGGGATTGCGGACGTTGAGCGTGCCGGTGGAGCCGGCGTGGATGCCGACGGTGCCGATGACGCCGCCATGGACCTGGACAGAGACGGTGCTGCCGCCGTGGATGTACTGAGTGCCGTCGGCGTCCCAGCCCTGGGGGAGGGCCGGAGCGATGCGCAGCAGTCCGTCGTAGTCCTGGACCAGGGCCTCGTTGATCGCCAGTGCGACGTTGGCGGCCTGCTCGATGTACGGCTCGCTGCCGCCGGACTGGCCCCACAGGTTGGCCAGGCCGGTGGGGTAGGTCTGGTACTTCTGGGTGAGCGCGGTCAGGTCGGCGGCGACTCGGCCGGGCAGGCCGAGGCGGGCGGCGTGGACGGCGTCGAAACTCCAGTCGTTCTGCTGGACGTTGACCCGGCTGTTGTAGGTGCGCTGCGCCAGGGAGAGCAACGGCGAGTTGTCGCCGATCAGATTGTAGGGCCAGACGGCTTCGAGGTCGTCGTTCTCGGTGTTGTAGACCGGTGCGGTGGGCTGGGAGGACTGGCCGAGGACGTCAGTGCCGGATGCGTCGGCGGCGGCGGTGAGGTTCTGCCGGTGGGTCGCGGCGTCGGTGCGCGGGTAGTCGGGGATCTGCGGGATCGCGGCCTGCAGCTGGGACACCAGCGTGGCATCGGCGTTCAGGGCCCGGGCGGCGGAGATCGTGGCGGGGAAGAGGGCCTTCATCGCGTCGATCATGTTGACCGGGTCCTGCACGTTCCACTGGTTCTCGTGGACGTTGGCCACCGCGTGCCGCTTGCCGTCCGCTCCGACGGTCGTGTATGCCAGCAGGAACTGGGCGGACTGTTGCATGAGCGGGTAGTTGGAGGCCAGAAAGCTGCGGTCGCCGGTGGTCAGGTACTGCTGCCAGACCCACAGGCCGATCTCCGCGCCGGAGGAGACGGTCCGGCCGTTCCAGGTGGACAGGGCGTCGTCGCAGGAGGCGGCGCCGAACGGGTCGCTGTCGCTCTGGAAGCCGTTGCCGTTGAAGCGCATGGTCTCCGGCACGCAGATGCCGGGCCGGTTGCCCATGTGGGCCCTGGTCCAGGCCTGGATGTTGGCCAGATTGGAGGTGTAGAGGTTGTAGAGGCCGGTGTTGAGCTCGAACGCGCCGGCGCCGATGTTGGCGGCCACCTGTCCGCGGATGTTCCAGAACCAGTAGCCGGCCGGGTACCAGTTCTGGGCGTCCTGAGAGAAGTTGAAGAGGTCGGCGACTCCGGCCTGGGAGCCGGGCAGCGGCCCGCGGGACTCCTCGGCGGTGTAGAAGTAGTACAGGGTGCGCAGCTTCTCCAGGTAGGCGGCGGTGCCGTCCGCCGAGGAGAGCTTCACCAGGCCGAGCTTGCCCCAGTAGGTGTGCCACCAGGCCTGGTGCGGCGCTCGCAGGGCGTCGGAGCTCGCGGTCGCGTCCGAACCCAGCAGCGAGGCGGCGGTGGTGGCGGCGTTGCCGCCGGTCCAGCTCGGGCTGCCTACCAGGATCCGGAAGCTGCCGTCGGGGTTGGGGGTGAGGTTCACCTTCACGGTCTGCGGGTCGGCGACCGTGGCGGAGACGTTGCGCCCGCCGGCGGTGAGCGCGGCCAGGGAGCCGAAGGTCCGGCCGGAGCCGGTGGTGGCATTGCTGTCGACCCAGGTCTCGGCGAGCGTCGCGACGCCACCGGAGGCCGCCGCGGCCGGGGTGCGCCCGGACCACAGGTTGACGGTGGCGGACTGGACGGTGTTCGGGTCGGCGCCGGTCACGTCCACGACCAGCTCGTCCTTGTCGGCGCGGACGTAGATCGTCGCGCTCATCCCGTCGCCGGACTCGCGTAGCACGCCGTCGTACGGGTCGACGGTGGCGGTGAAGTCGGCGGCGTTCGTGATCCGGGACAGGCCGGGGATCTGCAGCCAGCCGGGGGACTTGCGGCCGGGCAGGGTGTCGGCGCGGTTGAGTTGGGTGGTGAAGCCGTTGGCGGCCCAGACCGCGGCGCCGAGGGTGCCGTTGCCCAACGGCATGGACTGGGTCGCCGCGGTGTTCGGGCTGCCCAGGACGATGTTCGCCTCGCGGACGAGGCTCGCGGTGTCGACGGAGAACGCGCCGCCGGACCAGGCGGTGGTCGTGGTGGCGGCGGTCGCCGTGGCGGGGGACCAGGCGGCGGCGGTGGTACCAAGGGTCAGGGCGACTATCGCCCTGACCACCGGTGCACTTCGCATGGTGCGGCCTTTCAGCGGGGGTGGGTGGGGGAGTGGTGCAGTGGTGGTGCACAGGCCGGAGTCGCGTCGTCCCGTCGTCGCGGTGGCTGCCGGCCTGGTTCCGGGGCCCGTCTCGGGTCAGCCTGCGGCGTGGTTGGCCCAGAGCGACGGGTCGTCGACGTTCTCCTTGGTGACCAGGGACGAGGGGATCTGGTCCTCCAGGCCGTTGGGCAGGGAGATGATGGTGGAGCCGTGGTCGGTGGGGCCGGGACGGAAGGTCTTGCCCTCGGTGGCGGCCTTGGCGTAGTACAGGGCGTACTTGGCATAGAGGTCGGCGGGCTGGGAGACGGTCGCGTCGATGTCGCCCTTGCGGATGGCGTTGAGCTCGGCGGGGATGCCGTCGTTGGAGACGATGGTGATGTGGCCGCTCTGGCCGGCAGGCTTGAGCAGGCCTTTCTGACGCAGGAGGTCGAGGGCGGGCTGGAGGAAGACGCCGCCGGCCTGCAGGTAGATGCCGTTCAGGTCCGGGTTGGCGGCCAGGGTGGACTGGAGCTTGGCGGAGGCGACGTCACCCTTCCAGTCGGTGGGCAGCGCGATCACCTGGATACCGGGGAAGTTGCGTTTCATGCAGGCGGCGAATCCCTCGGAGCGTTCGTATCCGTTGATGGAGCTCAGTGCGCCCTGTAGTTCGGCGACCTTGCCCTTGCCGCCGAGCTGTTTGCCGAGGAACTCGCAGGCCTTGGTGCCGTACGAGCGGTTGTCGGTGCGGACCACCATGTAGACGGTGCCGTGCTCCGGTTCGGTGTCCACGCTGATCGCGTGGATGTTTGCGCGGAACAGCTCGGAGAGTGTCGTATCGGTGGTCATGGTGTTCTGCGGCGCCATGACGATGGACTTGGGATGCCGGCCGGCCAGCGAGTGGACGTTGGCGGTGAACGTCGCCTCGTCGCCGTCCGAACGGGTCGGGGGCAGGACACCCAGCTGCTGGTCGTTGATCTCCTCCTGGAGGTACTTCGCGTACGCCTTCCAGAAGTCGGAGTCGGCGCGGGGGATGTCGATGCCGATCTGCGGGCGGGAGTTGCCGGCGTCATCAGTGCCCCCGCAGGCGGTGAGGCAGCCGGCGAGCAACACGGCGATGCAGCCCGCGCAGGTGGTCCGGATGGTTCGGCTCTTCATGTGTCAGACCGTCCTGGGCGGTGGGGGTCCTGCGGGCTGAGGGAGAGGGGAGCGGATGTGCGGGACTCGGCAGCTCGCCGTCAGGCGATGGTGCCGAGGGCCAGGGAGTCGGTGCCGGCGGCCAGCCAGTCCTCGACGGCGGCGACGTGCACGGTGCTGGCACTGGCGGCCAGGACGGCATCGCGGTTGACCAGGGCCCGCCAGATGGCTTCGTGTTCGCGGTGGGCCTGCTCGCGGGCGGAAGCGTTGTGCGTACCGCGCACGATGCGCAGCCGCTGGGTGTGGGTGGAGAGGATGCCGAGCAGGGTGGACAGCACGGGGTTGCCGACGGCATCGGCGATGGTGCGGTGGAACTCGATGTCGAGTTCGATGAACTCCTCGATGCCGATGTCCGTGGCACTCCGGTCGAGGACGGCCCGCAGCGTTCGCAGGTGTTCGTCGGTGAGCAGGCCGGCCGCGAGGGCGGCGGCCTGTGGCTCCAGCAGGCGTCGGACCTGAAGGAGCTGCCCGGCTGTGCGGCCGTGGGAGACATCGGCGGCGAAGGCCATCGCTTCGAGGAGGAGATGGGGCTCCAGGCCGGACACGTATGTGCCGTCGCCCTGTCTGGGGACGAGGATCCGCATCGCGGTGAGCGCCCGGACGGCCTCGCGCAGCGAGTTGCGCGACAGCCCGAGCTGGTCGGCGAGATCGGCCTCGTTGGGGAGTCTCGCGCCGGGCGGCAGGGCGCCGGAGACGATCATCTCCTTGATCTTTTCGATGGCCCGGTCGGTCACGGCCATGGGTGTTCACCTCCTGCGTGAGGGCTTGGGAGTGAGGTCGGTCGAGGGACGGGGAAGGGAAGGCCGAAGCGGCGCGACCGGTTCCCGCCGGTGTCCGGTCGCGCCGCTCCGGGCGGCTCAGGCCGTGCGGCCCGTCACTCCTGCTTCTCGCCCGAGGCGAAGCGGGAGATGATCAGCGCGACGATGATGATCGCGCCGTTGAGGAACTGGTTCCACAGCGGTGGGACGCCCGCGAGCGTCATGACATTGACCACGAGCTGGAGGGTCAGCACACCGGTCAGGGCGCCGAAGAGGGTGCCCCGGCCGCCGTTGAGGCTGACGCCGCCGATCACGGTGGCGGCGAAGACCTGGAAGATCCACCCGTTTCCCTGGTCGGCGGAGATGGAGCCGTAGTGGCCGGTGTAGAGGACCCCGGCGAACGCGGCCAGGAGGCCACCGAGGATCAGCACGGTCCAGGTGATCCGGTCGACCCGGATGCCGGCGGCGCGGGCGGCCTCGGAGTTGCCGCCGATCGCGTACAGGGCTCGGCCGTGGCGCAGCCAGGCGAGGGCGCTGCCGCCGGCCAGGAAGAGCAGGGCGCAGATCCAGATGGCCGCCGGGACGCCGAGCCAGCTGGTGCTGCCGAGGTAGGTGAAGGAGCCGGGCAGGTTGACGATCGACTGCCCCTGGGAGATCGCGACCTGGAGGCCGCGGAGCAGGGTGAGCGCGCCGAGGGTGACGATGAAGCCGTTGAGGCGCAGCTTGAGGATCAGGAACCCGTTGATCGCCCCGATGAGCGCGCCGACGGCCAGGCACAGCGGGATGGCGGTCCAGGAGGGGAAGAGGCCGAGGCCGTTGAAGCGTGCGCCGTGGTCGGGGAGGACCAGCCAGACGGCGATGACGGGGGCGACGCCGATCGTGGATTCCAGGGACAGGTCCATCCGGCCGACGATCAGGATCAGCGCCTCGGCCAGGACCAGCAGGCTCAGTTCGGTGGCCTGCTGGCCGACGCCGAGCAGGTTGTCGGAGGTGAGGAAGGCGGGCGAGACCGCGAATCCGATGATGCCCAGCACCAGGAGAACCGGGACGAGGGAGAGATCACGGTAGCGGGCGAGCTGGAAGCGGCGCTCGGCGGGCCGGGTGGCGGCGGGCGCCGCGTGTGCGCGGACCTCAGTGGTGGGAGACATTGGGTTCCTTCGGATCGGTCGGGCCGGGCATGCCCTCCATGGCTGAGACCAGTTGTTCGTCGCTCCAGCCGTGCTCGAACTCGGCGACGACGCGGCCGTGGAACATGGCCACGACCCGGTCGCAGACGCGCAGGTCGTCGAGTTCGTCGGACACGATCAGGGCGGTCTTCCCGGCGTCGGCGACCTGGCGGACGGTGCCGAGCAGGGACTCCTTGGACTTGATGTCGACGCCGTTGGTGGGGCGGATGGCCACCAGCACGTGCGGTTCGGTGGCCAGAGCGCGGGCGATGACGACCTTCTGCTGGTTGCCGCCGGACAGGGCGGACACCGGGGCCGAGGGGCCGGGCGTCTTGATGTCGAGGTCGGCGATCATCCGCCCGGCGAAGGCCCGGGTGCGCGAGGGCAGTACCGTGCCGAACGGGCCGAGCTGGTCGGTGACGGTCAGGGTGGCGTTCTCGGCGACGCTGCGCTGCGGGATCAGGCCCTGGATGTGGCGGTCCTCGGGGACGAAGCCGATGCCGGCGGCGAGGGCGGCGGGCACCTTCCCGGTGCGCACCGGTCGGCCCGCGACGGTGATCGTGCCGGCCTGCGGGCGGTGCAGGCCGGCGATCGTCTCGGCGAGCCGGACGTTGCCGCTGGCGGCCGCTCCGGCCAGGCCCACGACCTCGCCGGCCCGCGCGGTCAGGGAGACGTCCTGGTAGGTGCCGGCCAGGCTCAGGCCGGAGACCTCCAGCAGTGGGGTGCCGTCGGTGCGCGTGCGGCCGGCCACCGACCAGGCGGGTTTGCTGCTGCGGGCGCTCTCGCCGGTCATCGCCTCCACCAGGGCCTGCTGGTCGAGGTCGGCGACCGGGGCGGTGACGATGTGTCGGGCGTCCCGGTAGACCGTGACGGTCGCGCAGAGGTCGTAGACCTCTTGCAGGTGGTGGGAGATGAAGAGGAAGGCGACGCCCTGCTGTTGGAGTGAGCGCAGCTTGTCGAAGAGCCGCTCGATGCCGCGGGCGTCGAGCTTGGCGGTGGGCTCGTCGAGGATGATGAAGCGAGCCCCGAAGGACAGTGCCCGGGCGATCTCGACGAACTGCCGCTGCTCGACGCTCAGGGCCTCGGCGCGCGCGGTCGGGTCGACGTCCACCCCGTACTCGGTGAGCAGTTCGCCGGCCCGGTGGCGCAGTTGCCGCCAGCTGATCGGCCGCAGCGCTCGGGAGCTCTGCCGGTCCAGGAACAGGTTCTCGGCGACGGTCAGCGCGGGGATGATGGTGGAGCGCTGGTAGACGCAGGCGACCCGGGCGCGCCAGGCGGCGGTGTCCCCGGGGGCCGGAGCCGGCTCGCCGTTGAAACGCAGGGTGCCCGTGTCGGGGTTCTGCAGGCCGGTGAGGATCGACACGAGCGTGGACTTGCCCGCGCCGTTGCGGCCGACCAGGGCATGCGATTCGCCAGGGGCGACCGAGATGCGGGCGTCGCTGAGCGCGACGGTGGCGCCGAAGCGCTTGCTGATCCCGTCGGCCTCGACGACGGGGCCCCGGACGGGGCTGGGGTCCGCCATGGCGGGTGTCCTTTCCGCAGGGTCCGAGAACGGCGGCACCGAGAGGGGAGCCCGGGCCGCGGCTCATGAGGGGTCGGTGGGGCTACTTGCCGACGTTGTTGCCCCAGAGGGACTTGTCGTCGACGTTGTCCTTGGTGACCAGCGGCGCGGGGAGCTGGTCCTCCAGGCCGTTGGGCAGCTGGATGATGGTCGACTGGTGGTCGGTGGCACCGGGCTGGAAGGTCTTGCCCTCGGCTCCGGCCTGCGCGTAGTACAGGGCGTACTTGGCGTAGAGGTCGGCAGGCTGGGAGACGGTCGCGTCGATGTCGCCCTTGCGGATCGCGTCGAACTCCTGCGGGATGCCGTCGTTGGAGACGATGGCGATGTGGCCGGGCTGGCCGGCGGGCTTGAGCAGGCCCTTCTGCTGCAGCAGGGCGAGGGTGGGCTGGAGGAAGACGCCGCCGGCCTGCATGTAGACGCCGCCGAGGTCCGGGTTGGCGGCCAGGGTGGACTGGAGCTTGGCGGAGGCGACGTCGCCCTTCCAGTCGGTGGCCAGCTCGATGACCTGGATGCCGGGGAACTTCTCCTTCATGCAGGCGGCGAAGGCCTCGGAGCGGTCGCGCCCGTTGATGGAGCTGAGCGCGCCCTGGAGCTCGGCGACCTTGCCCTTGCCGTCGAGCTGCTTGCCGAGGAACTCGCAGGCCTTGGTGCCGTACGCCTTGTTGTCGGCGCGTACCACCATGTAGACGTTGCCCTTGTCGGGGCGGGTGTCGACGCTGATCACCGGGATCTTCCGGGTGGACAGCTGTTCCAGGGTGGAGGCGATCGCACCGGTGTCTTGCGGGGCCATCACGACGGCCTTGGCGCCGGTGTTCTGGAACACCTGGACGTTGGCGACCAGCTTGGTGACGTCGTTCTGGGAGTTGCTCACCGGCAGGGTGTTCAGGCCCTGGGCGGAGGCGTCCTGCTTGACGTACTGCGCGTAGGAGTTCCAGAAGTCGGAGTCCGCACGCGGCAGGTCGATGCCGATCGCTGGCTTGCCGGACGCGGACCCGCCGGAGTCGCTGCCGCGGTTGCAGGCCGTGGCGAACCCCGCCAGGACGACCACGGCGGCGGCCGTGGCCGCGATTCTGGAGGAGCGAGGCTTCATGGTGCTGATCTCCTTGGCTGGGACGTCCGGTCCCCCGTGGACGGGGATCCGGCGTGGCGGGAGGCCGAGAGGCCGTCCCGGTGGGGCGAAGCGGGCAGGGGGGCGGCCTCCCTGCCAGCCCTCACCAGGAGGGAGGCCGGTTCCTGGTTGCGGCGGTCCGTGGCTGACGGAGCCGGATCGCGCTTCCCGCAGTCATCGGATGGCTTGCAGGCCAGGAGGACCATACGAGCCTGACATCTGACTGACAAGAGGAAACCTGGGATGATTCTCAACCGTGACGTCCAGGTTTCCGTCCCGTGTCACGAGTGAAGTGGCACCTCCGCTCTGAGCTGCCAATTTGATGGTTCTTTTGAGGGCGTACGAGCCGAAGGGCCCGGCAAACATCGGAGGACTTCTTGCGGTGGCGTGACGAGGCTCGTATGGTCGGGGCGTCAAAGATTCATCCGATGTGTCGGCCGGTGAAGAGTCCCGGCTCGCAGACCTATGACGGGAGCAGGGCATGAAGCTGCTGCGGATCGGACCGGCGGGCGAAGAGGTTCCGGCGGCACTCGGCGACGACGGGCGCGTCTTCGCACTCACGGGCGTGACCAGCGACATCGACGGGACGTTCCTCGCGTCGGGCGGGATCGATCGCGTCCGCAACGCTCTTGCCGCCGACACACTTCCCGAGCTCGACCCCTCCGACCTGCGGGTCGGAGCGCCGGTTGCCCGGCCGGGCAAGGTCGTCTGTATCGGCCTCAACTACCGTGACCACGCCGAGGAGACCGGAGCGGCTGTCCCCCTCCGGCCGGTGGTGTTCATGAAGGACCCGTCCACGGTGGTCGGACCCTGTGACGGGGTGCTGATCCCGCGAGGTTCGACGAAGACCGACTGGGAGGTGGAGCTGGCGGTCGTGATAGGCCGTGAGGCCCGCTACCTGGACTCGCCGGACCAGGCCCTGGCCCATGTCGCGGGCTTCGCGATCAGCAACGACGTGTCCGAGCGCGAGTTCCAGCTGGAGTATTCCGGGCAGTGGGACCTCGGCAAGTCCTGCGAGACCTTCAACCCGCTCGGTCCGTGGCTGGTCACCTCTGACGAGGCCGGCGACCCGCAGGCCCTGGGCCTGCGTCTGGCCGTCAACGGCGAGACGCGCCAGGACGGCAACACCAAGAACATGATCTTCGATGTCGCCCACGTCGTCTGGTACCTCAGCCAGTACATGGTGCTCAACCCCGGCGATGTCATCAACACCGGCACCCCGGCCGGCGTGGCCCTGGGACTGCCCGGCACCCCCTACCTGCGCGCGGGCGACACCGTCGAGCTGTCCATCGACGGCCTCGGCACCCAGCGCCAGACCTTCTCCAACGCGTGAAAGGCACCACCGTGTCCGCAACCCCAGCGCGGATCACCGCCGTCGACACCTACGACATCCGCTTCCCCACATCGCGGGAGCTGGACGGGTCCGACGCGATGAATCCCGACCCCGACTACTCCGCCGCCTACGTCGTCCTGCGCACCTCCGAGGGCGGCCACGAGGGCCACGGGTTCACCTTCACCATCGGCCGCGGCAACGACGTCCAGGTCGCCGCCATCGACGCGCTGAGCGAGCACATCGTCGGACGTCCCGTCGCCGAGCTGTGCGCCGACCCCGGCTCCCTCTATCGCGACCTGATCGGCGACAGCCAGCTGCGCTGGCTGGGGCCCGAGAAGGGCGTGATGCACATGGCCATCGGCGCCGTCGTCAACGCCGTCTGGGACCTCGCCGCCAAGCGCGAGGGCAAGCCGCTGTGGCAGCTGCTCGCCGACGCCGACCCCGTGTGGCTGGTCTCCCAGATCGACTTCCGGTACATCGCGGACGCGCTCACCCCCGAGGAGGCGCTGGAGCTGCTGACCAAGGGCCGGCATGGCGCGGCCGACCGGACCGCGGAGTTGCTGCGGCGCGGCTACCCCGCCTACACCACCTCGCCCGGCTGGCTCGGGTACTCGGACGAGAAGCTCACCCGCCTCGCCCAGCAGGCGGTGGCCGACGGCTTCACCCAGATCAAGCTGAAGGTCGGCGCCGACCTTCAGGACGACATCCGCCGCTGCCGCGCCGCCCGCCAGGCCGTCGGCCCGGACATTCGCATGGCGATCGACGCCAACCAGCGCTGGAACGTCGCCGAGGCGATCGAGTGGACGAACGCCCTCGCCGAGTTCGACCCGTACTGGATCGAGGAGCCCACCAGCCCCGACGACGTCCTCGGCCACGCCGCCGTCCGGCGCGGGGTCCACCCGATCAAGGTCGCCACCGGCGAGCACGTCCAGAACCGCATCGTCTTCAAGCAGCTGCTCCAGGCCGGCGCCATCGACGTCCTCCAGCTGGACTCGGCCCGGGTGGCCGGTGTCAACGAGAACCTCGCCATCCTCCTGCTCGCCGCCAAGTTCGGCGTCCCGGTCTGCCCACACGCCGGTGGCGTGGGCCTGTGCGAACTGGTCCAGCACCTGTCGATGTTCGACTACGTCGCGCTCTCCGGCACCACCCAGGACCGGGTGATCGAGTACGTCGACCACCTCCACCAGCACTTCCTCGACCCCGTCGTCATCGACGCCGGCCACTACCGGGCACCCACCGCCCCCGGCTTCTCCGCCACCATGCACCAGGCCACCATCGACACCTACACCTACCCCGACGGCGCGTTCTGGGCCGCCGACCGGGCCGCCGCCGAGCAACAGGAGCGCTCATGACCACCCGCGACCTCCGGGGACTCACCGCCCTGGTCACCGGCGGCGCCTCCGGCATCGGCCGGGCGGCCGCGGACCTGCTCAGCTCCCGCGGAGCGCGCGTCGCCGTCCTGGACCTCGACACCGCCTCCGTCGCGGCCCCGCTGCACGGCTTCACCACCGACGTCTCCGACGACCAGTCCGTGCGCGCCGCCGTCGAGGCGGCGGCCGAAGCGCTCGGCGGGATCGACATCCTGGTCAACAACGCCGGAATCGGCGCCGCCGGCACCGTCGAGGACAACGACGACGAGCAGTGGCACCGCGTCCTGGACGTCAACGTGCTCGGCATCGTCCGCACCACCCGCGCCGCCCTCCCGTACCTGCGCCGCTCCACCCGTGCCTCGGTGGTCAACACCTGCTCGATCGCCGCCACCGCCGGACTGCCCCAGCGTGCGCTGTACTCGGCGAGCAAGGGCGCCGTGCTCTCCCTCACCCTGGCCATGGCCGCCGACCACGTCCGCGAGGGCATCCGGGTCAACTGCGTCAACCCAGGCACCGTCGACACCCCGTGGGTCTCCCGGCTCCTCTACGCCGCCGACGACCCGGCCGCCGAACGCGACGCCCTGAACGCCCGCCAGCCGACCGGGCGCCTGGTGACCGCCGAGGAGGTCGCCGCAGCCATCGCCTACCTGGCCTCCCCGGCCGCCGCCAGCGTCACCGGCACCACCCTCGCGGTCGACGGCGGCATGGCCGGCCTGCGCCTGCGACAGGAGCCGCGCCCGTGAACCCGCGCCACCGCCCGCTCGGCGGCAGCAAGGTCCAGGTCACCGAACTCGCCTTCGGCGCAGCCGGCATCGGCAACCTGTTCACCCCGGTCACCGACGAACAGGCCGAACAAGCTGTCACCGCCGCTTGGGAAGCGGGCGTACGGTACTTCGACACCGCCCCGCACTACGGCCTGGGATTGTCCGAGCGCCGCCTTGGTGACGCGCTGCGCGACCTGCCCCGGAACGACTTCACCCTGTCCACGAAGGTCGGCCGGCTGCTGGAGCCGACCCCCTCCGTCGACGGCGACGACCTGGCCAACGGCTTCGCCGTGCCCGCCACCCACCACCGGGTCTGGGACTTCAGCGCCCGGGGCGTGCGCCACTCCGTCGAGGACAGCCTGAACCGGCTCGGCCTCGACCGGATCGACATCGCCTACCTGCACGATCCCGACGACCACGCCGAACAGGCCCTCGACGAGGCCTACCCCGAACTCGAACGCCTGCGCGCGGAGGGAGTTATAGGAGCGATCGGCCTCGGCATGAACCAGGCCGAACTGCCCGCCCGCTTCATCCGCGAGACCGACATCGACGCCGTCCTGCTGGCCGGCCGCTACACCCTGCTCGACCAGCGAGGACTCGCCGAACTGCTGCCCTTGGCTCAGCAGCGGGGCGTCGGCGTGGTCATCGGAGGGGTTTTCAACTCCGGCCTGCTCGCCGACCCCCGCCCGGGTGCCACCTTCGACTACACCGCGGCCCCCGTCCACCTGCTCGGCCGGGCCCTGGAGTTCAAGGCGGTGTGCGAGACGTACGGTGTGCCGCTGCGCGCCGCCGCCCTGCACTTCCCGTTCGGGCACCCGGCGGTGGCGAGCGTCCTGGTCGGCACCCGCAGCGCCGCCGAGGCCCGGGACGCCGCCGCTATGCTCGATCACCCCGTCCCGGCGGAGCTCTGGGCAGAACTCAGGGACCGCGGACTGCTGCGGGAGGACGTCCCCACCCCCGAGGAGGTGAGCTGATGCGCATCGCCCTTTTCATCACCTGCTTCAACGACACGATGTTCCCCGAAACCGGCCGCGCGGTGGTGACCGTACTGGAGCGGCTGGGCCACACCGTCGACTTCCCGATGGAACAGACCTGTTGCGGGCAGATGCACTTCAACACCGGCTACCGCCCCGACGCCGTCCCGCTGGTGGCCCGCTTCGTCCGGACCTTCGCTGACTACGACGCCGTCATCACGCCGTCCGCCTCATGCGCCGGCATGGTCAAGGAGAACCACCCGTTGCTGGCCCGGGAGTACGGGCCCGCCGGCCTCCAACAGCAGGTCGCCGAACTGGTCCCCCGGGTTCACGAGTTCACCGAGTTCCTGACCGACGTCCTCGGCGTCACCGACGTCGGCGCCCGCTTCCCGCACCGCGTCGCCTACCACCCCACCTGCCACTCGCTGCGCGGCCTGCGCCTCGGCGACCGCCCCGACCGCCTGCTGCGCGCCGTCCGGGACATCGACCTCGTCGACCTGCCCGCGGCCGACTCCTGCTGTGGCTTCGGCGGCACCTTCGCCGTCAAGAACGCCGACACCTCCGCCGCGATGCTCGCCGACAAGAACACCGCCGTCCTGGACAGCGGCGCCGACGTCCTGTGCGCCGCCGACAACTCCTGCCTGATGCACATCGGCGGCGGACTGTCCCGCCAGGGCGCCCCCGTGCGGACCATGCACATCGCCGAGATCCTCGCCGCCTCCGAAGGAACCGCACGATGAGCAACCCCGGCAGCCGTGGCGTCGTCTGGCTCGACGCCCCGTCCTTTCCCGATGCCGCCCGCGAGGCGCTCGGCAACACCCAGCTGCGTGCCAACCTGAAACGGGCCACCACGACCATTCGCGACAAGCGGCTCGCGGTCGCCTCCGAGCTGGACGACTGGGAGCAACTGCGCGACGCCGCCGCCGCGATCAAGAAGCGGATCTCACGCCACCTCGACCACTACCTCGTCCAGTTGGAGGCCGCCGTCAGCGCCGCGGGCGGCACCGTGCACTGGGCCTCGGACGCCGTCGAGGCCAACCGCATCGTGACCGAACTCGTGCGGGCCACCGGCGAACGCGAGGTGGTGAAGGTCAAGTCGATGGCCACGCAGGAGATCGGCCTCAACGAGGCCCTGGCCGAAGCCGGGATCACCGCGTACGAGACCGACCTGGCCGAGCTCATCGTCCAGCTCGGAGACGACCGGCCCTCGCACATTCTCGTCCCCGCGATCCACAGGAACCGCACCGAGGTCCGGGACCTGTTCGTTGCCGAGATGGGCCACTGGGGCCGGCCCGCACCGGACGGGCTCACCGACTCACCCGCCGAGCTGGCGGACGCGGCCCGGCTGCACCTGCGGAAGAAGTTCCTCTCGGCCAAGGTGGCCGTCTCCGGTGCCAACTTCGCCGTCGCCGACACCGGCACGGTCGTGGTCGTGGAGTCCGAGGGCAACGGTCGGATGTGCCTCACCCTGCCCGAGACCCTGATCACCGTGATGGGTGTCGAGAAGGTCGTCCCCACCTGGACCGACCTGGAGGTCTTCCTCCAGCTGCTGCCCCGCTCGTCCACCGGCGAGCGGATGAACCCCTACACCTCCACCTGGACCGGGGTGACGCAGGGCGACGGCCCGCAGGCCTTCCACCTGGTCCTCCTCGACAACGGCCGCACCGACACCCTCGCCGACGAGGTCGGACGCCAGGCCCTCGCCTGCATCCGCTGCTCCGCCTGCCTCAACGTCTGCCCCGTCTACGAGCGCACCGGCGGCCACGCCTACGGCTCCGTCTACCCCGGACCGATCGGCGCCGTCCTCACCCCGCAGCTCGTCGGCGTGGAGAACGCCGCTTCGCTGCCGTTCGCCTCCACCCTGTGCGGGGCCTGCTACGACGCCTGCCCCGTGAAGATCGACATCCCCGAGGTGCTGGCCCACCTGCGGGCCAAGGCCGTCGAGACCAAGCCGAAGCGGGCGGAGGCGCTGGCCATGAAGGCCGCCGCCACCGTCCTCGACTCCCCGCGCCTGCTCGGCGTTGCCCAGAAGGCGGCCGCCCTCGGCGGCCGGGCCCTGGCCCGGGACGGAAGGATCGGCCGACTCCCGGGCCCGCTGCACGGCTGGTCCGACACCCGCGACACCCCCGCACCCCCCGCCGAGTCCTTCCGCACCTGGTGGCGCAAGAACAGGGACCAAGAAGCATGAACAGCCGTCAGGCCATCCTCGGCCGTATCCGCGCCGCGCTCACCGACATCCCCGCCGGCGAACTGCCCAGCGACGTCCCCGTACCCCAAACCTACCGCCGCAGGCACACGGAGCCGGGCGAGGACACCGTCGCCCTGTTCGCCGAGCGGGTCGCCGACTACCGCGCCACCGTCACCCGCACCGACGAGGCGGGCCTGCCGGCCGCCATCGCCGCCGCGCTCACCGCCCGCGCGGCGAGAAACCTGGCGCTGCCCGGCGGCTTCCCCGCCGAGCTGCTGCCACCCGGCGAATGGGAGTGGCACGCAGAACCGCTGGACGTGGCGGTGCTCGACAGCTTGGAGGGCGCGATCACCCTGGCCGCCGCCGGCATCGCCGTCACCGGGACCATCGTCCTCGACGCCGGCCCCGGCCAGGGCCGCCGCGCCCTCACCCTCGTCCCCGACTTTCACCTGTGCATCGTCCGCGGCGAGCAGATCGTCGCCGACGTCCCTGACGCCCTCGCCTGCCTCGACCCGCGGAACCCGCTCACCTTCATCTCGGGGCCGTCCGCCACCAGCGACATCGAACTCGAACGCGTGGAAGGCGTGCACGGCCCCCGCTCCCTGCAGGTCATCATCGTCGACCACCCCACCCACCCGGAGCAGCCATGAGTGTCGCCCTGCACACCCGCGTCCGCGCCGACCGGATCGCCGAGTACGAGGCCGCCCACCGGGACGTGCCCGCCGACCTCGTCGCAGCCATCCGGGCCGCCGGCGTCACCTCGTGGAGGATCTGGCGCAGCGGTTGCGACCTGTTCCACCTGCTGGAGTGCGAGAGCTACCCCCGGCTCCTCGCCGAACTGGAGCACCTCCCGGTCAACGTCGCCTGGCAGGAGAAGATGGGCGAACTGCTCGACGTCAACCACGACTACTCCGACACCGGCGCCGGGGCCGGCCTACCGGTGGTGTGGGAGCTGTGACCGGACCTCAGATCATCGACGCGCACCACCACGTCTGGGACCTCGACACGCGGCCGCAGCCCTGGATCAGCGGCGAGGCCCTCGCTCCACTGGCCCGCTCCTTCACCGCCGCCGACCTCGCCCGCGAAGCCGCGGAGGCCGCAGTGGCCGCCACGGTCGTCGTGCAGACCGTCTGCGTCCCCGAGGAGACCCCCGAACTGCTGGCGCTGGCCGACGGCAGCGACCTGATCGCCGGCGTCGTCGGCTGGACCGACCTCACCGCCCCCGACGTCGCCGACGCGATCGCCGCTCTCCGTGAACTCCCCGGCGGGGAAAGACTGGTGGGCATCAGACATCAGGTCCAGGAGGAGCCCGATCCCGGGTGGCTGCTGCGCCCCGACGTACAGCGCGGCCTGCTCGCCGTGGCCGAGGCCGGCCTCGCCTACGACCTCGTCGTCAAGCCGCACCAGCTGCGCACCGCAGCCCTCGCGGCCGCCCGACTTCCCGGCCTGACGTTCGTCCTCGACCACCTCGGCAAGCCCCCGATCGCCGGCGGTGCCCTCCACCCCTGGGCAGCGGACCTGCGCCGCCTGGCCGCGCTGCCCAATACTGTGGGAAAGCTCTCCGGCCTGGTGACGGAAGCCGCCCCCGGCCGGTGGCGGACGGCGGACCTCGCGCCGTACACCGATACCGCCCTGGAGGCCTTCGGCCCGCAACGCCTCCTCTTCGGCTCCGACTGGCCGGTCTGCACCCTGGAGGCCGGCTACACCGAGGTCACCCGGATCGCCAGGCACCTCGTGGACGGGCTCGGCGCGAGGGAGAAGGACGCGGTGTTCCGGCACAACGCGATCCGCGTGTACGGGCTCGGCCGCCAGCGCAGGACTGCCGAGGGACGTGCAGGCCCGACGCGTCCGTAGCCGACCCGGACCACTTTGACCCGTCACGGTCAAGGTGATCGGGCGGCAGCCGTGGAAGCTATGCTGCAACGATCAGGACCAGGGAAAGGCAACGGCGTGCCAGTCACCGACTCGGCGATCGAGAAGATCAAAGCCATGATCGTCAGTGGAGAGCTGCGCCCCGGTTCGCGACTCCCCAAGGAGGCGGACCTGGCCGAGCGACTCGGCCTGTCGCGCAACTCCCTGCGTGAGGCGGTGAAGGCCCTCTCGCTCATCCGGGTGCTCGACGTACGCCAGGGAGACGGCACGTACGTGACGAGCCTGGAGCCCAACCTGCTGCTGGATGCGCTGGGCTTCGTCGTCGACTTCCACCAGGACAACTCGGTGCTGGAGTTCCTGGAGGTCCGCCGCATCCTGGAACCCGCCGCTGCGGCCATGGCTGCCCGAGTGATGCCGGATGCGGAGATCTCCGCGCTCGGGGAGCTCCTGGAGGGCCTGAGCGACGAGGCCTCCCTGCAAGAACTGATCGACAACGACCTCGAGTTCCACCGCAGGATCGCAGTCGGCTCCGGCAACACCGTCCTGTGCTCGCTCGTCGACGGCCTGTCCGGCCCGACCGCCCGGGCGCGGATTTGGCGCGGACTGACCGAGGAGGGTGCGGTCGACCGGACCCGCCAGCAGCACCACGCCATCCTCGATGCGATCGCCCACCGCCGCCCCGACCTCGCGCACGCCTGGGCGACGGTGCACGTGGCTGGCGTCGAGCAGTGGCTGCGGGACACCCTCGGTGCAGCCGGATCATCGCTCGGCTGACCCAGGACGAGCGCTTTAAGAGATCGTCGGTTACGACGGTGTGCGCAGCAGTATGCGGGTGATCCCCGGCGGTGAGAAGTACCGCCGGTCCTCGGGGGCGGCGGCGACGTACGCGAAACCGAGCGCGCTGGTCACGTCGTCGCAGCTGCCACACACCCGTGATTCGAAGCCGGCCTTCCGGCAGACGGCTGCCGCACGTGCCGCCGGCCCCGGCATGGACAGGGGCTCGGGCGGCACGGAGGACTCGTTCCCCACGCTGCGGCCGAAACCGCGGCTCCTCCTAACTCCGTATGACGATCAGGCTGTGTGGTCGGCCGCTGGTCGGTGCTGACGAGGTCCCGGTCGTGCCTCGCCTCGCCCTGGTACGGACTGACACGTCCGGGCGGTGTCTCGCGAGCTGTTCGGCCGAGCCTTCGGCGAACGGTGCGCTGCGGCTGACGTTGCCGCGATGGAGCACGCGTTCAGTCGGCGACTATGTGGCCCGAAGCTCTCCTGCGACCTCTCCGACCTCGCCCCGCCGTGCGGGCGGCCCGGGAGGAAGCGGAATGTCGGCCGCCCCGACGCGATCGAGGCAACTGAGCCCTGTCGTCCGACCCCAGCTGAACCGGCTCCATTGCCAGAGAGCACCTACACATCCGACCTTTTAGTGTCCCGAGACGCAGTCGTCGCTGGCATCTCTGCTTGGCGCCGCCGCAGCTACAGCTCGACTGTTCAAGCAATTGCAAGTCAAAGTTGTTGACTTGTGCGCGAATGCGTTCAATATTGAGCAACATTGAACCTTGAACCCCCTTCCGGCATCAGGCGGGCCGCCGGGTCCTTCAGTCGCGCCCTTGGAGCGTTACGTGCGCAGACATCCTATCAATTTCCGCAGCATGCTCACCATGCTCGCAACCTCTGCGGTCGCTCTCGCCGCCACCGTCGCCGCGATCCCGAGTTCACCCGCAGTCGCTGCTCCAGCGCAACGGATCACCATCGACGGAGCGTCAAGCGGCCGCGTCTTCGACGGAATCGGTGCCATCAGTGGCGGCGGGGCCACCTCCCGGCTCCTGGTCGACTACCCCGAGCCGCAGCGCACGCAGGTGCTGGACTACCTGTTCAAGCCCGGCTACGGCGCCTCGCTGCAGATGCTGAAGGTGGAGATCGGCGGCGACGCGAACTCCTCCGACGGACCCGAACCGAGCCACATGCGCACCCCGACCGAGGTCGACTGCAACCGCGGCTACGAGTGGTGGCTGATGGCGCAGGCCAAGGCGCGCAACCCCGACATCGCGTTCTACGGCCTGGAGTGGGCAGCACCGGGCTGGCTGAACGGCGGCATCTGGTCCCAGGACAACATCACCTACCTCAAGTCCTGGCTGGGCTGCGCCCAGAGCCACGGACTGAAGGTCGGCTACCTGGGCGGCTGGAACGAGAACGGCTACGACAAGGCCTGGTTCGAGAACCTGCGCACCGCCCTGGACGGCAGCGGCCACGCCGACACCCTGTTGGTGGCCTCCGACAGCAATGACGCGAACTGGACGATCGCCTCGGACCTGGCCACGGACAGCGCCTTCAACCGGGCGGTCGCGGTCGTGGGCCTGCACGGCGTGTGTTGGAACTCGACCCCGGTGTACACCGCCTGCCCGGGCACCAGCACCGCGACCGGGCTGGGCAAGCCACTGTGGGTGGCCGAGGACGACAACGACAGCGACGGCGCCAACCCGCCGGCGCTGGCTCGCAACCTCAACCGCGAGTACATCGACGCCAGAATCACCTCGGACATCAAGTGGGCGCTGGTCGGCTCCTGGCCCTCGAACCTTCCGTTCGCCGGGGCCGGCCTGATGTCCGCCGACCAGCCCTGGTCGGGCAACTACACCGTGGGCCGCGACATCTGGGTGACGGCACACACCACGCAGTTCGCCAAGCCGGGCTGGCGCTACCTGGACACGGCCAGCGGCTACCTGTCCGGCACCGGGATCAACGGCGACCGGCACAGCGGGAGTTACGTCACCCTGAGGTCCGGCCAGGACTACAGCACGGTCGTCGAGACCACCGACGCCTCGGCTGCGAAGACGATCGCGCTCAGCGTCGCCGGCGGGCTGTCCACCGGGCCGGTGCACGTGTGGGACACCGACATGAATGCCGCCGACCCCGCCCGCTGGTTCGTCCACACCCAGGACATCCTGCCGCGAAACGGCGGCTACTCGCTGACCGTGCAGCCCGGCCACCTCTACACCGTGACCACCACCACCGGCCAGGGCAAGGGCACTGCTGTCGCGCCGCCCGCGAAGGACTTCCCGCTGCCCTACCAGGCCGACCTGAGCGGATACCCGGCCCGGGCCGCCGCCCGGTACGTCCACGACTGGGCCGGGGCCTTCGAGACCGCGCCCTGCCCCGCGGGCACCGACACCCCGATGTGCCTGCGCCAGGTGATCACGGCGCCCGCCCACCCCTGGCACACCGACATGAACTACACCCCCGCCACCCTGCTGGGCGACCCGTCGTGGAGCAACTACCAGGTCTCCACCGACGTGCTGTTGGAGGAGGCAGGTAGCTCCGCCGAGCTGCTGGGCCGGATCGACCACGTCGACCACGACCGCTCCGCCTACCACCTGAGGATCGACGACGGCGGATCCTGGCGACTGTCCAGCGAGGACCGCTCGGGGACCGACACCGTCCTGGCCGCCGGCAGCTACCCCGGCGCGGGCGCCGGGACCTGGCACAACGTCTCGCTGGCGATGCAGGGCCAGTCGATCACCGCCTTCGTCGACCACGTCCAGGTCGCCTCGCTCACCCACGCCGGCCACGCGATCGGCCAGAGCGGACTGGCCGTCGGCGGCTTCCAGCACGCCGACTTCACCCACTTCGGCGTGACCCCGCTCGCCGGACCCGCCACCACGCCCCTCACCAACACCAACAGCGGCAAGTGCCTCGACGTCAATGGCAGTTCGACCGCCGACGGCGCGCAGGTCCTGCAGTGGACCTGCACCACAGGCCGGACCAGCCAGCAGTGGATCACGACCCCGTAGTACGGCACCCGCCGTCCTGATGCCGGCCGGTCTCGTGGAGCCCTGAAGCCGCGAGACCGGCCACACCAACCCCAACCCCACCCCATTCCCGCACACCCCGTGCCGCCGCGGCGCAGGGCCCCAAGGAGCACCCCCATGTCCAGAATCCCCTCCGGCCGCCTCGCCGCCACCGCCGCACTGCTGGCCCTCGGCCTGGCGACCTCGGCCTGTTCCACCGGCCAGGAGTCCACCTCCGCCGAGGGGTCGGTCGCCCCGGTGTCCGGCAAGATCTCGATCACCTACCTGCAGAAGCAGGGCGACCAGGAGTACTTCGCCGGCGAGGCGGCCGGCGCCAAGGCCAAGGCCGCCGAACTCGGCATCGACCTCAAGGTCGTGAACCTCGGCAACGACGCGAACAAGACCGTCAGCGAAGTGCAGTCCGCGATCGCCCAGAAGACCAACGGCATCATCGTCGTCGTCCCGGACCCGGCGGTCGGCCCGCAGGTCGTGCAGGCCGCCAAGGACGCCAAGATCGCCCTGCTCACCTCGGACGACCAGATCTGCGCGACCGGCCCTGACCCGGCCGCCTGCGACAAGGCCAAGCTCATCCCGCGGATCGGCTTCTCCGGCGCGCAGATGGGCGGCGAGGTCGGCAAGCGCGCCGCCGACGACTTCAAGAAGGCGGGCTGGAACCCGGCCGACACCCGGATCATCTCCGCCTGGAAGCAGGACGTCACGGTCTGCGGAGACCGCGTCAAGGCCGCCAAGGAGACCTTCGGCGCCGCCGTTCCCGGTGTGCAGAACATCGACGTCGCCACCGACAACACCCCCACCGGCGCCCAGGACAAGATCGCCGCGACCGTCACCGCCAACCCGGGCGTGAAGCACTGGGTGGTCTGGGGCTGCAACGACGAGAACGTCCAGGGCGGCGTCACCGCCCTGGAGAACGCCGGCATCGGCGCGGACAACGTCATCGGCGTCGGCCTCGGCGCGTACCTCGCCTGCAAGGACTGGGGTGGCGACAAGCCGTCCGGCATGAAGGCCGCCCTCTTCATCAACGGCATGGATGTCGGCGCGCTGGCCGTCCAGACCATGTACGACCGGCTGAAGAACGGCAAGGAGTTCCCCGCCGAGGCCTTCGCCCCGACCAAGATGGTCGACGCCGCCACGTGGAAGTCGGCCGGAGTCAGCTGCAACTGACCATCAGCCAGCCCTAGGTCCCAGCGACACGACCCCACCCGAGGTGACCCCGCCATGAGCACAGCACGCTACTCGACTCCCGACCCCCGCCCCCCAGGCGCCACCGACGAGGGCGCCGCCGTGCACGGCCTGACCAAGCGCTTCGGCCCGGTGCAGGCCCTCGGCGGGGTCACCCTCGACTTCCCCGCCGGCCGGATCACCGCCCTGATGGGGGAGAACGGCGCCGGCAAGTCCACCCTGCTGAAGATCCTCACCGGCGACCACCAGCCGACCGAGGGCCAGGTGACCCTCGACGGCCGGCGGCTCGACCTCGCCTCGCCCGCCGACGCCCGGGCCGCCGGCATCCGGATCATCCCGCAGGAGCCGGAGATCATCCCGCACGTCTCGGTCGCCGAGAACGTCTACGCCGGCACCCTGCCCCGCCGGGCCGGCCGCCGCCTCGACCGCGCCGAACTGCGCCGCCGGATCACCGCAGACCTTGACCGACTCGGCTTCGCCGACGTCCTCGACCCCGACCTGCTCGGCTCGCACCTGACGCCCGCGCAGCGGCAGCTGGTGGAGATCATGCGGGCGCTCACCGGCGAGGCCAAGGTGATCGCCTTCGACGAACCCACCTCCTCGCTGTCGGACCACGAGGTCGACGCTCTGTTCCGGCTGATCCGGCGCCTGCGCGACGACGGCGTCGCCGTCATCTACGTCTCCCACCGGATGCAGGAGATCTTCCAACTCGCCGACCGGATCGCGGTGCTCCGCGACGGCGAGCTGGCCGGCGTCCAGGACGCCCAATTCACCACCGAGAGCGAGATCGTCCGGCTGATGGTCGGCCGCGACCTGTCCGCGCTGTTCTCCCGCCGCCGCACCGCCACCGACCGGCCGGTCCTGGACGTGGACCGGGTGACCACCGACGAGGTCCGCGACGTCAGCCTGCGGATCCACGCCGGGGAGGTGGTCGGGTTGGCCGGCCTGATCGGCGCCGGCCGCTCCGAACTCGCCCTCGCCCTCGCCGGCGACCTCCCCGTCCGCTCCGGCACCGTCACCCTGGACGGGCAGCCGCTGCCCTCCGGCAACCCCGGTGCGGTGATCCGGGCCGGCCTGGGCCTCGCCCCCGAGGAGCGCAAGGCCCAGGCGCTGTTCCTGCACCGCTCGATCCGCGACAACACCTCGCTGGTCAGCCTGGAACGGCTGCGCCGACTGCGCTTCGTCCGGCGCGCCGCCGAGCGCGAACTCGCCCAGGAGTACGCGGACCGGCTGCGGGTGCGCACCCCTTCGATCGAGCAGGAGGTCCGCAAGCTCTCCGGCGGCAACCAGCAGAAGGTCGTTCTCGCCCGCTGGCTCGCCCGCAAGCCCAAGGTCCTGATCCTCGACGAGCCCACCCGCGGCATCGACATCGGCGCCAAGGCCGAGATCTACCAGATCATCGCCGACCTCGCTGAACAGGGCGTCGCCCTGCTGGTCATCTCCTCCGAACTGCCCGAACTCCTCGGCCTGGCCGACCGGGTCGTGGTGATGCAGAACGGCCGGGTCACCGGCGAGCTGAGCCACCAGAACGCCACCGAGGAGGCCATCCTCGCCCTCGCCATGGCCGACGACATCGTCGGCGCGACTTCTGCTGGAGCACCGTCATGAGCACCACCACCAAGCCGCTGACGACCGCGCAGGAACCCGCCCGGCGCACCGCCGCGTCGCCCTCCACGGCCCTCGCCGCCATCGGCGGCCAGAACCTCAGCCTGATCGGCGCACTCGTCCTGGTTCTCACCCTCTTCGGCGTGCTGAACGACAACTACCTCAGCCTGAACAACATGCAGGTCATCGCCGAGGCCGCCACCATCACCGGCCTGCTCGCCGTCGTCCAGACCGTCGTCATCATCTGCGGCGGCCTCGACATCTCCGTCGGCTCCCAGGCCGGCGTCGCCTCCGTGGTCTCCGCGATGGCCTTCACCTCGACCGGCTCCAACGCCTTCGCCGGCATGGCCGCCGCGATCGGCCTCGGCCTGCTGATCGGCCTGCTCAACGGCGCGATCATCGTCTACGGCCGGGTCAACCCCACCATCGCCACCCTGGCCGGCCTCGCCGCGTACAAGGGCCTCGCCCAGCTCGTCTCCGACGGCCGCGCCCAGGGCTACGTCCTCAACAACGACGTGTTCGTCTTCCTCGGCCGCGGCAAGATCGCCGGACTGCCGGTCATGGTCTGGATCCTCATCGTCGTCGCGGTCGCCGTGCACGTGCTGCTCACCCGGACCGACATCGGCCGCAACGTCTACGCCATCGGCGGCAACGACACCGCCGCCCGCCTCGCCGGCATCAACATCAACAAATACCTGGTCGCCGTCTACGGCCTGATCGGTACCGTCGCCGCCGTCGCCGGAATCCTGCTCACCGCCCGCACAGGCTCCGGCCAGCCCACCTCCGGCAGCGAAGGCCTCGAACTCAAGGCCATCACCGCCGCCGCCCTCGGCGGCTGCGCCCTCAAGGGCGGCAAGGGCACCATCGGCGGCACCCTCCTCGCCGTCGCCCTCCTCGGTTGCCTGGAGAACGGACTGACCGTCGAAGGCATCAACTCCTTCTGGCAGAACGTCGCCCAGGGCACCCTGCTGGTCGTCGCCGTCGTCGTCCAGCAGCGCCGCAGCGGCGAACGCGCCGTAGGCCTCCCCGCCTGACCAGCCGCCCTCGGGCCCCGAGCCGCGTCGCCCAGATGGCCCGCACCGCGCCGTGCGAAAACGCGCCGGCTGCGCCCGCACGCACCCACGACCCTCGGACGGTCCGTCCGAGCCGCACGGATCCCCCACCACCCCACGAGGAGCTGGTATGACCTGGCGATCACGCCCACCCACCACCCTGCTTGCCGCCCTCACCCTGACGCTCGCCACGCTCACCGGCGCGGCGGCGACCACCCCCGCGCAGGCCGCCGCCTCGACGACGATCAGCATCGACGGCGCCAAGCCGGGGCGGGTCTTCGACGGCATCGGAGCGATCTCCGGCGGCGGCGGCAACTCCCGACTGCTTGCGGACTACCCCGAACCGCAGCGCGGCCAGGTGCTGGACTACCTGTTCAAGCCCGGCTACGGCGCCTCGCTGCAGATCCTCAAGGTGGAGATCGGCGGCGACACCAACTCCACCGACGGCGCCGAGGCCAGCCACATGCACACCGCCGACACCGTGGACTGCAACCAGGGCTACGAGTGGACCATGATGGAGCAGGCCAAGGCCCGCAACCCCGACATCAAGCTGGCCGCGCTGTCCTGGGGCGCACCCGGCTGGGTCAACGACAACAGCACCACCAGCAACACCGTCTACACCCCGAAGATGCACGACTACCTGCTCTCGTGGCTCGGCTGCGCCCGGCAGCACAACCTCACCATCGACTACCTCGGCGGCTGGAACGAGCACGACGCCGACCCCCAGTGGTACGTGGGCCTGAAGAACAAGCTCGTCGCCGGCGGCTACGGCTCGGTGAAGGTCGTCGCCCCCGACCAGTTCGGCTACCGGGTCGTCGACCAGTTGACCAACGACGCCGCCTTCCGCAACGCCGTCGACGTCGTCGGTGTGCACTACCCCTGTGGCTACAACAGCGACTTCAGCAACTGCAAGCCCGCCGCCGACTCCGCCTCGATCGACAAGGCCCAGACCCTCGGCAAGCCGATCTGGGCGAGCGAGAACGGCTCCGAGGACTACCAGAACGGAGCGAGCTCGGTGGCCCGCGGCATCAACCGCGGATACATCGACTCCCGGTTCACCGCCTTCGTCAACTGGCCGGTCGTCGCCGCGCTCTACGGCAACCTCGAGTTCTCCACCGACGGCATGGCGCTCGCCAACCAGCCGTGGTCCGGCAACTACACCATCGGCAAGACCGCCTGGGTCACTGCACAGACCACCCAGTTCACCAAGCCCGGCTGGCACTACATCGACACCGCCAGCAACTACCTCGGCAACAAGCGCACCAACGGCAGCTACGCGACCCTGAAGTCGGCCGACAACAAGGCGTACTCCACCGTCATCGAGACCATGGACGCCACCGCGGCGCAGACCGTGAACTTCAGCGTCACCGGCGGCCTGCCCACCGGTCGGGTCCACGTGTGGGCGACCAACGTGCGCTCCAACACCAGCAGCGACTGGTTCGTCCAGCAGGCGGACCCGTCCGTGACCGGCGGCGGCCGCTACTCCCTGACGCTGCAGCCCGGTTACGTCTACACCGTGACCACCACCACCGGGCAGGGCAAGGGCACCGCGGTCTCCCCGCCGGCCGGCTCGCTGTCGCTCCCGTACGCGGACGCCTTCGAGACGCCCGCGGCGACCACCTCGCCGAAGTACTTCGCCGACATGAACGGCGCCTTCAAGGCGGTGGCCTGCGGCGGCGGCCGGACCGGGACCTGCCTGCGGCAGATGGCCCCCACCGTGCCGATGCGCTGGACCGACGAGCCGTTCAACTCCCCGTACACGATCATGGGTGAGCGCAGCTGGCAGAACTACACCGTCGCCTCGGACGTCATGTTCGAGCAGCCCGGGACGGTCGAACTGCTCGGCCGGATCGGCCAGCAGGGCCACAACAACAACGGCCTCAACGCCTACCACCTGCGGCTCTCCGACACCGGCACGTGGTCGATCCTCAAGAGCGACACCAGCTGGAACTTCACCACCCTCGCCACCGGGACCACCACGGCCCCCGGCCTGAACAACTGGACCGGCCTCGCGTTCACCCTGCAGGGCTCGACCCTGATCGCGAGCGTCGGCGGTCAGGAGGTCGGCCGGGCCACCGACGCGTCGTTCTCCACCGGCCTGGCGGGCCTCGGCCTGGGCACCGGAGGCTACCGGACCCAGCAGTTCGACAACTTCGCCCTCACCCCGGGCACAGCGCCCCCGATGCCCACCGGCCCCATCACTTCGGGGGCTGCCGCCGGCAAGTGCGTGGACGTCGACCAGGACTCCAGCCTGAACGGCGCCCGGGTCCAGCTGTGGGACTGCACCGGCGGCTCCTCCCAGGTCTGGACTCTCGACGGCAGGAACCTCACGCACAACGGCAAGTGCCTGGACGTCACCGGCCAGGCCACGGCCAACGGCTCACCCGTCGAGCTCTGGGACTGCAACGGCGGCGCCAACCAGCAGTGGTCGCCCCAGCCGGACGGCACCCTGAAGGGCCTCCAGTCCGGACGCTGCCTGGACGACCCCACCTTCGACACCGCCAATGGCACCCGGCTCGACATCTGGGACTGCGACGGCGGCCCCAACCAGAAGTGGAGCCTTCCCGCCTGACGCATCCCCTCCCGCCGGCCCCGGTCGACCGCACCTCCCCGCGGTCGACCGGGGCCGGTCCGGCGTTCACCACGTCAGAGCAAGAGAAAGCAAGAGCCTGCGGTGACGATGACACCCCGTACTCGCAGCGCGCGGACGAGGCCCGGGCGCTCGTGGTAGCGCTGGAGATGAAGATCATGGCCGGTGGGGCGAGCGAGGAGGAGTGGGAGCGCTACCGGCAGCTGAAGCGAACACTGACCGGCCGCCCGAGTGGATGAGGTCGCCGCCCGCCTGCACGCCCTGACCGGGCACGTCGCGTGATCCGTGTCCGCCGGCCCCCCTGACGGAGCCACCGCGCTCCAGCATGGCCGAGTGCACCTGCAAGATCGTGCTCGCCGAGAGGCCCGCGACTCGGGCGCGAGAGCTCTGGAAGCACACCACGGTGCGGCGGCACGTGCACGCGCCGCTTCGCAGCCTTCTTGGGGACATGGCGGCCGGACGCGAGCGGTGCATGTACTGCGGGGACAACCAGGGCACCGACATCGACCACTTCGATCCCATCGACCGGGATCCGATGCGCGCTTTCGACTGGACCAACCACGTCCTCGCCTGCTCGCTGTGCAACAGCCACCTCAAGAAGGCCGTCTTCCCGCTCGACCCCGGCGGGAAGCCGCTGCTCATCGCCCCCACGGCCGAGGACCCGACACCGCACCTGCGGCTTGTCCTGGCGGTCGGCCAGTACCACCCGCTGACCCCCAGGGGCCGGGCCACCATCGACCTGTTTGACCTGAACCGAGGCTTGCTGGCCAAGGGCAGGGTGAACGCCTACCGCGTCACCAAGGCCTGTGTCGCCCTGTGGGCCACCGCCACCGCCAAGGGCGACCATGACGACGCCGCCCGCTGGGCCGCGGTCGTCAACGAACAGCCGATAGCCGACGTCGTCCAGGCCATGCTGCACCAAGCGCTCGACCCCGCCGCCGAGATCCTCTTCGACGACCCCGAGCTCCTTACCCGTCTCCGCGAACCCGTGCTCCGAACGGCCCTGCTCATCCGGTAGGACACCGCGGGAAGGCCAGTCACCGTTCGGACCCGAGTGCGGCGTTGCGAGCCCGCACGGCCTCGGGGCGGTGGCCCGGCCGCGAGGCCGGTCCCCGAACCCCGCCGGGAGCCGGTCAGTTCGCCGTGTTCGCCTGCCAGCCGCGAGGAAGTTTCGGCAGGCCGATCAAGGCGTCGACCCCCAGGTGCTCCAGGAGGAGGGACTTCAGCTCACGGCCGTCGAGCAGGTGGAGGCGCTCGCCCTTGCCGGCCGCAGTGTCATAGCTCGCCTTGCCGAACCACGAGGTGGTCACCAGGACACCGCGAGAGGCGTTGGTGAGCTCCACGGCGCCGAGCAGGGCACGCACGGTCTCCACCGGGACGGCGTTCTTGGTGCGCTTTGCCTGGACAGCGACCACCGTCACCCCGCCGCCGTCGCGCTTGACCGCGGCCGCGTCCAACCCGTCGTCACGCGAGTTCTGGGTCCGCCAGGTCTCGTACCCCATGGCCTCGAACAGCTCACGCACGAGCCGCTCGAACGCGTACGGGTCCATCGTCAGCAAGTCCGTCCGGCTGTCCAGACCGGCCACCGCGCCCACGTCCTTGGCGAGCTTGAAACGCTGCGGGTCGAACTCGACGATCGGCGGGACCGGCTCCAGGTCGTGCGGGTGCTGGGAGACCACCGCCCCCAAGGCACGCAGGCACAACTGCGGATCCAACGTCGGCTCGTCCAGCACCAATTCGGCGAAGTCCTCACGCCGCGCCACCACGCTCACCACGCACGGCCGGACCGCTCGCCCGGTGGACCGATCGGTCGTCGCCACGAAACCGTTCAGCAGCACCTCGTCCACCAGGTCCGGCGGGGTCACGGTGAACACCTCGTCGAGCGCCCGCAGGGCCAGCCGGGCGACGAGAGTGCGGTAGGACTGGTGCAGCTCGGCCTCCTTCACCAGTTGGCGGACGACCTCCAGACGCTGGGCCACGAACCGGTAGGCCGCGACGTCCGGAACCACGGCAAGGGAGGGCAGACCGATGTTGATACACAGCTGGCCGGCCTCGGGGTAGTAGCCGACCGCGGCGGACTCACGGCACCCCTCAGGAACCGGCGAGCGACGCAGCAGGTCCTCCACCACTTCTGCCACACCCATCGCGCCGTCGTGCGCCAGCGCCTGCTCCACCACCGGATGCCAATCCTCTAGCCCCACCGGACGATTGCGAAGCACCCCCGCCAACTCCGCCCGCACCGCCACCACCTGCTCAGTGCGCTGTTCGGTCTCGTCCTTCAGTTGCTGCTTGTGCGCCTCGCGGTCGAGCCGGTGCTGCTCCCGCTCGGCGCGCTCCCGGGCGCGCTCATCGGCCTTCGCCTCCCTGGCGCGGGCGGCCTGCCGCTTGGCCAGGTCGGCTTCCACCTTCCTCGCCTGTCTGGCACGGGCATCGTCCTCGCGGCTGAGGATCTTCTCGCCCGCGGCCAGCAGCCGTGCGCGCTCCGCCTCGGGGTCGGGCCTGCGGGGCTTGCGCGGACGCGCCGCCGGCGGCGATGCCGACTTGGCGGGCTGGGTCGTGCCCGCCTGCGCTGCCTTCGCCTGCTGCTTCGCGAGGTAGGCCTCCGCCAGCAACTCCGCCACCGTCCTGCGCCGCGCCACCGAATCCCCTTCCCACGTCTGCGCCACCGGCCGGAGCCGACCCCGAGGGACCGGATCCCTGCGCCAGCACTACCCACGGGTGACGGCACCGAATCGCCGCCGCCGAGCACAGGAAACCGCGCCCGAGCACCAGGCAGATGGCAGCCGCGGCCACACCGCGACGGTTCCGGGCCCGGCTGTCAGTACCCCCGATTAGGCTCACAAGCCGAGACCGATAGGGGAGTTACGTGCTCGACAACTCACTGACCGCCGACATCCCGCTCGGCCCCTTCGAGGGCACGCCCGTCACCGTCTACTCGGCCAAGGGCAAGAACGCCAAGCTCCACGCCACGACGACGTGTACCCAGCTGCGCAGCCGTGACATCGCGACGACCCAGGTGCCGCTGAATGCGGACACGATCGGCCGGATGTGCTCGCGCTGCGTGCAGGTGGGCGCGTGGGCGCGGCCGGAGACCGGGCTCGGCATCTTCCTGCGGGCGCTCGGCGGTGTCGGGCTGCTGTACCAGCTGCAGAGCTACACGGGACCGGACCCCGACGACTGCTGGGAGCCGGACGAGGTCCAGGCAGCCGCCGACCTGCTGCGCACCGAGCCCGTCGAGCCGGCCGCCGCCTCAGAGGACGACGAGGAGCCGGACGAGGAGGACTGGGAGGCGCGCGACGAGGCGAAGCGTCTGCGGGACAGCGTGCTGTCCACCTGGCGTGCAGCTGCCACGAGCCTCCACCTGGCCCAGGCCGCAGTCACCCTGTTCCCCTGGCTGGCGCAGTGGGCAGAGCCGAAGCTCGCCGTGAAGCAGCAGTACCTGGAGGCCCTGCGGGCCCAGGCTGTGCTGTTCGTCGACCCCGAAGGGCTCATGGCAGCCGCCGCTGCGGCAGCCATGGAGGAACCCGAACTCCCCAGCGATGAAGCGGCGTTCAGCGCGATCGGCACCGACAAGGAAGTCGACACACAGCTGAAGGCGCTCTGGCACGAGTGGCAGGACAAGGCCGGACGCGGTTGGGAGGGGCCCAGCGCGCGTACCTACCTCGGCTACGGCCCCACCCGTGGCATCCGCCCCAACAGGAAGGGCTACGCCGCAACCCGCGCCGCGGTCGACGAACTCGTCGCCTCCTGGGAGGACCAGGCTCGGCACGTGGCCGCCTCCGCAGAGCCCGCCACGCTGGGGTGGGTGACCGTGCGGCTGCCCGAAGTCAAGGAGGACACAGCGCCGCCCTGGCGCGAGCACGGCTTCCTCCGCGACCTCGACGACTGGACGACCGGCGTCCTGATCAGCTACCTCGCCGACGCCGACTGGGCGGGCCGAACCCTCACCCTGCGCGTGCCCCGGCTCATCGCCGACCGGCTCCTGTCCTGCTCCCACCGCCTCGACTGCCAAGCCCACCAGGACAGGCCGACCCCCACCACGCCCGCACCCTCGGCGAACCCGATCCGGCCCGGGATCTTCGACGACACCCCGGTCCGCGAGCGCCAGCCGCTCACCGCGGATCATCTGCGGCTGCTGCGTTCGATGCGCGCCACCGCCGCGGACGAGCTGTACATCGTCTTGTCGACGGACGGTGGTACCGAGGTCCTGCCCCTGCCGGTGATTGAGAAGCGCCTGGCCGGCGGATGGCAGTGCTTCCTCCTCGCCGGCGCAGCGGACCTCCCCGCCGACGTGATCGAACCATGGGCCCGCGAGGTCGGCCCCAGGCCCGAAGACCGTGAAAGCCTCTGGCCGCAGTACCCGCGCAGTGCGCACGACCCGCTCTTCGGCGAGGACCTCGGCCTGGCGCAGGGAGCCACACGGGCAGCCTGGCTCGCGTACGAGCACCAGGACGCGGAACGCAACCTGCGTCTGCTCGCCATGGCCCGCGGCGTGCGGGACCTGCGGACACTGGACGGCGGGTACGACGACCACGGCCGATCCCGCACCCTGCCCCACCCGGTGTGGCTGGGGCTGCTGGCCCACGCCGAGAACCTGGACCTCGAGCCGTTCGAAGCCCCGGACGCCGACCGCTGGCGCAGCGGCGGCGGCATCCCGCTCGGCGTCCTCGCCGACGTACAGGTCTACACGACCAACGCCGACCCCCGGATCCAGGGCAAGGGCCACTCGCCGTTCTGCCCACACTCCAGGGAACGCGGCGTCGTCGCCGGCGACGATCTGCTGACCGTCACCGACCTGCTCGACAACGACGAATACGACTGGTGCAGCAAGTGCCAGGGCTATGCCATCCGCCGCCTGACTGACACCCAGTTGTCCTACTACCGCGCCGCCCACCGGCTCCACGACATCGCCCAGGAACTCGACCCCGGCCGAGGCGGCCACGACCGCCTCGACATCGAGACGATCACCCGGCAGCTCCGTGAACTCGCCGACTGGCGCCCCGCTGGCGAGGACCACTGGTACACGAGCGGAGCGCGGCGCTGGCGGCGCATCGTCCACGAGCTGCAGGCGAAGGCCGAAGCAGCTGGCCGCGACACCCCGTGACAGCCAACCGCGCAGCACCCCGTACCCGACCGCATTGAACAGGCCGCCCATGACCAGCACACCGCGCGAGACCCTGTCGCCGCACGCCACCGGTCCTCGGTTGCTCGCCCGGCTCACCGCACCGCTCCGCCGGGCCGGCTGGACGGAGGGCGAACTCTGGGACGACACGGACGAGGACGACGAGTCCGGCGCCGGTCCGCTCTACCGGGAGTTCTCCCGCTCGAACTTCCACATCAGCGTCATCTGGAATCCCGCTGACGCCCGGCTCACCATCGACGACCCGACCGAGCACTGGGACTGGGACGACGGCCTGCCCCCGCTGTGCCCACTCGACCAACCACTCACCATCGACCTGAGCACCCACCCCACCCAGGCCGCCAAGGCCGAGGCCGCACGCCGCGCATTCGCCGAAGCCGGACTTCTCGACGCCACCCGCGTCCACGTTCCCGAGCAAGCCCGGGATCTGTGCCACGATCTGGTCGTGCAGTTGTGGGCGGCTACCGTCCACGACGCGATCGGCCGGCACCGGTGCGACGGCGGCGGGCGTGAGGCCGTCGCCGCGCTGGGCGAGGAGTTCTCATGGCGCCTGGGTGACGGGCTGCGTACCTACCCGCTGATCGTTCCGGACCCGGTTCCGTCGGCGGCGGCCCGCGGCATCGCGGAATGGTGCTGGCGTCGGGAGAGCGACGTCGAGGAGTGGCACTTCAAGATCGACGACATCGCCATGGCCCGCGCCAACATCGCCGCCACCCGCGCCGTCATGCCCCACGTCTACCCCGAGGGTGTCGACTGGCCGGCCGTACGACTCGCCCTCACCGCGCCCACCCGACGACTCGCCGACGGACAGGCCCTCGCCGGCACTTTCGAAGAGGGCTGGACACCCGTCCTCGCCTCCGTCCACCGCGAGATCGACCTCTGGCAGCAAGCCGACGAGACGCTCGGCCCCGAAGCCGTCCTGCGCATGCTCACCCTCCACGGCTCCCGCACCGAGTCCGTCGGCGAATGGTGGGGATCCGGCTGGTACGAGACCGCCGCCCGCCGCGCCGTCGCCCGCGCGGCGACCAACGGCAGCGTCCCCGCCGCAGTGTCCGCGGTCTTCCCCGACACCGAGCATCTGGCCGACACCGCGGCTACCCACCCCGACCTCCTCGACGACGACATCTTCGCCTGGATCACCGAAGCCGTCTTCAAGGAGGGATCCCTCCTGCGCGAAGCCCGGCTGCCGGTCCCGCCGGCGATGACCCTCCCCGACTGGGCAGCTCACGACCTCCTCGACATGCTCCGCCCGGACTCCGACGAGCACGAGGCCCCAGCTGCCGACGCCACGCTCGGGCGTCTCTGACCGGAGGCACGGCCAAAGACGCCCCACCCCGACCAAGCCGCACTACGGAAGCCCTCCCACGCGCGGCTACGCCGCCCGCCGCAGGACCTCACCAGGCCCGGGGACCGGACTCCGCCCGGCGGCGGCCCGGTCGAGAGCCTGGGCCAACGCGAGCACAGCCTGGTCGGCGGAGTCCTTGAGGAGGTGACCGTAGAGGTTGATCGTGGTGGCGATGGTGGAGTGCCGCAAGGTCTTGGAGATGACGGCGACGGGGATGTTCTCCGCGATCATGATACTGGCCGCGGTGTGGCGAAGATCATGCAGGCCGATCCTGGGCAGGTCGAGTTCGGCGGTGCGCTTCCGGAGCTAGTCGAGGACCCACTGGGGCCGCAACGGCGTCCCGCCCGGGCGGCCGAAAACCAGGCCCGCGAGCCGACCGTCCGGGTGGGCGGCCATCTGGATCGCGGCCTGGCGGTGGGGGGGGCATGACCCTGGGGGAGAGGCTGATCCAGGCCCGGCTGGCCTCGGTCTTCGGCTCCCGGAGGTGAATCCTCCCGTTGTCGATCGCGGCCAGGGTCCAGCGGACGAACAGCTTGCGGTCCATGAGGTGGACGTCCGACCAGTGCAGGGCGAGAACCTCACCGCTCCATGCCGGTGCCGAGCATGACCTCGAACAGATCGGTCAGCTGGTCCGCGTACTGCTCCACACCGTGCTGCAGGAAGGTCGCGGCCTGCTCGGGGGTCCAGCAGGTTCGCTCGGCTGCGCGGGGCTTGGGCGGCACCGAGTGCTTGGCCGGGTTGTAGCGCAGGCGCCAGGAGCGCACGGCGGCGTTGAGTGCGTTGCGAAGGGTGGACACGGCCCGGTAGACGGTGACGCGCCCGCGCTTGGCCTCCAGCTGGGCGGTGACCCAGTCGTCGATGTGTTCCGGGCGCAGGTCGAGGAGCCAGAGGTGGCCGAAGGCGGGGATGAGGTCGCGCTCGACGCACGCGGCGTAGCCGGCGTACGTGTTTGGCGCGAGGTGCGGCTTTCTCGTGGCGAGCCATTCGCGCAGGTAGCTCGCGACGGTGGTGCGGCGGTTCTCGTAGACCCCGCGCAACTCACCGTCCAGCACCGCGGCCATCTCGCGGGCCGCCTCGGCCCGGCTGGTGAACCCGCCCCGTCGACGGGTCCTTCGCCTCCCGTCTTCCGGAGCGAGGTCGACGCAGTACGTCCACGACCCGTGACCCGCCTCCCCCAGCAGCCGCACGCACCACGGACCCAGCTGCTTGCGGTGCTCGTCCGTACACCCGCACCGCCGGTAGACCCGACCCCGCCGCGCACGCTGTCCCATGAGCTTCCCCTTCTCCCGATCGGGTGATCTGGGACCAAGAGTCGCTGCCCGGTCGGGCGTGGCGGCAGAGCGTGAGAGGCGGTGCGCGAAGTAGTCACAACCACACGGCGACGACACGCTCAAGACGACACACCGCCCGGAAGATCACTATGCGCAACCGGTGGGTAAGCGACCATGATCCGCCCGCAGGACCGGGCCCCGCGGGCCGGCTGACGGCGTCGACGCAGGGGCAGTCGGGCAGGTACGACGCCGCTTGCTGAAGGGTCGACAGGTCTCGATCACAAGCAGTAGCTGTGGCGGGGCGCTCGGCCTGGGGACCACTTTGGGACCACACCCGATGAGCGCCTATGGGCGCCCATGGTCCGAAGCGGACACTTCTGCACGAAGTAAACACTGAGCAACTGTCAGCTCTCTGTGTCGCCGCTTCCGTCGGAAGTCCCAACTCACTTGTACCCCAGTGTAGTTGAGCAACAAATAAGCCGAGGCCTTGAGGCCTCTTCTGCCGACAATAGTTGAACCCCTTGATTGGGGGTCAAGGGGTCGCAGGTTCAAATCCTGTCGTCCCGGCTGTGAAGTCGGCTGTTAGAGACGGTACTTGGGAAGCCAGGTGCCGTCTCTTTCTGTTGTTGGGTCAGCTGGTGGTCGCACGGTGGTCACCGGGCCACATCGGCCATGGCGCCGGTGGTTCTTCTGTTCGTGTCTGCTGATATGCGGGCAGGTGCCGGTGGGGCGTGGATGCTGGCGCCAGGGGCGCTGGGCGCGGCAGATGGTGCGTCCGAGGACGGCGCGGTCCGCATTGTCGAGGGTCCAGGCGACGGCGTCGACGGCCGCGCGGGCGGCGAGGAGTGTCAGGTCGGCGGGCGTAGATGTTGGCGCTGGTCGACAGGGTGCGGTGGCGCAGGGCCTTGTCGCAGAGCAGGTGGAAGTGGTCGAGGGCGTTCTTTGGGTGGAGGGGGCGGCCGTGGCGGTGGAAGACGTAGCCGGCGCGGTCGTCGAGGGCTGAGGCGACGCGGTCGGAGAGTGCGACCCACATCCTGCTGCTCTTGGTTTTCGGGGTGGTGAGCAGGAGCTGGTTGTTGTCGACGGCGGAGGGCGTCGCGCGGACGAAGAAGACGCGGTCGGGGAGGTGGACGTCGTCCCAGTGCAGGGCGAGTGCTTCGCCTTTGCGGATGCCGGAGCCGATCATGAGTTCGGCGAGGTCGGCGTAGAGGGGGTCGGTGATGTGGGTGAAGCGCAGGAATCGGGCGGTCTGCTCCTCGGTCCACAGGCGCCTGGGGGCGGAGGTGGGGCGCGGGAGGGTCGGGGGTTTGGCGGGGTTGCGGGCCAGTCGGCCGTCGTAGACGGCGGTGCTGAGGGCGCTGGAGAGGGTGGACATGATCCGGTGGACGGTGCCTTGCCGCGGCCCGTGCGCAGTTCGGCGGTGACGTAGGCGGTCAGGTGCTGGCGGGTGAGGTCGATCAGGGGGATGGTGCCGAGGGCGGGGATCAGGTCCTGTTCGACGTAGGGGCGCGCACCTGGGCCTCGTGGGCGGCGCTGTCGAGGACGACGAGGGCCTCCCGTTCCCGCATCAGGCGCCGATAGAGCACGCGGCGCTCGTCCGTCTCGGCCGGCAGGTCGCGTTCGCGGACGCCCAACGCCCGCAGCAGACGCGCCAGGGCCTCGTGCGGCATGACGGGTTCGGCATCCAGACCGCGCAGGTCGACGAAGAGGCAGCCGTCCGCGAACCGGCCGACCAGCTGCGCCGCGGCGTGCACCACCAGGGCGGTCTTGCCCGGACCGGGCGCGCCGGAGACGATCGAGACCGGTCGACCCGCCGGGGCGGTGATGCTCCGTCCGAGCCAGGCCGTCTCGGTCTCGCGGCCGGTGAAGTCGGGTACCGCGGGCGGCAGCTCGCAGGGGCCAGGTGCCGCGGCGGCCTGCTGGCGCCGTCGGCCCGCGCGGGCCGCGCCCACCAACTCCTCAGTGGCGGCCCGGGTGAGTGCCAGGGCGACGGCGAGGGGCTGGACGGTGCGGGCCTGGGGGCCGCAGCTGTGGCCGCGCTCCATGTCGCCGATGGCGCGGGCGCTGACGCCTGACTCCTCCGCCGGCTCCTCCAGGGTCAACCCGGCGTCGTGGCGGTGCGCGCGCAGCAGCGGCCCCAGGGCCGGCGGCTCCGGCTGGCTTATCCGACCCTCCGATAGGTGAGTGAGCATCATACTGGCGGGCGGCTCTGACCTGGGAAGACCTGCTCTTCCGGGCGGTGGCCGCCGTTCCGGGGGCCGGTGCCAGCCGTCTGGTCCCGGCACCCCGGCGGCCGGGGAGGTGGCCCGGTAGCGATGCCCGTGTCCTTCGGGATCCTCGAACTCGATGCTGTGGGGCGGGCCCAAGGCTGTCGGCGCCGCGACCAGGAGGGCGACGCGGTCCTGGCTGGCGCCCCGCCGAACCCTCGGACAGTCGGTGCGCTCAATCCGGCGGCCGACTCCGAGGCGATGCTCGAGCGCGCCCGTTCGATCGGCTACGCGGTGGCGGACGACCGAACGAGGCTGGGCCGCCGGCAGAGCTAGTCGGAGCGGGTGGTCAGCTGTCGCTGCGGTAGTAGTCCATCGAGACCTTCACGGGACCGTTGTCGGTCACGGTCATCACCCGCACGATCGCGAGGTCGTGAGTGCTGCTTGAGCGTACGCAGAAGGCTCGTCCGGCCGGCAGATCGGCGAAGCCGAGGGCCATGGCCGGTCGCAGGTCGATGGCCGCCGAGCACTCGGTCGCGGTGGGCCGGCCGTTGGGGGCGATGGAGGCGTCGCTTCCCGGCGGGATCAGGAACTCGTTGGTGCTGTGCCCTATGGACCACCGGGTGGACTCTGCGGGCACCAGCTTGCCGGTCTTGATGTCGAAGTCGTAGGAGTCGTCGGGTGCGGTCAGGATCGTGCCGGTGTATGCCGCGGTGTACGTGGCCGGGCTCGCCGGGTTGGTCGGCGTCGGGCCTTCGTCCGCCGGTGCCGATGTGGCCGGGCCGGTGTCGCTGGCCGTCGGGCTGTCGTCGGCGGATCCCGTGGCTGCGAGGACCCGGTCGAGCTTGTCGGACAGGAGCACGCCGCCGACCGTGCCGCCGACGGCCACCACCAGCGCCGTCAGCAGCACCGTCTTCCGGGTCGCGCCCTTGCGGCGGGGCTTGTCCACCGTGGGTACCGCCGGATCGGCGACGGCCGGAGGTGAGGGGGGTAGCAGGGCGGTCGGCGCCTCGTTCCCCGGTTGCGGGGCGCTGTAGGAGCCGGGCGGGTCCAGGAGGGCAAGGAGGTCGGGAAAGGCGGTCGTGGGAACGAGGTCGGGGGAGGCCTTGGTGGGCGGGTGCTGCGGCAGGTCGGAGCGGCGGGTGATGTCGGTGCTGACCTGAGTGGGCAGCCAGTCGTCGGCGAAGCGCAGCCCGCCGCCCACGGCGGGGTGGTTGCGGGCGGCCTCGATGATCTCGGCGGGGGTGGGCCGGTCCTCGGGCTGCTTGGCCAGGCAGCGCAGCAGCAGCGCGTGCAGGTCGCCCGGGACGCGGCCGAGGTCCGGCTGCTCGTTCACCACCCGGTACAGCACGGTGGTCTCCGGTCCCTCGCCGAACGGCTGGGTGCCGCCGGCGGTGTACGCCGCCAGCGAGCCCAGCGCGAAGACGTCCGTCGCGGGCGTGGCCGGCCGACCCAGGGCCTGCTCGGGCGCCATGAAGGCGGGGGAACCGATCCGGAAGCCGGTGCCGGTCAGCGCGACGGCGTCGGCCGCGCGGGCGATTCCGAAGTCGATCACGCGCGGCCCGTCGGCCGCGATCAGCACGTTGGCGGGCTTGAGATCCCGGTGCACCACCCCGGCGCCGTGGATCGCCTGCAGTGCCTCCGCGATCCCGCCCATGAGCAGCAGGACCGTGCGCGCCGGCAGCGCGCCGTGTTCCCGGACCACCTGCTGCAGCGACGGGCCCGGAACGTACGCGGTGGCCAGCCAGGGCACGTCGGCGTCCGCTCCGGAGTCGATCACCTGGGCGGTGTACAGCCCGTGGATCCGCCGGGCGTTGGCGACCTCCTGTGCGAAGCGCCACCGGAACTCCGTGTCCTGCGCGAACTCCGGCCGGACCGTCTTGAGGGCCACCGGCCGGCCACCGGGTGTGTAGGACAGGTAGACCCGCCCCATTCCGCCTGCTCCGAGCCGGGCGTGCAGCCGGTAGCCGCCCACTTCGCCCGGGTCGTCGGGCTGTAGCGACTGGAAGGGTGTTGACGCGGGCAGGGAGGCCGGGGACATGTCGACGGGCATGTGGAAGGTCTCCAGTGGTGCGAGTGGTGAGCGGGGGCGAGGGCGGCGCGACGGGAGTGCCGGCCGTTCAGCAGACCGTCCCTCCCGGGACCGGCTTGAGTTCGATGAGGTAGGCGTCCACGGCGTCGTTGACGCAGGCGTTGCTGCGGCCGTAGGCGGTGTGGCCGGGTCCCTTGAAGGTGAGCAGCATGCCGCCGGGCAGTTGGGCGGCGAGGCCCTGCGACCACTGGTAGGGCGTGGCCGGGTCGCCGGTGGTGCCGACGACCAGGGCCGGGGGCAGGCCCTCGGCGTTCACGCGGTGCGGCTGCTGCTTCCCGGCGGGCCAGTCCTTGCAGGTGAGTTCGGCGAGCACGGTGGAGGTGCCGAAGTCTCCGGCCTGCTGGTCGGCGCGCTCCAGCAGGTCCCAGTAGGGCTGCGGGTCCATCGGGTGCGGCTGGTCGAGGCAGTTGACGGCGGTGATGGCGACGGAGGAGTTGTCGGGGGCCTGCTCGGCGGAGCTGCCCGGGTCGGACCCGGAGCCGGTGCTGTCGCTCTGGCCGGATATGCCGGGGCCGGCGATCTCGGCGAGTTTCGTCCCGTCGCCGCCCCGCGCGGCGCGCAGCGCCTCGGACAGGTCCTGCCACTGGGACTCGGGTGAGTACATCGACTTGGTGAGGGCGGTGAGCAGCATGTTCTGGTCGAGCCGCTCGGTGGTGCCCTTGATGGGCAGCGGGTGCTTGGCCGTCCGCCGGTGCAGGTCGGTGATCACCTTGTGGATGCCCTCCGGGGTGGTGGCGGGGCAGGCGTCGTGGACCACGGTGGCGCACTGCCGGGCGTAGTCGTCCACCGACTTCCGGAAGGCCTTGCTCTGCTGGAGGGCGGCCTCGGACCAGTCGAGTGAGGGGTCGACCGCGCCGTCGAGGACGAGTGCGCGGACCCGGTGCGGGAACAGTTCGCCGTAGACGGTGCCGAGGTAGGTGCCGTAGGACCAGCCGAGGTAGCTGAGCTTCTCGTCGCCGAGGGCCGCGCGCAGCACGTCCAGGTCGCGGGCCGCGTCCAGCGTCCCGACGTGCGGCAGGATGGCTCCGCTGCGGGCCTTGCAGGCGGCGACCTGCTTCTCGGCGTCCGCGAGCGCGGCGCTGCGTTCGGCACCGGTCTTCGGATAGACGCTCGTCGAGGTGGCGTCGGATGCGGGTTGGTCCTGGTCGGCGGAGTCGGAGGAGCCGCAGTCGACGGCCGGCTTGCTGCCGGCCACGCCCCGCGGGTCGAAGCTGACGATGTCGAAACGGGCGCGGGCCCGTTCGCCGAAGGAGGAGAGGCCGCCGGACTTCAGCTGCTCGACGCCGGATTCGCCCGGTCCGCCGGGGTTGAAGACCAGGGAGCCGATGCGCTGGGCGGGGTCCGCTGTGACGGACTTGGCCAGCGGCAGGGTGAAGGTCTGGCCGGTGTCCGGGTGCGCGTAGTCCATCGGGACGGTCAGCGTGGCGCACTGCAGCTCGCCGCACGTGGTCCAGGTCGGCTTCTGCCGGTAGAAGGTCTGCAGGGCGCTCTGCTGCACGGCATCGGCCGGCCCCGTGTCGGCGCCCTCCGCAGCCGTGTCCCCGTACGCCGGGAGGCATCCGGCAAGTGCCGTCACGCCGAGTGCGGCCAGGGCCGGGATCAGGCCGGCTCGCTTGCTCGTCGGGTGCTTCATGGGAGTACTCCAGAGGGACTTGGCAGGGTTGTGACGCACCGCGCCCGCGATGACCGGCGGCGTCGGCACCACCTCGGCGGCCCGGGGCGGCTGGGCCGAGGGCTCCATCCGCTGGGCCGGTGGCAGCCCCCGGGCGCGTGGGGGATCGCGCCCGGGGGTGTCTCACGGCGCCGCGGCCGGTCCGCCGACTCCCGGCGAACGGCCGCGCTGTTCGGCTCCTGCCGGGTCGCTCCGCTGTGACCTCACAGATGATGGCCGAGCGAAGCTGAGGATTTGATGAGGGCGGCCCGGGGCCACACCTCGGGCTATCCTGGCCGCCGTGCGAGTACTGGTGGTCGAAGACGACGATGACCTGCGGTTTGCCGTGGCCGCCGCACTGCGCAGCGAGGGGCTGGCCGTCGACGAGGTGGCCGATCTGCCGGCCGCCGACGAGGCGCTGTTCGTCACCGGATACGACTGTGCGGTGTTCGACCGAATGCTGCCCTCCGGGGACGCCGTCGAGTACGTGCGCGAGCTGCGCCGCGCCGGGCGGACCGTCCCGGTACTGTTCCTCACCGCCCGGGACACGGTCGCCGACCGCGTCGAGGGGTTCGCCAGCGGCGGCGACGACTACCTGGTCAAGCCGTTCGCGGTGCCCGAGCTGGCGGCCCGGGTGCACAGCCTGTGCCGACGGGCGGCCACCGTCCGGCCCCCGGTGCAGCACATCGCCGACCTGGAGATCGACACCGCCCGCCGCCAGGTGCACCGGGACGGCGTGCTGCTGCTCCTGACCCGCAAGGAGTTCGCTGTACTGGAGCTGCTCGCGACCCGGGCCGACCAGGCCGTACCCCGCGCCGACCTGATCGAGAAATGCTGGGACGAGATGACCGAGCCGAACTCCAACGTCGTCGAGGTGCTGGTCTCCCAGCTGCGCCGCAAGCTCGGCGACCCGCCGCTGATCCACACGGTCCGCGGCGTGGGTTACCGGCTGGCACCGCCCGGCACCGGCGCGGGCGACCGGTGCTGACGGCCGCGGCCCGGATCCGGCGACTGCGCCGGCGACTCACCGCGCTGTTCGCCCTCACCAGCGCGATCGGACTGATCGGCCTGGCGGCGTTCGCCATCCGCACCGACGACAAATCCTGGAGCGACCGGCTCGACGACGCGCTCACCCTACAGACCGGCCAGGCGATCCTGCTCCTGAACTTCGACGAGGACGACGACCGGCTCGACACGCAGTACCTGCAGGACGGGATGGAGACCGACTGCCCGCCGGTGACCGTGGTGGCCGGTCCGGCCGACCGGCCCACCGTCTCCTACGCCCCGCGCAAGCCCTGCGTCCGGGCCCACACCGAAGACCTGGAAGCGGTGGCCGCCGAAGCGATGCGGGAGGGATCGGCGGTCGTGGCCGACGCACGCGGCGACAACGGCCACCAGATCCGGCTGCTCGCCGCGCCCTACGCGGGAGCCGACGGCCAGTCGACGGCCGGCGCCGTGGTCGCGGTCGACGACACCACCGCCGACCGGGCCGCGCACCGCAAACTGGCCCTGCTCCTGGTGGCCGGCTGCGCGGTCCTGGTAACCCTGTCCGCTGTGGCCGGACACCTGCTCTCCGGACGGGCGATCCGGCCGGCGCTGACGGCTCTGCAGCAACAGGAGGAGTTCCTCGCCGACGCGGCCCACGACCTGCGCACACCCACCGCCTCCCTGCGCGGCCTCGCGGAGACCGCGCTGCGCGACGACGAGCACCGCACCGCCGCTCTCGAACGGACCGTGCGCCTGGCGTCCCGGATGGGCGACCTGATCGACGGCCTGCTCACCCGGGCCCGGCTGATGGCCGGTGTCGCCACCTTGGCCAGCCAGCCGCTACGCCTGGACCAGCTCGTCGAGGTAGTCGTCGATGACATCGAAGCCGGCGAGCACCGCGTGAGCGTCCACACCGAACCGGTCGTCGTGCTCGCCGATCCCGAGCTGCTCCGGCGCGCGGTGGCCAATCTGCTCGGCAACGCGCTCCTCCACGGCCATGCCCCGGGCCTGCCCGCAGAGGTCGACGTCACCGTGGCCGCCGACGCAACGGTGACCATCGACGACGCCGGCCCCGGCATCCCCCCGGCTCTGGCCGGCTCCCTCTTCCAGCGTTTCCAGAGCGGCGCCGGCTCCACCGGCCTCGGGCTGTCCATCGCGTCCTGGGTCGCCCAGGCCCACGGCGGCTCCCTCGACGTCGGCACCAGCCCGCGCGGCGGTGCCCGCTTCACCCTCCGCCTGCCACGCCGGACGAAGTAGGCCAACCCTCCTGGGACCGGCCGGGCGCGGCCACTGCGCGACCACGCATGCCCTGACCTGCTTCGTTCCCTTGTTCGGTGCAAGGGATTTCGCTGGTGGTCGGAGATCAGAAGCCTTCGTGGCAAGGGCGGTGCCGCTGTCGCCCTCGGCGGCAAGCCCCACGGCGCCGGCGGTGACGGCGGGCCGACCCGTGTCGAATGTGGCATGTCCTGGTCAATTCTGTGCCGGGGGCGCTTCCCCGCCCGCCTCGCCGGGTGGTGACAGGTGGCTGCCCGACGACGAGGAGGATCCGATGGGCAAGGCTGATCTGTACGCCCTGGACGTGTCGCAGGCCGCTTGGGAGAAGAGTTCCTGCAGCGTGGCGGCGCAGGACGACTGTGTCGAGGCCGCCCAGCTCCCCGGCGGTGGGGTTACGCTCCGCGACTCCAAGAACGCAGAGCAGGAGCCGCTACGGTTCACGGCCGGCGAGTGGTCGGCCTTCCGCCGCGGTATCGAGGCGGGCGAACCGTAGGGCTGATGCCCCGTGAAGGGCGCCGGCTACACGCGGCCGACGCCCTTCACGGGGCCTGCGCGGGCGTCACTCCCAGACCGTCCCCAGCTGGTCCACGCTCAGAGCCCGGTCGCCGACGAGGCACCCGAGACGGGCCCGCTGAGAGGTCCCGCAGCGGGCGGCGGCGAGTGCCAGGCCGACGGTGTAATTGCCCTCGTTCGGATCCGTCCCCGCCGTGGCGCCCCCGTCCCCCTCGGCCAGGACGCCCTCCAGGTCGTCGAGCAGCTGGAACGCCTTGCCCAGCGGACTCGCGTACGCCGCGCACGCCTCGAGTTCCTCCGGGCCGGTGACAGGCCCACTCGACTGGACCGCAGCCACACGCCATCGGCGCGCCGGGGCCGCCGGCGTCGGCAGCAGGGCCTGGCGCGGCCGCAGGTCACGCACCGAACGACGGGAGCATTGCTGTGTGGCGCTCGCCGCCGCCTTGACGACGGTGTCGACGTCATCCGGGTGGCCCGGAAATCCGCCGATCCGGGCGGTTGGTGGCCCAGCCTTCGAGCCGGGCCCGGTCGGCTCCTGGCCGGGACTCCCGGGCCGGAGATCCGGCCGGGTACCCGAGAAACGCCTCCCTGCTGCGGCCGGACGGTCTGCTCGTCGACGCGGTGAGGAGGTCCACGATGAGGCGCCCGAGCATGCGTGCGGATACAGGCCGGGCGACGCGGGGCGTCCGGCTTTCGCGCGGCGGGCAGAACGGGGGCGCCACCGAGCGGTGGTGCCCCCGTTCTGCCTGTGGTTGTGATCCAAGGGCGCGCGGCGGTGTCTCCGCGCCAGGCGTGGTGCGGCGCGCTCGGACGAGACGCGTGAGTCCTGGGTCAGAGTTTGAACATGGCGGCGTAGGGCTGGGTGATGCGTTCCCGCCGCGATCCGAAGTCGACGAGTACCGCGATTTCGCTGTCGCCTTCCACGCCGATGGCCCGGCCGAGGCCGTACTGGTCGTGAGTGACGCGGTCGCCGACGGCGAAGTGCTTGCGCGGTGCTTCGATCCGGGCCTTGAAGGGGCTGGTGGGCAGGACGCGGCGGACTGCTGCAGATTTCGTCATTCCCTGCAGTATGCGCCGGAAATCGCGAGAGCAGGTCCTTCCGGCGCATTCAATTTCGGAGCTCGACAGGAATGCCGCGTGCGCTGTCCAGCGGGCCCCTGGATGGCGCCGGCGGGCGTGGCGCCTCGCTGTTCGCGGCCAGGGCAGGCGCTCCGCGCCCGAGTCGGCCGCCCTCTCCATCCCTGGAGTCGGCGGCGCCGGCAGGGCGGGAGGCATGCTCAACGAGGCTGTTCTCCATGTGTGTTGATGGTCCCGGAGCCTCGCGATCGGCGGCCCGGGGGAAGGGGCCTCGCGGAACCGGGGGTGAAATATCCGCCCGTGGCGGGCTGGGGCCTGCTAGAGTCGTTTTAGTTGCAGTAGTGGTTCCCATGAACTTTGTGTGCGCCTGCTGATGTATCGCAGGCGCCTTTTTTGTTTCCCGGCTCTTCCCCGGGTGGGTGCTCATCGCGGCGACTCGAAACGCGCGCTGTGCGGGTTTCGGACAGCCCCTTGAAGGAGTTTTTTTATGGCTAATGGCACTGTGAAGTGGTTCAACGCGGAAAAGGGCTTCGGCTTCATCGAGCAGGAGGGTGGCGGTCCTGACGTGTTCGCCCACTACTCGAACATCAACGCCAACGGCTTCCGTGAGCTGCTCGAGGGCCAGAAGGTCGAGTTCGACGTCACGCAGGGCCAGAAGGGCCCGCAGGCGGAGAACATTCGTCCGCTGTAGTTTCTGCCACGGCACCCGCCTGGTAGCGAGGGGCCCGCACCGCGTACATGATGCCCGGTGCGGGCCCCTCGGCATTGCTCCACCACGCGTTACCCGGCCGTTCAGGCCCCCTGACTCCGCCACCGGCGGCCATCCCCACGCGAGACGCACAGCGTCGCGTCCGGATCGGCGCCCTGCCGTGACAACCCACGGTTCGAGGTTCTTCGCTCCCGCCCTCCGCGGTGAGCGTCGACCTGAGGTGACGTGCCGCACGGTTTCACCGTCCACGCCCCGCTCCCCATACTTTCGGCCCGTTCCCTGGCGATCTCCTGCCGGCGCCCCGCGCTGCGGAGTCGCCTCGCGACGTGCCGTCCCAGGAAGGTTTCGTATGAACCGCTCCAGTCGCTCCCCGTACCAGAACGCCAACTCCCGCTCCTCGGCCCCCGCCCGCTCCTACGGATCCCGCTCCGGCGGCAGCTCCTTCTACGGCGACCGGCCCACCGGTGGCCGGAGCTTCCGTCAGGGCTCTTCCGTTCAGGGCGAGTTCGCGATGCCGGTGAGCACCACCCCGGCGCTGCCGGCCGTCGAGGCGTTCGACGAGCTGGACATGCCGAAGGCGCTGCTGTCGGTGCTGACCCGGCAGGGCGTCACCTCGCCGTTCCCGATCCAGGCCGCCACGCTGCCGAACTCGCTGGCCGGCCGCGACGTCCTCGGACGTGGCCGTACCGGCTCCGGCAAGACCATCGCGTTCGGCCTCGCCGTGCTGGCCAGGACCGCCGGGCAGAAGGCCGAGCCGCGCCGGCCGCTGGCCCTGGTGCTGGTCCCCACCCGTGAGCTCGCCCAGCAGGTCACCGATGCCCTCACCCCGTTCGCCCACGCGGTTCGGCTGCGGATGGCGACGGTCGTGGGCGGCATGTCGATCGGCCGCCAGGCGCAGGCGCTGAACCGCGGAGCAGAGGTCGTGGTGGCCACCCCCGGCCGGCTCA
>NZ_JBICZP010000020.1:39013-126073 GCF_043202015.1 Kitasatospora sp. NPDC048239 | reverse complement strand
CGATCACCTGCCGGTGATCGCGCCACCGCCCGCCTCGCTTCGGCGTCCGGTCCGGCAACAACGGCTCTATCCGCGCCCACTGCGCGTCAGTCAACGGCACGACCAGACCAACGATCCGATGATCGGAAAGAAACGCCCTAAGCCGAGCGGCCCCTGCCGGAAGCGTCGGAAGCGCCGGAAGCGCCCGAAGCGGCGGGAGCCGGGGCGGTCGAGGACCGCAGGACCAGCGAGGTGGCCAGCGGCGGCACCGGAGCGACCGGCGCACCGCGCAGCAGTCCGGCCAGCGCCGCGACCCCGGCCCGGCCCAGCTCCTCCCCGGGCAGGTCGACGGTGGTCAGCGGCGGGGCGAGCAGCCCGGCCACCGGGATGTTGTCGATGCCGACCACCGAGAGGTCGACCGGCACCCGCAGCCCGAGCTCGGCGGCCGCCTGGTAGACGCCGGAGGCGACCACGTCGTCGTCGCAGATCACCGCGCGCGGGTGGTCGGGGCGTTCCAGCAGTCGGCGGGCGGCGCTGCGGGCGGCGGGCTGACCCTCGTTGAGGCTGACGCCCAGCTCGACCACGTCCAGGCCGAGTGCCTCGGCGGCCTGCTCGAACGCGGCCTGGCGGATCCGGAAGGTGTACGCGGAGTGGGTGGAGCGCAGCCGCCCGACCCGGCGGTGGCCGAGCCCGGCCAGGTGCTCGACGGCGGCGCGCATCCCGCCGGCCACGTCCAGCTCGACCGTGGGGCGGGCCAGGTCGGTGCCGGGGTCGGCGTCCAGGAAGACGACGGGGGTGTCGGCGGGGAGTTCGCCGAGCTGGCTGTCGTCCGGGGAGCAGATCAGCAGGCCGTCGAAGCGGCTGGTGGTGGCGGCGTCGGCGAGGGTGGCACTGCCCCAGCCGGAGCTGACCACGACGGCCAGCCCGTGTCGGCCGGCCTCCTCGTGGACGCCCTCCAGCACCCGGCCGAAGAAGGGGCCGAGGATGTTGGGCACCGCCAGCAGGATCATGCCGCTGCGGCCCAGCCGCAGCTGCCGCCCCGCCGCCTGCGGGCGGTAGCCGAGGCTGCGGGCGGCCTCCCGGACCCGCTCCCGGGTGGCGTCGGAGACCCGGCGGCCGGCCTCGGCGCCGGAGAACACCAGGGAGACGGTGGCCTGCGAGACCCCCGCGAGCCGTGCCACGTCCCGCCCTGTGGGCTTGCGCACGGCGGCCGGCCAGGTGCCGCTCACGACGCCGGAGCCCTCCGCCTCGTGAACGCCGTCAGCGCCGTGAACGCCATGAGGGCCGTCAGCACCAGGCACCTCACGAGAGCTCTCAGCGCCGGAGGTCGGACCGGCCGGAGTCCCGTGCGGCGGTCCCGGGTCGGGGGCGTCGGACACGGTGGTCAGTTCGGCAGGGCCGCCGCGCGGGCGGCGTCGTCGGCGGCGTCCTCCTCCGCGTTCTGGGCGGCGATCCGCTCGGCCGTCCGGTTGCGGAGGCCGGTGACCTTGCCGGAGATCTGGGCCGACATGTCGTCGCGCTGCCTGCTCAGCAGGACGTAGCTCAGCGGCGCCGAGATCACCGCGGCCAGCAGGAAGAGGAAGATCACGCCGGCCTGGCCCCTGACGGGGATGACCCCGAAGTGCCCGAGCAGCAGGGCGACCAGCAGGCAGCCGAGGAAGATGCTGACGCGCATGGAGGTGTAGCGGAGCGTGGCGTGCGACTTGTTGCTCACAGGGCTGCTCACGGGGACACGTCCTTCTCTGCGCGGGGCTGGGCCGGTCTCCCAGTGAAGCATGCCCAACGGGCGGCGCGGGGAACGGGTCTCCCGATCCCCGCGCCTGGTCCGCCCGCCCGCACGGGCCCGGACCGGAGCGCCTCAGCGCAGGTCGAGCCACATGGTGATGTCGTCGCGGTCGTCCCCGGGGGCGACCCGGATCGCCCCGGGCACCCGGCCGACCTCGGCGTAACCGCAGCGGCCGTAGAAGGCCTCCAGTCCGAGGCCGCCGCGCGCGGTCAGCCGCAGGCCGGCGAGGCCCCAGGCCCGGGCGGCCCGCTCGGCCTCGGCCATCAGGTCGGCGCCGTAGCCGCGGCCCTGGAAGTCGGGGTGGACCATGACCCGCTTGAGCATCCGCCAGTGCTCCATCAGGCCGAACCGCATGGACTCGAAGAACAGCAAGCCGACGAGCCTGCCGCCGTCCTCCTCGCGGGCGATCAGCAGCCGGTCCGGCCCGTCCGGCCCGAGGCCGGCGAACTGCTCGTCGGCCGTGTCCCAGACCGCGTCCTGCGTCACCGGCGCGACGAAGCCGACGGCACCGCCCGCGTTGGTGACGTCCGTCCAGAGCCGCACGATCTCGGTGCGCAGGTCGGGGTCCGGCTTGGGGTCGAGGGTGAAGACCAGTGTCATGATCCCCGAGCCTACTGGCCCCTTACGACAGGACCGGAACGGGACGGTCCGTTCGGCCCCCGCGCAGCGCCAGGCAGAGCAGCACGGCGACCGCGCAGAGTCCGCCGGCCGCGTACCAGGCGAGGTCGTAGGTGCCGAGCGCGTCGCGGGCCAGGCCCGCCAGGCCGGCCACCACGGCGGCGCCGATCTGGTGGCAGGCCAGCACCCAGCCGAAGACGATCGGCGCGTCCTCGCCGAAGTGGCGGCGGCAGAGCGCGACCGTCGGCGGCACGGTGGCCACCCAGTCCAGGCCGTAGAAGATCACGAAGGCCAGGATCGGCGGCTCCAGCGAGCCCTCGAACAGCCGCGGCAGCAGGAGCAGCGAGAGTCCGCGCAGCGCGTAGTAGACGACCAGCAGCCACCGGGAGTCGAAGCGGTCGGTGAACCAGCCGCTGGCTATCGTCCCGACCACGTCGAAGACGCCGACCAGGGCCAGCAGGCTCGCCGCCGTGGTGACGGGCATGCCGTGGTCGTGCGCGGCGGGGATGAAGTGGGTGCCGACCAGCCCGGCGGTGGTCGCGCCGCAGATCGCGAAGGAGCCGGCGAGCAGCCAGAACGCCCGGCGGCGGGAGGCCTCCCGGAGCACCCGCAGCGAGCGGGCCAGCGCCCGGCCGTCCGCCTTCGGGGCGGGCGGGGCCTCGGTCGCACCGTACGGGAGCAGGCCGAGGTCGGCGGGCCGCTCGCGCATCAGCAGCAGGACGGGGACGGCCACCGCGCTGGCCGCCAGCGAGACCACGACCACCGCCGAGCGCCAGCCGTGCTGGTCCACCAGCCAGGCGCCGAGCGGCAGGAAGACCAGGTTGCCGGCCGCCCCGGCGGCCGTGAGCACACCGGTGACCAGGCCCTGGCGGGCCTGGAACCAGCGGCCGGTGATGGTGGTGGCGAAGGCGCCGGCCATCGAGCCGCTGCCCAGGCCGACCAGCACGCCCCAGCAGAGCACCAGTTGCCAGGGCTCGCGCATCAGCATGGTGAGGCCGGAGCCGACCGAGATGGTCAGCAGGGCGCAGACCACCACCAGCCGGACCCCGAAGCGGTCCATCAGGGCGGCGGCGAAGGGGGCGGTGAGGCCGTAGAGGGTGAGGTTGACCGAGGTGGCGCTGGAGATCGTCCCCATCGACCAGCCGAACTCGTTGTGCAGCGCGTCCATCATCAGGCTGGGCGCCGAGCGGAACCCGGCCGAGCCCAGCAGGACGACCAGGGCGACGGCGGCGACCACCCAGGCGTAGTGCGGCCGGGCGGCGCGGGGCCCTCCCGGGGTGGGCGCATCGGCGCGGGCGGGGGTACCGGCGGCGGAGGAGGCAGGGATACCGGCGGCGGCAGGAGTGGGGCTACCGGCGGCGGATGTGGGGGTGGTCCGTTCGTTCACCCGGCCGAGTCTCCCGGTCGGCTCGAACAGCGACGAGTGGCCTGACTGCCAGGTTCCACAAGGATCGGGCCACCGCCCCGCGTACGCTGGGGCGACGAACCGGACGCAGGAGAGGGGTGCGCGGTGGCGCACAAGGTCGCGGTACTGGCGCTCGACGGGGTGATCGCCTTCGAACTGGGCATCCCCTCAAGGATCTTCGAGTCGGCCAAGGACCCCGCCGACGTCCCGCTCTACCAGGTGGCCACCTGCACCGTGGACGCCCAGCCGGTCGCGACCAGCACCGACTTCCGGATCGCCGTCGACCACGGGCCCGAACTCCTGGAGCGGGCCGACACCGTGGTGGTCCCGGCCGCCAGGACCCCGGGGCCGAAGGCCGGCCTGCTCGACCCCGCCGTGGCCGCCGCGCTGGCCCGGATCCGGCCCGGCACCCGGCTGCTGTCGATCTGCACCGGCTCCTTCGTGCTGGCCGCTGCCGGCCTGCTGGACGGCCGCCCGGCCACCACCCACTGGCGCTACACCGACAGCTTCGCCGCGCTGTTCCCGAAGGTCCGGCTGGACCCGGACGTGCTGTTCACGGACGACGGCGACGTGCTCACCTCGGGCGGGGTGGCGGCCGGGGTCGACCTCTGCCTGCACGTGGTGCGCCGCGACCACGGCAGCGCGGTCGCCAACGCGGTGGCCCGCACCTGCCTGGTGCCACCGTGGCGCGAGGGCGGCCAGAAGCAGTACGTGGAGCTCCCCAGCCCGTCCCCCGAGGCCGGCTCCGGCACCGCCACCGTCCGCGCCTGGGCGGTGGAGCACCTGGACCAGCCGATCTCGCTGCGCCAACTCGCCGCCCGGGCGGGCATGAGCGTGCGGACCTTCACCCGGCGGTTCCGGGAGGAGACGGGCGCCAGCCCGGGCCAGTGGCTCACGGTGCAGCGCACCGAACGGGCCCGGCAGCTGCTGGAGCGCACCGACATGACGATCGACCAGGTCGCGCGGGAGTCCGGGTTCGGGACGGCCGCCTCACTGCGGCTGCAGCTGCGCGAACGGCTGGACGTGGCACCGAGCGTCTACCGGCGGACCTTCCGGGCGGTGGAGCAGCCGGGGTGACGAGCGGTCGGGCCGACAGGACGGCGGCGCCGAAGGGCAGCTCTTCAACAGGTGGCCGGAAACCGCCTCCCCCGGCGAACGGATTGGATGGCGGCAGGCCGCACGCACCCCGAGCACGGCACGGCAGGCCGCCATCCAACCTCGACGCACGGGCCCTGAACCCGCGTCGCCGCCCTCCGCACTCGCCAAGGAGCCAGCGCACGACCGGCAGACCACGGCCCCCCTGCTGACATGATCCCCCTGGACAGCAGCACCGCAGCGGCGTTCGGGTGTTCCCTCGGCGTCCCCTCGCAACGGAGAGCTGCTCCCAAGAGTGATCAGTCGGATACGTCACGTCAATGGGTTGTCCGAAATTCGGAATGGTTGCGTCAGGTTTCGGCCCGTTGATCGTCCGGACCTCACTGCGCCAGCGCGGCCCAGTCCACCGCGGTCAGCGGGTCCACCACCGTGGCTCCCGCGCCGATCTCGCACCAGACCCGCTTGCCCGAACCGTCCGGATACCAGCCCCAGCGGTCGCAGAGCAGCTCGACCAGCTCCAGGCCGCGCCCGTTGGTGGCGTCCTCGTCCGGGCCAGCGTGCCGCGGGGCCGGCGCCGCCTGACTGGCATCGGCGACCTCGACCCGCAGCGGGCCGACCGTCGCCGCCTCGCGCACGCCCTCGCCCCGGCCCGCCGCCCCGCACCCCGCCTCGTCCACCGGGAGGCAGAGCCGCAGCACCGCCGGACACCCGGTGTGCACCACGGCGTTGGTGACCAGTTCGGAGACCACCAGCACCACCGTCTCGGCGAGCGGCGCGTCCGGGTCGACCCCGTGGTTCAGCAGCCGTGAGCGCACCCAGCTACGAGCCCGGCCGACCTCGGCGGGGTCCGCCTGCACCGCCAGCTGTACTTGAAGAACCTGCACCGCTCCACCACCCGCACTCGCAGTTCGGCCATCGTCTCGATCGGGCCGGATCGTCCTGCCGGGGCCCTGGAGACGCCCTGGCGCTCACCGAAGACCGGGCCACCGCACACCTCGCCCGCGTCATCTCGTCCGTCGCGCACTGGCTGCGACACGAATACGCCTCAGGATGATTCGGCGGACGGACCGCAGCAAGCGCTTCGGGCATATTCCAGCGATCGGGGGACAGGGCAGTGCATACTGTCCCGTTCACTCATCCGAGCCTCGTACCGGCGATCGTCCGGCCGGGCCCGACCTGCCGGACACGCAGTGGCGAACCTACCGCCGGACACCCCCGACACCGCGCCCGCCACTCGCGAACCACCCGTGCGACATATGTCCAACGGCCTTCGAACAGCGGCTTCGGCGGCAGATCCCATGGACGGCACACCCCATGGACGACAGATCCCATGGACGGCAGATCCCATCGGCGGCACATCCCATCGGCGGCAGATCCCACGATGTGACGATCCGAAACTGCGCGTTCCATTCTGCGCGGAATCCGCCCGTCCCCCGAAGGCCGCAAGATACCGTTGGGTAAGCCAGCGAGCCCACGTCAGAAGGGTGGTTGACGATGGCCACCCCCGGCAGCGCCCCGCGCTGGGACGAGCAGCTGCAACGGCGCCTCGCCCGGGGCGAGGAGACGGCGCTCGGCGAACTGTACGACCAACTCGCCCCGATGGTGCACGGTCTGGCCGGGCGGATACTGGCCGACCAGGCCGCCGCCGCCCAGCTCACCCGCGAGATATTCGCCCATGTCTGGGAGCACCCCGAGTCCTTCGACCCCGCCCAGGGCTCGCTGCGCTCCTGGCTCGGCGCCCTGACCCACCGCCGCGCGGTGGACCGGCTGCGGGTGCGGCGCGCCCAACAACCCGGCGCCGAGGGCCCGGTCGAGGAGGAGATCCGGGCCGTCGCCACCGCCGCCCGGGTCCAGTACGTGGTCGACTCCCTGCCGCAGACCCTGCGTGAGACGATCGCCGTGACGTACTACGACGGACGCACCTACCAGGAGGCGGCCCGCCGGCTCGGCATCAGCGAGCAGACCGCCAAGCAGCGGATGCGGCTGGGTCTGGAGCTGCTGGCCACCGAACTCGCCGAGGAGCGCGCCCGCCAGCGGCAGACCGGGCAACCGGGCGGGAGCGAGGACGGGGGCACGTGACGATCACCGAGGAGCAGCACGAGGCCCTGCGCTCACTGCTCGGCGCCTGGGCCCTGGGTGCCTGCCCGCACCGCGAGGCCGCCGAGTTGGAACGGCACCTGTCGGCCTGCCCCTCCTGCGCCTCGGAGGCCGCCCGGCTGCGGGACGCGGCCGGCTGGCTCTCCGTGGACGAGCCGCTCGACCAGCCGGGCGCGCTGCGCCAGCAGGTGATCGACTGGTGCCTGACCCGCCGCCCGGCCGAACTGCCCGTCCCCGGCTGGGGATCGCCCTACACCGCCGAGACCGCCAAGCTGGACTCGCTGCTGCGCGACCTCGGCCCGGAGGAGTGGCAGGAGGTGGCCGAACTCCCCTGGCACGGCGGCACCGACCGGCTGCGCCCGGCCGAGGTGCTCTGCCATCTCACCGCCGTGGACGGCTATCTGGCCCGCGCGCTCGGTCTGCCCGACCCCGTCCCCGGCGGCCCGCCCGTACCGGCCGCCACCCGACGGGTCCCGCCGCAGGACGGCGAACCCGCCCCGTCCGCACCCCGGGTCCCGCCGCAGGGCGGCCCGTGGGCCGGCATCACCGAGCGCACCGCCCGGATGATCGCCGAACAGTCCGGCCGACCGCCGCAGTCGGTGCGGGCCCGGTGGCGCCGGCTGACCCACGAGCTGGTCCGCAGCGCCGCACTGGCACCGCAGGGCAACACGCCCGTCGACTTCGGCTTCGCCACCGTCCCACTGCGCGACGCCTTCGTCGACCGGGCCTTCGAGTGCTACGTCCACGGAGAGGACGTGGCCCGCGCGGTCGCCTACCCGTACGACCCGCCGGCGCCGCAGCACCTGCGGCAGATGGTCGACCTGGCGGTGCGGATGCTGCCGCTGGCCCTGGCCGGGCTGCGCGCGACCGCGCCCGCCGGCTCGTCCCCGGAGCCCCGGAGCGGCGCCCGGCAGGGTCGGCGGCTGCGCCTGGTGATCGACGGTCCGGCGTCCGGCGAGTGGCTGATACCCCTGGACGGCCCGGAGAGCGGCCCGCCCGGCGGGGAGCCGGTGGCCTCGATGGTGCTGGACGGGCTGGAGTTCTGCCAACTGGCCGCCGCCCACCGCGACCCGGACCGGGTACCCGTCGGCGAGCACGGCGACCGGGCCGCGATCCGCGAGGTGCTGCGCGCGACACCGCTGCTGTCGCGCCCCTAGGGCCTGTCTGCCGGACCGGCCCCGGGGCGCGACGGCCGTGTGCCCGGTCGGTCAGGCGAAGACGACGGTCCGGGTGCCGTTCAGCAGCACCCGGTGCTCGCTGTGCCACTTCACCGCGCGCGCCAGCGCCTGGCACTCGACGTCCCGGCCGAGCGCGACCAGCTGGTCCGGGGTGATGTCGTGCGTCACCCGGGCCACCTCCTGCTCGATGATCGGGCCCTCGTCCAGGTCGGCGGTGACGTAGTGCGCGGTGGCGCCGATCACCTTCACACCGCGGGCGTGCGCCTGGTGGTACGGCTTGGCGCCCTTGAAGCTCGGCAGGAAGGAGTGGTGGATGTTGATCACCTTGCCGGACAGCGCGGTGCACAGGTCGTCCGACAGCACCTGCATGTAGCGGGCCAGCACCACCAGGTCGACGTCCTCCTTGGCCACCAGGTCCAGCAGCTGCTGCTCGGCGTCGGCCTTGTTGGCCCGGGTGACCGGGATGTGGTGGAACGGGATCCCGTAGCCCTCGGTCAGCTCCTGGAAGTCCGTGTGGTTGGAGACCACCGCGGCGATCTCCACCGGCAGCGCACCGATCCGGGTGCGGAACAGCAGGTCGTTCAGGCAGTGCCCGAACCTGCTGACCATCAGGACGATCCGCATCTTCTCCTCGGACGGGTGGATCTGCCAGTCCATCCCGAACGAGGCACCGATCGCGGCGAAGCTGGCCCGCAGCTTGTCCACGGTGACCGGCTCGGCGGCGGAGAAGTGCACCCGCATGAAGAACAGCCCGCTGTCCCCGTCACCGAACTGCTGGCTGTCGATGATGTTGCACCCGGTCATGAAGAGGTAACTGGAGACCGCGTGGACGATGCCCTGCTTGTCGGGGCAGGACAGCGTGAGGACGTACTGGGCGCTGGCCGTCTGCTGTTCCACGGTGGGGTTGTCCCGTCCTGAGATCGTGCCGGTATGGGTGGTCCAGCGTGTCACATCCCGGACAGCGGGCGTCCGGGGTGCCCGCACTGCGGGACGCACTGCTCGGACCGGGCTCGGACCGGGTTCAGCCCGGAGTCGGCCCGGAGTCAGGCCGGGCCCAGACGGGGCTCCGGCCGGGCTCAGACCTGGGTGAGGATCCGCAGGACCTCCAGCGAACGCGGCGGCGCGTCCGGATCGTCGCCGTCGTTGAGCGCCAGTTTCAGGTGCGCCTCGCGGGCGGCCCGGACGGCCTCCGGCCAGCCGTGGTGGCCGAGGTACTCGGAGGCCGGGGCGTCCGCGCCGACCTGGTGCAGGATCCGGAGCACCCGGAGCACCGCGACGTCCACCACGGCGGCCTCGGCCGAGTCGCGGAAGATCGTCCCCACGTACTTCTCGGCCGACCAGCGGTCCAGCCAGGTGTCCTCGACCAGCCGGTAGACGGCGTCGGTCACATCGCCGAAGCCCTCCCGGCCGGACAACCAGGTGTCCTGCTGGAATCCGGGGTCGGACAGCATGTGCAGCGCCGAGCGCAGTCGGGCTCGCCAGCGCCACCAGGGCAGGTCGTTGAGCGGCATGCCGCCCATCGTGCTGGAGCGGTGCCCCGGACGAGAAGGGTTTCGGGCAGACCGATACGAAGAATCTGTGCTGGCGGACATGGAGAAAGATCGTACGTTCCCCGACCGTTAGCGTTCTACTCCCGATCTACACGCGTCCCCACCCGGAGTTCGCCCGGCGTTGGCCGTTCGTTTGGTTTTCGTCCCTCTCTCCTTGTGGCATGCGGGCTTGGCTGGTTCCAGTGCGCGCATAGGCGCCCGGGAGGGAAGACCGATGACCAGCCGAAGGGGCTCGTCCCAGGATCAGCACCCGATAGCGGATCGGCGCCGCCGGCGCCCGATCGCCGCAGCGGCCACCGCGGTGGCCCTGCTCCCAACCCTCTTCACGGCCTCCGCGTGCGGCGGACCGGCCGACGCCTCCACCGGCAGTGGCGAACTCACCGTGATGACCTGGGCCCCGGCCGGGACCGGCACCGCCGACCGGCCCGGGATGACCGCGCTGGCCGAGGCGATCGGCCGGGACATCAACGCCAAGGGCGGCCTGAACGGCCGCCGACTGCGGGTCCTGACCTGCAACGAGCACAACACCCCCGGCGGGGCGACGGCCTGTGCCCAGCAGGCCGTGGACGCCAAGGCGACCGCCGTGATCGGCTCCTACAGCCAGTTCGGCGACAACTTCATGCCCATCCTGGAGCGGGCCGGCATCCCGCTGATCGGCGGCTACGGGCTCTCCACCCCGGAGTTCAGCAGCCCGCTGTCGTACCCGGTCGACGGCGGCATGCCGGCCCTGATCGGCGGCAGCGGCCGACAGCTGGTCGACGCCGGCTGCCGGACGGTCTCGCTGGTCCGCCCGGACACCCCGGCCGGCGACAACCTGCTCGGCTACCTGGCCAACGCGCTCAAGCCCGCCGGGATCAAGCTGCTGGACGTCAAGGCGCCGGAGCAGTCCACCGACTACTCGGCGGTCGCCCGCAAGGCGATCGGCAAGGACGAACCGGCGAACTGCCTCACCAGCGCGCTCGGCGCCGAGCCGACCGGCAGCCTGCTGGACTCCTACCGCCGGCTGAGCCCGAAGAACACCCGGATCGCCTCGGTGATCGGCAGCGTCCAGCAGTCGGTGGTCGACTCCACCGGCGGCGACAGCGGCCCGCTGGCCGGTGCGTACGTGACCAGCTGGTACCCGCCGGAGTCGGCGAAGATCTGGGACGCGCTGCGCTCGGTGGCCCGCACGGACAGCGCGGGCGTCGCGATCGACGTGGCCGACCCCGGGGTGCAGACCACCTGGGTCGCGTACGAGGTGTTCCGGCAGGCCGCCGAGCGGCTGGCGGCGGCCGGGCGGACGCTCGGCGCCAAGTCGCTGACCGCGCTGCTGGACAGCGGGGACCAGATGGACGTCGGGATCACCCCGCCGCTCAGCTGGGGCACCACCAACATGCTGGCCAGCACCGAGTCGCCCCGGCTGGTGAACACCTGGGTCACCTACCAGGTGGTCAAGGGCGGTCGGATGACCCTGCAGCAACCCGGCTTCGTGGACGTCCGCTGGGTGCTCACCGGGAGCAAGCCACCGGCCTGACCTACGCCGAAAGGGCACCGAGCGGCACCGAACGACGCGGGGCCGGACCACCCTGGTCCGGCCCTCGGCGTCTGCGGGGCCCCGGCCCGGGTGCCCCAGGGCTCAGAGGTCGCCGTCGGTCCTGGTCGGCAGGCCGGTCTGGCCGGCCACGGCGTTCCAGAGACCGGCCGCCTGCTTCTTGGCGGTGGTGGCGGTGCCACTGGCCTGGACGGCGTTCTTGTAGTGCTGGTTGTCCAGCTTCTTGGGGTCGCAGCCGGCCTGCGAGTCCCCGGCCCAGGCCGCGTACTCGTCGTCGGCCGTCGCCGAGGCCTGCCAGGCCTGGTTGAGCTGGTCCACCAGCTGCTGGCCGCTCGGCAACTGGTCCGCCTTGAGCTTGGCGAGCTTCGCCTGGAGGTCCCGGCGCTTGCCCGCCGCCTCGGTCAGCGCCTGCTGGGACTCGGGCAGCTTGTCGCACTTCTGCACCGACCCCACCGCGCCGATCACCGCCTGGCGGCTGTCGTTGGCGGTGCCGAGCAGGTCGGAGAGCGCCTGCGCCTGGGCCTTGGCCTCCGGGCTGACGGCGGAGGCCACCGAACCGCTCGCGGTGGGCGCGGCACCGGTGGTGGCGCCGGTGGCCACGGGGGCGGCCTGCTTGCCGTTGCCCGGCTCCTCGTCGTCGCCGCTCATCAGGACGGCGACCAGGATGCCCGCCGCCACACAGCCGGCCACCACACCGCCGATGACCAGCTTTCCGGACGAGCGCCCGCCGCCCTGGCGGGTGGGGGCCTGCGTACCCGGGTACTCCCCCGCCGGCGGGTACTCCTGGGCCTGCGGGTACTCCTGGGCGGGCGGCTGGTAGGCCGGGTACGCCTGCTGCTGCGGCTGCGGCGGGTACCCGGGCGACGGGGCGGCCTGCTGCGGCATCGCCTGCGTCGGGTAGGCGTGGCTCTGATCCTGGTAGCCCTGCTGCGGGGCGCCGCCGGGGTACGGCGGGAGGTACTGGGTCGCCGGGGCCGGGTCGGCCGCCGGCTGCCCGCCGTAGGGGCCGCCCTGGGCCGGGATCCCCTCTCCCAGGTACTCCGGCTGGCCCGTCGGCGCACCGGGCGGCAGCTGCTGCCCGTGCGGGCCCGGCTGCACCGGCTGCCCCTGGGGCGGCTGGGGCTGCTGGCCGGGCTCCGGGCGAAACAGATCGTCCAGGTTGAAGTCACCCGAGTTGGGGTACGAGCGGCGCTGGCTCAACGCGTTTCCTCACCTGTGCACGACCGCGCGCTGACGGCGGACCACATCTCGTCGGTTCTTGGGAGCATCACAGTTCCTTGGACGTCGCGCCCACGCTACCGGTTCACCGAACCGGGTGACCACGTGGGCGGGACATCCCTCACCGGCCCCGCACGTACCGCGCCCGGGCGCTGATCAGGCGGCCTCCGCCTCCGCCCTGGCCTGGAACTCGCGGACCACCCGCTGCTCCCGGAACGGCTCCAGCCGGCGGCGGAACTCGTCGAGGTACTCCACGCCCCGGTTGGAGCGCAGCCCGCTCAGCAGCCGCACCGCCTGCGCGCCCGTCTCACAGGCGCGTTCCAGGTCCCGCTGCTGGAGCTGGGCCGTCGCCAGCAGTACGAGGTCCACCGCGCGGCGCCGGACCCTGGTCGGCGGGTGCAGGTCCAGCGCCCGCCGGGCATAGTGCTCGGCCGGACCGGCCTGCTCCAAGTCCCGGTGGCAGTGGGCCAGCTCGTCGGCCAGGTAGGCGTCGTCGAAGTGGACGATCCAGTCCGGGTCGTCCTCCGGGCGGCGCCGCTCCATCGCCTCCAGGGCCTTGGCCGCCACCGCCTCGCAGGACCGGGCGTCCCCCAGCAGGGCGTGGCCGCGCGCCTCGGCCGCGTAGAACATCGCCATCGCCGTCGGGGTGGCCACCGAGCGGGCGCCCTCCTGAGCGGCGCGGGCGAGTTGGGCGATCTCCCGCGGGTTGCCCAGGGTCGCCGCCAGGTGGCTCATCGAGGCGGCCAGCACGTACCCGCCGTAGCCCCGGTCGTCCGCCGCCTGGGCCAGCCGCAGCGCCTGGATGTAGTAGCGCTGGGCGAGGCCGGGTTGGCCGGTGTCCACCGCCATGTAGCCGGCCAGCTCCGTCAACCGGGCGACCGCCGCGAAGAGTTGCCGACCGGTCTCCTCCCGGTAGGCGCCGCCGAGCAGGCTGGAGACCACGCTGTTGAGGTAGTGGACGACCACCGGCCGGACGTGGCCGCTGCCGAAGCGGTGGTCCAGGTCGACCAGCATCGCGGTGGTCGCCTTGATCGCCGCGACATCGGTCGGGCCCACCCGCGGGCCGCCGGTCCGGGCCACCACCGGGTCGGGCGGGGTGATCAGCCAGTCCCGGCTGGGCTCGACCAGCGCGGAGGCGGCGACCGTGGCACCGGTCAGGAAGTCCCGCCGGCCGACGTCGCTGCGCCACAGCTCGCAGACCTGCTCCAGCGCGGCGTTCAGCGTCGGCGCGAACTGCAGCCCGATCCCGGAGCTGAGGTTCTTGCCGTCCGCCATGCCGATCTCCTCGACCGACACACCGCGGCCGAGCTTGCGGCCGAGCGCCTCGGCGATCACCGCCGGCGCCTGGCCGCGCGGTTGCTGGCCACGGAGCCAGCGCGCCACCGACGTCTTGTCGTACCGCAGGTCCAGGCCGTGCTCGGCCCCGCACAGATTGACTCTCCGTGCCAGACCGGCGTTCGAGCAGCTGGCCTCCTGGATCAACTGCTGCAGGCGCTCGTTGGGCTGTCGTGCGACAAGTGGTCTCGCGGCCATTGGGCTTCGCCTCCCCACACCCTCCGGTCCCGGCCGGCGGGCGACGATTCTGCTGATCTGTTGCCGACTGTCCGACCGTCCAAGGAATCTGACACCAGGTTAGCGATCAGCAACGCCAGCGGGATACCCACGGTGACGATCCCCACCCCCCACGCGCCCTGGGAAATGCTCCCGTGCGCCCCCACTGCGCCCGCCCCCGCCCACCCCAACTCGGTTGCCTCACCGGTTCGGGTGACATTGGCGCCACGCGGAAGACCGGCTCCCGCGCGGCCGTAACCAGCCTCACGCACGGTAGTTGAGCAGCGCGTGGAAGACATCCCAGGAGCCCCCGACCAGGGCGGCAATGCCGAACTGCCCCCGCTGCTCATCGAAGCCGTCAGCTACGCCGAGAACCGCCACTGGGAGGTCGCCCCGGGCGCCTGGCTGATCGACGGCGACGGTGCGGCCCGCTGCTCGTGCGGCGACCTGCGCTGCCCACTGCCCGGGGCCCACCCGCTGGACGCGGACTGGGCCCGCAAGGCGAGCGCCGGCCCGGGTGCGGTGCGCCGGTGGTGGACCGAGCGCCCCGCGGCGTCCATCCTGCTGCCCACCGGCCGCTCCTTCGACGTCCTGGACGTGCCGGAGGTGGCCGGCTGCCTGGCCCTGGCCCGGATGGAGCGGATGGAGCTCCAGCTCGGCCCGGTGGTCGCCGTCCCGGCTGCGCCCGGACGGGTCGGGCGGCGGCTGCACTTCCTGGTGCTCCCCGGGGTGGCGGCCAAGCTCCCCGAGATGCTCCGCAAGCTCGGCTGGCCGCAGGGCCGGCTGGACCTGGTGGCCCGCGGCGAGGGCGACTGGACGGTCGCCCCGCCCTCCCGGGTCGGCCCGTGCGGCTTCGCCCAGTGGGCCCGCTCGCCCTCCGCGCTGAACCGCTGGCTGCCGGACGCGGCCGAGCTGATCAGCCCGCTGGCGTACGCGTGCGGACGCGAGGCCCCCTCGGCGCACCCCCAGGCTGCCCAGCCGGCGGCGGTCCACTGAGCCGTCCGGTCCGGGGCCGACGGTGTGATTCACCGTCCCGTGGACGGCCGCCCTACGCCTATCGGGTGAGGGCGTGCACCGCGCGACACCCCGCGCGCGACTGACGGGCCTTGCCTCCCACCGGAGGCGGGGCCCGTCACACGTATGTCCGGATAAGGCTTCGGTGTACCCGCTGGTCAACGGCGAAAGCCCCTCGTACGAGTGACAACGCTCAAGGATTGCCATGATCTGCCGAGGGGAGAAATTCCACCGTGAGGGGACGCCGGAAGGGGCGCTCGGACGGGGAAGCCGGGCGGGGCGGTCGGGAGGGAACGGAGGGGAGCAGGAGGGGAACGGAGGGGAACGGAGGGGACGGGAGGGAACAGGAGGGGACCGCGGGGGCGGTCCGCGGTACCGGCCGGGTTCGGGGTGGCCGGTGCCGCGGGGCGGGAGGGACGGGGAGGACGAGCAGGGCCCGGTACTGGGGAGTACCGGGCCCTGCTCACGTCCTGCTCACGTCCTGCGACGCGTCGCGCCGCGACGGGTCAGACCTGCGCCACGAACACGTGCGCGGCGATCTCCTTGCCCAGCTCCGCGGCGTTGTCGCCGCTGCCCACCAGCACCCCGCCGATCCCGGCGGTGACCTTGACCGTCGAGCCCGGCCGGATGCCGGCCCGGCGCAGCGTGCGCATCAGCTCGCCGTCGGTCTGGATCGGCTCGCCGATCCGGCGGACCACCACGCTGGCGCCCGCGGCACCCGGCTGCACCGAGTCCAGCGAGATGAGCGCGGCGTCGAAGCCCTCGCCCTCGGCCTTGGCGTCGCCCAGCTCGTCCAGGCCCGGGATCGGGTTGCCGTACGGGGACTGGGTGGGGTGGCCGAGCATCGCGAGGACCTTGCGCTCCACGGTCTCGCTCATGACGTGCTCCCAGCGGCAGGCCTCCTCGTGCACCTGCTCCCACTCCAGGCCGATCACGTCGACCAGCAGGCACTCGGCGATGCGGTGCTTGCGCATCACGCGCACCGCGAGCCGGCGCCCCTCCTCGGTCAGCTCCAGGTGGCGGTCGCCCGCGACCTGGAGCAGCCCGTCGCGCTCCATCCGGCCGACCGTCTGGCTGACCGTGGGACCGCTCTGCTCCAGGCGCTCGGCGATCCGGGCGCGCATCGGGGTGATGCCCTCCTCCTCCAGCTCCAGGATGGTGCGAAGGTACATCTCAGTGGTGTCGATCAGCCCAGACATCGCCGCTGGCTCCGTTCCTCGGTGTCCTCACCGCCAATTCTGACGTACTGCGCAGACAACCGAGTCCGCGCCGGGGCCCCCGGGCCCGGTTTTCGTTCCTGTTGACAGCGGAGCCGCCGAGGCACCACGGTGCTCGCCGTAGCTTTCTCCACTGGCGGTCTGGACCACCCGGACCGCCCCACCCGGCCGGATCCCCCACCGGCAGAGAGCGAAGGCACCAGATGAGCGACCTGGTCGGCCGGTACTTCGACACCGCGATCGCCCACCTCCAGCGGGTCCGCGCGGAGGAGGCGGAGAACATCGAGGCGGCCGCCGCGCTGCTCGCGGAGGCGGTCTCCGAAGGGCGCCGAATCTTCACCTTCGGCTCCGGCCACTCCTCGCTGGCCGCCCAGGACGTGGTCTACCGGGCCGGCGGCCTCGTCCCGATGAACCTGCTGGACGTCCCCGGGATGGCCGGGGTGACGGTGATGCCGGCGCCGCTCTCCAGCGCGCTGGAGCGGGTCTCCGGCCTGGCCACCACCACCCTGGACCTCACCCCGGCGACCAGCGGGGACCTCCTCTTCGTCATCTCGCTCTCCGGCCGCCAGGTGATGCCGGTCGAGCTGGCCCAGTACGCCCGCTCGCGGGGCCTCAGGGTGATCGGCGTGACGTCGCTGGCGTACCCGGCCGAGGTCGCCTCGGCGCACCCCTCCGGCGGCTACCTCAAGGACCACTGCGACGTGGTGCTGGACAACAAGATCGCGGTCGGTGACGGCGAACTGACCCACCCGGCCGCCGAGACCACCTTCGGCCCGGTCTCCACCATCGTCACCAGCGCCCTGATGCAGGCCGTGGTCGCCTCGGCGGTCGGCCGGCTGGCCGATGCGGCGGCGGCCGGCACCGGCGCCACCCCGCCGCTCTTCCGCTCGGGCAACGTGCCCGGCGGCACCGAGTGGAACGCCAAGCAGATGGCCGACAACGCGGACCGGATCTTCTACACCTACTGAGACCGGCGGCGGGGCGCGCCCCGCGGCCGACCGGCGCGAGTACCGCGATATGGGACAACCTCCGGGCCTTCCCGGCCATTGCGGCCGGACCGGGGGCGTACCGGCGGGCGGGCCGGGGCAGGACAGCGGTGCGACCGGAGCGACGGGTGGGGGCCGAGGATGGCGTCGGGTGCGGGGCCGATGGGGTGGGTGCGCGAGCGGGAGCTGCTGCCCGAGCTGTTCTGGGCCGCCGACTCGGCCTCCCAGCAGGGCCAGCGCCGGGCCGTCCTGCTCTCCGCCTGGGAGCTGGCGCTGCTGGTGGTCGCCGCCGCGGCGGGCTCCGCCGACGGCGGCCCCTGGGCCTGGCTGGCCGCCGTCGCCTACCTGGGCGCGATCGCCCTGGCCGTGGTGGTCAGCCGGCAGAACCCGCAGGGCCTCTGGTACGAGGGCCGGGCGGCCGCCGAGTCGGTGAAGACGCTGGCCTGGAAGTTCGCCGTCCGCGCCGACGCCTACCAGCCGCCGCCGCGCAGCCTGCCGGACGCCGAGGGCCTGTACAGCTTCCAGCTCGGGCGGGTGCTGCAGGCCTTCCAGGGCAGCCGTGCGGTCGGCTCCCCGGCCGGTGCCGAGATCACCGAGGCGATGCGCGGCCTGCGCGCCCAGCCGCTGGCGGTCCGCCGCGAGGCGTACCTCCAGGAGCGGATCCAGGTGCAGCACGACTGGTACCAGGCCAAGGCCCGGTACTGCGCGCGGGCCGGCTTCTGGACCGGGGTGCTGGGCGTGGTGCTGCCGCTGCTCGGCCTGGTGCTGGCGGTGCTGCGCGCGATGGGCGAGTTCGGCTACGACGCGCTGGGCACCGTCTCGGCGGTGGCCGCCTCGGTCACCGCCTGGTCCCAGCTGCGCCAGTACCGCCCGCTGGCCGCCGCGTACTCCCTGGCCGCCGACGAGTTGGAGCTGATCCGGACCCAGCTGACCCGGCTGGACGTGCGGGCGGCCGACGCGGAGGAGGTCTGGGCCCGATTGGCGCGGGACGCCGAGGACGCGGTCTCCCGCGAGCACACCACCTGGCAGGCCCGCCGCGAGGTCCGCGGCCGGGAGCACTGAGGAGGCCGCGCGTGGCGTTACGGATGATCAAGACGGCGGACGGCCGCGCGCTCGCGGTCGAGATCCTGGGCGATCCGCGCGGGCGGCCGGTGTTCCTGCTGCACGGGACGCCCGGCAGCAGGGTCGGCCCGCACCCGCGCACCACCGTGCTGTACCGCCTGGGCGTCCGGCTGATCTCCTTCGACCGGCCCGGTTACGGGGACTCCACCCGGCTGCCCGGCCGCCGGGTGAGCGCGGCGGCGGCGGACGTGCGGACCATCGCGGACGAGCTCGGGCTCACCGACTTCGCGATCCTCGGCCGCTCCGGCGGCGGACCGCACGCACTGGCCTGCGCCGCGCTGCTGCCCGACCGGGTCGCCCGGGTGGCCGTCCTGGTCAGCCTGGCCCCCCGGGCGGCGGCCGGCCTGGACTGGTACGCCGGGATGACCCCGTCCAACGTGCGGGCCTACCGGGAGGCCGAGCGGGGCCACGACCGGATCGCCGACGCGATGCAGTTCCGCTCCCAGCAGATCAAGGACGACCCGGTCAGCCTGCTCAAGGGCCTGCGCCCCGAACTGCCCCCCACCGACCGGGAGGTGGTCGCCGATGCCGGGCTGCGGCGGATGCTGCAGAGCAACTACGTCGAGGCGTTCCGGCACAGCGCGGACGGCTGGATCGACGACGTGCTGGCGTTCACCGCCGACTGGGGCTTCAAGGTCGAGGACATCGCGGTGCCGACCTGGCTGTGGCACGGCGCGGACGACCAGTTCTCCCCGGTCGAGCACTCCCGCTGGCTGGCCGACCACGTCCCCGGCGCCAGCCTCTTCCTGGAGCCCGGCGCCGCGCACTTCGGCGCCTTCCGGGTGATGACGGCGGCGCTCGGCTGGGCCGCCGGATCCGACAACCCGTAAAGCCGGGTCAGACGGGCCCGGGGGTGCCGACCGGTGTCACCGGGGCGCCGCCGGCCAGCACCGCGAGGACGTTGTCGACGGCCAGGCCGCCCATCGCCTGGCGGGTGCGGACGGTCGCGCTGCCCAGGTGCGGGGCCAGCACGGCCCGCTCCTGGGCGAGCAGCTCGGCGGGGACGGCGGGCTCGCGCTCGAAGTTGTCGACGGCGGCGGCGAACAGCGCCTCCGACTCCAGGGCGGCGGCCAGCGCCACCTCGTCCACCACCCCGGCGGTCATGCTCACCACCACCGCGCCGGCCGGCAGCAGGGCCAGCCGGTCGGCGTCCAGCAGGTGTCGGGTGGCGGCGCTCAGCGGGCAGGTGACCACCAGGACCCGGGACTGCGCGAGCAGGTCGTCCAGCGGCAGCAGGCGGGCGCCCTCGGCCTCCTCGGACGGCAGCTCGCGGCGGTTGTGGTAGGCGACCGGCATGTCGAAGGCCCGGGCCCGGCGGGCGACGGCCTGCCCGATCCGGCCCATGCCGAGGACGCCCAGCGGGGTGCCGGACAGCTCCATCCCGAGCAGGAAGGTCGGCGCCCAGGCCCACGGGCGGCCGGACCGCAGCCACCGCTCGCCCTCGCCGAGCCGGCGGGTGGCGGCCAGCAGCAGCGCCCAGGCCATGTCCGCGGTGGAGGCGGTGAGCACGCCGGGGGTGTTGCTGACCAGCACGCCGCGCTCGGCACAGGCCGCCAGGTCCACGTTGTGGTGGCCGACCGCGTGGTTGGCCACGATCCGCAGGCCCGGACCTGCCGCGTCCAGGAACCCGCCGTCCACCACGTCGTCCAGGGTGGTGATGACGGCCGACCGGCCCCGGACGGCCGCCAGCAGCTCGGCGCGTGCCATCGGCAGCTCCGAGTCGTGCAGGGTGGCCGCGTGGTGCGCGGTGAGCCGTTCGACCACCCCGGGCGCGAGGCGACGGGTGACCAGGACCGGAGGCAGGGGCTCGCTCATAGGGCCCGAAGCATACGCGGCGTACGCCCCGGGCCCCCAGGCCGAGTCCGGGCCACGCTCGGCCCGCTCTCCCCGCTCGGCCCGCTCTCCCCGCTCGCCCTGCTCTCCCCGCTCGGCCCGCTCGCCCTGCTCACACCGGCTGCGGCTCCAGGTCCCGGTTGATCCGCTTCCAGCCCCGGGCCGAGACGGTGTTGGGGTGCTCCTCGCCGAACTGGCGGATCAGCTCGGCGACCGACCTGGCCCGCAGCTCGGCGGCCTGGGTGTGCCGGCCGGCCGAGCGCAGGGTGACGGCCAGGTTGGCCTCGCAGGCCACGGCGTCCGGGTGCCGGGGCGTGTACCGCTCGCACAGGCCCGTGTAGGCCGCGCGCTCCAGCTCCTCGGCACGGTCGTACTGGCCGTCGTCGCCGTAGGCGTTGGCGAGGTTGATCATCGCGTTCAGGGTGAACGGGTGCTCCGGTCCGACCGTGTTCATCAGCGAGTCGACCGTCGCCCGCCCGCGGTCGATCGCCTCCCGGACGTCCCCGCTGCCGCGCAGGTAGATGCCGAGGTTGTTGGCGCAGGCCAGGGTGAACGGGTGCTCGTCGCCGAACAGCCGCCGGTGGCCCTCGTACACGGTGACGGCGAGGTCGCGGGCCGCCTCCTTGTCGCCGGAGGCGCTGTAGTCGGCGGCGAGGTTGAGCGCGCAGGCCAGCGCGTCGGGCGCGTCGGCGCCGTACCGCTCCAGGTAGCGCTCGTAGGTCTCCTTGGTGATCCGGCGGGCCTCGGCCAGCTGTCCGGCCTTGCGCAGCGACACGGCCAGCGACTTGGCGTTGCGCAGGTTCTCCGGCAGGTCCGGCTCCAGCACGTCGCCGAAGTCGGCTGTGACCTCCTGGAGCAGGTCCGCCGAGCCCTTGTAGTCGCCGAGTTCGCGCAGGTCGCGGGCGAGGTTGGACTTGGTGGACAGGGTGTACGGGTGGCGCGGGCCGAGGACGGCGGTGCGCCGGTCCAGGGTCTCGCGGTCCAGGTCGCGGGCCGCCTCGCTGTCGCCGACCAGCCGGAAGTCGATCGCCAGGTTGTTCGCCATGGAGAGCGTGCGCGGGTGGTCCTCGCCGAACAACTCGCGGAACTGGTCGAGGATTTCACGGTCCAGTTCGAGTGCCTCCTGGAACCGGCCGAGCGCCCGGCGGTCGGCGCCCAGCGAGCCGGCCGTCATCAGGGTGTACGGGTGGTGCTCGCCGAGCAGCACCCGCTGGCGGGCCAGGGTGGACTCGTCGAGCGCCAGGGCCTCGGCGTAGTTTCCCTGCGAGCGCAGGACGTTGGCGAGTTGGAAGCGCAGCAGCAGGGTCTGCCGGTCGTCGATGCCGAGCTTGCGGCTCCACTCGGTGTCCAGCGCGTGGCCGAGGTCGCGGGCACGCTCCAACTCGCCGCGCTTCCACAGGTAGCGGACCCGGTCGATGAGCAGCTGACGGGTGTCGGCCTCGTCGCAGTTGTGCGCCTTGGAGGGCGAGAGGTGCGGCCAGATCTCGTCGAAGGCGGGCCAGTTGGCCGGGTCGTCGGTGTCGCCGAGCACCGGCCGGGCGCCGGTCAGGATGCGGTGCACCTCATGGACGGCGACCTCCTGCTCGTCCTCGGTCATCTCGGAGCGGATCACCGCCTGGACCAGCCGGTGCACCTGGAAGCTGTTGCTGCCGGCGTCGACCTTGGCGAGCGCGTACCGGCCGATCGCCTGGATCACCTTGCCCAGCATGAACTTGTCGTTGAGGTCCTCGTCGTACTTCACCAGTGCGCGGATCATCTGGTCGCTGTAGAAGAGGTTCATCGAGATCGGCTCCGGCGCGAAGAACGCGCAGAGCTGCAGCAGTCGGACGGCCGCCGGGGACTGCGTGCGAAGCCGGGCGATGGAGACGTTCCAGGTGGCGCCCACCGGCGTCGGGTAGTCGGCCGGGCGGGCGACGGCCAGCGCCCGGGCGGCCTCGGCCTGCAGCTGGGAGACGTAGGTGTCGACGGGCGTTCCGGTGGTGTCCAGCCAGGCCGCGGCGACCTCGACGGCCAGCGGCAGGTCGCCGACCGCCTCGGCGACCCGGTCGGCGTCGGGGCGGGAGAGGCCGCGGGCGCGCCGGCACAGGTGCTCGACGCTCTCGCCGCGGGTGAAGACGTCGACCTCGAGCGCCTCCGCGTGCCCGGACCAGGCCTGGTTGCGGGAGGTGACCAGGATGTGGCCGGAGCCGCCGGGGAAGAAGCGGCGGATCTCGGCGGGCTCGTCGGCGTTGTCGAAGATCAGCAGCCAGCGCGCGGTCGGGACCCCGCGCCGCAGCGCCTCCCGGGCGGCCTCGGCGGCCTCGGTGACCGAGTCGCCGACCCGCAGGCCGAGCCGGCGGGCCAGTTCGGCCAGCGAGGGGGCGACCAGCTCGGTCTGCTCGGCGTCGATCCACCAGACCAGGTCGTAGTCGGACATGAAGCGGTGCGCGTACTCCAGTGCCACCTGGGTCTTGCCGACGCCGCCGAGCCCGTACAGGGTCTGCGGGGTGGGCAGCACGGCGGCCATCCCGCCGCGCAGCTGGTTGCGCAGCTGCTCCAGGACGGCGGCGCGGCCGGTGAAGGAGGGGTTGCGCGGCGGCACGTCCCAGACCTGCGGCTTGCTGCCGGGGAACCGCGGGCCGGTGCCGGTGGTCTCGGCGAGCGGGACGTCCGCGCGGCCGAGCGCCCGCAGCAGGGTCTGCACCGACTGCGTCTCGTCCCGGCCGACCAGGTCGACCGGGTTGCGGTTGCTGAACGGCGCGGTGAGCCGGACGTCGCCGACCCGGACGGGCACCAGCTGGCGGCGGGTGCCGGACGGGTCGGAGCTGACCACGGACTCCCAGAGCGCGCGGGCCTGCGGCGAGCGCTGGTAGGCGGGCGAGAGCACGGCGACCGTCCGGTAGGCGGCGTCGATGCCCCGCTCGGTCTCCTGGCGGGGGTCCGAGCCGGCGCTCAGGTCCCGTGGCAGGACCCGGAATCCGGCCCGGGTGAGGACCGACTCGATCCAGTCCGCCCACATCCGGTCCTCGGGCACGTAGGAGAGGTAGAGGTCGGCCGGGACGGACGGGCGGCGGCGGGTGAAGGCGTCCACGTAGCGCAGCCGCACCTCCTCGTCGACGGCCGGCAGCGAGTTGGCCCGGCCCTCCGTGATCATGCTGGTCAGCCGCTCGCAGGCGGCCAGCATCGAGGTCGGGGCGCCGCCCTGGTCGCCGAAGGTGGCCAGGATCTCCTCGTAGGCGTAGAACGGCCGGTACGGGATCTCCACCGAGCCCCAGTAGTGGGCGAGTTCCTCGGCGGCGAGGCCGGCCGGCAGCCCGTCGAAGCGGATCCTGGCGAGCGCCCGGCCGGCGTCCGCCTTCTCCTTCTCGCCCTCGTCGATGCGCATCGGGACGGGCAGGATGCGGATGCCGCGCTCGCGGTAGCGGTCGTGGATGTGCTGGGCGATCCGGGAGGCGCCGTCGATGGACTGGTCGCTCAGGGTGAAGCAGACCACCAGGTCGTCGGGCATCTGCACGGTGCAGATCTCGGCGATGTCGGAGAGGCCGGTCCGGGAGTCGATCAGGACGTAGTCGTAGCGCTTGCTCATGTCGGCCCGCAGCGCGTCGAAGAACTGCCCGCCGTCGAACCGGTCGTAGAAGATGTCCCAGTCGAGGTGGGTGACGGCCTCGGAGTAGTCCCGGTTGAACTGGCCGGCGGAGAGGAAGTCCAGGCTGCCGCCGTCCGGGAAGAGCGGCCAGGCCAGCGAGAGCGCGTGCGGGTGCACCCGGGCGAAGTCGAGGTGCCAGCCCTCGGCGTGCTCGACCGGCCGCAGCGCCTCCTCCCGGTACTCGGCGATCAGGTCCATCATCCCGGTGGTGCCGGCCAGCACCGCCGGGTCGAGGAACGGGTGGAAGAACTTGGCCAGGCCCGGCGCCTCCAGGTCCCAGTCCACGGTGAGCACCCGGAAGCCGTTGGCGGCCAGGATCCAGGCGGTGTTGGCCAGCGCCATGGTGCGGCCGGTGCCGCCCTTGTACGAGTAGAAGGTGATGATCCGGCCGTTCCGGTCCTGCTCCGCCTCCCGTTGGGCGACGAACTCGGCGGCGCTCAGGCCGCCGACCCGGAGGTTCCTGGTCTTGTTCTCGCTCATGTGATTCCTCCCCCGGGCGCCCCGTCGTCCGGGTGGTCGCCTCCGTGGCGTTCTGGGTGGTCGTCATCGAACGGCGCGGGCCCGTCGTGCCCGCGCCGGAAGGCGTCCCGCAGGTTGGGCCGGGGCGGCGCCGGCTCCTCCGGCTCGGTCCTGGTCCGGCCCTCGAAGGCGTACTTGGCCTTCATCGCGGCCCGGGGAAGAGCGTCGTCGAACTCCTCCAGGCTGGTCAGTCCGGGCGACCCGCCCATGGCGCCGATGAAGCTCGGCCGGCCCGCGCGGCGGGTGATGCGCAGCGCCTGGTCGCTCAGACCGCCCAGCTCGCCGTGCCGCTCCTCGCATTCCGGGTCGTCCATGTTCCACGGCTCCAGGACGCTCACCCAGGTCGCGTCCGACCGGTCGAAGCGCCGGACCAGGTCGCGGCGCTGCTCGTCCCGCAGCGCCCAGCGGTCCAGCAGGAGCAGTCCGGGCGCGGTGGCCTCGCCCCCGATGATCGCGTCCGCCTCCTCCTCGAACTCGTGCACGGTCGGCTGGAACCCCAACTGCCGTGCCAGTCGGACGGCGTGCTGGGCGATCGGGGAGCCGGCCGGGCGGTAGGGGTGCCAGTCGGTGCGCTTGGCGCCGTAGTAGTCCGGGTTGCGGTCCGCCGGCACCTCGCCCTGGTGGTAGGAGAGCACGGAGATCCGCAGCTGCTTGGTCGGCGCGGTCACGTTGAACGCGCTCGGCAGCCCGTTGAACTCCAGCCGCCGCCCGACCGGGATCACCGTCTCCTCCGCCACCTGCACGATCCGCGCCGCCAGCCGGTGCACCGCCAGCTCGTACGCGGACCGGAAGTAGGTGAGCTTCATCAGCGCGTAGAGGCCCTCGGTGGCGTAGTCCGGGCCGAAACTGGCGTGGTTGAACTGGAGTTCGCTCGCCACCTCGGGCAGCCGGTAGCGGCTCATCGGGGCCCACAGGACCGGGACGATGCCGCTGGTCCGCTCGGAGTCGATGTTCGCCGGGTAGACCGGCCGCCGGGTGAAGGAGTGCCACTCCTGGCCGCACGGAACGCTGTTGAAGTAGCGCGGCGAGTACAGCGGCACGAACACCCGGCAGGTGGCCAGCTCCTCGGAGAGCCGGTCGGCCCACAACTCGCCCTGGTGCATGGACTCGTCCATGAACCCCACCTGGACGCCCGCGGGCACGGTGGTCAGCTGGAGCACCGCCTCGCACAGGTCGCGGTACAGCTGCCGCACCCAGTGGTTCGGGTCGCCGGCCCCCCGTGCACCGGCCTTCGGGGTGTGGGCGTAACTGAGGAAGAAGTACGGCCGGGCTGCGTCCTCGTCCCAGCCATGGTCGTTCACACGCGCCTCCCCCTGGCCCGCCGGCAACCTGATTCCCGCAGTCCCCGCACGCGGGGCTTCAGTGTAGGAACGACTGAGGGGCTAATGGAATAGCACATCGACCCGGGCGAGTTGACATGGCTGTAACGATCGGGGGCGCACGGCCTGCACCGGTAGCCGCCCCGGCGCACGCGGCAGCAGCCTTCACTCCGGCCGGCGAGGCCCGCAACTCCCCCCGAGCCCGACGCCTTCCCCTCCGACCTGAGCCCCGCATGCTTCCCGGCGCCGCACCCCCGCCGTCACTACGGCGGGGGCATGAGGCAGGGGGTGTTGACTCCCAGGGCCATGCGATCGTCGCCCGCCGTGCTGGAGACATCGACGTGGTAGTTGCTGACCGGGTGCCGGGCGAAGACGAGAGACTCCGGCGAATGGTCGGGCATTTCCCGGTAATCGGTGATCTTGAGGCCCTCACTCGTGAGCAGGTCCCTGACCTTGCGGACGACCTCGTTGTGTTGGGCGTTGGGCACATTGCTGTGCACCGCGTAAGCGAGGGTGAACCGGGCGTCGGGCGCCACCTCTCCGTTCCTTCCCACGCAGGAGGTGAAGAACGGCTGGACGGGCTCATCGTTGATCTTGATACCGGCGACCTGGGCCAGGTGCGCGACGAACTGCCGCGCCCAGTCCTCGGCCTCCTCACGGGACTTGACCGGCAGTGGGTCGTCCTTGCCCGGGGTGGCCGACGCGCCTGGGACGGGAGCGGAGGACATGCAGGCTCCAAGGGCTGTGGCCATCAGCACGGCGCCCAGAAGGCGGCCTGCACGAACGGCGGCGGTGTACGGGATTGCCATGACTGTGGTCCTTCGGCTGCGTCGGGACCTCAACGGGGGATCGACCCCCAGAGCAGGTCCTCCTTCGGGGAGGTAGTCGGTTTCTGCCCGACCATGACCTTCGCCTGATTGGCCAGACTGTCGCTGCCCTCGTCCCAGTACCCGCCGTGCCCTGAGGTATCGATGTGGATGTTGGTCCCACCGAACCCCGCAATGTGCGGACCAGGGCCCAGGGTCCACCCGCCAACCAGCCTGGTCGCGTCATCGGCAGCCTCACCGATCCACAGGTGCTCGGGAGCCGTGTGCAACTGATCGGCCGAGCTGACTCCCATGCCAGGGCTGCCCAGGGTGACAATGTCGTCGGCGTGCAGACCGCCCCCGTCACTGTCGGCGACGCCCACCGCATAGCTGCCATAGCTGTGCGCGATGTAGGTGACGTGACTCTTCGGTGTGCCGTGTGCTTCTCCGAGGCCGTTGGAGAAGCGCCGCATGTCCTCGGCTCCGTCGACCCCGCGCATGGGGTTGGCAGCCTCCGCCAGGCTCTCGGGTGTGTCATAGCCGAGGTAGGAGATCACAGCGACCCTCTCGCCGGACCTGGCGTACGTCTCGGCCTGATGCTGAAGCTGCTGGATACGCGTGATCTGCCCCGGGACACCCGTGAGATCCGTGTTCGTGCCGGGGACGAATACGGTGGTGTGTGCTGCCGTGTCCGGATTTCCCGTTGCGACGATCGCGCGCCCGTCCCCGCCGTATGCCTCGGGGTCGAGGCCGAGGAGAAACATCTGGTGCGCTTCGTCCTTCCCTCCGTCCTTCTCGGCGAGCTTCCTCCTGGTCTCCGCCAGCGCTTCCACGCGCCTCCCGTACTCCTTCTGATCGAGGCCGAAGTCTGCCGGGCGGCCCGCTTCGAGCGCATCGAGCTTCTGGTCGAGGACAAGCCGGTTGGCCTTGTCCCGTACCGTGGCCGGCAAGCCGTCCATCCGACCCAACTCCGCTGGGCGTAGGGCGAGGTAGGTGTCCTGCTGCTCCGAAGTCAGGCCTTTCCACCACTCGGCCGACCTCCGCGGGTCCTTGCCGTCCGGCATGTACTCACCCGCGAGTCCCAGATCCCTCATCACCTCCGCGGCATCTAGCCTGGTCTCCGCGATCGCGCCGTAGCCCCGCCTGTCGCCCAGAATGTCGGCGCCCAGCCTGTTGAGGGCGGTCCTGCCCTGGTCGCTGGCGTCCTGCGCGGCCTTCACAGCTGCGTTGATCCGGTCCTGATAGGCGCCTTTCGCCGAGGCAAGCGCGCGACGGGCCTCATCCACCCGGGCATCCTGGTCATGGCGCTCGTCCCAGGTCTGCGTCGGCAGGTCGACGACGCCCTCAGGTGAGACCGTCAGCCCCGCGTCCTGGGCGCGGTGGACCGCGTCCGCAAGGCTGGTCTTCGCCTGGTACATCCGGTCTGCAACGGTGTTCAGCGTCAGGGCCACCGTCTCGGCCTCCACCCGGACGATGTCCACCTGCTGCTCGGTACGGGTCATGTACTCGAAGGCCGCACCGGCGTCGGCGCCACGCCAACCCTGGTGCAACGGCCCACTGACCTGGGCGCGGTGACGGGAGTCCACAGCGCTCGCGGCATGGGCCAGCGCCTTCCAACTCTTTGCGGCGTCGCGCAGGCCGTGCGGGTCGAACTTCAGCAGGAGCTCATAGGAACTACTCACTCCACGCCCCCCTTCCACGCCCCGGCGATGGCCTGCTCGTTTCGGTCGTACGCGTCCGCGTTCGCCACCAACTTGGTGGCGGTGGACGCCAACCGCTGCCGAACCCCGTCGAGTGGAGCCGCCCAGCCCGCCCCCAATTGATCCAGCGCGCCGGCCACAGACCAGCCGGCCAACTGCCCCGAGGCCGCCTTCGCCGCACTCAGCGCGGCGGTGATCGGCGCGGCGAACTCCTCCCCCAGCGCTTGTGACACTCCCGCCGAGTCGCGCAACTCCCTACCGACCTTGATGTCCGGCATCGTGATCTCCCCCCGGAGACGGCAATATGAGCGCATGCGAACCATGCAAGCCAAGGAGCGACCCTACGCTCACGACGTCGCGCTACGCATCCGAACGAGCACCCAGATGCTACGTGCCGACTCGACGCTTGTGTTCGATTCCACCAACTCGCCTGTTCAGATGGCGTGGCGCGACGGCAGAGGCCATGCGAACCATCGGGCCTGGGTGCGGCGGCGGGCCTCGCCCCGGTTGGCGAGGCCCGCAGGTCACCCTCCCCCGGCACCGCCTGGCGGACCGGGCGGGTCGGCCCGCTCGCGCACCGACCTCGTCAGCACCTGACCGGTCCCGCCGACGACGGCCGCCACGATGATCAGGATCAGCAGCCCCGTCACGCCGCACCGCCGGACGCGAGGGGCCTCCCGCATCGCCATCCGAGCCGCCAGGCGAGGCCGTGCATCAACTCCTCCCCCTGCGCCCGGGTGAGCCGGAACAGCAGTTCCCCGTCCGGCCCGGCGTTCACGGGCTCGTCGACCGCGAGCCGCACCTGCACCGACAGGTCGCAGGACGGTTCGACACCGAGATAGGGGACGGTCGTGGCGCTGCCCGTGGTGCTGCTCACTGCCGACCACGCTCCCGCCTGAACTCGCGCAGCAGGGCGAGGAGGTTGATCACGGTGCTGGTCGGGCCGTTGCCGAAGGAGACCAGCACCCGGCCGTCGACGACGCTGTGGGTGGTGGCGGAGGGCAGCAGGATGCCGAACTCCCGCCCCTCGGCCTGGAGATCCGCGATCATCTCGGCCACCTGGCGCTCGGTGAGCAGACGGATCCCGGGGTCGGCCGGCTCGACCGGCTGGAGGGCGCTCACGCGGCGCAGTCCAGCTCGAACCAGATGTCCTTGCCGCGCTTGCGGGGCTCGGCACCCCAGCGGTGGGTGAGGCCCTCCACCAGCTGGAGGCCCCGCCCGGACTCGGCGAGGTCGGCGGGGGTCCGCCGTTCGGGGAGCTCGGAGCTCTCGTCGGAGACGGAGACCCGCAGCGTGCCGCCGAGGAGGACGACGAGGACCGCCGGGGAGGCCGTCCGGCCGTGCCGCCAGGCGTTGACGATCAGCTCGGCGAGGGCGAGTTCGGCGCCGAAGATGGCGTCCTGGTCCCAGCCGCCACGCGTCATGGCGTCGCTCAGGGCCTGCCGGGCGAGGGTGAGGGAAGGGGTGTTGAGGTTACACACGGGGAATCTCCCTGCGGTGTAGAGGGGGCACACCTGGAGGGTCTGTCGCCGTGAGCAAGCTCGGGGCGGCATTGCCTCCGGTGAACGTCAGCTCCGACGGGCGGCTGCCTACAAGGCGCGACTCATGGGGCCTGCTCCAGCACGTCCTGTACAAGCTTCACTAGGAAGGGTGCGCAATGCCCCAGGACCTCACCTGGCAGAAGTCATCCTTCAGCGGGAACCAGGCCAACTGCGTAGAGATCGCCACGGACGGTGACGTCGTCTACGTCCGTGAGTCCGACGACCCGGCCAAAGTTGTCACAACCACCAAGGCGAAGCTCGACGCCTGGATCCGCGGCGCGAAGGCCGGCGAATTCGACCACTTCGCCCTCTGACCACTCTCACAGGCGGCTCCCGTGTCCACACGGGAGCCGCCTGCGCGTCCCCGGGCTTCCGGGGTCCGGCGTGGGCCGCGACTACCGGTGGATTCCGGAGACCTCGAAGGTCTGCACCGAGCGCGCCGGGAACTGCGACCAGAAGCGGCGTCCGCTGATCCGCGTGTCCTGGCGGTGCTCGTAGCGCCTGCCCCCGTCGAACTCGGTGCACCACCGGTCGACCATGGTCCCCTCCGCGGGGATCACGCCGAACCGGGAGAGGTGGACGTCGATCCACTGGGTGTCCCCGCTGTTCACCACGACCACGACCAGCTTCCCCGCGTCGTCGTCGTAGGCCGCCACCACGTCCGGATGTCCCGCGTCGATGATCCGCATGCCGGGCCGGATGTGCCGGGTGTAGTGGGCCAGGACGAAGAACTTGGTGTTGACCGCGGAGACCTCCGAGCCGTCGAACCCGATCGCCCCGTAGCCGCCCGTGTCGAGGATCTGCCAGTAGACGAAGGCGGTCGCGTGGAGCTGCCGCAGCTCGCGGTGGATGTTGTCGGCGAGGAGGCCCCCGTCGGCGCGCCAGTCCGTGTACTCCGACTGCCAGATGCGCTTCCCGGCCGCCGCGGTGGCCGCGTACAACGGCTCGCGCGCCTGGCCTGGGGAGTAGCCGTGCACGTTGACCTTGTCGATCCGCTGCCGGGTGTCGTCGTCGAGGGCGTTCCAGGTGGACAGCGCCGAGTCGTAGTTGTACTCGTCCAGCCCGGCCACCTGCATCCAGCCGAGGCCGCGGACGTCCAACTGTGTCCGGGTGTGCGCGATGAGCTCGGCCTGCTGGGCCGGGGAGAAGTGGCAGCCCTCCTGCTGGTGGCCCCACGAGGAGTGGCCCCACCGCGCCCCGGGTTCGTTGACCGGCTGGACGGAGGAGAAGTCGATCCCCCAGTGGTCGTGCGCATAGCGCGCCACCGTGGCGAGGTACACGGCGTGCCGCCCGAAGTCGCGGTCGTTGAGGTTGCAGTTCCCGTCGTCCGCGCCGAACGGGTCGTTGTTCTTCAGCATCCACCACATCGGCGAGTTGGAGAACAGTTCGAAGACGTCCGCCCCGCGGTCCCGGGCCAGCCACATCATGTCGCGCTGCCGGGCGTCGGCGTTCCAGTTCCAGCTCGACGAGCCCGGATCGTCGCTGTACCAGTCGAGTTGGTATCCCTCGATGTGCTTGTAGTCGTCGATCACGGGCGCGGGCGCCATCGTCCGGCCCTCGATGCTGTTGGTGCCGGAGGCACCAACGTTGTACCGCACGATGTTCAGGCCGAGGCCCGGCACGGTCTGGCCGAGGAGCTGCGTCTGACCGCGCCCGAACAGGGCGTCGGCGAGGGCCGGGTCGGGCCCCACGTGCTTGGCCCACCAGCCGAGCGAAGTGCCCCAGCCCTCCCAGACGCCCCAGTCCGTCTGCGGGTCCACCATCGTGGCGAAGTCCGCGCGGGCCGTCCCGGCCCCCAGCGCCATACCCGCCGCACCCGCCGGCAGCGCCGCGAGAGCGCGCAGCATGCTTCGACGACTGATCATCGAACCCTCCCCAGGACTCCGTCAGCCCCTCCCCAGGGCGACGAAGTCGATCTTGCACCAACCACACGGGAGACTCAATGGCTCCCGGGCACACTGCCGGCCGGGCCCTCGCCGGCCGGGCCCTCGCCGGCCGGGCCCGCCATCGGTTCAAACGGGTGCGAACCGCACGCGGCAGCGCACGGCGCCCCGCCACTACGGTGAGGCGGGTGAGGTGTCAGACCGCCGTACCGCGCCGGCGGTGGAGGATGTCGGTGGCCAGGTCGACCGCCTCGCGGACCGGCACGAGGCGGCAGCGGGCGCCGCCGATGCGGCGCTCGGTCACGCCCACGGCCTCCCGCAGGACTTCGCTCCCCAGCTCGGCGAAGTGGAGGTCGTCCAGGTCGGGGGCCTTGAAGGAGATCCAGCCCTGCGGGCCCGCGCAGCGGTACTCGCGCAGCGGGACGTCGGGCATCCGCTGGTCCGCCAGGTGGAAGGCGGTGAAGCGGGACATCGGGACGCCGATCATCACCACCTGCGCGTCGAGGTCGTAGAGCCGGCCGAGCGGGGAGTCCGGCCCCAGGTGGGAGGTGAGCTCGTGGGTGCGGGTGATCTCCCGGGCGAGCGCGCCGAGCGCCGCGAACGAGGTCTGCGGGTGCGAGCTGCGCCGGGCGCCCGCGCGGGTGCGGATGTGTTCGGAGAGGGCGCCCATGGTCTCCGAGCAGGGTGTGGTGGCCGGGTCGAAGGGCGGCATCCCCGAGCGGTAGGCGTCCAGCTGGGACGGGGAGAGGCCGGCCGTCGCGGCCGCGTGGATCCGGGAGGTGGCGGAGTTCTCGGGGGTGGCCGTGTAGGCGACCAGGGTGCCGCGGGCGGGGGCGTCGAGGGCGTGCAGCAGGGCGTCCACCACGGTCGCGGCGCCGCCGGGGACGGGGCCCAGGGCCCGCAGGGAGGCCTGGACGTGGACGACCGCGCCGGGGCGCACGCCGAGTTCGGTGAAGTGCTCGGCCAGTTCGGTCTTTCCGAGGACGCGGGGTTCGGTGAGGATGACGGTTCCCCAGGGTGAGGGCCCCGGGTGCGGGAGCCCGGGGCGGGTGGGCGGTCAGCTGCGGTGCTGCGGCGCGTTCAGCAGTGGCGCGGTCAACGGTGGCGCGGTCAACGGTGGCGCGGTCAGCCGTGGACCACCGCCGTCGCGCGGGCCGCCCGTTCGGCGGCCGCCGGCAGCGGGACCTCCAGCCAGGGTGAGATCGTCCCGCGCATGCCGTCGGTGAAGCGCAAGCCGAGCGCGGTCAGCGAGCCCGACCCGGCGAGCCGTTCGACGGCCTCGGCCGTGTAGCGGCGCCACAGGGCGAACTGCAGGCGCGCATGGTCGGCCGCCGCGCCCGGCAGGCCGTCGTAGGCCAGGGTCCGGGCGCCCCAGAACTCGGTGACCGCCAGGTGCGCGTAGGTGCCCTGGAGCAGCCCTTCGAGCGGACGCGGGTCCGGACGCCAGGGGGCGAGGTACAGCGAGTCGTCCGCCGGGTCGTAGAGGTCCAGCAGGTCCAGCACCGCGCCCAGCTTGACGTGTTGGAACTCGTGGGCCAGCAGCAGCCCCAGGATCGGCGCGGTGGCGGGCCTGGCGATGCCGACCGCCCCGAAGGCCTGCCGGGCCGCCGCGCTGAGGTCCCGCCCGGCCGGTCCGGGCCGCAGCGGGGTCACCGTGGTCAGGCCCGCCCGGACGCCCTCGGCGTAGCTCGGCAGGTGGTGGCCGAGCAGCTCCCAGGCCTCGCGCAGCGCCCCCGTCCAGTTGAGGCGCTCGGCCTCGGACAGCCGCTCCTCGACCGGGTGGTCGTGGCTGTCGCGCTGCGGGTCGGTGTCCTCCAGGGCGACCGTCCAGCCGTCGGCCAGCCGGACCCGGTGGACGGGCTGCCAGCGCGGGTCGGCCCGGGTGATCACCTCACCGGAGGCGGTGCGGACCGTGAAACCGCCCGCCGCCCCCGTGACGACCGCCTCCCCGTCCGGGAGTCCCGTCAGCCGCCCCAGGGTCGGCAGTGCCAGCACCCCGCCCCGGACGGGCACGGCCAGCGCGTCCCCCTGCCCGGCCCGGACGGCGGCCGCGGCGGCCAGCGCGGCCAGCGGCCCGAGGCCCGAGCCGAGGTCCCCCGCGAGCCGCCGGGCTGCCCAGGCCCGCGCGTACGGGTGGGCCAGGACGGCGTCCAGGGCCGCGGGTGCGGTGCGGTCGAGGGTGGACAGCTGCTCCCACGCGGCCGAGTGGCGCAGGCCCGAGGCGCCCCAGGCGGCGGCCAGCATCGCCCTGGTCAGGGCGAGTTGGGAGCGGGCCAGGGCCAGGACGGTCTCCGTGCCGCCGTGGCCGCGGGCCAGTTCGTCGAGCTGTTGCCCGGTGAGCGCCGTCGGCACCACCGGCTCGGTTCCCTGCGCGGGCACGGCGGGCAGCGGGTTTCCCCGGCCGGCGATGCCGTTGATGAGCGTCATGAGGTCCCCGCAGTAGACGGAGGGATGGTCGAAGCCGCCGCCCTCATCGTCGTCGCGGTAGCGGTGGGCGTACAGACCGCCTCCGCAGGACCGCACGACGGGACAGCCGCGGCAGGTCTCGCTCAGGCCGTCGAGCCCCGCCTGCCGGACGGCGATGCCGGGGTGCCGGGCGACCTGGTCGAGGCTGTGGGTGAAGACGTCGAGGCCGGTCGCGGGCGCGCCGTCGTAGGCGGTCTTGAGGCTGTCCGCCTGTTCGAAGGTGCCGTCCGTCTCCAGCACCACCAGGTCGGACGGCTCCAGGCCGAGCGACTCGGTGAGGCTGGTCAGGCCGCGGAGCGTGCGGTGGACCGATTCGAACGTGCGGACGGCGAACGGGCGCCCGTCGGCCTCCCACCGGTCGTAGACGGCCAGCAGCCAGTCCGCGTAGGGGGCCTCCCCGGCGCCGGCCGGGCGTTTCGGCGGCTCGTCCCAGGTGGCGTGCGGCAGCAGGAAGTCGACGGCCGGGGGCTGGAGTTCGGCCAGCGCGCGGTAGACCGCGACCGGGTCGTTCTCGACGTCGATCGTGCAGAGCAGGCCGGCGAACAGGTGCCGGTACGCGGGCAGCCGCAGCAGGCCAACGGCCCGCAGCACCTGGGGGTGGCTGCTGCGGCCGTCGGCGTAGCGGCGGTGGCGGTCGTTGGCCGCGCGGTCGCCGTCCAGCGAGACGCCGACCTTCACGCCCAGTTCGCCGAAGAGTTCACAGAACGCGCGGTCCAGCAGCACGCCGTTGGTGTGGATCCGCAGGTCCAGGGCGCAGTCGGGCGCGAGCGCCGAGCGGAACGCCTCGACCGCACGGCGCAGCCGGTCCGGGCCGGCGAGCAGGGGTTCTCCCCCGTGCAGGACGACCCGGACGGCGGACAGCCGGTGCGTGGCCGCGTGCTCGCCGATGCGTTCGGCGGCCTTGGCCAGGACCTGGTCACCGATGACCTTGGGCCGCCCGCGCCAACTGGTGTCCGCATGCTCGTAGACATAGCAGTGATCGCAGGCTAGGTCGCAACGGCTGTGCATCTTGACCACGAATTGCGTTAATGGCTGCGGAATTCGCGTCATCACAGGATCTGATTCAATTGGATTCGCTCTGGGGAAACCCGGGCCGGTAAAAGAACGGGTCGGTCAGATCGAGGAATTGAAGGCCGCGACCGAGACCAGACCGGAGTCCGCCCCGGGCAGGGCGCGGCGCAGCCGGGCGGCGAGCTCCTCCGCGCCCAGCGCGGCCAGGTCGGCGAGCGAGGGGCGATCCAGCATGTCCTGAGGGTCCGTCAGTTCGCTGGTTGGCCGGGTGCTGGTTACCGGTGTCATATTCGTTCCTTCTGGCGCGGTTAGGCCCTGGCGAGGATGGGTAGCCTCGGTCGACCAATCTAGCTCCAGCAGGGCTCGCGCGATGCCCATGCGCGGCAGCTTCGCCGGGCAAGTTGGCATCCGCCCAGGAACTGGGCGCCTCGTTGCCCAAAATTCACCCGTTCAGCGGTCGCGCACTCGCCGTTCCACGCGCCGAGAGGCCTTCCGGGCCGATGGATCCGGCCCGGAAGCCCCCTCACTCAGTGCTGGCCGAGGTATCCCCAGGCCGCAGTGGCGACCTGGCTGCCCAGCGCGCCGGCCGCTCCGGCGCAGGCCGCGAGGACCATCGCCTCACCGATCCGGCGCAGCATCGTCGGCCGGCGCGGGCCGCCCGACGGCCCCGGTTCCGGCCCCGAATCCGGCCCCGAATCCGGCCCCGAATCCGACTGCGACTCCGACTGGTCGCCCCCGCTTGTACCCTGGTTCATTGGAGTACCCCTCCTGATAGAGACCGGTGCTCAGGGGGGCCCTGTGGCTGTCAGGCGGCAACCTGACCAGTCGCCAACAGGGCTCCCCGTTCTTTTTCCTGACGGGAAATGAGCCATTTCTTCGGTGACCGCGGCGCCGCGCTCCTCCCCCATTTTATCCGCCGCGGGCACCCCCCTGTCGTCTCGTCACCCGACCGGTGGACGCGACCACCACTCACTCGAACCCGCGTACGGTCCGCGCGAGTTCCGCGGTGAACTCCAGACCGGCGGCGGTGAGTTCCCCACAGCTCGCCAACGTGGCGGCGGCGATGCCCGTGTGCACCCGCCATAGGGCGAACTCCCGTTCGGCCCGGGCCCGGTCCGGCGTACCGGCGGCCAGCTCGCCCCGCCAGAAGTCCGCCACGCCCAGGTGCGCATAGGCGCCCTGCAGCAGGGCCCCGACCGGTCGGAGGTCGGGGCGCCAGGGGGCGTGGTAGACGGCGGCGCCGTTGGGCTGGTGGAGCGGTACGAGGTCCAGCAGGGCGCCGAGTTGGACGTGCAGGAACTCGTGCACCAGGGCCAGCGCCAGCAGCACCGGGTCGGCCGGGAGCGAGGCCGCGACCGCGCCGTACGCCCGTCGGGCCGCCGCGCTGACCGCCGACCCGTCGGGGGCCGGGTGCAGCGGCACGAGGGTGCCGACACAGGCCGCCACCGCCTCCGCATGCCGGCGGTGGCGACGCACCAGGATGCGCCACGCCTGCGCCAGCGTGGCTTTCCACTCGGCGAGTTCGGCCGAGGTCAGCGGCCCGGCGACCGGTCGACCGTAGCCCGCTCGGCGCGGTCCCGCATGGTCGATCACGGGCGTCCAGTGAAGCCCGTCGCACTCCAGCGGCACCGGCTCCCCCGCGGGCCCGCCCCGGACGAACTCGCCCAGCGCCGCGAGCGGTGCGGCCGTACCGGCCGCCAGACCGCGCAGGCAGTCGGCCGCCCAGGCGTCCAACTCCGGGCGCAGCAGGGCCCGCTCCCAGCCGTCCCGGTCCGTCGACCGCAGGGCACGCAGCTCGGCGTACGCCGCCGCGAAGGCGTCCTCACCGGGCGGCAGCGCCCGCCGCAGCGCCAGCAGCAGCAGCGCCCGCTTGCTCAACTGCCCGGCGCGCAGCAGCCGTACGGCCTCCGCTCCACCGCGGGCCGCCGCGATCGCCCGGAAGACCTCCCGGTCCACGCCGTGCCGCGGCAGCCCGGCCGCGGCTCTGGCGCCCGGCACCCCGGCCGCCACCACCTCGCCCGCACCCGTGTCCACACCCATCGCCCACACTCCCGTCCCTAACCCGTCCCGAATCAGCAGCGCGTCCCGAAGCGGCCCGCACCGGCCCGGCTCACCCAGCCGCCCCCGCCGCCGGGGCGGCGCCGAGACCGGCCACATCCGCCCGGAGCCGGGCCGCAATGTGGCGAATCAGCCGGTCCAGGTCCGCGCAGTACACCGAAGGCCGGTCGAAGCGCCCGTCCCCGTACCGGTGGGCGTAGAGGCCGCCGCCGCACACCGCCGCCAGCGGGCAGCCGGCGCAGACCGGGCCGAGGCCCTCCAGCCCGCGCTGGCGGGCCTGGAAGGCGGGGAGGGCGGCGGCCTGCGCGAAACCGTGCCGCCAGACGTCCAGGCCCGTCCCCGGCGCCCCGTCGTAGGCGGCCTTGAGGCTGTCGGCCTGCTCGATGGCACCGTCCGTCTCCACCACCACCAGGTCGACCGGCGCCAGCCCGACGGACTCGCTGGCGGCCCGGCCGCCGAGCAGCAGCACCGCCAGCTCCTCGAACAGCCGGATGCCCGTCTCCCGGCGCGGCGCGCCGTACCAGCGGTCGAAGGCGGCGATCAGCCACTCCCCGTACGGGGCCGCCTCGGCACCCGTCGGGGGCGCCGGCGGCGGTGAGCGCCGCACACCCGGCGGCTGCGCCTCCCAGGTGCCGTGCGGCAGCAGCAGGTCGATCCGGGGCGGCGCGAACTCCAGCAGCGCCTCGTAGGTGGCGACCGGATCCGCGGCGAGGTCCACCACGCAGAGCAGCCCGGCGAACAGCTCCCGGTGCGCGGCCGAGCCCAGCAGCCGGATCGCCTCGGCCGTCCGCGCCCAGCTGCCGGCGCCGGAGGGAAGGCGCCGGTGCCGGTCGTGGTCGGCGGCGGTGCCGTCCAGCGACACCCCCACCGCGACCCGGTACCGGTGCAGGACGTCCAGCAGCGCGGGCTCCGCCGACAGCCGCAGCCCGTTGGTCTGCAGGCTGAACCGCACCCGGGCCCCGGCGCCGCGGGCCAACTCGCCGAGCAGCGCGTCGAGGTGGTCGGCGCCGACGAGCAGCGGCTCGCCGCCGTGCAGGATCACCCCGACCTCGTCCAGCCCGTACCGCTGCGCGTGCTCGGCGATCCGCCGGGCGGTCCGCCGGACGGTGGCCAGCTCCATCCGCCGCGGCCGCCCGCGCCAGCTCTGGTCCGCCGCCTCGTACATGTAGCAGTAGTCGCAGGCCAGGTTGCACCGACTGTGGATCTTCAGCAGATACTGCCGGAACGGCACCATGCCGGCGAGCCTAGCGCCCCCCTGACGAGCCGCCAGGGGGGCTTCACACGGACGGCGTCACACGGACGGCGGTTCGATGTCCGAGTCCAGCCGCTGCCGCGCCTTCACCGCCACCGTGGTCGGGTGCTCCTCCCCCAGGGTCTGCCGGGCCCGCCGGACGCAGTCGGCGTGCAGCCGGGCGGAGCGCTCCCCCTCCCCCTCCGCGGCCAGCGAGAGGGCGAGGTTGGAGTTGATGCCGATGGTGTCGTAGTGGTCCGCGCCGAGGGTCGCGGCCATCATCGGCGCCCCCTGCTCCTCCAGCGCCAGCGCGGCCGGCCCCTCCCCCGCCAGCACCAGGTCGTTGGCGTGGTTCATCATCGCGATCGGGATGTACAGGTGGCTGTCGCCGAGCACCGCCCGGAACTGCCGCAGGGTGCGCGCCGACAGCTCCCGCGCCTCCACGATCCGCCCGGCCAGCCGCAGGTAGACGGAGAGGTTGTTGGCGCCGGCCAGGGTGACGGGGTGGTTCTCGCCGAGGTAGTCCCGGTAGCGGGCGAGGGCCCGCTCGGCGAGCTGGATGGCCCGGTCGGTGTCGCCGAGCGCGTTGAGGTCGCTGGCCAGGTTGGTGGCGGCGGCCAGGGTGTCGGGGTGCTCGGCCCCGTTGATGTCCAGGTAGCGCTGGTAGATGTCCTCGTCGATCTCCAGCGCCTCGTTGTACCGGCCGGCCCGGCGCAGCGCGACGGCGAGGTTCTTGCGGGCGCGCAGGGTGTCGGTGTGGCCGTCGCCGATGGTCTGCTGGTAGATCCGGACGGTCTCCTCCAGCAGGTCCAGCGCCTCCCGCAGCCGCCCGGTCTCGCGCAGGTCGCGGGCGTAGTTGCTGGCCGAGGACAGCGCGTACAGGCTGTGCGCGCCCAGTGCGTCGCGCTGCTGGAGGTAGTTGCTGCGGTGCCGTTCGAGCGCGGCCCGGCGGTCCCCGGCGAGGTAGTCGGAGACGGCCAGGTTGTTGGTGATCATGAGGGTGCGCGGGTGGTCCGGGCCCAGGGTGCGCCGGGCGGCGTCCAGGGTCCTGCGGTCCATCGCCCTGGCCTCCTCGTAGCGGCCCAGGAAGCGCAGGTCGGCGCCGAGGCTGTTGGCGACGGCGAGGGTGTGCGAGTGCTCGGGCCCGAGGGTGGCGGTGAAGCGCTCCAGGATGTCCTTGTCCATCTCGTACGCCTCCTGGAGGGCGCCCTGGGAGCGGCGGATGTTGCTCAGCTGGGTGCGCAGCATCAGGGTCTGGGCGTCGTTCTCGACGTCGAACCCGGAGCCGCCGTACCCGTCCTGGCGCCAGTGCTCCAGGGTGCGCTCGGCGAGCTCCCGGCCGGACTCGTGCAGGCTGCGCTTCCACTGGTAGCGGACCGAGTCGATGATCCACTGCCGGACGTCCTCGTCGCCGCTGCTGGCGGCGCCGGACGGCCAGAGGTGGGGCAGGAGTTCGGCGTACTGCGGCCAGTTGGCGGGGATGTCCGGGTCGCCGGGGTTGGCGGTGGCCAGCGCGGCGTGCACCACCGCGCGGATGTCGGCGCGCTGGCCGCCGGCGACCTGGTCCCGGAGCACGGCCTGGACCAGCCGGTGCACGGTGATGGTCTCGCTGCCCTGGTCGGTGCGGGCCAGGCCGTACCGGTTGATGGCGCGCAGGAACTCGCCGATCGCCAGCTTGTCCCGGGGCGCGCGCGGGGGCAGCCGCAGCGCGTGGGTGACGGCCCGGCTGTACAGCAGCCGCATCGGGATGGCGTCCGGGCCGAAGAAGGCGCAGATCTCCAGGATCTGGGCGGCGGGGGCGTTGACCCCGCGCAGCTCCTCGACCGAGATCCGCCAGGTCGCGGCGGCGGAGTGCGGGTACTCGGCGGGGCGCAGCCGGGTGCGTTCGAGCATCTCGGTGAGCGCGTCGTCGAGCAGTTCGAGGTAGGTGGAGACCGGCATGGAGGTCTCCTGGAGCCAGACGGCGGCCTGGCCGACGGCGAGCGGGAGGTCCCCGAGCCGGTCGGCGACCTGGTCGGCGTCGGCCTGGGCCAGACCGGTGTTGAAGCGGCGCAGCAGCCGGACGCTCTCCTCGCGCAGGAAGACGTCGACCTCGACCAGCCCGGCGTGCTTGGACCAGCCCTGGTTGCGGGAGGTGATCAGCACGTGTCCGCCGGAGGAGCCGGCCGGCAGCCAGGGCGCCAGCTCGTCCGGGGTCCCGGCGTTGTCGTAGACCAGCAGCCAGCGCCGGTACGGGTGTCCGCGGCGCAGCGCGTCGAGCACGGCGGCGGCGGTGTGCGCGACGTCGTCGCTGCTCTGGACCCCGAGCCGGGGAGCGAGCTCGGCGAGCTTCTGCGGGATGTTGGCGGCCTCCTCGGCGGGCACCCACCAGACCACGTCGTAGGCGGCCTTGAAGCGGTGCGCGTACTCGGCCGCGATCTGCGACTTGCCGGCGCCGCCGAAGCCGTAGAGGACCTGGCTGAGCACCGCGGTGGGCCCGGCGGTGAAGCGGTTGCGGAGCAGTTCGAGCAGTCGGCCTCGCCCGGTGAAGGAGGCGTTGCGCGAGGGCGCGTCCTGGACCTGCGGGGCGGTGCCGGGGAAGCGGGCCGGCGCAGCGAACTCCCCGCTCTCGGTGTCGGGTTGGCGACTGGCTCCGGGCGGCGGGCCCAGCTCGCTGTAGAGCTGGGACTCCGCGAGGACGGCGGAGGAGCGGACCAGGTCGGGGGCGGCCGGGCCGACGAACGGGCGGGGCACCGGCTCGTCCGAGCCCTGCAGCCGCAGGGCGACCAGCAGCGGTGAGCCGCTGGTGAGTTCGCGCCCGCCCAGGAGCTGCCAGACCTCCGCGGCGCGGGGCAGCGCGGTGTACTCGGGCGAGAGCAGGGCGAGCATCCGGCCCTGCCCGTCGAGCGGGCCGGCCGCCTCGGCGGGCAGGCCGCTGTACGGCTCGGCGGCGTTGTGCAGCGAGGTCTGGTAGCCGAACCCGGTGAGCGTGGCGGAGGCCCACTCGGCCCACATCCGGTCCTCGGGGGCGTAGCTGACGTACACCTGGCGTGGCATGGTGCGGGTGGCGCGCAGGTAGGCGCCGTACAGCCGGCGGCGGGCCTCGCCGCTGAGCGGCCGCAGCGCCCGGACCCGGCCGTCGGTGATCCACCCGGCCAGCCGTTCGAAGGCGTTGAGCAGGCTGCGCGCCTCCTGCGGCCGGTCGGCGACGGTGGCGGGCACCTCCTCGTAGGCGTAGAAGGGCTTGTACGGGACTTCGACGTCGCTCCAGTAGCCGGCCCGGCGCTCGGCGGGCAGCCAGCGGCCGAGGTAGGGGGCGAAGGCCTCGCGGGCGAAGTCCCGGCCGGCCTCCAGGCGCTCCTGCTCGGCGTCCTCGACCCGCATCGGGACGGGCAGCACCCGGATCGCCCGCTCCTCGGCCTCGGCGATGGTCCGGGCGGCGTCGACGCCGCCGCGGATGTTCTGGGCGCTGAAGGTGAAGCAGTCGACGACGGTGTCGGGCATCAGCACGGTGCAGATCCCGGAGGTGTCGCTGACCCCGGTGCGGCTGTCGATCAGCACGTAGTCGTAGCTGCGGGCCCAGCGTTCGCGCAGCTCGCGCAGGAACTCCCCGCCGCGGATGTCCCGACCGTGGTAGAAGCTGCGCCAGTTGAAGCTGGTGACGGCGGCGGAGTAGGCCGCGTTCTGCCGGCCGGCGGGCAGGAAGTCGAGCCGGCCGCCGGGCGGCAGGTCGAGGGCGAGGCCGCAGATGTAGCCGTCGAGGCGGCCGGGCTCGTCCAGCCAGGCGCCGGGGGTGACCCCGGACGGCCCGGCCGCGGAGGGCAGCGCCTGCTTGACGTAGGAGCGCAGCAGGTCGATCAGGCCGTCGGTGGCGTGCAGCTCCGGGTCGACCAGCAGCGGGTGGTAGTAGCGGTGCAGGCCGGGCGCCTCCAGGTCCCAGTCGACCACCAGGACCCGCAGGCCGCGGCTGGCGAGGATCCAGCCGACGTTGGCCAGCGCCATCGTTCTGCCGGTGCCGCCCTTGAAGGAGTAGAACGTGACGACCGAACCCGGTCCGGTCCGCTCCGACTCGACACCGGGCTCAGCGAACATCGTCCTGCTCCCCCCTCAGCGGCACGGCAGCGCCGTCCGGGCTGCGGCGCGGGCCTGGCGGCCACGCCGGGATGGCCAGCCCGGGCATCACCGGGCCGGCTTCGTCACCGCCGGGGCCGAAGCCGAAGGCAGCGCCGTCGACATCGTCCCCCCAATCGAAGTTGTCGTCCATCAGCTTGTTCTGAGCAACCGTCACCATGATGGTGAGCTGGTCGTCGAAGCTCTCCCGGGGCACCGCGACCCGGAACAGGTGCTCCGGATCGCTCCGGCGCAGCCAGTTGCGGCGGAACACGCCGCGCACGCCGGCCCACAGCGCGTCGCGCTCCGGACCGCCGCTCGGGTCGTCGCTGCCGGAGGGCACCATCACGCCGGTGACCGGGTGGTTCTGGTCGTCGTACTCGCGCAGCGCCGACCGGTAGCGGTCGCTTCCGGCCATCCACGGGTCCACCAGCAGCACGCTGATCTGGTTGTCCTCGCGGGCCTGGTCGAGCTTCTCGCCGAGGCCGGTGCCGATCTCCTCCAGGGTGGTGGTGTGCCCGGCCGAGGTGATCACCTGCTGGGCGCGGACCACCAGGGACGGCTGGGTCGGCGGGTGGTAGGGCGCCCAGTGCCAGGGCTTGGGGCCGTACCAGCCCCCGCGGTGGGCGCCGCCGCCCTCCGGCGCGCCCACGGCGGCGGGGACGGGCGGACCGACGGCCTCGGGGGCCCGTGCGGCGGGCACGTCCGAGGCACGGCCCGCCGCGACGAACAGCCGGACCATCCCGGCGGTGGGCGCGGGCCGGACCGGCGCCGCCACCGGGAAGTAGCCGCGGACCGCGCCGAGGTCGAAGTCGGGCAGCTCGGTGAGCCGGCGGGCGGCCGCGTCCCGGATCCGCTCGGCGACCACCCGGACGACCTGCCGGTACTCCGCCCCGAGCGGGTCGGTGCGCAGCAGGTCGCGCAGCCCGGAGCGGACGTAGGTCTCGCCCATGCCGAGCTGGACGTACTGGATCTTCAGGACCTCGTCGGGCAGTTCGTCCGGCAGGGACTCCCAGAGCACCGGGATCAGCGCCGGGACGATGTCGCCCGCCAGCTCCTGGTGGCGGCGGACCCGGCCGCGGAAAGCCGTCCACTCCTTGCCGCAGTACAGGCTGGCGAAGTACGCCGGGGAGTAGAGCGCGACCATCGTGCGGCAGCGGGCCAGCATCTGGGCCAGCTGCTGCTCCCAGTTGTCGCCCAGCCGCAGCCGCTCGGTGTCGCGGTACGCGAGCTCGTCGGCGCCCGCGACGGACTCGATCCGGCCGAGTTCGTCCCGCAGGTCGTTGAAGAACTGGTCGACGAAGGCGTCGCCCGCCTCGTAGTCCCGCCGCGCGTAGCTGAAGAAGAAGTACGGCCGCACTGCACCCCCCGGGCCCGTTCACGCTGCGACTGCGCTGCTGTCATACCCAGCATGTCGTGAAGTCAGCCGGTCGCGCCGGGGAGTTGGCGAAGACCGTGGCCAGTGCCCGGCCGCGGGGCCCGCCAGGACGTTCTAGAGCGCGGACTGGAACGCGGCGACCGGCTCCGCGCCGGGGACGAGGGCGTCGCCCACCACCCGGCGGAGCAGTTCGCCGAGGACGGTGTCGGGCAGCCCGTCGAGCCCGTCGAGGGGCAGCGCGGTGACGTCGACCAGGTCGGAGCCGAGCCCCGAGCAGGTTCCCGAGCCGATTTCCGCATCGGTGACGCCCATCAGTCCCTCACTCGGTCTCGCGGCCCAGCGGGCTCGGTTCGGATTCGGCCCGGTCCGCGACGCGCATCCTACACCTGACCGATCCTCAGAACCCCTGTCGCGCCGCGCTGCTGTCATCCGTCCAGCCGTCTCCTGCGCCGTTCCCGGGGCCCGGCTCACGGGCAGAGCCGCTCCACCCGCCAGCCCGTCGGGGCGGACGGGTCGGCGAGGTAGCGCAGCCGGTCGTGCAGCCGGTTCGACCGGCCCTGCCAGAACTCCACACTGGCCGGAACCACCCGGTAGCCTCCCCAGAACGGGGGCACCGGAACGCCCTCGCCCTCCGGGTAGCGCCGCTCCAGTTCGGCGTACCGCTGCTCCAACACCTCGCGCCCGCCGATCGGGCTGGACTGCTCACTGGCCCAGGCACCGAGCTGCGAGCCGTGCGGGCGGGTGCGGAAGTAGGCGGCGGTCTCGTCCCGGCCGACCTTCTCCACCCGCCCCTGGACGATCACCTGGCGGGCCAGCGCGATCCACGGGAAGAGCAGCGCGGCGTGCGGGTTGACGGCCAACTCGGCGCCCTTGCGCGAGCCGTAGTTGGTGAAGAAGACGAAGCCCCGCGCGTCGAAGCCCTTCAGCAGGACGGTCCGCGAGCTGGGCCGCCCCTCGGCGTCCGCGGTGGAGAGCACCATCGCGTTGGGCTCCACCACCCCCGCGTCGTCCGCCTCGTGGAACCAGCGGGTGAACTGGCCGATCGGCTCGGCGGTGAGCTGCTCCTCGACCAGGCCCTCATGGCTGTAGTGCTCGCGCATGACGGTGAGGTCCGGCCCGGGCCGGACCTCGTCGGCGAGGTTCCGGGTGGCGGGGCTCAGGGGCGTCGGGTGGGCGCGTTCCGGGTTCTGCACGTCAACATCATCCCGTACGACAAGCAACCGGCACCGCTACGTCCGGACAAACCCCGGTGGGAGATAAGGTGTCTCGCCACCGCTCGACTGTCCGCCGTACGGTGAATTGTCCGGAAGCGCGCCTTTGGTTCCGGAGAATTCCCGGGCTCGACCGGCCCTCGACGGAAAAGTCAAGCGGGCCCCGGGGAAACATCACCACGGTGGTGTATGGCGCAATGCACCCCGTGCCTGTCACTCTGGCACCGAGTGCCAACCACCCATCGGTCACCGGTGAACCGCCCCACCTCGGCGGCCCGCCCATCGCAGAACTGAAGGAGCCGTCGCATGTCCGACTTCGTACCCGGGCTTGAGGGAGTCGTCGCTTTCGAGAGCGAGATCGCCGAACCCGACCGGGAAGGCGGCGCCCTGCGGTACCGAGGAGTCGACATCGACGACCTGGTCGGCCACGTCTCCTTCGGCCACGTCTGGGGCCTGCTGGTGGACGGCAAGTTCAACCCCGGCCTGCCGGCCGCCGAGCCGTTCCCGATCCCGGTCCACTCCGGTGACATCCGGGTCGACGTGCAGTCCGCCCTCGCCATGCTCGCCCCGGTCTGGGGCCTCAAGCCGCTGCTGGACATCTCCGCCGAGCAGGCCCGCGACGACCTCGCGCGCGCCGCCGTCATGGCGCTGTCCTACGTCGCCCAGTCCGCCCGCGGCCAGGGCCTGCCGATGGTCCCGCAGAGCGAGATCGACAAGGCCGAGACGGTCGTCGAGCGCTTCATGATCCGCTGGCGCGGCGAGCCGGACCCGAAGCACGTCAAGGCCATCGACGCCTACTGGACGTCGGCCGCCGAGCACGGCATGAACGCCTCCACCTTCACCGCCCGCGTCATCGCCTCCACCGGCGCCGACGTGGCCGCCGCGCTCTCCGGCGCCGTCGGCGCGATGTCCGGCCCGCTGCACGGCGGCGCGCCGTCCCGCGTGCTCGGCATGATCGAGGAGATCGAGCGCACCGGCGACGCCACCGCCTGGGTCAAGAACGCGCTGGACAAGGGCGAGCGCCTGATGGGCTTCGGCCACCGCGTGTACCGCGCCGAGGACCCGCGCGCCCGCGTGCTGCGCCGTACCGCCAAGGAGCTCGGCGCGCCGCGCTTCGAGGTCGCCGAGGCGCTGGAGAAGGCCGCGCTGGAGGAGCTGCACAACCGCCGCCCCGACCGCGTGCTGGCCACCAACGTCGAGTTCTGGGCCGCCATCATGCTGGACTTCGCCGAGGTCCCGGCGCACATGTTCACCTCGATGTTCACCTGTGCGCGCACCGCCGGCTGGTCGGCGCACATCCTGGAGCAGAAGCGCACGGGACGGCTCGTGCGCCCCGCCGCGCGCTACATCGGCCCCGCCCCGCGCAGCCCGCGCGACATCGAGGGCTTCGACGCCATCGCGCACTGACACACCACCGCTGAGCAGCGGGTTCGGCCTTCCGCCGGACCCGCTGCCGGTGTGTCTCGCGGCCGTGGAGATCACATCTCAGCGGGCGGACTGCCGTTCCGCCCGCGCAATCGCGGCCGGTAGGCTGCGCCCGTGGCTCAGATCCAGATCCCCGCTGACATCAAGCCCGCAGACGGCCGTTTCGGCTGCGGCCCGTCCAAGGTGCGCCCCGAGGCCCTGAGTGCCCTCGCCGCGACCGAGACCTCCCTGCTCGGCACCTCGCACCGCCAGGCCCCGGTGAAGAACCTGGTCAAGCGCGTGCGCGAGGGCGTGAGCAGCCTCTTCTCCCTCCCCGAGGGGTACGAGGTGGTGCTCGGCAACGGCGGCTCCACCGCCTTCTGGGACATCGCGGCCTTCGGCCTGGTGCGGGAGAAGTCCCAGCACCTCGACTTCGGCGAGTTCTCGTCCAAGTTCGCCTCCTCGGTCAAGGCCGCCCCCTGGCTGGCCGAGCCGACCGTCATCAAGACCGCCCCGGGCACCCACCCGCTGCCGGTCGCCGAGGCGGGCGTGGACGTCTACGGACTCACCCACAACGAGACCTCCACCGGCGTCGCGATGCCGATCAGGCGCCCGGTCGGTGCGGACCAGGGCTCGCTGGTCCTGGTGGACGCCACCTCGGGTGCCGGCGGCCTGCCGGTCGACATCACCGAGACCGACGTCTACTACTTCGCCCCGCAGAAGTCCTTCGCCTCCGAGGGCGGCCTCTGGCTGGCGGCCTTCTCCCCGGCGGCCCTGGAGCGCGCCGCCGAGATCGCCGGCTCCGGCCGGTACATCCCGCCGTTCTTCGACCTGCCGACGGCCATCGACAACTCGTCGAAGGACCAGACGTACAACACCCCGTCGATCGCCACCCTGTTCCTGCTGGCCGACCAGCTGGAGTGGCTGAACGGCAACGGCGGCCTCGACTGGGCCGTCGCCCGGACGGCCGACTCCTCGGGCCGCCTGTACGGCTGGGCCGAGAAGTCCTCGTTCGCGAACCCGTTCGTGGCGAACCCGGCCGAGCGCTCCCAGGTGGTCGGCACGATCGACTTCGACGACGCGGTGGACGCGGCCGCCGTCGCGAAGGCACTGCGTGCCAACGGCATCGTCGACACCGAGCCGTACCGCAAGCTCGGCCGCAACCAGCTGCGCGTCGCGATGTTCCCGGCCATCGAGCCGTCGGACGTCGAGGCGCTCACCGCCTGCATCGACTACGTGGTCGAGCAGCTCTGACCGGGCGGCACACACACGGCTGAGGGCCACCGCCTGCGGGCGGTGGCCCTTCGTCCTTTTTCGGCCGTGCTACCTGTTGATCAGCGAGCCGATCACCACGACGGCCAGCAGCAGCACCAGGGCGCCGGTCACGATACGCATGCGAGTCTTGGGGTCCACGGTCAACGAGCGTACCCGCGCCCCGGCCGGGGCTAGACGCCGAGGTTGGACCCGCCGGTGGCATCGAGCTGCTGGCCGGTGATCCAACGGGCGTCGTCCGAGGCCAGGAAGGCCACGATGTCCGCCACGTCGGCGGCCTCGCCGACCCGGTCGAAGGCCGAGTACCCGGCCGCCTGGGCCCGCGCCGCCGGATCCGCCAGCCAGGGGTTGATGTCGGTGGCGACGATGCCCGGCAGCACCGCGTTGACGGTGATCCCGCGCGGCCCGAGCTCCTGCGCGAGGGTCAGCGTGAAGGTGTTCAGCGCGCCCTTGGTCATCGCGTAGGAGACGGCCGTCGGGAACGCCACCCGGGTGACCCCGGAGGAAACGTTGACGATCCGGCCGCCGTCCCGCAGCCGGCCGAGGCCCTGCTGGACGATGAAGAACGGCGCCTTGACGTTCACCGCGAACACCCGGTCGTAGCCCTCCTCGGCCACCTCGTGGACCCGCCCGCTCAGGCCGATCCCGGCGTTGTTCACCAGGATGTCCAGCCCGCCCCCGGCCCCGCTGCGGGCCAGCCCCTCGTCGAACGCCGCCCAGAGCGCCTCGGCGTCCCCCGGCACGCCGAGCTCGGCCCCGATCGCGAAGGCCCGCCCGCCGGCCCGCCCGATGGCCTCCACCACCTCGGCGGCGGCCGCCGCGTTGCCGCCGTAGTGGACGGCGACCAGTGCGCCCTCGCGCGCCAGCCGCTCGGCGATCCCCCGCCCGATCCCCCGGCTGCCGCCCGTCACCAGTGCCGTCCTGCCCGCAAGCGCGCCCATGGCCACGCCCCCTCATTTCTGTAGCGGTCGCTAATGAATGGAACCGTAGCACGCCTTCTGTAGCGGCCGATATAAAATGGTCCGCATGGCCACCAGCACCCCCCAGCGCGGACGACCCCGCTCCTTCGACCGCGACGCCGCCCTGGAGCAGGCCCTGCGGCTGTTCTGGGAGCGCGGCTACGAGGCGACCTCGGTCGCCGACCTCACCGCCGCGATGGGCATCCGCCCGCCGAGCCTCTACGCGGCCTTCGGGGACAAGCGCTCGCTGTTCGACGAGGTGGTCGCCCGCTACCGGGAGGGCCACGGCTCCTACGCGACCCGCGCGCTCGCCGAGGAGCCCACCGCCCGGGCGGGCGTGGCCCGGATGCTGCGCGAGGCGGCCGCCGAGGCCACCGACCCGGAGCACCCCTGGGGCTGCCTGCTGATCAGCTCGACGGTGAACTGCACCTCACCGGAGGTCGCCGAGGCCGTCCGCCTGCTGCGCAACGCCAACGTCCGGGCCCTGGAGTCACTGATCCGGGCCGACGTCGCGGCCGGCCGCGAGCCCGCCGAGACGGATCCGGCCGCCCTCGCCCAGTTCACCGCGACCGTCCTCCAGGGCATGTCCCAGCGCGCCCGGGACGGCGCCACCCGCACCGAACTGGAGCGCGTCGCCACCGACGCGATGCGGGTCTGGCCCTGACCGAACGCCTGCTGGAGGCCCCGGACTTATCCCGTTGACCGGCGCCGCGCGGGTGCCGCTAACATGCCCCCACGATCTAACGATCTTCATACCATTGGGGGACCTCCACACATGCGCGCCTCCCGCGCCGCGGCCTTCGCCGCGCTCATGCTCGCCGCAGTCACCGCCCTGCCCGCCGCGCCCACCGCCGCGGCCGCCACCACCGGCCAGGTCGGTCCCGCCGGCACCTGGTACTCCATGTCGAACTACCGGGTGCTGGACACCCGGGTGGGCAAGAACGTCCCGGTGGGCACGGTCGGCCCCGACAGCATCACCCGGCTCGACGTCACGAAGGTGCTGTTCGGCATCACGCCGACCGCCGTGGTGATGAACGTGACCGCGGTCGACGCGACCGACAACAGCTTCATCACCGCCTTCCCCGACGGCCAGGCCCTGCCGACGGTCTCCAACCTCAACGCCACCCCGAACCACCGGGTCACCTCCAACCGGGCGACGGTGCAGGTCGGCGCCGACGGTGTGGTCAACATCTACAACCACGTCGGCCGCGTCCACCTGGTCGTCGACCTCCAGGGGTACTACAGCGACCGGGACGGGGGCGGCGACGGCGGCCGCTTCGTCGTCGGCGAGCCCACCCGCCTGCTGGACACCCGCACCGCCATCGGCGGCCACCCCGGCAAGCTGGTCGGCGGCACGGCGGGCGTGATCAACCTGGACGCCTCCTCCGTCGGGTCCCCGAGCGACAACATGGTCGTCCAGGCCACCGTCACGGAGCCGACCGAGAGCGCCCACCTCACCATGTACCCGGCGGGACAGTCCCCCTGGAACACCTCCGACCTCAACTTCGACCCGGGGCAGACGGTCACCAACCTCTCCTACGCCTACACCACGGGCGACCGCCGGCTCGCGCTCTACGCCAACAGCGGCGAGGCCCACGTCGTGGTGGACTACATCGGCGGCTTCGTGCGACGCGCCAACGACAGCAGCAGCAGCGGCAAGTTCATCCCGGTGAACCCGGTCCGCGTGCTCGACACCCGCGAGGGGCTGGGCGCCGCGGAGGCCAAGGCCGCCCCCGGCTCCACCACCCGGGTGAAGGTCACCGGCCTGAACGGCGTACCGGAGACGGTCGCCGCCGTCGTCCTCAACCTGACCGGCACCAACGCCGGCGAGGACGGCCACATCACCGCGTTCCGGGCCGGGGCCGCGCGTCCGTCGACGTCCAGCCTCAACTACACCGGGAACGAGGACACCGGCGCCATGACGGTCGTCCCGGTGAGCACGGACGGCTACGTCGAGCTCTACAACCCGCACGGCAGCGTGGACCTCGTCGCCGACGTCCAGGGCTACTACAGCAGCTGATCAGGACGCCCCGGGGAGGGCCGCACCCTCCCCGGGGCGCCTCAGCTCCAGTCGGCCAGCGGCCAGGCGCGGACGGTCTCGTAGTGGGTGAGGCCGCCGTCGAGCTCGCTCTTCATCAGGTGCAGCTCGGCGGCGTCCCACTCCGGTCCGCGGTACTCCGCGAGCGCCGCGGCCAGGCCCTCCAGCTCCGCCGCCGCGACCCGCTGGACGGCCCGCCGGTGGCCCCGGGAGGAACCGGCCCGGGCGAGCGTCAGATGCGGGTGGAAGGTGAACGCGTCCACCTCCCCGGTGAGCTCGGCAGTGGCCTCGCCGACCGCCTCGGCGAGCCTCCGCAGGGCCCACGTCCGGCCCTCCACGCCCGCCCAGAGCACCCGGTCGCCGAACCGCCCGGCGCCCGCCAGCCGCAGCCGGTGCACCTCGTGGACCTCCGCCACCGCGGCCAGGCCCGCCTCCAGCTCCGGCAGCCGCTCGACCGGCACCTCGCCGAGGAACGCCAGGGTCAGATGCCACCCCTCGACGGTCGTCCAGCGCAGCCGGTCCGCCCCCGGCATCCCGCGCACCGGCGCCACCGCGTCGGCCAGCCCCTGCAACGCCTCGACCGGCGGCAGTACCGCCACAAACAGCCTCATGAGGCCATCTTCCCGCGCACGGCGTCCTGGGCTACAACGGATTTCATGAAGATCCGCAACGGTGGCCCCGACGACGCCGCCGACCTCCTCGCCCTGCTCGACGGCGCCGTGGCCTGGCTGGCCGCCCAGGGCCGCACCCGACAGTGGGGCGACCAGCCCTGGAGCAGCCGGCCGAAGGCCGTGGAGAAGGTCCACGACTACCTCGGCGAGGCCTTCCTGGTCCGGCTCGCGGTGGACGAGGAAGGCCGGACGGTCGGCTCCTGCGTCCTCGCCGAGGAGCCGCCCGCCTACGTCGCGCCGGCCGGCGAGCGCGAACTCTACGTGCGCAACCTGGTGACCGACCGGTCCCGCTCGGGCTCGGGGATCGGCGCCGCCCTGGTCGCCGACGCGCTGGACGAGGCCCGCCGCCGGGGCATCGGCCTGGTCCGGGTGGACTGCTACGCGGGCGGCGACCGCCGGCTGGTCGGCCGGTACCGGGCGCTCGGCTTCACCGAGACCGAGTACTTCGAGGCCGAGCAGCCGGACGGCGTCTGGGAGGGGCAGATCCTGGCCATCAGGCCCTGAGAGCCGGCCCGCCCCGTCGGTCACGGGCGGCTCGGGCCGCCCGTGACCGCTGACATGACATCAGCAGGCCGCGGCCAGCTGGGACTTGGCGCGCGCCGTGGTGCGCGGCACCACGGCCACCACCCGTCCGCCGCGGCCCGGGTGCAGGTCCACCCGCACCCGCAGGTCCGCACTGCGGGCCAGCACCAGGCCGACCACCCCGGCCGCCAGCGCCGACACCAGACCACAGGCCAGCAGCCCCAGCCGGGGCCCGTACGAGGCCGTCACCCAGCCGACGATCGGGGCGCCGATCGGCGTGCCGCCGGTGAACACCAGCACCAGCAGGCCCATCACCCGGCCCCGCATCTCGGGGTCGGTGGAGAGCTGCAGCATGGAGTTGACCGAGGTGTTGAAGCTGAGCCCGAACACCCCGATCAGGGTCAGCAGCACCGCGAAGGTCCAGTAGCCGGGCGCGAAGGCCGCCACCGCCTCCAGCGTGCCGAACGCCAGCGCCGCGCCGACCAGCCTGCGCAGTCGCGGCGCGCCCCGGCGGGCCGCCAGCAGCGCACCGGCCAGCGAACCGACCGCCATCGCGGTGTTCAGCAGACCGTACTGCCCGGCGCCGACCTTGAAGGTGTCGTACGCGAAACCCGACAGCAGCGTCGGGAAGTTGAACCCGAAGGTACCGATGAAGCCGGCCAGCACCATCGGCCAGAGCAGCTCGGGCCGCTCCTTCACGTACCGCAGCCCCTCCCTCAACTGCCCCTTCTGGCGGGCGATCGGCGCGGTCGGACGCAGCTCCGACGGCCGCATCGCGAGCAGTCCGCCGATCACGGCGACGAAGGACAGCGCGTTCACCGCGAAGGCCCAGCCGCTGCCGACCGCGGCGATCAGCAGGCCCGCGACGGCGGGGCCGATCAGCCTGGCGGTCTGGAAGTTGGCGGCGTTCAGGCTGACCGCGTTGGCGAGGTCCTTCGGTCCGACCATCTCGGAGACGAAGGCCTGCCGGGTCGGGTTGTCGACCACCGCGACCAGGCCGAGCAGCAGCGCGAAGGCGTACACGTAGTACGGGGTCACCACACCGCCGATGGTCAGGACGGCGAGGCCCGCGGCGAGCAGGCCCATCGCACCCTGGGTGTAGATCAGCAGCCGGCGCTTGGGCATCCGGTCGGCGAGCACGCCGCCGAAGAGGCCGAGCAGCAGCATCGGCAGGAACTGCATGGCGGTGGTGATACCGACGGCGAGCGGGCTGCCGGTGAGGCTGAGGACCAGCCAGTCCTGGGCGATCCGCTGCATCCAGGTCCCGGTGTTGGAGACCACCTGGCCGGCGAAGAAGTAGCGGTAGTTTCGCACCCGCAGGGAGGAGAACATCCCCCCGGGCCTGGTGAACTCGGCTCCGGTCGGGGACGGGGCCGCCGGGGGGCGGCCGGGAGCGGCGGGATCTACCGCCGCGGTGCGTTCGTCAGGGTCGTCGTCGCCGTTGCCGGGCAGCCCCGTGGGAGCGGGTGCCTGGGCGTCGGCGGCCGCGGCGCCTGCCGCTGCGGGTTCGGTGGTCGGGTCGTCGGTACGGATGGCGGCGCTGGCTGCGGCCGGCGGTGTCACGGTGCTCTCCCCTCGAGGCACGACGACCCGCTGGGGGGTCGTCGCGCTCCTGATGTCGGTCATTGGTCCTGCGGTGATGCGGTACTCCTTCGTCCTCCGGCGGCTGACCGGAACGAGTGGCCCTCAGAGATGTGCGAGCTTGTACAGCACGGGTGCGGCCTCCCTGAGGACGGCCCACTCGTCCTCGTCGAGCCCCTCGGCGAGCTCGGCGAGCCAGGCGTTCCGGCGGCGGCGGCTCTCCGCGAGGATCGCCTCCGCCTGCTCGGTGCTGCTGACGACCACCTGGCGGCGGTCCTCCGGGTGCGGCTCGCGCCGCACCAGGCCCTTCTCCTCCAGCATCGCGACGATCCTGGTCATCGAGGGCGGCTGGACGTGTTCCTTCCGGGCGAGCTCGCCCGGCGTGGCCTTGCCACACCGGGCAAGGGTGCCCAGCACCCCCATCTCGGTGGGGCTGAGCGACTCCTCGTCCCTTTGGTGGCGCAGTCGTCGGGAGAGGCGCATGGTGGACGACCGCAGCTGACTGATCGCTGCGAGGTCCCGCTCGGACATCTCGGGCATGTCCTTAGTCTATGTCATTACTCTCGCTAAGGAAAATTCATTCCGTCACCGGCGCACCGGCCGCCGGGCGGCACGCCCCGCGCGCGCCGGCGCCCGTCCCCACACCCCCCGGCGCGCCTGGCCGTGCCGGGCGGGACCGCCGGTGCGATGCTGGAAAAGGGTCATGATCCGATGCGCGCCAGCGCGCCGCCGACACCCCGCAGCAGAAGGGCCGACCAGACAATGTCCGACCTCGCCACCGAGCAGACCGAGCAGAACGACACCGGCTTCGCCCGGCTCGCCATGGTCACCATCGACTGCGCCGACCCGGTCGCGCTGGCCGCCTTCTACGGCGAGCTGCTCGGGTGGGAGAGCCGGCACGTGGACGAGCACTTCGCGATCCTGGACAACCCGGAGGGCGGCAGCCCGCTCGGGTTCGGGCGGGTCACGGGCTACCGGCCCGAGCCGTGGACCGAGCCGGACGGCGGCAAGCACTTCCACCTGGACTTCTACGTGGACGACCTGGAGGAGGCCACCGCCCGTGCGCTCGCCCTGGGCGCCACCGAGCCTCAGTACCAGCACGGGCGCACGCTCAAGGTCCTGATCGACCCGGCCGGCCACCCGTTCGGGCTAGCACCGCTGGAGTGACCCGCCGGCCCTGCCGGAGCACCCCGGGGGCACCCCGCGGGGCACCCGCAGCACGACTGCAACGCCTTGCGCAGGCGCGGTCAGGACTTGGTGCCGAGATCTTGCCCGTCCCGTGAAGACCGGCCCTGACCTGCAGTTTCACCAAATAGTCGAACATTGTCCGACTGGCCGGTAATGGTTACTGTCCCAGGTTGTCAGGGGCACCACACGCCAGGCTCCCCTGGGCAGGACCACGGCCCCGGCGCGGGCCTCCGCGCCCCCGAACACTCCATTCTCGGCCCTCACCGGCCGCTCCCGCCGACGTCGTCCGCCCGAACCCTGGCGTCAGTCCTCCCCAACCCGTCCAGGGAGATCCTCGTGGGTGAGATCCACCATGCCGTCTACGGCTGGGTGACACCGGCAGTCTCGTACTTCATCGCCTGTCTGGGCGCCTTCGTCGCCCTGCGCAGCACCCGCTGGGCGCTGGTCTCCCGGGGCCGCACCCGGGCCGGCTGGCTGTTCTTCGCCTCGACCTCGCTCGGTGCGGGCATCTGGTCGATGCACTTCATCGCCATGCTCGGCTTCGCCGTCACCGGGGCCGAGATCTCCTACCGCCCGGGGCTGACCACGCTCAGCCTGATCGTCGCCGTCGCGGTGGTGGGCCTCGGGATCTTCACCGTCGGCTACAGCCGCCACCGCGTCCCCGCGCTGCTGCTCAGCGGGCTGACCACCGGTCTCGGCGTGGCGACCATGCACTACCTGGGCATGGCCGCCATGGTGCTGCCCGGACACATCGCCTACGACCACACCACGGTGGCGCTCTCGGTCGGCATCGCGGTGTTCGCCGCGACGGCCGCGCTGTGGGCGGCGCTGAACATCAAGGGCACCGTCGCGGTGCTGGCCGCGGCCCCGGTGATGGGCGTCGCGGTGTGCGCGATGCACTACACCGGCATGGCGGCGGTCTCCGTCCACCTCGACTCCGACTCCCCGCACGGTACGCAGGGCGGGGTGATGGCGCTGCAGTTCATCTTCCCGCTGGTGGTCGGGCTGGGCTGCTACATCTTCTTCGGCTCGCTGGCCTTCGCGGTGTCGCCGAGCCGCAGCAGCGCCGCGCAGCCCGTCCTGGTGGGCCCGGCGGCCCCGCTCGCCCGCCGACGGGCGGCGGCGGGCGGGCGCTGACGGTCGGGCGGCCCGGCGCGATCCGCCAGTCGGGCAGTCAGGCAGTCAGGCAGTCAGGCAGGCAGTCAGGCAGTCAGGCAGTCAGGCGAGGACACCGCGGCGGGCTCGCGGTGTCCTCGCCTTCTTCACGGCGGTGCCGCCCGGTTCACTCCGGTCGGCCGAGCAGCCCGGTCAGGTGCTCGGGGGTGGCCACCGGGCAGACCTTGTGCACGAAGGCGCGCCGCAGCTCGTGGTACGGCTCGCCGGCCCGGTAGAAGTTGCGGTGCATCCGCAGCAGCTCCTCCGCCCGGTAGTCGGCCAGCGGCCGGAGCTCCTCGTCCTCGGCCCGGCGGCGCTTCTTCTCCGCCAGCCGGCCGGTCAGTTCGGGGGATCCGGCCAGCCGGGCCGCCTCCCGGGCCGTCCAGCGGCGGAACTCCGCCGCGCTGCCACCGGAGGTCCGGTCCACCAGGCCCAGCCGCTCGGCCTGCGCCGCGCCGACCGGCAGCGCGTCCCCGGTCAGCCGCTCGGCCTGCTCGGCGCCGACCCGGCGCGGCAGCGTGTAGGTCCAGTACTCGGAGCCGTACAGGCCCATCAGGCGGTAGTGCGGGTTGAGCACCGCGGACTCCCGGCACCAGACCTCGTCGGCGGCGATGGCGAGCATCAGCCCGCCGGCGGCGGCGTTCCCGGCCAGCGCCGAGACGGTCAGCTTGTCGGTGGTGGTCAGGACGGCCTCGACCAGGTCGTCCATCGCGTTGATGTTCTCCCAGGACTCCAGCGCGGGGAAGCTCGCGCCCTCGATCACGTTGAGGTGGATGCCGTTGGAGAAGAAGTCCCGGGCCGCACCGAGCACCAGCACCGAGGTCGGCCGGTCCGCCGCCTCCTGGTACGCCGCCAGCAGCCGGCGGCACTGCCCGGTGCTCATCGCCCCGCCGGCGAAGGAGAACTCCAGGAAGCCGACCTCGTCCTGCTCGCGGTAGCGGATCTCCGACCAGGTCTCCCGGTCGGCCGCCGCGGCCGGACTGACCGGCACCTCCCGGACCCGGTACAGGAACTCGCCCAGCACCGTCGCGGCGGGCAGCTTGAAGGTGACCGGACCGCCGGGCGTGCGGCGCGGGCGCAGCTGCGGGATCCAGACCGCGCCGTCCACGGTGGCCCGGCAGATCGCGCCGTCCCGGGTGGCGATGACCGCGCCCGGCCGGCCGCCGCGCAGCTCGTCCTCGGGGTGGCCGCCGTGCAGGAAGTACTCGCGCCCGTACAGCTCGTCCAGCACGCCGGGCTGCGAGTCGCCGGCGCGCAGCTTGCGCAGCACGGTGGCGGTGTCGTCGGCCTCCCAGTCGATCCGGCGGACGTCCTGGCGCAGCAGGGGGCGCAGCCGGCCGTGGACGTCCGGCCGGGCGTAGTCCAGCGGTTCGGGGGTGAACAGCTCCCCCTCGAAGCGGCGGACGGCCAGCAGGACGGCCTCCACGGCCGCGTCGGCCAGCTCGCCCCGGTAGAGCTCGCTCTTGCCGCAGTCGGCGACCGGGAGTTCGCCGGACGCCCAGATGTCCCCGGCGTCCATCTCCTCGACGGCCTGCAGCACGGTGACGCCCCACTGCTCCGCGCCCTCGGTGATCGCCCAGTCGAGCGAGGAGGGGCCGCGGTCGCCGGTGGGGCCCGGGTGCACGATCAGGACGGTCCGCTTGGACCAGATGTCCTCCGGGACGGCCTTGGTGAGCATCGGGCAGACGATCAGCTCGGGGTCGGTCCGGTCCACGGCCGCCCGCATCTGCTCGTCGCCGAGCGCGAGTTGGACGGCCACCTGGTGTCCGCGTTCGCGGAGTTCGGTGTGGACGCGCTGGGTCAGGCTGTTGAACGCGCTGGCGATCAGGAGAATGCGCAAGGGGGGCCTCCGGGCAGTGACTGACGTCGTGCGCGGAGGCGATGAAACCAGGGCATGGACACGTAATGATTACGGATCGGACTTCACCGGCCGACCCTCACGCACCTCGCACACCTGTGGTCCCGGCCACGCGTGAACCCCGCTCGATCTCCCCACGACCTCCCGATCCGCGTAGTGACAGCGCCGTGGGGGGGGGGGGGGGGGGGCCACCGCCCCCCCCCCCCGGGCGGCCAGGCAGTGCGGGGGAGGCCGGACCTGTGTCCACCCCGCGCGCGCGGCCGCGCCCCCCGGCGCCCCGCGCCCCCCCCCCCCCCACCGCCCTCCCCGGGGAGAGCGCGGGGGGGGGGGGCCCCCCAGCCCCCCCCCCCCCCCCCCACGGCGGTGCGGGGTGGTGCGCGGCGGTTCAGCGGTTCAGCGCGGGAAGGCCCGGCGGGCCCGCCAGGTGGTGTGCTCGCGCGAGACCGCGTCCTCGGCCTCGGCGGCCAGCCGCGCCCAGCGCGACTCCGCGTCCGGGGTCTTCAGGTCGAGGTCGGAGAGCTGGTTGCCGACGTTCTCCAGCTCGCGCGCGGCAAGCTGGTACGCAGCGGCCAGCGGGCGCAGCTGCTTGAGCTGGGTCCAGGCGATGACCGCGGCGGCCGCCGCCGAGCTGGCGCCGAAGATGTGCAGCGGCAGCGCGCCGACCGCCTGCGCGATCGCCGCCGCCGCACCGATGATGATCAGCGCGGCGATGCCCAGCCCCCAGGAGACGGCCTGCGACTCGCAGGACTCCGCCCGCGAGCGGTACCAGGTGCGCTGACCCTCCACCCGGGTGCGCAGATAGAGCGTCCGGCGCGCGACCAGGCTCTCGGCCCGCACCCGGCGCATCTCCGGGGTGATCTCCGGGACGGTGCCCGGCGGCACGATCTCCGGGTCCTCGAAGGCGTGCAGCACGTCCTCCAGCTGGAGCAGGTAGCCGCGGTCCACCTCCGCCGACCGGGCCTCGCCGTCGAACGGCCGGGCCCGCATCGAGTACTTCCAGGCGAGCGTCTTGACCGACTCGGCCGCCGCCCGCGCCTCGTACCACCGCCCCTGCGGGTTGCTGCGGCGCAGTCGCGACCAGAAGTAGCCGGCCACCAGGAACGCCACCACCGAGAAGAGCGGTGTGATGTCGCTGTCCCCCCGGTGTTCCGGCCCCGGCAGCGAGCCGACCACCGCGGCGACCACCAGCATCGCGATCAGCCACCGGTACCAGCGCAGCGTCTCGCGCTGGCCGTCCAGCGAGGCCTTGTCGGCCGTCCAGAACAGCTCCGGCAGGAGCTTCGCCTCGTCTCCCCCGGGCGGATCCTGTTGCACCATCGGTAGAGCCCCCTCCCCGTCTCCCGTCCAGGCAGTATGCCCACCGCCAACTGGCCTACACGACCCCCTTTTTGGCCCATCACGCCGGACGGTGATTGCCCGTCACCTCGGTAACCTATATAACGGGTTACATGACCACTCTGCACTGGAAGATCGTCATCGACTGCGCCGACCCGCACGCCCAGGCGGCCTTCTGGGGCGCCGCCCTCGGCTACACCGTCGAGGACCACAGCGTCCTCATCGGCAACCTGCTCACGGCCGGCGCGATCACCCCGGACCTGCTCACCGAGGTCGAGGGCCGACAGGCCTGGCGCACCCTGGCCGCCGTCCGCCACCCGGAGGAGCCGCACGACCCGGTCTCCGGCACCGGCCTCGGCCGCCGGATCCTCTTCCAGCAGGTCCCCGAGGCGAAGACGGTCAAGAACCGCCTCCACCTCGACCTCCACCCCGGCCCCGACGCCCGCGACGCCACCGTGGAACGCCTGAAGTCCCTCGGCGCCACCCCCCTGCGCCACGTCCGCGAACCCGGCGGCGAACACGTCATCATGGCCGACCCCGAGGGCAACGAATTCTGCGTCCAGTAGCCGCCCCGGCAGGCTCCCGCCCGAGCACGCCCCTCCCGCCGGCGCGGTCCCGACGGCGCGGGGCCGATCGGGCCCACAACGGATCGAGCCCTCTCCCGACCAGGGGAGAGGGCTCGATCGCTGCGGCGGCTACCGCGGGCTACCGCAGAACGGACGACCGGCTCAGAGCAGCCCGAGGGCCGGCATCAGGTAGTAGAAGGCGAAGACCGCCGCCACCGCGTACATCGAGACGGGGACGGAGCGGCCGCGGCCGGCGGCGAGGCGCAGGACGCAGAAGGTGATGAAGCCGATGCCGATGCCGTTGGTGATGGAGTACGTGAACGGCATCATCACCATGGTGAGGAAGGCCGGGATGGCGATCGTGTAGTCGTCCCAGTCGATGTCGCGCACCGAGTTGGCCAGGATCAGGAAGCCGACCGCGACCAGGGCCGGGGTGGCGGCCTGGGCGGGGACCATGGTGGCCAGCGGGGTGAGGAACAGCGCGGCCAGGAAGAACGCGCCGGTGACGATCGAGGCGAAGCCGGTCCTGGCCCCCTCGCCGACGCCCGCGGTGGACTCCACGAAGCAGGTGTTGGCGGAGGAGGAGGTGGCGCCGCCGGCGGCGGTGGCGATGCCGTCGACCATCAGGATCCTGTTGATGCCCGGCAGGTCGCCCTTGGCGTCCAGCAGGTGGGCCTCGTCGGCGACACCGAGGATGGTGCCCATCGCGTCGAAGAAGCAGGACATCAGCACGGTGAAGACGAAGAGGCAGCCGGTCAGCACGCCGACCTTGCCGAAGCCGCCGAACAGGCTGACCTCGCCGACCAGCCCGAAGTCGGGGGCGGCCACCGGGTTGCCCGGCCACTGCGGGACGGTCAGGCCCCACGCGAGGCCCGACAGGTCGGCGATCTGCTGGATCAGGACGGCCACGCCCGTCATCACGACGATGCTGATCAGGATCGCGCCGGGCACCTTGCGGATGATCAGCACCAGGGTCAGCAGCAGGCCGAGCACGAAGACCAGCACCGGCCAGGTCTGCAGGTGTCCGTTGCCGCCGAGTTCGAGCGGGACGGTGGTGTGGGCGGCGTCCGGGATCCGGCTGACGAAGCCGGAGTCGACCAGGCCGACCAGCGTGATGAACAGGCCGATGCCGATCGCGATGGCCTTGCGCAGCCCGAGCGGCACGGCGTTCATGACCCGCTCGCGCAGGCCGGTGGCGACCAGCAGCATGATCGCGAAGCCGGCCAGGACCACCATGCCCATGGCGTCGGCCCAGGTCATCTTGGGTGCCAGCTGGAGGGCGACGATGGTGTTGACGCCGAGGCCGGCGGCCAGGCCGATCGGCACGTTGCCGATCACGCCCATCAGCAGCGTGGTGAGGCCCGCGGTCAGCGCGGTGGCGGTGACCAGCTGGGCGCTGTTCAGGTGGGTCCCGTTCATGTCGACCGCGCTGGCCAGGATGATCGGGTTGAGCACCAGGATGTACGCCATGGTGAAGAAGGTGGCCACGCCACCGCGGATCTCCCGCGGCAGGGTGGAGCCGCGCTCGGAGATCCGGAAGTAGCGGTCCAGGGCGCCGGTCGGGGGGTTCGGCGCGGGCTGGGAAGGCTCGGGCGACTCGGTGGTCGGCTGGGCCGTTGGCATGCGGGCGTCCTCGGGTGGGGGCGGAGGAGGGTTCGCCGACCGGGGCGACGGTGGCCGGACGGGCCCGGCGGCGCGGGCGTGAACACAGGCGTCCTGGGCATGGCGCGGCCAACCGGAATCCTCAGTATGAATTCCCCGATCGCACACGCGCTATCTTCGCGCGTAGAACGAAAGCACCTCGTGCATCAGCGGACATCCGCCCGCAGACCCGTACGCTAGGCCCATGCCCAAGACGCCACTGCACCCCTCACCCCCGCCGCTGGAGGCCAACGACGTCGCCATCGTCGGCGGCGGCACGGTGCTGTGGTTCGTCGGCTTCCTGGTACTGATCCCCTTCCAGGGGACCCTCTCCGACCACGGCCACGGCAACTGGCCGTGGATCTGCCTGGCCGGCGCCGGCCTCGGACTGATCGGCCTCTGGTACTGCCGCGCCCGCCGCGACGCGATCGCCCGCGACCGCGCCGCCGCCGAGGCCGAGGCCGGGACTGGCACCGGGACCGGAGCAGGCGCCGGGACCACCGAACGGAGCCCCGAACGCGCCCCCGGCGAGAACGGCGCGGACCCGGCCACCCAGTCGGACTGAATAGTCCTTTAGTAGCACGCATCGGACATAAGGCGCCCGTAGAGTCGGTGCCATGACGCAGCCTGCGCACCCCGCGGAAGAGACGCCCGGCGACGGGCCCGACGGCGCCCATCCGCTCGGGCTGCTGCCCGGGCGGCGCGGCGGACTCAGCTCCGCCGAGGTGGCCGAGCGGGTCGCCCGCGGCCAGGTCAACGACGTCCCGGTGCGCTCCAGCCGCTCCACCCGGGAGATCGTCCGGGCCAACGTCTTCACCCGGTTCAACGCGATCATCGGCGTCATGTTCGGGATCATCCTGATCGTCGGGCCGATCCAGGACGGGCTCTTCGGCCTGGTCATCGTGGCCAACACCGCGATCGGGATCATCCAGGAGCTGCGGGCCAAGAAGACCCTGGACAGCCTGGCCCTGATCGGCGAGGCCAGACCCCAGGTCCGGCGGGACGGCACCGTCCAGCAGATCGCGGTCGGCGCCATCGTGCTGGACGACACGGTGCTGCTCGGCATCGGCGACAAGGTGATCGTCGACGGCGAGGTCACCGAGGCGGACGGCCTGGAGATCGACGAGTCGCTGCTCACCGGCGAGCCCGACCCCGTCCTCAAGCAGCCCGGCGACCAGGTGATGTCCGGCAGCTTCGTGGTGGCCGGAGCGGGCGCTTTCACCGCCACCAAGGTCGGCCGGGAGGCGTACGCGGCACAGCTGGCCGAGGAGGCCAGCCGGTTCACCCTGGTCAAGTCCGAGCTGCGCAGCGGCATCAACAGCATCCTGCGGTTCATCACCTGGCTACTGGTGCCGACCGCGATCGGCCTGATCATCAGCCAGCTCGCGGTCGAGGGCCGCGACTGGAAGGAGGCCGTCCGCCGGATGGTGGCGGGCATCGTCCCGATGGTCCCCGAGGGGCTCGTCCTGCTGACCTCCGTCGCCTTCGCGATCGGCGTCGTCCGGCTGGGCCGCAAGCAGTGCCTGGTACAGGAGCTGCCCGCGATCGAGGGGCTGGCCCGGGTGGACACCGTCTGCCTCGACAAGACCGGCACCCTCACCGAGGGCGGCATGGACGTCGTCGAGCTGCGCACCCTGCCGCAGTCGGCACCGGCCGACGGCCACCCGCGCCCGGACGCCCCGCTCGCCCGGCACATCCTCGCCGACCCGGCCGTCGTACAGCAGGCGCTCGGCGTGATGGCCGGCGCCGACGCCCGCCCCAACCCCTCGATGCAGGCCGTCATCGACGCGTACGGCACGGGCGAGGCGGGCGACCCCGGCAGCGCAGGCGGCACCGGCGGCGCCGTCAGCGGCTGGCGGGTGATCGAGGCGATGCCGTTCTCCTCCGCCCGCAAGTGGAGCGGCGTCCAGCTGCTGGAGCCGCAGGGTGGCGAGGCCAGCTGGCTGCTCGGTGCGCCGGACGTGCTGCTGCCCTCCGGGCACCCGGCGCTCGCCGAGGTGGACGAGCTGGGCGCCAAGGGCCTGCGGGTCCTGCTGCTCGGCCGCACCACCGTCCCGCTGGACGCCCCGGACCCGGCCGCCGAGCTCCAGCCGCTCGCCCTGGTGGTGCTGCAGCAGCGGCTGCGCGAGGACGCCGCCGACACCCTGCGCTACTTCGAGGGCCAGCAGGTCCAGGCGAAGGTGATCTCCGGCGACGCCGCCGTCTCGGTCGGCGCGGTCGCCTCCCACCTCGGCCTGCCCGGCGCCGAGCACCCGTTGGACGCCCGGACGCTGCCGGCCGATCCCGAGGAGCTCGCCGACACCGCCGAGCGGACCACCGTCTTCGGCCGGGTCACCCCGCAGCAGAAGCGCGAGCTGGTCGGCGCCCTGCAGTCCCGCGGGCACACCGTGGCGATGACCGGCGACGGCGTCAACGACGTGCTGGCGCTCAAGGACGCCGACATCGGTGTGGCGATGGGCACCGGCAGCGACGCGACCAGGGCCGTCGCCCAGATCGTGCTGCTCAACGACTCCTTCGCCACCCTGCCCTCGGTGGTCGCCGAGGGCAGGAGGGTGATCGGCAACATCGAGCGGGTGGCCGGGCTCTTCCTGGTGAAGACGGTCTACTCGGTGCTGCTCGCGCTGCTGGTGATCTGCACCCACTCGCCGTACCCGTTCCTGCCCCGCCACTCCACCGTGCTCTCCACCCTCACCATCGGCGTACCGGCCTTCTTCCTGGCGCTCGCGCCGAACAACGAGCGGGCCCGCACCGGCTTCGTCCGACGGGTGCTGCGACTCGCGATCCCCGGCGGCATCATCGCCGGCACGGCGACCTTCACCGCCTACGCGCTGGCCCGGGCGAACCACGCCACCGACCTGGAGGCCGACACCAGCGTGGCCACCCTGACGCTGTTCCTGGTGGCGATGTGGGTGCTGGCGATCGTGGCCCGACCGTACAACTGGTGGCGGCTGCTGCTGATCGCGTCGATGGGCGGGGCGTTCGCCCTGGTCCTGCTGGTGCCGTGGCTGTCGGACTTCTTCGAGCTCTCGCTGTCCGGCATCCGCGACCCGTGGATCGGCGTCGCGATCGCCGTGGCGGCCGGGCTGCTGCTGGAGGTGGTCTGGCGGATCATGCGGCGCAAGCAGGATGCTTGACCCCGAAGGGGGTGCCGGATGGCGCGCAGGGACGGAGACGTGGAGGCGTTCACCGCCTTCCTCGGCGGACTGCTGGCGGTCGCCCTGCTGGCCCTGGCGCTGGCCGGGATCGGCGCGCTGATCGACCCGGCCCCCTGGCAGCGGGGCGCGGCGCTGGTGCTGCTGGCAGCGGTCTGGCCGGGCACGACCGTCTGGATCTACCTCCGGCTGACCGGGAAGGCCTCCCGCTGAGCGGATCGCATCAGCAGGAGGCCGTCAGCCCGTCGGTCCCTCGAAGCCCGATCAGCCCGATCAGCCCGTTGAGCCCGCTCAGCTCCCGGACCCCGCTCAGCCCTCGAAGTCCCGGGCGGCGGAGAGCTCGTAGGCCCGGTCCGGCTCGGTGAGGGCGGCCAGCACCTCGAAGCGCCGGTGCCACTGGCCGACCGACCAGGCCAGGCCTGCCGCCAGGCCCTCCGGGGTGGCGGCGTGCAGCAGTCCGGGCGCCGGCGGCAGCTCGAACTCGTCGTCCTCGTCGGCCTCTTCGGCGGCGTCCGGGTCGTAGGGCGCCTCCGGGGCGTCCGCCGCGGCGTCCCAGCGCCAGTCCACGGCGGCCTCCTCGCCGTCCGGGCCGACCACCAGCAGCTCCTCGTGCTCCTCGTAGGCGACCGGGCAGCCCGGCAGCAACTCCCGCACCACGGCGGGGACCCGGTGCAGACTCCCCTCGGAGAGCACCCGGCCGCCGGCCACCTCGCTGGCGAGCGAGACGTGCAGCCGCTCGGCGAGGTCGGCGGCCAGCGCCGGGGCGACCGGCAACAGCGGGTACGAGTGCAGAAGTTGGACCAGGTCGGGGGCGTCCGCGACGACCGCCTCGGTGGCGTCCACGATCACCGTGTGCGCCGGGCGGCGGCCGGTCTCCCGGTCCAGCGGCGGCAGCGCCCGCACCACGTCCAGGGGCTCGATCCGCTCGACGTCGACCCTGGCCAACGCACTGTGCACACCGTGCAGTTGGCGGTGTCCGACGGCGGAGGCCGGATCGGTGAGGCGGTCCAGCAGCTCGTCCGGGCCGTGCGGTTCGGCGAGCAGCGCGGCCAGCGTGGTGCGCACCCCCAGCGCGTGCAGGAACTGCTCGTCCAGGGTGGTCCGCGCCTCGTCGTAGAGACCGCGCAGCAGCGGGTCCGCGCCGGCCGCGCGCAGGCCGGCCGGCTCGCGGCCGTCCAGTACCGGGTGGTCGCGCAGCCACCAGGCGGTGTACGGGGGCAGGTCCGCGTAGGAGCCGTCCGGCAGCAGGGTGCGGACGGGGTTGACCACCGCGTCGCGGTACGGCGGGCGGGCGAGCGCGGCGAGCGCCTGCGGCCAGGCGTCGTCGTCCACCAGGTCGAGGTCGCGGACGGCGAGCAGCTCGGCGGCGACCGGCGGCACACCGGCGGTGTCGACGTCGTCGGCGTGCAGCGCCTCCAGGGCGTCCTCGGCCCACTCGGCGAGACCGTCGGGCGCCTCGTCCAGCAGCCCGGTCGCACGGCCGCCGGCCGCGCGGTCGGCGGGGGCGCTCGGGTCGAGCCGCTCCAGGTCGTCCGGGTCGAGCACCACGTCCTCGGCGCGGACCAGCACGAATTCCGCCAACACGCCGGTGGCGGTGAGGACTTCGGGGCCCCAGCGCTCCAGCAGCTCGTCGTCCACCCAACCGGCGTCCTCCTCGCGGGCGAGCGCGGCGAGCGGGCTGTCCGGCAGGATCAGCTCGCCCGCGCGGGCCGGCTCGCCCTCGTCGTCCAGGAGCGCGAGACGGGCCAGCCAGGGGTGCTCGCCGACGCCCGGGGCGGCCGCCTTGACCAGGGCCAGCACGGAGTCGGCGAGGTCCACGGCGGCGTCGAGGTCGTCCTCGGCCAGCTCGTAGGAGCGGGCGACGGCGGCCCGCACCTCGGGGGTGTCCAGCACCCCGGCCGGGGTGGCGGTGGCGGCGCCGAGCTTGGCCAGCAGCGGGTGCGCGGCCTCCGGGTGGGCGAGCCGCAGGTCGAGCAGCGCGAGGGCGCCGGCCAGCGACTCGGGGTAGCCGGGGTAGGCGGCCCAGTCGGCGTCCTCCGAGGGCAGCAGGACCCGGCGCGGGCCGGTGACCGTCCGGCCGTCGGCGAGCGGGACGGGCAGCGCGCCGAGCGCCTCCGGGTCGGCCGCGCCGAGCGCCGCGTACAGGTTGCGCCACCAGGCGGGCTCGCGGTCCAGGCCGCCGAGCTGGTCGACCACCTCGGCGAGCGGCACCCGGCGCACGTTCAGCACCCGCAGCTCGGTGCGGCGCTCCAGGCCGGCCGGCAGCAGCCCGGGGAAGATCGGCGCCAGCGCCTCCACCACCGAGCCGTCCGCGCCCTCCAGCAGCGTGGCGTCCCGGGGGCGCAGCGCGGGCGTGCCCTCCTCGACCGGTGCCGGGTGCGGCAGGAACGGCGTACCGGGCAGCCGGCCGAGAACGGCGGCGCGCAGCGCGTTGTCCAGCGCGCCCTGGCCGAGCGGGCCGGGCACCAGGCCGAGCGAGCCGAGGTCGCCGCCGCGGGCGCGCAGCAGGTCGGCGTAGCTGTCGGCGGCGCGCTCGGTGAGGAAGTCGGCGAGCGGGCCGGGGGCGACGTGCCGCCGGGTGGAGTCCAGCGGGTAGGAGGCGATCAGCAGGGCGGGCAGGCCGAGCGGCTCGTCGCTGGGGGTGGGCGCGTGCAGCACGGGGGCGATCCCGGGCTGCTGCGGGGTGCCGTCGGCGGAGACCGGTACGGCCCAGGTCACCGTCCAGTACGGGCGGGCGCGCTCCTCGGTGGGGCGGTCGGCGAGCAGCGCGGCGTCCAGGGTGCCGGAGGCGCCGGCGGTCTGCCAGACGGTCTGCCGCAGCAGCCCGTCGGCGTCGTCGGTGACGACGACCTCGGTGACGGCCTCGGTGACGCCGTCGGGGCGCGGCCCGGTGGCGGAGCGGGTGAGGGTGCGGGTGCCGTCCGGGGTCTCCACCACGACCTCGGCGAGGCCGGGGAGGGTGAGCAGCAGGGCGTCGTCGATGCCGGCCAGCAGACGGCGCGTGAGGTCCTCGGCGGCGGCGTCGCGCAGCGGCAGCACCACGACGGTGTCGTACCCGTCGGGGGCCGGGCCCTCGGCGGCGAACGGCAGGCGCAGCAGCGGCACATGGCCGTCCCGGCGGCGCAGTTCGTCGGCCAGCGCGGGCTGCGCCTCGGCCAGCGAGCGGGCCTCCCCGAGCGACCAGCGCACACCGCCGCCGGCACCGAGCACGGCGGGCTCGTCGGTGACGGCGAGGACGGCGGCGAAGCCGACGCCGAACCGGCCGACGGTGGGCTGCTCGTCCACGCGCTTGGAGGACGCCCGCAGGGTGGAGAGCGATTCGACGGCGGCGGCGTCCAGCGGGGCGCCGGTGTTGGCGGCGGCCAGCACGCCGTCGGCGAGGGTGAGCCGCAGCCGGCCCGGGGCGCCGCCCGCGCGGACCGCGGCGTCGGCCGCGTTCTGCGCCAACTCGACGACCAGGCGGTCGCGGTAGCCGCCGAGGGCGAGCTCCTCCTCGGCGTTGGCGTCCTCCCGGAACCGGGCCGGGGAGGCGGCCCAGGCGTCCAGCACCCGCCGGCGCAGCCCGGCGCTGCCGAAGTGGTCCGCGAGGTGCTCGTCCGTGCCGCTGCCGATGATCCGAGGTTCCACTGGACCTGCCGCCTTCCGCCGCCCTGTACTTCGTACGGGGGCATTCTTCCTTGCCGGGGGGACTGCTCCCGACCGGGCCGCCCGGCCGCGGCCCGTCCACGGACCCGGCCACGGCCCGGCCGCAGACCCGGGCACCGGGCCTGCGCACCGGAAACGAACGCGGCACCGAAGACCGCTGCCGCCCGAAAACCGCCGCCGCCCCGGAAACGGACCCGGCGCCGGAACGGACACCGCACCGAGAACCGCCACCGCCCCGGAAACCGCCGCGGCCCGCCGCACCTGTCCGGTGGGCGGGCCGCGGGCGGTACCGGGCTCAGGAGGCTCAGGAGTGGCCGAGCTCCTCGGCAGGCGCGTCGGGCTCCACCGAGCCCGAGGTGCGGTCCGGGTGGAGCTGCAGCGGCTCGACCACCAGCTCGTCCAGGATCAGCTCGGACGGCGCCGGCGGAGCCGGGATGACGGCCGCCTCGGAGTGCCCGCCGCAGCCGTACGCAAAGGAGACGATCTGGCCGTCGGCGGGGCCGAACTCGTTGCCGCAGGCGCCGAAGGCCTGGCCGAGCGAGCCGCCGATCGGGATCAGGAACCCGCAGCTGGCGCAGGACGCCGGAGCGGCCTGGGCCATCGGGGTCTGCGGACCGTGCGCCTTCTCCCAGCGGTCGGCGGCCAGGTGCAGGCCGAGCCGGGAGAGCACCCGGGAACGCCCCAGGCCGAGCTCCGCGGCGATGGCGCCGATCTGGGCGCGCGCCGGAGCGGGCTGGATGTCCGGGTCGCTGACGACCACGTCCTCCTCGGCGACCAGCGCCACCGCGGAGTTCGGGGCCGGCTCGTCCTCGCCGGTCCAGCCGGGCTCCAGGCGCAGGTCGTCGGCGTCGGTGGGCAGCAGGTCACCCGGGCCCATGTCGCCCGGCTGCAGCCGCTCGCTCCACGGCACCCACTGCGGGGCCAGGACGGCGTCCGGACCGGGCAGCAGGACGACCTCGTCCAGGGTGACGTTCTTGGCGCGCGGCGCCCGGGCGACGGTGACGGCCCAGTGCCAGCCCCGGTAGGCGGCGTCCAGGCACTCGAAGGTGTGGGTGACGACGCGGTCGGCGTCCGCCTGGACGCCGAGGTGGGCCCCCACGGTCTCTGCTCCGACGGCCTCGTCTGCTGCCTGCCGGGCGATTCCGACGGCCTCGGCACAGAGCCGATCAGGGGTACGGCTTCGCATCGCAGCACTCACGGCGTCGATTCTCTCCCAGTTCTTCTGTTGCCCACGGCGTGTTGCCTGTCCGTCGCGGCGCGGTGTCCCTCGTCCATTCTGCGCGACCACGGGCCGCTGCGGGTACCGGCCGCGCCGCTCATCCGCTCCGGCCGGCGACCCGGCAGCGCTGAGGCGGACCCTGGGCAGGCTACCCGTCGGTCGGCCACCCGGCACAGTCCGGGGCGGCGGCCGGCCCGCGGAGGCCGCGCCGAGCGGAGCGGAATCCCGCGTTGCCGTCCCGATTCTGGGGCAGGATGGGCTTGTGGCGGACGAAAAACCGCCGCAGCACGCACTGCGTGCCTCGCAGGCCGGCAACCCCGACGAGGCGGGCGCCGTGCCGCGGCAGCAGCCTCCGGTCCACTCTGCGGGCGAACCGCAGCCGGTGGACGGCTCCGGGCCGCCCGCACCGGTCACCACCGGTCCCGCGAATCCCGTCGAACCGGTGGATCCCACCGGCCTGGTGGACCTCGTCAAACATCCGGACACGTCCCTCGACGCGACCAACGCGACCGACGGCCACGACGGGTCCGAGGAGGACGAGCCGCGCCGCAACCTGCTGGTCCGCACCGCCTCCGCCGCCGGCGCCCGCACCGGCCGGGTGGTGCACGGCACCGGCCGGCGGATCCGCAGGGCCACCTCCGCCGAGGGCGCCGGCGAGTCCGGTCTCGCCAAACTGATCGAGCTGCACGCGCTGAACTCCTTCGGCGACATGCTGATCACCATCGCGCTGGCGTCCACCATCTTCTTCTCGGTGCCCACCGGCGAGGCCCGCGGCCGGGTGGCGCTCTACCTGCTGATCACCATGGCGCCGTTCGCCCTCCTCGCCCCGGTGATCGGCCCGCTGCTGGACCGGCTGCCGCACGGCCGCCGGGCCGCGATGGCGATGTCGATGCTGGCCCGCGCGGTGCTGGCCTGGACGATGGCCGGCACGGTGTCCGGCGGCGGGATCGCGCTCTACCCGGAGGCGCTGGGCGTACTGGTGGCGTCCAAGGCGTACGGGGTGGTGCGCAGCGTCGTGGTGCCCCGGCTGCTGCCGAGCCGGCTGTCCCTCGTCAAGGCGAACTCCCGGGTCACCCTGGCCGGGCTGCTGGCCACCGGGGTGGCCGCCGGGGTGGGCGGGCTGCTGCACCTGATCGGCCCGGGCTGGCCGCTGCGCGGGGCCTTCCTGGTGTTCGTGGTCGGCACCCTGATGGCCTTCCACCTGCCGCACAAGGTGGACTCCGCCAAGGGCGAGGAGCGGGCCGTCCTGCACTCCGAGGTGCACGGCGCCCAGCCGCCGAAGGCCACCCTGCGCACGGTCGGCCCGTCGGTGATCCTCGGGCTGCGGGCGATGTCGGCGCTGCGCTGGCTGGTCGGCTTCCTGGTGATGTTCCTGGCGTTCCTGCTGCGTGACGACCCGATCGGCGGGCTCGATCCGACCGTGGCCCTGGGCCTGGTGGCACTGGCGGCCGGGACGGGCAACACGCTCGGGTCGGTGCTGGGCTCGTGGCTGCGGACCAGGGGCTCCGAGGTGATCCTGACCAGCATGCTGCTGCTGGCCACGATGGCGGCCACGGCCGCGGCGCTCTGGTACGGGGTGGTGACGGTGGTGGTGGTCGCGGCCGTCGCCGGGCTGGCCGCCTCGCTGGGCAAGCTGGCGCTGGACGCGGTGATCCAGCGGGACGTCCCGGAGGCGGTGCGGACCTCGGCGTTCGCCCGGTCGGAGACGCTGCTGCAGCTGTCCTGGGTGGTGGGCGGCACGGTCGGCATCCTGCTGCCGCTGGACGGCGCGCTGGGCCTGTGGGTGGCGGTCGGGGTGGTCGGACTGGTGCTGCTGTGGACGCTCCGCTCGCTGGTCAAGGTGGGGGTCCGCCGCCGGGCGGCCGCGCCCCGGGTCGCCTGAGGCGTCCGGTCCGCAGGCTCCCCGGCCGGCCGTCCCGGACCCGGCCGGGTGGGCACAACACGCGGTTGCCGACCCCCGCGTAGCGTGATCGGCAAAGCCCGGTAGCCTCTGACGCATGAGCCTCAGCACCCGTGTCATCGCCGCCCTCGGCGCCGTCGTCGTGATCGGCGCCGGCACGGTCGGCGGGTCCATCGCCTTCGCGACGGGCCAGGACCAGCCCAGCGACCACCGCGCGACCCTCACCGTCGGCACCTCGTCGACCGAGGTGGAGCCGTTCTGCTTCAACAACGGCCAGCCGCTCACCGAGGAGCAGCAGGACGAGTGCCAGACCAAGGCCGGCGAGGCCCTGGAGAAGGGCGGCCTGCCCACCTCCGACGTGGTCGCCAGCGACCGGATCGGCGTCGGCGTGACGCCGACCGTGGCGGACCGCGGCTGGTGGGCCAACACCAACGGCGGCGGCCAGGCCCAGGGCGGCCGCTTCATCCTCGCCCCGGCGGCCAAGGGCTCGACGTTCTCCGGTTCGGTGCCCGCGGCCAACGCGCTGAACGCCTCCGGCAAGACCGTGATCACCGTGGTCGAGTCGGACCCGAAGCAGCCGGACGCGATCTACGCGGTCTGGTACTTCAAGCTGAACACCCAGGTCGCCTGACGGTCCCCCGATGACCGTCCGCACCTTCGACGACGAGCAGTCCGGCCCCGAGCGGGCCGGGCTGCTCGTCGTCGTCGCGGTGCCCGCCGAGGCCCAGGCGGTGCTGCGCGGCCTGCGGGAGCCCGCCCGCGCGCTGCCGGTGCCGGGCGGGGAGCTGCACCGCGCCGTGCACGCCTCGGGCGTGCCGGTGGACGTGCTGGCCGGCGGGGTCGGCCCGGCCGCCGCCGCCTCGGCCGCCGCCGCCGCGCTGGGCGCCCGACGCTACGGCCTGGTGGTCTCGGCCGGCATCGGCGGCGGCTTCGCCCCGCACGCGCCGGTCGGCTCCACCGTGGTCGCCGACGCGATCGTCGCCGCCGACCTGGGCGCCGAGACCGCGGAGGGCTTCGCGGACGTCACCGAGCTCGGCTTCGGCACCGTCCGGCACACCCCCGCGCCGGCCGCGGTGGCACTCGCCGCGGACGCCCTGGGCGCCGTCACCGGCACCGTCCTCACCGTCTCGACCGTCACCGGCAGCGCCGAGCGCGCCGCCGCCCTCACCGCCCGTCACCCGCATGCGGTGGCCGAGGCGATGGAGGGCTTCGGGGTGGCCGAGGCCGCCGCCCGGCACGGCCTGCCGGTGTTCGAACTGCGCACCGTCTCCAATCCGGTGGGCCCGCGCGACCGGGCCGCCTGGCGGATCGGCGAGGCGCTGGCCGCGCTGGAACGGGCCTTCGGCGCGCTGCCCTGCCCGGAGCTGCTGAAGGAGGCCCGCCGTGGCTGAACGGCTGAGCATCGCCTACTCGCCCTGCCCGAACGACACCTTCGTGTTCCACGCCTGGGCACACGGCCTGGTGCCCGGAGCGGACGCGCCCGAGGTCTCCTTCGCGGACATCGACATCACCAACGGCCTGGCCGAGCGCGGCGAGCTGGACGTCCTGAAGATCAGCTACGGCGCGCTGCCCTGGGTGCTGGAGGAGTACACCCTGCTGCCCTGCGGCGGCGCGCTGGGCCGCGGCTGCGGCCCGCTCGTGCTGACCAGGCCGGAGGCCTCGGACGACCTCAGCGGGAAGACCGTGGCCGTCCCCTCCGAGCGCTCCACCGCCTACCTGCTGTTCCGGCTCTGGGCGGCCAGGGCGGTGCCCGGCGGTCTGGGCAGGATCGTGGTCCTCCCGTTCCACGAGATCATGCCCGCCGTCCGGGACGGCCGGGTGGACGCCGGCCTGGTCATCCACGAGGCCCGCTTCACGTACCAGCAGTACGGGCTGCGCAGCCTGGCCGACATGGGCGAGGCCTGGGAGCGGGAGACCGGTCTGCCGATCCCGCTCGGCGCGATCGTCGCGCGGCGCTCGCTCGGCGCCGAGCGGCTGCGGGCGATCACCGAGGCGATCCGGGCCTCCGTCCGGCATGCCTGGGCGGATCCGTCGGCGAGCCGGGAGTACGTGCTGGCGCACGCGCAGGAGATGGATCCGGCCGTCGCCGACCAGCACATCGGGCTGTACGTCAACGAGTTCAGCGCGGACCTCGGCGAGGAGGGCTACGCCGCCGTGCGCGCGCTGCTCACCCGGGCCGCCGCCGAGGGGCTGGTACCCCCACTCGACCCGGGTGCGCTGGACTTCTAGGGCCTTCGGACCGCTCCCCGACCGGTTCTCCAGGCCGGGACGAGCGGCGTCACACGTCGAACTGTTCCGCCACCGCGCGCAGCAGGACGGCCAGCTGCTGACCGGCCGGCTTGGCCGGGTACCGGCCGTGCTGCAGGCCCGGCAGCACCCCGTCCAGGATGGAGATCAGATCCTGGACGAGCGCCGCCATGTCGTCCGGGCTCTTGCGCTGGGCGGCGGCCACCGACGGCAGCGCGTCCAGCAGCTGCACGCCCATCGCCTGGTCGCCCCGGTGGCCCGCGACCACGCCGAACTCGACCCGCTGGCCCGGCTTCAGCACGGTGACACCGGCGGGCAGCGCCTTGGTGTGGACGAAGACGTCGCCGCCGTCGTCGCGCGACAGGAAGCCGAAGCCCTTCGTCTCGTTGAACCACTTGACCTGGCCGGTGGGCATCTCGAACAGTCCTCGATGTGGGTGTGAGGGATCCCGGCCCTGGCCGGGGATCTCTGGGTGGTGGGGAGGGCGGGCCGACCGCCGCTCCACCCTGGGAGCGCTCATGGTCAGCACGCTGTAGAGAGCAGACTAACGGTCCGTCACTGCCTCATCCGCGTTCCGCGGAAGATCCGTACGGGGCTCTGCCGGCCGCGGGCGACCAGGGACTGGCATGGCCGGGGCGCGACTTCGCGCTTTCCACTGGCTCACACCCCCGGTCTGAGGAGACGGGGCGCGGGTGTCGCGCCCCTCGGCACAGCCTGCATACCCCCGCCCAGCAGGGATCAAAACTCCCAGCTGCCGAGAAACTGCGCAACGTGACGACCCGCACGCCCGGCGGGGTCGTCGGCGGCGTCACCCCGGCGGCCCCGGTCGTCCGCGGCCCCGGTCGTCGGCGGCCTCTGCGAGACTGGACCCGCCCGTGGGGCAGACCGACCGCAGAGGAGCGACCCGATGAGCAGCCAGAGCACCGACCGCGGCGACGCCTACGTCAAGGCCGGAACGATCGTCTTCGGGCTGGGCGCGCTCGCCACCCTGGTCACCTTCGTCCCGCTGTTCCTGGACCTCACGCCGCTGCCGACGGCCGCGTACTGGCTGAGCATGCTGATGCCGCTGGGCTTCCTGCTGGCGCTGACCGGGCTGCTGCTCTCCGCCCGCGCCCAGCGCCGCCGGGTCCGCGCCCGGGCCGAGGCCCGGGCCTAGGACCCGTCTTCAGTTCGCCCTGGTCCGGTTCGCCGTGGCCAGGTGGCCGGCCAGCCAGTCCGGGAACTCCGTGAGGTCCGTCAGCACCACGTCCGCGCCGGCCGCCAGCAGCTCCGCGGCGCCGTACGGGCCGGTGGCCACCCCGACCGCGACGGCGTCGGCGTGCCGGGCGCCCCGGATGTCGCCGAGGTGGTCGCCGACGTAGACGCTCGCGCCGTGCTCGCGCAGTGCGTCGCCCTTGGTCTCCGCCCAGAGGTCGCCGACCAGCGCGTCCGCGTGCAGGCCCGCGTGCTCCAGGTGCAGCCGGGCGTTCGGCTCGTACTTGCCGGTGATCACCGCGATCCGGCCGCCGTGGGCGCGGACCGCGTCGACGGCGGCGTAGGCGCCGGGCAGCGCCACGGTGGGGGCGAAGGCGTGCTCCCGGTACAGCTCGCGGTAGCGGTCGGCGACCGCCGGCACCCGCTCGGCCGGGAACCAGTTCCGCAGCTCGTCCAGGAGCGGCGGCCCGAGCCGCGTCACCACCAGGTCCGCGTCGATGTACGTGCCGGTCTCGGCCGCCAGCGCGACGTACGTCGCCCTGATCCCGGGCCTGGTGTCCAGCAGGGTCATGTCGAGGTCGAAGCCGACGGTGAGCGGGGCATCCGGGGGCGTAGGCATACCGTCAGGCTATCCAACCGGGTCGGCAGGCGATTTGCCCCGGCTTCAGCAGGGAACTTAGGTTTGCCTGAGCTATCTGCGAGAGCGAGCCCATGACCGAGACCATCGCGCCTGCGCCCGTCCCCGGGCCCGGCCCCGCACCGGCCGCCGCGCCCGGCAAGCGGCGCCTGCTGCGGCGCCGAATACTGTGGCTCGCCGCCGCGCTGACCCTGCTGGTCGCCGCGGTGCTGCTGAGCCTGGCGGTCGGCAGCCGCACCATCCCGTTCAGCGAGACCGTCGACGCGCTGCTGCACGGCGGCGACTCCACCAACGCCGTGGTGATCCGCGAGCTGCGGGTGCCGCGCACGGTGGTCGGCCTCGCGGTCGGCGCGGCGCTCGGCCTGGCCGGGGCCGTGATGCAGGGAATCACCCGCAACCCGATCGCCGACCCGGGCATCCTCGGCGTCAGCCAGGGCGCGGCGGCCGGCGTGGTGGTGGCCATCTCCGGGTTCGGGATCTCCACGCTCACCGGGTACGTCTGGTTCGGCTTCGCCGGCGCCGTCCTCGCCACCGTGCTGGTGTACGGGCTGGCCGGGCGCGGCCGGGGCGGGGCCACCCCGATCAAGCTGGCCCTGGCCGGCTCCGCGATGTCCGCGTTCATCGCCTCGCTGAACACCCTGGTGCTCACCACCGACGCCGCCACCATGGACCAGTTCCGGTTCTGGCACGTCGGCTCGCTCTCCGGGCGGACCGCCGACGTGGCCTGGCAGCTGCTGCCGTTCCTGCTGGTCGGCACGGTGCTGGTGTTCTCGGTGGCGCGGGGCCTGGACGCGCTGGCGCTCGGCGACGACACCGCCAAGGGGCTCGGCGCCAAGACCGGGCTGGTCCGGGCGGTGGGCGCGCTCGGCGCCACCGTGCTGACCGGCTCGGCGGTCGCGGCGGCCGGACCGATCGCCTTCGTCGGCCTCGCCGTGCCGCACGCCGCCCGCGCGGTGGCCGGCGCCGACCACCGCTGGGTGCTCGGCCTCTCCGCCGTGCTCGGCCCGGCGCTGCTGCTGCTCGCCGACGCGCTCGGCCGGGTGCTCTTCCCGCCGTCCGAGGTGCCCGCCGGTGTGATGACCGCCCTGGTCGGGGTGCCGGTGCTGGTCGCCCTGGTCCGGCGCCGCAAGGTGGTGGCGGCGTGAGTGCGATCCCCCTGCGCGGCTACACCGTGCTGCGCGCCGGCCGGGCCTCCTTCCTGCTGCACCGCCGCTCCGCCCTCGCGGCGGGCGGGCTGCTGTTGGCGCTCGCCGCCACCGTGGTCGCCTCGCTCTGCCTCGGCGAGTCGACCGTCCCGCCCGGCGAGGTGCTGAAGGTGGTGCTCGGGCAGCCCAGCCCGCACGAGCTGGTGGTCGGCGAGTTCCGGCTCCCCCGGGTGGTGGTCGGCCTGCTCGTCGGCACCGCGCTCGGCCTGGCCGGCGCGCTGATCCAGACCGTCGCCCGCAACCCGCTGGCCAGCCCCGACGTGGTCGGGGTCTCCTGGGGCGCCACCTCCGTCGTGGTCGGCCTGATGGCGTACGGCGTGGTCGACTCCACCGGCCAGGTGCCGTACGCGGCTGTAGTGGGCGGTCTCGCAGCCGGCCTGCTGGTGTACGCGCTGGCCTGGCGGCGCGGCCTGCACGCCCAGCGCTTCGTGCTGATCGGCATCGGCATCAGCGTCGCGCTCTCCTCGCTCACCTCCGTCTTCCTCACCAAGGGCGACGGCTTCCAGGCGCAGGCCGCCAAGGTCTGGATGACCGGCAGCCTCAACGGCTCCGGCTACGACCAGGCCGGCTGGCTCGCCTGGGTGCTGCTGGCCTCCGCGCCGGTGGCGCTCTGGGCGGCGCGGGCCCAGCGCTCGATCTCCTTCGACGACGCCACCGCCGTCGGGCTGGGCCTGCGGCTGGACCGGATCCGGCTCGGCATGGCGCTGCTCGGCATCGTGCTGGCCTCCTGCGCGGCGGGCGCGGCCGGCCCGGTCGACTTCGTCGCGCTGATGGCGCCGCAGATCGCCCTGCGGCTGGCCCGCTCGGCCCAGATCCCGCTGCTCTGCTCGGCGCTGACGGGCGCGCTGGTGGTCGTGCTGGCCGACCTGCTGGCCCGTCGGCTGCTCGCGCCCACCGAGCTGCCGGTCGGCGTGGTGACCGGCCTGGTCGGCGCGCCCTACCTGATGTGGCTGCTGATCCGCTCCCGGACTCCGTCCGGGGGCAACCCCATCCGCCGTGGAGGTTCCTGATGTCCGCCCAGCCGACGGCCGCCCGCCCGGTGCCCGCCCCCCGTCTCGAAGCCCGCGGCCTGACCCTCGCCTACGAGGCGCGCACGGTCGTCGAAGGGCTGGACCTGGTGGTGCCCGAGGGCCGGGTCACGGTGATCGTCGGGCCGAACGCCTGCGGCAAGTCGACGCTGCTGCGGGCGCTCGGGCGGCTGCTGAAGCCGGCGCGCGGCGCCGTGCTGCTGGACGGCACCGAGCTGGCGCGCGTGCCCACCAAGCGGATCGCCCAGCGGATCGGGCTGCTCCCGCAGTCCCCCACCGCGCCGGAGGGCATCTCGGTGGCCGACCTGGTCTCGCGCGGCCGCCAGCCGCACCAGAGCTGGTGGCAGCAGTGGTCGGCACAGGACGAGGAGGCGGTGGCGGAGGCGCTGGAGCGCACCTCGACCGCCGAGCTGGCCGAGCGCAGCGTGGACGAGCTCTCCGGCGGCCAGCGGCAGCGTGCCTGGATCGCGATGGCGCTCGCCCAGGGCACCGACATCCTGCTGCTGGACGAGCCGACCACCTTCCTGGACATCGCCCACCAGGTGGAGGTGCTGGACCTGGTGCGCCGGCTGAACGTCGAGCGCGGACGGACGGTGGTGGCGGTCCTGCACGACCTCAACCAGGCCGCCCGGTACGCCGACCACCTGATCGCGATGCGCGACGGGCGGATCGTCGCCCAGGGGGCGCCGGGCGAGGTGGTGACGGCCGAGCTGGTCCGCGAGGTGTTCGGGCTGGAGTCCGTGGTCGTCCCCGACCCGGTCACCGGCACCCCGCTGGTCGTCCCGGGCGCGCCGTGGGCGGTGAAGACGGACGCCTAGCGGGCAATTCGGACATAATCGACGCGCCGACAGCCGTCCGCCCCTGTCCGAGCCCGCCGTCCGAACCCGTCGGAGGACCGTCGATGCCCCCGATCTCCCGCCGCACCCTGCTCGCGGGGCTCGGTGCAGCCGCCCTCACCGGGTGCAGCACACGGCACACCGCGCCTCCGCTCGACAGTGCGCCGCCCGAGGCCACGCCCAGCCCGACGCCCGTGCCCGACGTCACCGTCGTCGCGGCCACCGGGCCGGTCGCCGTGCCGGGTGCGCCGAGGCGCGTGGTCGCCCTGGACACCGCCGAGTTCGACTCGGCGCTGACCCTCGGCATCACCCCGGTCGGCGTCGCGCTGGCGGCGGCGGACTCCGGGTTCCCCGGGTACTGGCCCGCCTCGCGGCTCGCCGGGATCGCCCGGGTCGGTGACATCGGCGCCCCGGACCTGGCCGCGATCCGCGCCCTGCGACCCGACCTGATCCTCTCCAACCAGACCAGGGACGGCGCCCGCTACGACCAGCTGCGGGCGATCGCGCCCACGGTGCTGAGCCAGACCACGGGTGCGCCGTGGAAGGCGAACTTCCAGCTGCACGCCCAGGCGCTCAGCCGCCAGGCGGCGGCCGCGGCCTTCGTGAGCTCCTACCAGCGGCACGTCTCCCAGACGGTCCAGGCGCTGGCCTCCGCCAAGGCGGCCGGGCGCAAGGTCAGCGTGGTCCGCTTCGTCGAGGGCGCCCCGATCCGGCTGTACGGGCGGCAGAACTTCCTCGGCACGGTGCTCGCCGACGTCGGACTCGGCCGCCCGGACACCCAGAACGTCGACCAGTTCGACGTGGAGATCCCGCCCGACCAGATCGCCCGGGCCGACGCCGACCTGCTGGTGTACGCCACCTACGGCGACCCGGGCCGGGCCGGCACCCCCGGCGTGCTGGCGAGCCCCGGCTGGCAGGCGCTGGGCGCCGTCCGGGCCCACCGGGCGTTCGAGGTCGACGACCGGCTCTGGTTCCAGGGCATCGGCTACACCGGGGCCAACTTCGTCCTCGCCGAGCTCCAGCGGTTCCTGGGGGCCTGAGCGCGAGGCCTTGGGTGCGGGGCCTGAGCGCGGGGTTTGAGCGCGGGAGCTGGCCTCACCGCCGGAGGGGCCGGTCCGGCCTACCGGCCGACGGACGTCCAGCCCTGGTGGTGGAGCCGCTCGAACCCGTCCAGGAGCAGATCCAGGGCGAACTCGAACTCGAACTGGTCGTCGCAGCCGGGACTGACGGCGGAGCCCTCGCCGGAGCCCTCGACATGGGCGGCGGCGGTGGCCATTTCCGCGATGTGCGGGTACCGCTCCGCCATCGCACGGAGCGCGGCCTCCTGGGCGGCGGGATCCGCCGCGGCCGCCGCGTCGTCCGGGGCTCCCGGGGCGTCCGGAGCCGCGTCGAACAGCTCCTGGGTGAAGCCCAGCAGCCGGCTGCCGAGGGCGTGCATCACGTGGTGGGTGAGATCGGCGGAGAGACCGCCGGCCCGGAAGATCCCGATCATCGAGTCCAGGTACTCCAGCACGGCCGGGGTCGGCCCGGGCCGCGACTCGATCACCCGGGACGCCCAGCGGTGGCGGCGCAGCACCTGCCGGGCCGAGAGGATCCGGTGGCGGACCACGCTCTTCCAGTCGGGCCCGTCGAGCGGGGGGTCGATCCCGCCGACGACGGCGTCCACCATGCCGTCCAGCAGCTGCTCCTTGTTGGCCACGTGCTTGTAGAGCGCCATCGGCACGACACCCAGCTCCTGGGCGAGCCTGCGCATGCTGAGCGCCTCGATCCCGCTGTCGTCGGCGAGCGCGACGGCGGCCCGCAGCACCCGCTCCCGGTTCAGGGGGACCCGACGGGCGGTCTCCGCCTCCTGTGCCATCTCGACCTCTCCTCGTGAAGGGACTTGACGAGTGTACGGCGTACGCCTACCTTAATCACCAGGTGTACGCCGTACACCCGACGACGGACGGAGAGGAAACCGGCCATGGGCTCAGAGCGAAGGACCGCGATGGTCGCGGGCGTGTTGTTCCTGGTGACCGAGGTCGCCGCGATCGCGGGGGCCGCCCTCTACCGCCCGCTGCTCGGTGCGGCGGAGCCCGTCATCGTCCCCGGCGCCGACACCCGGGCCTTCCTCGGGGCGCTGTGCGAGGTGGTCCTGGCGGCGGCCGTCGTCGGCACCGGGGTCGCCCTGTACCCCGTCCTGCGGCGGCGCGGCGAGGCGATCGCGCTGGGCTACGTCTGCGGCCGCCTGATGGAGGCGGCCGTCATCGCCGTCGGCATCGTCGGCGTCCTGGCGCTGGTGACGCTGCGACAGGGCCCGGCGGGAGCGCCGGGCACCGGCGCAGCGCCCCTCGCCGCGGCCGACCGGGCCCTGGTGGCCGTCCACGACTGGACGTTCCTGCTCGGCCCCAACGTCGCCCTGGGCATGAACACCCTGCTGCTGGCATACCTGATGTACCGCTCGCGGCTGGTGCCCCGGTTCATCGCCGTGCTGGGGCTGGTCGGCGGCGCACTGATCTGCGCCTCGGCGACCGCCGTGCTGTTCGGGCTCTACGAGCAGGTCTCCGTACCGGGCTCGCTCGCCGCCCTGCCGGTGTTCGCGTGGGAGGTCTCGCTCGCCGTCCGGCTCATCGCCAAGGGCTTCGATGCGCCCGCCGCCGCCGCGCCGACGGACGCCCGGACCTTCGCCGCGGTGGCGGCCGCCCACTGATCCACCCGGCTCCACCGCACGTGACGGGCCCCTCGCCGATCGGCGAGGGGCCCGTCGGCGTCAGTCCTCGCCGCCGGTGCGCAGCTGCTCGGCCGACTCCCGGTAGGCCTCGGCGGCGCGGACGAAGTAGTCGAAGAGGGTTTCGAGCTGCTCGGGCGAGTAGCCCCCGAGGATCCCGCCGATCCGCCGCCGCGCGGGGCCCATGACGCGGTCGAGGTCGGCGGGCCCGCCGAGCGGCTCGACGATGACCTTGCGCCGGTCGCCGGGGTCGGGCGCGCGGCGCACGTAGCCGGCCTGCTCCAGCCGGTCGATCAGGCGGGTGGTCGGACCGGTCGTCAGGCCGGTGCGCGCGCTCAGCTCGCCGGGGGTCATCGCCCCGGTCAGCTCAAGGATGTTCAGCGCGTAGAGGTCGGTGGCGCCGAGTTCGCACGCCCGGGCGCTCGCGTGGCCGTGGAGCATCACCGCGCTCAGGTACCGGCGGTAGACCTCGCTCGCGTCGGATCGCATGGCAGGCGTTGACACGGGCTCCCCCTCTCCATAATCTCTTCCCCAGAGAAGAGAAATCTTCGACACAGTAACTTCTTCAAGGAAGTTACCACGGGAGGGACCACCATGCCTGTCACCACCGACGCTTCGAACGGGCCCGTCGAACCGGCCGAGCCCACTGCCGCCGGGGCGCCGCCCGCCGCCGACCTGCCGACCACCGCCCACCCGGCGCCCAGGCGCCGTACCGGCAGCCGCACCCGCCGCCGCACCGTCAAGCGCGTCCTCGGCGCGACCGCGCTGGCGCTGGCCGTGGCCGCCGGCTCCGGCTACCTGTGGCTCGACGCCACCTCCGAGGTGCAGAACCTCGGCCAGAGCGACTGCACCGCGGTCGCCCCGGCCGTCACCCCCACCCCCGCCGGATCGGCCGCGGCCGAGGACCAGCGGGCGGTCTGCGACACGCTGCACTCGCTGGCCGAGGCCTGGGGGGCCGGCGACGCCACCGCATACGGCGGGCACTTCACCGCCGACGCCACCTACACGACCTACGTCGGCACCCACTACCAGGGGCGCCGCGACATCACCGAGGCCCACCGGGCGCTGTTCGGCGGGTTCCTGAAGGACACCAGGCTGGCCGACTCCTTCCTCGGCATCCGCTTCTACGGCCCCGACACCGCGGTGGTCACCAGCCGCGGCGACACCTACACCGGCAAGCCCAAGAAGCCCGCCGAGCTGTCCAAGACGCAGTCGTACACGCTGGTCCGCCAGAACGACCGCAGCTGGCGCATCGCCGCCTTCCACAACACCCAGCGCCAGTCCGTCATGGAGCGCATCTCCTTCCTGTGGGACCCGTCGACCAGGCCGGAGGCCGAGAAGTGAGCACGCACACCCCCGCCACCCCCGCCCGCGAGGCCGACGCCGCCGCGATCCGCGCCCTGCTGGAACGCAGCCGCACCGCCTGGGGCCGCGGCGACGGCGCCGCCTACGGCGAGCAGTTCACCGCGGACGCCACCGACGTCACCTACACCGGCACCGTCTACCGGGGCGGGCCCGAGATCGGCCGCGCCCACCAGGCCCTGTTCGACGGCTTCCTCAAGGGCACCGAGCTGAGCCTGGAGATCACCGAGCTCCGCCTCCTCGGCCCGGACGCCGCCGTCGTCCTCACCCGCGGCGACGTCCACAAAGGCCGCCCGAAGCGCCTCGGCAAGCTCGCCACGTACACGGTCGTCCGGGAGCCGGGCGGCGAGTGGCGGATCGCCGCCGTCCAGAAGACCGGGCGCAAGCGCCTCCTGGAGGCCCTCTCGTTCCGCCTCCAGCCCGCCACCCGGCCGGCCGCGCACTGATCGGCCGGGCCTGCCGGGCCCACCTCTTGGAAGGAGCACCACCACGATGGCCGAAGCGAGTCCACCGGGGGCCGGCGACCCGCCACCGCGGCGCACGGCACTGGTGACCGGGGCGAGCACGGGCATCGGCCGCGCCTTCGCCCGCCGGCTGGCGGCGGAGGGCTTCCACGTCATCGCCGTGGCCCGCCGGGAGGACCGACTGCGCGCGCTGACCGAGGAGCTCGGTCCGGGCCACGAGTACCTCGTCGCGGACCTCGCGACCGCGGTCGGCCGGGAGCGGACCGCCGAGGTGTTCGCGAGCCGCCGCGTGCACCTGCTGGTCAACAACGCCGGGGCAGCGGCGGAAGGGCGCTTCACCGACGTGCCGCTCGCCCGGGCGCTGGAGGCGATGCACCTCAACTGCGACGCCCTGGTCGCCCTCGCCCACGCCTTCCTGGCCGCGGCCCGACCCGGCGACGCCCTGCTGAACGTGTCCTCCACGCTCGCGTTCGCCCCGGCCCCGGGGCTCGGGGTGTACAGCGCCACCAAGGCCTTCGTGACGTCGTTCTCGGAGTCGCTGTGGGCCGAGCAACGGGCCGCGGGGGTCTACGTACTGGGCCTCTGCCCGGGGATGACGGCCACCGAGTCGCAGCCGCATCGCGACGTGCCCGGCCTGCTGGTCCAGACGCCCGAAGGGGTGGTCGACGCCGCGCTCGCCGCCCTGCACCGGCGGCGGCGGCCCACGGTCGTCGCGGGCCGCAGCGCGCGGATCCTTGCGGCCGCCGCCCGGCTCCTCCCCCGGCGCACGGCCCTCGCCGCCCTCGGCCACGGCTGACGGACCGCACCGGCCCACGTTGTCGGCCCCCGCCCTCGGTGCTCACTCGGCAGGGGGTACCGGGCCGAGGAAGTCCGCGTGGAGCGTCGCGTGGTGCCAGGCGGCATCCCTGGCCTGACAGGCCCGGAGGACCTCCAACGGGTCGACCAGTTCCATCCCGACCGTCCGATCGCCCTCGAAGTGAAAGCGGGCCACCGTGCGGGAGTCGAAGAGCCAGAAGTCGGACAGTCCGGCCAGACCCGCCGCCTCGGCCTCGGAGCGCCACATGCAGCGGATGTCCTCGCCGGCCGCCACGTTCGTCCGGGCACAGGCCAGGAGGTAGCGCTGCCCCTCGGTCGGCGGGTCGTCCACCAGACGCACGCGCTCGAACCGCTTTCCCTTGCCGATCATGCGGCGTACGTTCCCGAACCAGGGGTGACCGACCTCCCCCGGCGGTGCCCCCCGTCCGCAGGAACACCGCGTAGGAGGGCATCAGCTGGTCGGACAGGTAGCCCGTCCTGGTCTCCAGCCGCCAAGCGGTGTGCTCGAAGCCGTCGTTGATGAATGCGGTGATCTTCTGCCGCGGAACGAACTCCGGCACTGACTTCTGCTCCTTCGGCGTGGGCCTCGTCATCGTTCACGTTGCCCGCCTTGCCGCCGCTCATGGCGGCGGGCCCTCGCCTCTGCGGCGGGGGCCCGTTGCCGTGGGTGGGGTCAGGTGGGTATGCGGTGGCGGCCCTTGGGGTTGGCGGTGTCGGTGGTGGTGTTGGTGGTGTTGCGGTGGTGGGTTTCGGGGCCGTAGTGGCCGGCCTGGCGTGCGATCCAGGCGTACTCGGTGGTGCCGTCGGGGAGTTGGCGCAGTTCCCAGCGGCCGTGGCGGGTGATCGGTTTCGGGGCGAGGGGCTGGGAGTCGTCGTTGACCTTGAGGGCGGTGAGGACGCCGAGGGCGACGGTGGCCAGGGCCAGCGCGAGGAGGGTGAGCAGGGCCGCGCCGACGAGGAAGCCGGCGGTGCCGGTTCTCATCGGCGGATCCCGATGACGCGGTGGCCGAGGTGGGCGGCGAGGGAGTGGAGGAGGTCGTGGGCCTGGTCGCGGGTGAGCGGGAGGGCGAGGTGCTCGCCGGGGCCCGCCTGGATGTCGAGGTCGACGGCCAGGCGGAGCTGGAGGGCGGCGTCGGGGACGTGCTCGACGGCGAGGTAGGCGACGGTGGTGCGCTCGGTGTGGATCGCCTCGGTGACGAGGGGGATCAGGACTCCCACGGCTCGTTCCTCCCGGTGTCGCGCAGGAGGTGGAGGAGGTTGAGGAGGGTGGCGACGGGGGCGTTGCCGAAGTCGATGAGGATGCGGCCGTCGACGGTGCCGCCCACGGTGGTGGCGGAGCCCCAGCGGATGCCGAGCGCGGATCCGCGGGTGTGGAGTTCGCCGAGGAGCGCGGTGATCTGGGCGTCGGTGTAGTCGCGCATCCGGGGATCGTCCGGGGCGATCGGCTCGCGGTGGGCGGCGCTCATGCGGCGCAGTCCAGCTCGAACCAGACGGCCTTGCCGTTCTTGCGGGGGCTGGCCCCGAAGCGGTCGGTCAGGGAGCGGACCAGGTGCAGGCCCCGGCCGGAGAGCTCGTAGGGATCGGCGGACGTGCGCGGTTCGGGGAGCTTGGGGCTGCCGTCCGCGACGGAGACCCGCAGGGTGCGGGTGGCGAGCAGGACGACGACCACGGTCGGCGCGGGGCTGCCGCCGTGGCGCCAGGCGTTGACGAACAGCTCGCAGAGGGCGAGTTCGGCGTCGCGGATGAGGTCGTCGGGCCAGGAGGCGGCGGCGAGGGCGTCGCGCAGCTCCTCGCGGGCGGCCGACCAGTCGGGCGGGACTGCGGGCAGGTTGAAGGCACACATGGGGAACCTCCGGAATGAGGTCAGTGGAGAGGGGTTCGTCGATCACCGGCGGATACGCCACCGTGAGCCAGGCCAGGACATGGCTGCTCTGCGGTGCGAGGGCAGCAGGCGCCTACTGCCCTGGAAACAGGCGTTACTGACGATCCGTCGGATCGATGTGAGAACGACCATAGCGCACGCCGCCACAAATTTGTGGCGGCGATCGGGAAGTTCCCCCTACCGTGGCTACTCTCGCGACCAAGACCCCGATAGACCCACGCGTCACCAGCGCGGCAGACTGGCACCAATACCCGCAGAGAGGACGTCATGGCACTCCGCCCCAACCCGACTCTTCGCCAGCGTCGCCTGGGTGCCGAGCTGCGCAGGATGCGAGAGCAAGCCGGCCTCGGGGGCAGTCAGCTCGCCCGCGCCATCGGAGTCGGCCCAGCCCATGTAACGCAGATGGAGGCAGGGAAGACCGGGATCAGCGCGGAACGCCTCCGCACTATCGCTGCAGTGTGCATGTGCACCAATCAGCCGCTGATCGACGCTCTCGTCGACATCATCGCGGAACGCGGGAAAGCCGGCTGGTGGGAGGAGTACGACGGAACCCTCTCGACGGACTTCCTTCACGTAGCGGAGATCGAGGGCCACGCGCGGACGATCTCGACCTACACGATCACGTTCATCCCGGGGCTGCTACAGACTGAGGCTTACGCGACCGCGGTATTCTCAGGCGCACTCCCGCCCCTGTCTCACCACGAGATCGACCTCAGAACAGCCTTCCGCATGCAAAGGCAGCGCATCATCCGCTCCGGAAAGACGCCATACACCGCGTTCATCCACGAGGCATCGCTGCGCATGCAGTTCAGTGGGGCAAGGGTCCAGGTCGAGCAGCTCGGCTGCCTCATTGAGGACTCCGAGAGTCCGAGCATCTCCGTTCGAGTAGTTCCATTCAACGTCGATGCTCCGCCCAGCGCCAGCGAAAACTTCACCTACGCAGAGGGTCCGATCCCCGACCTTGACACTGCACAGATGGACATGTCGCCCGGCTGCCAGCTCTTCGACGCCCCGGCCCACCTCGCGAGATTTCGCTCCACCCTCGCCCGGATGACTTCTACAAGCCTCCCCGAAGAAGAGTCCCGAGACTTCATTCGGTCCATCAAGCAGGAAATGGAAGGCAAGCATGCCTAGCTCTACCTGGCAGAAGTCCAGCTACTCCGGCGCGAATGCCGACTGCGTCGAGGTGCGCGTGGTCGACGGGCTGATCGAACTCCGCGAGTCCGACGACGGCAACATCATCATCCGCACCACCCCCGCCAAGTTCGCCAAGTTCCTCCAAGGCGCCAAGGCCAGCGAGTTCGACCACCACACCCACCCCACCACCTAAGACCAACAGCGGCCCCTCGCTCGACCCGAGCGAGGGGCCGCCTCGGAGTGGAAAGTCGGACCCACCGACTTCCCACTCCGCAGCTGTCAGCCGGCGCGGGGCGCGCGCCCCCCGGGCGGGGCGCGCCCCCCCCCCCCCCCCAAAAAAAACGGTGTGGGTGAGAAAAATATAATAGGGGTTTAGCCGTTAAGAGTTTATTGCCGGCTGGGGTGGGCAGCGAACCCCCGGG
>NZ_JBICZP010000020.1:0-39003 GCF_043202015.1 Kitasatospora sp. NPDC048239 | reverse complement strand
CCGGCCTGCTTGGCCCGGTGGCGCCGGCGATGGTGTTCCTGCTGGTGCAGGCCCGCTATCAGACCACCGGGCCGGCCGCCGCGCGGCGGCCCCCCCCCCCCGCGGCCGCCCCCCGCGCCGCAAACACCAGCCATCAGAAGCCGTTGTCGTACAGAACTTGATCAGCGGGTTTCCGCAGTTCAGAGATGATGCCGGCATGGCGAGGCATGCTCACGCCGTTGGGTTGTCTCGTTGGTGGAGGTGCCGGGATGGCGTCCGGTGGTGGGTCTCCTGGAGGAGCGGGAGCTGGCCGCGCGTGAGCGCGTGGAGGAGCTTCGGGAGGTGGCGGACCGGGTACCCGCTGAGCTCGCCGAAGCGGAGACGGCCTGGCACGAGTGGCTGATCGCCCGGCAGCGCGTTGGCGAGGTTCTGTCCGGGCCGCGGCCCGGACAGGCAGGTGAAGCTGACCCGGGAGCCGGTGAGCCTTCCGGGCCGGAGCCCGCGACGAATGCGCCCGCCGAGGTTCCCCTACCGAGGGCCGCGCGATCGGGCTCGATCGTCCCGGTGTGGCGTCCCGCGCTTTCCATGGACGTGCTCCCTCCCCACTACCAGCGCATCCTCGCCACGCTCGCCGAACAAGCATCCGGCGGGACGCCAGTGATGTCCTGTCAGGAGACCACTGCCGCACTCGGACTGGAGCCGGTTCCGGCGAGTGTGGAAGGAGTTCGGTCGAAGATGAAGCGGCTGGCCGACCGGGGCCGGGTCGACGAGCCCACCCCGGGACGGTTCACGCTCGCCGCCGGGCCAGCCGGCGACTCATGAGTATCGTCATCGACCACAGCACCATCTGCTCATGCACGGCGGGGCAGCGAATCGTCTCGTCCTCGCGTGATTGCCAACGAAAGAGCAACCGATGCGACCGATTGTCCTATTCGACCTAGACGGCCTTTTGATCGACTCCGAGCCGATTTGGGACGCGGCAAAGCGTGAGGTGTTCGGTCCGCTTGGCCTGCACCTCACAACGGAGATGCAGGCGGCGACGCGCGGGCTGCGGCAAAGGGACATGGTGGCCTACTGGTTCGATCGGGCCACCATTCAAGCCGACCCCGACGACGTCGAGCAGCAGATCGTGGCCGCCGTGTGCCGCAGGCTGGAGGGAGTGGCGCTGAAACCCGGCGCCGAACACGCCGTCGCGGCGTGCGCGCGTGCATCGAGGGCGATGGCCGTCGTGTCGTCTTCGCCGGAGTCGGTGATTCGGCATGCGCTCGCGAGCACCGGCCTTGACCGATCTTTCGATGCCGTGTTCTCGGCCGAGGACGACGAACACGGCAAGCCCCACCCGGGCGCCTATCTCCGCGCAGCCGCCGCCCTCGGCGCGTCACCCGACGAATGCATTGTGATCGAGGACTCGCTCACCGGCGTCCTCGCTGGCGTGTCAGCCCAGATGACGGTCGTCGCCGTTCCCGAGGCCGCTGATCGCTGCGATCCACGCTTTGCGATTGCCACTCTGGTGCTGGAGTCCCTCAAGGATCTCGATACCTCTGTATTCGGCGCGCATGTGTCCAGGGGGAGCCGGGACGTCCCGCGGGCACCGCGTGCTGCGGATCCCCAACTGTTCCGCGAACCAGATCGTGCTGTATGACGCCCTCGATCGCCCAAACGTGGGACACCTCTACGCCTTGATTGATGCCGCCGACCTGGCGGCCTGCTCGATCTTCGCGCAGTAGGCCGCACGGGCTTCCTCGTCGATCTGCTTCTCGTGTTCGGCGCGCACCCCGGTCCGGCCGTCGAGGCCCTCGCGCAGGACATCGGCGTGCCCGGCATGCCGGATGGACTCGCCGAGGACATGGACCATGATGGCGAACAGGTTCGTGTTGGGAGAAGGCTCCGGCCACCACGGCACGTGGCCGGGGGCGTCGAGGGGAAGCTCGTTGATCGTCGCGTCCGAGTGTTCCCACGTGCGCCGGTAGAACCCGATGATCTGATCGCGGGTCTCGTCCTCGGTCGCCCACAGATCACTGCCGTCGGAGTCCTGCCACCGGGGCAGCGGCTCCGGGGAAGGGCGGTCGAAGACCTCGCCGAAGTACCTGGCCTCGACGCTGGCCACGTGTTTGACCAGGCCGAGGAGGTTGGTCCCGGTCGCTGTCAGAGGTCGGCGGGCGTCGTATTCGGACAAGCCGTCGAGTTTCCAGAGCAGTGCCTCGCGGTCCCGCCGCAGTCTCCTGTGCAGGTTGTCCTTCGCGAATTCGTCGATCATGCGGCACGAGCCTGCCATGGGCCGCTCGCGGTCTCAAGATCCCGTACCTCGCCCGCATCGACTGGCAGAGCCGAGGCCTGGCCATGGCCGCCGCCCTGACCTGCTACAAGAAGCTCGCGAAACGCCGCCCGCTCGCCCGACGCGGCGTCACCTTTCAAGGTGCGTAGTTCAAGCGTGATCCAGCCCATGCCCGCCCGCCGGGGCTGGCAGCAAGTTGATTACGACCATGCAAACGAGGTCGTTCAGCCCTGCGACCAACCGAAACCGGGGAGCAACGGTGACTCGTGCACCCGCAGGCTACGAGACCTCGGTGAACCCATCCGGTCACGGCACCAGGCTGGTGCGCCGTGCCCCCTGCCTCGTCGTCGCCGCCGGCGTTCGCCCTCCCCGAGTCGCTGTGGGACGTCCCGCACGTCGGAGCCCGACCCCGGCCCACCGGCCGTCGCCGAGCGGCCCGGTCTCGCGGCCGGGGCGAACTGCCGGCTCTACGCCTATGCGATGCTCGCCCACTTCGGTTGCGCCGTCCCCCCGCCGCGCTCCAGCGACCTGTGGGAGGACCGGGACGCCACCCTGCGGGTGACCACCCCGCGCCCGTTGGACCTGTTCCTGTTAAACGCCACCGGCGACGCCTACGGGGCGCACGTCGGCGTCTGCGCGGGCGCGGACACCGGCCTGCACCTGTGCAAGGAGGTGAGCCGCCCGGCGGTGTGGCACAGGACCGAGCCCGCGGCGGGGGGGGGGGGGGGGGGGCCCCCCCCCCCCCCCCCCCCCCCCCCCCCCCCCCCCCCCCGCCCCCCCCGCCCGCGGGGGGGGCTGGGGGGGGGGGCGCACCCGGGCCGCCACGTGGTCAGGGGGGTGGCCCGCCGGGGGGTGGGCCACGGCACCGCGCCGGGGGGGGAGTGGGAAGTCGGACCCGCCGACTCCCCACTCCGCTGCCCCCGACGAGCGCGGCCCTCGCTCGGTGAGCGAGGGCCGCGCAACACCCGTCCATCAGGTCAAGGCCAGGGCCCCGGGCATGCTTCACGGGAACCCGGCCGAGCCGACGGTGGAAGGTCAGGCCTTGCGGATCGAGTAGGCGTAGCCGCTGCCGACGCAGCTGTTGGTGCTGTACGACCTCGTGACAACCCACCCGGTGGGGATGGGCGAGAAGGAGCACACGTCGGCGCTGGTGAGGTTGGCGGTGTTGTTGATCGTGTAACCCACCCCGGTACCCACGCAGCTGTTGGTGCTGTACGACCAGGTGATCACCCACCCCGGCGGAATCGGCGTCATCGAACACACGCCCATGCTGGTGGCGTTCGCAGTGTTGTTGATCGTGTAACCGACCCCCGTACCCACACAGCTGTTGGTGCTGTACGACCACGTGATCACCCACCCCGGCGGAATCGGGCTCATCGAACACACGCCCATGCTGGTGGCGTTGGCAGTGTTGTTGATCGTGTAACCGACCCCCGTACCCCGACAGTTATTGGTGCTGTACGACCAGGTGATCACCCAGCCCGGCGGAATCGGGCTCATCGAACACACACCGATGCTGGTCTGCCCGGCCGAGTCGGTGATGTTGTAGGCGACGCCGGTGCCGGGACAGCTGTTGCTGCTGTACGACCAGGTGATGACCCACCCGGCCGGGATGGGGGAGTTGGAGCAGACGGTGGCGCTGCCGGTGAGCCGCTGCGGGGCTGCCTGTGCCTGCGAACCTGCGGCGGTCATCACGCCCAGCAGCAGGAGCACGGCCGCAAACAGATGCGGGATGCGGTTCCGTAAGGTCTTCATTCCAGCCTCAGATCTTCTCGACGCTCTACGAGTACGTTGACGCAGCTGAGATGACCTGTCGGCCTGCTTGTCTGATCATCTCGGCTGAGATGGTGTCAGAGTCGATCCAGGGGTACCAGAGTGCCTCGGCGCGGCCCTCGCCCAGTGAACGAGGGCCGCGCCGCGAGGACCAGCCGTCACCCGAGATCCAGCAGCTGCTCGTAGAAGCCGCCGAAGCCGCGCTCGCTCTCCACCAGGTGCAGCTCCAGGATCCAGTGGCAGACCGCGCCCTTCCGGTCCGTCCGGCGCAGCGGGTTGTGGTTCTCCGGATTGATGTACGACTCGGACTTGGCGCCGTCATTGGTCTCATGGGGGAACTCCCCGACGAGGTGGCCCGCGTGCCAGATGCCGATCGTCCAACCGGCCTCGGTGGCAAGGCGTTCGACCTCCGCGTACAGCTGCGCGCCGGTGATGTCCGGGTGTGCGGCGAAGAACGCCCGCCCGGCGTCGAAGATGCGCGGGAGGTCCCGCTGGAGCCGGAGCTTCTCCGGATCCCCACCGAAGACGTACGTCCGCCCGAAGTCGGCCTCGTACTCCTCGAAGATGGGCCCGAAGTCGGCGAAGGCGATGTCATCCGCACCGATGACCCGGTCCGGCGGGTTCTCCTGGTAGGGCGCGAGGGTGTTCGGCCCGGAGCGGACGATGCGCTTGTGCCAGTGCTTGGTGGTGCCGAACATCTCGTTGGCCAGGTCGCGGATCCGGTCGCTGGCCTCCCGCTCCCCCACGCCCGGGGCGACCAGGCCGCGGGCCTCCACCTCGGCGAACAGGGCGATCGCCTTCTCCTGCGCCGCCACCAGCCCCTCGGCCCGCTCGATCTCACGCGCCTGGGATGTCTCAACTGCCATGTCGGATGACCTCTTTCGCATGTGATGGTGCTGCCACCAGCGCGGTGGAGTGCGGCCGGGTCACGCTCAGACCCCGGCCCCACCCCCCTCCACCCCATGATCGCAATCCACCTCACACCTGCGGTGCCTTACGGCCGAACCCGCACGCATCCGCGAACCGGACGGGTCGCGCCGCGCCCAACGCGGCACGACCCCGTCCGCCTGCCCGCCGCCCGGAGAACGCCGGAACGGCCGCAGGAACGACCGCCTATCCGCGATCCGAACCCGGCTCCGCAGCGCCCGAGGGCGCTTCGGCCTTCGTGTGGAGGATCTCGCGGGCCTGCTCCGCGGCGCGGGTGATGCTCTCGGTGACGAAGTCGAGGAAGCGGGCGATGTTCTCCAGGCGGGTGCCGGCCGGGGTGGCGTTGCCGAGGACGCCGACACCCTCCCGTGCGATCCCGACGATCTGGGCGGTGGAGCGGGCGCTGGCCATCATCGACTGGTACCAGACGTCGTCGTCGACGGCGTAGCGCTCGCGGCGGCGCTCGTCACGCTCCCGGCGGACGAGTCCCTGCTCGTCGAGGAACGTGATCGCCTTGGAGATGGACGCCGGACTGACCTGGAGGTGCTGGGCCAGTTCCGACGCGGTGAGGCTGCCCGCGTCGGTGAGGGTCAGACAGGCCATCACCCGGGCCATCATCTTGGGCATCCCCGACGCTATGAGGACGGTCGTGAACGTCTCCTCGAACTCGCGCACGGCCTCGGCGTCGCGCCCGTGGGCCTGCGGGGACGCCTCCGCCCCCCGGGACGCGGTCGGCCTGCGCCGGTGGGTGCGGCGCTCGGTGGCGCGGTGGGCCAGGTCGGCGCGGTAGGCGGTGGGGCCGCCGTTGCGCATGACCTCGCGCGTGACGGTCGAGGTCGGGCGGTCCAGGCGTCTTGCGATCTCCGCGTAGGCCAGGCCGTCGGCCAGACCCAGCGCGATCTGCTGGCGTTCCTGCTGGGTGAGTCTGCCTCCCGGCATCGCGGTCTCCTTCGTGGTCCGTGGTGTCTCCAGCATAGCGTTCACTATCACTTCATTGCAACGCAACGATGAGTGTCGTTGCATTTGATTCAGTCCCACCGCAACGATATTGCACCTCTGAGCTGGGGAGATGCATCTTCAGAGCAACGAGCTTATTGCACGTACTTGGAAAGCAACGTAGCTTTTCCCTCGTTCGAAACAACGAGTCGCAGGAGAGCACGATGCAGAAGTTCGCCACCCCCACCCCGATCGCCACCGTCCTCGACATCCCCGCCGGGCGCATCCGCTTCATCGCCGCCGACCGCGCCGACACCGTGGTCGAGGTCCTGCCCGCGAACGCCGCCAAGGGCCGCGACGTGAAGGCCGCCGAGCAGACCACGGTCGAGTACCGCGACGGCGTCCTGCGGATCGAGGCCGCGACGACCAACCAGTACTTCGGCGCCTCCGGATCCGTCGAGGTCACCGTCCAGCTGCCCGCCGGCTCCCGCGTCGAGGCGAAGGCCGCCAGCGCCGAACTCCGCGGCGTCGGACGGCTCGGCGACGTCGCCTTCGAGGCCGCACAGAGCACCGTCAAGCTCGACGAGGCCGCGAGCGCCCGCCTCACCGTCCTCGCCGGCGACGTCGCGGTCGGCCGCCTCGGCGGCCCCGCACAGATCAGCACCCAGAAGGGCGACATCCGGATCACCGAGGCCGTCCGCGGCGCGGTCGAACTGCGCACCGAGTACGGCGAGATCGCCGTCGGCGCCGCCCGCGGCAGCTCCGCCTCCCTGGACGCCGGCACCGCCTACGGCCGGATCCACAACGCCCTCCGCAACACCGACGGCACCCCCGAGCTGGCCATCCGCGCGACCACCTCCTACGGCAACGTCACCGCCCGCAGCCTCTGATCACCCCGCAGCCCCAGAAGGAGCACCTCTCATGACCGACCTGGCCATCGCGGCGAACGGGTTGCGCAAGTCCTACGGTGACAAGGTCGTCCTCGACGGCATCGACCTTGCGGTGCCGGCCGGCACGATCTTCTCCCTGCTCGGCCCGAACGGCGCCGGCAAGACCACCGCCGTCAAGATCCTCTCCACCCTCGTCTCCGCCGACGCCGGAGAACTGCGCGTCGGCGGCCACAACCTGGCCACCGACCCGCAGGCGGTGCGCGCGGCGATCGGCGTCACCGGCCAGTTCTCCGCCGTCGACGGCCTGATCACCGGCGAGGAGAACATGCTCCTGATGGCGGACCTGCACCACCTCTCCCGCAGCGAGGGCCGGCGCACCGCCGCCGAACTCCTGGAGCGCTTCGACCTGGTGGACGCCGCGAAGAAGCCCGCCGCAAGCTACTCCGGCGGCATGAAGCGCCGCCTGGACATCGCCATGACCCTGGTCGGCAACCCGCGGATCATCTTCCTCGACGAGCCGACCACCGGCCTCGACCCGCGCTCACGCCACACCATGTGGGGGATCATCCGCGAGCTGGTCTCCGGCGGCACCACCGTCTTCCTCACCACCCAGTACCTGGACGAGGCCGACGAACTCGCCGACCGCATCGCCGTCCTCAACGACGGCCGGATCGCCGCCCAGGGCACCGCCGAGGAGCTCAAGCGCCTCGTCCCCGGCGGCCACGTCCGCCTGCGCTTCACCGACCCGGCCGCCTACCAGGCCGCCGCCACCGCCCTGCGCGAGACCACCCGCAACGACGAGGCCCTGTCCCTGCAGATCCCCAGCGACGGCAGCCAGCGCGAACTGCGCGCCATCCTCGACCGGTTGGACTCGGCCGGCATCGAGGCGAACGAGCTGACCGTCCACACCCCCGACCTCGACGACGTCTTCTTCGCCCTCACCGACACCACCGACGCCGCCACCGTGCCGAACCAGTCCAAGGAGACCGTCCGATGAGCAACCTCTCCCTCGCCCTGCGCGACTCGAACACCATGCTGCGCCGCAACCTCCTGCACGCCCGGCGCTACCCCTCCCTCACCCTGAACCTGCTGCTCACCCCGATCATGCTGCTGCTGCTCTTCGTCTACATCTTCGGAGACACGATGAGCGCGGGCATCGGCGGCGGCGCCGCGGACCGCTCCGCCTACATCGCCTACGTCGTCCCGGGTCTACTGCTGATGACCATCGGCAGCACCGTCGTCGGAACCGCGGTGTCCGTCTCCACCGACATGAGCGAGGGCATCATCGCCCGCTTCCGCACGATGGCGATCCACCGCCCCTCGGTGCTGATCGGGCACGTCGTCGGCAGCGTGCTGCAGTCGGTCGCCAGCGTGGTCCTGGTGGGCGCCGTCGCGGTGGCCATCGGCTTCCGCTCGACGGACGCCACCGCGCTGGAGTGGCTGGCGGCGTTCGGACTGCTCGTCCTGTTCGCCACCGCGCTGACCTGGATCGCGGTCGGAATGGGCCTGATCAGCCCGAACGCCGAGGCCGCCAGCAACACCGCGATGCCGCTGATCCTGCTGCCGCTGCTGTCCAGCGCCTTCACCCCGATCCACTCCATGCCGGGCTGGTTCCAGCCGGTCGCCGAGTACCAGCCGTTCACGCCCGCCATCGAGACCCTGCGCGGCCTGCTGCTCGGCACGGAGATCGGCCACAACGGCTGGCTCGCCGTCGCCTGGTGCCTGGGCCTGGCCGCGCTCGGGTACCGCTGGTCGACCTCGACGTTCAACCGCGACCCGAAGTAACCGCCATGACGACGCGGGAAACCTCCCGCGCCCCCGCACCGCCCAGGGCGGCGCACACCGGCAATGCGCCGGAGTGCGCCGCCCGTTCGCGTTTGCGGCACGCTAGCGTGTGCGGCATGGAGCCGACCGCCGGGAACACCGACCACGCCACACCGCCCGGGGCGGCCTGCCCGCGGTGCGAGGAGTCCGCGCGGCTGGCGGGCTTCGAGGAGAACCGCCGACCCGTCAGGCGCACGGCCCGCCCGCTTCGGCTGGCCGCCTCGGCGGTGCTCATCGCGTACGGGTGGGCGTGGCTGACCACGGGACGGCCCGGGCTCGGGGCGCTGCTGCTCGCCGGGGGGCTGGCCGTCGGCGCCCTCACCGCAAGGGCGGTCGTCCGGGCGGGATCGGGGCAGCGGACGCAGGTCTTCCACTGCCCGCGGTGCCTGGTGCGCTTCCGCCCCGGCGACCCCGTGCTGGTGTCCTCCCTCGTCCCCCGGCCGCGGACGGTGGGAGCCGCCGTGCGGCCCGCGAGCGGCGGCTGACCCCCACTCGGCGAGACCGTCGGAACCACCGGCGCTAGCGGAACGCGATGATCCCCGTCAGCCACTTGAAGGCCGGGACGACCAGCGGCTTCCACGTCGAGGTCAGGTGCGGGCCGGTGGTCTCGACCGGGGTGACGGTGGTCGGGCTCTTCGCCGCCTGCTGGAGCGCGGTCGCGTCCTCCAGGCCGTCGCCCCGCTTGCCGGTCACGTAGAGCGAGACGTTCGGCGGGGTCGGGGCGTGGGTGAGCAGGTAGAGCGGGTTGGAGGTCTCCCGCAGCTGGTGGTCCTTGGCGGTCAGCGAGGAGGGCTCGCCCGCCGGGTCGTTGTAGCCGGACATGCTGATCCCCGCGCGGTAGCGGTTGGGGTGGGCGAGGGCGAGGCGGGAGGCGCAGTGGGCGCCCGCCGAGTAGCCGGCCAGAGCCCAGCGGTCCGGGGTGGTGTCGGCCCGGAAGTTGTCCACGACCATCTGCGGGACGTCCCGCGAGAACCAGGTGTCGGCGTTGACCCGGCCCGGGACGTCGGCGCAGCCGGTGTCGGTCTTGCCGAGCAGGGTGACCCGGGGCGCGACCAGGATGAACGGGGTGACCTGGCCGGACTTCATCAGCGGTTCGAGCTGGCCGATCGCGTCCATGGTGTCGCCGAACCAGGCGCTGGAGGCACCGGGGTAGCCGGCCAGCAGCTCGACGACCGGGAAGGTCCGGTCCTTGTACGCGGGGTCGTCGTACTGCGGGGGCGTCCAGACCAGGACCTCGCCGTCGACGCCGGAGAGCCGGCCCTTGAGGTCGGCCTGCTTCACGCTCCTGGGCACGGCGTCCGAGTCCGGGGCGTGGAAGGACTGTGCCGTCTTGGGCGGGGCGGTGGCCGCCGGGGCGGTCGGGGCGCCGGGCGTGGCCGCACCGGGCGCCGGGGCGGCTGCGCGGTCCCCGGCGAGGCCCTCGTCCTTCGGCGGCACGGGGACGGCCCGGACGTGGTTGGAGGTGCCCAGCAGGTCGCCCCAGCTGTCGTAGAGCTGGTTCTCGTTGTTGACCAGGACGAAGACCATGGCCACGGCGGTGAACTGGCAGAGCAGGACCGTCCCGAGGCAGGACAGGATCCGCAGCGGGCCGCTCCGCCGACTTGCTGCCGCCACCCGCCCGAGAAAGGCCCAGTCGCCGCCCCACTGCGCCATTGCGAGCGCGATGGAGGCCACGAACAGAACAATCGTGAGAACGAGGAAGGGCGTGCCTGTCAGATTCATCGCGTACCGGTACCCAGCTCCTGTGCCGCCCGGGCCCGAATGCCCGACACCATGGTGGACGGCCGGGAACAGCCGTTCGGTTGCCCGTTCCTGGGAGAGGGCTGGGAGCCCACCCGGCGGCCGTGAACTCCATGATGGTTCGTCACGGAACAGGAGCGCCCTGTAATTGCGCGCCGGCAGCGGCCCGTGCGGTACCTAAAGGCCGCCCCCGGCGTAGCGGGCCGGTGAAGTCCCCACCGCCGCCGTGAAGTCCCGGGTGAAATGCGCCTGGTCGGCGTAGCCGAGCTCCACGGCGAGCGCCGCCCAGTCGACGTCCGCGCCCTGGTCGGCGCGGCGGGCGGCCTCGTGCAGCCGGGCCCGGCGCAGGACCCACTTGGGCGGGGCGCCGACGTACTCGGCGAACAGCCGCTGCAGCCGGCGCACGGTGATGCCGAACTCCCCGGCCACCTGGTCCACCCGGCGCAGGTCGGCGGACCCGGTGATGCGCTCCACCATCGCGGCGGCCTGCTCCGCCGCCGGATCGGGCGCGGGCAGGCGGTCGAGGAGGAAGGCGTCGACCCGGGCGGCCAGCGCGGCGAGGCCCTCGACGCCCTCCAGCACCGCCGCGTTCAACCGGTCCGCCTCGGGTCCGAAGATCCCGGCCGCGGGTACCGACCGGTCGGCGAGAGCGGCCACCGGGCGGTCGGTGAACGCGCGGAAGCCGCCCGGGCGGAACTTGACCCCCAGCGCCCGGCCCGCCCCCTCCAACCGGCGCACGAACAGCGACCGGTCGACCCCGTAGACGCGGGCCGCCGGCGCCTCGAAGACCAGGTGGACGTTGGGGTGGGAGAGCACCTGCTGCTCATAGGCGGGCAGGCCCCGGCGGTCCCAGCCCACCATCCAGTAGAACTCGACGACCCGCGCCAGCTCCGGGGCGGGCTCGTGCCGGTCCAGGCTGATCACGGCTGCCGCCCGGTCGGGGTGGAGCACCCCGCGCCCGAGGTCTGTCATACCCACCAGGCTAGGGCCTCTCTTTGCAAAGTCCTTCCGGGCCGTCGTGTTTGTTCAAGACCCCGCCCCGGCGACGGGCCCAGGATCGACCCATGAACGGTCACGCACTCCACCCCCTCATGGCTCAGGCAGCGGCCGAGGCCGCCCGCATCGCCCACGGCGTCCGCGCGGAGCAGCTGGACGGGCCCACCCCCTGCGCGGACTTCGACACCCGCGCCCTGGTCAACCACTGGGTGCTCTACACCTCCCACGGGCTTGAGCACCGGGCCCGCCGGGAGCAGCTGCCGCAGGAGCTGACGGAACGCGACTTCACCGCCGACCCGGCCTGGGCCGAGGGCTACGCGAAGCAGCTGGACCGGGCCGTGGCGGCCTGGGCCGATCCGCAGGCCTGGGAGGGGGAGATCGACCTGGGCGGCGGGGCGGCCATGCCCGCGACGGCGATCGCCCGGATGCTGATCGCCGAACTGCTGGTGCACGGCTGGGACGTCGCCGCGGCCACCGGTCGGCCGGTCGAGGTCACGGACGAGCTCGCCCGGGTGGTCCTCGAACTGGTCGAGGAGTACGCGGAGATGTTCCGCCAGTACGACGGCTTCGCCGACCCGGTACCGGTACCCGCCGCCGCCCCGCTCTTCGAGCACGCGCTGGCCGCCTCCGGCCGCGACCCGCGCTGGGCCCCGGCGGGCGGCTGACCGGCGGGGCCGGGGGTGTTTGCAAAGTCCCGTCCGGTCCGGCGCGACTTTGCAAACACCCCCGGGGCCTACGCCTGGCCGGCGGGCCGGTAGGTGGTCACGTGCACGCCCGTCTTGGCGGTGACGGTGGAGACCAGCTCCAGCGTGCGCAGCACCCCGTCCTCCGGGAAGATCCGCTTTCCGCCGCCGAGGATCACCGGCATGATCATCAGCCGGAGCTCGTCGAACAGGCCCTCGGACAGCAGGGTGCGGACCAGGGTGGGGCTCCCCATGACCGAGAGGTCGCCGCCCTCGGTCGCGCGCAGCTCCCGGATCCGGGCGAGGGCGTCCTCACCGGGGATCCGGACGGTGTTGTTCCAGGTCATGTCGTCGTCGCCGAGTGTCCCGGTCACCACGTACTTCCGGAAGGCGTTCATCTGGTCGGCGAACGGGTCGCCGGCGCGCTCGGGCCACGCCGCGGCCATGGTCTGCCAGGTGCGGCGGCCGAACAGCAGCGCCTCCGCCCGGCCCGCCGCCTCGCCGATGGCGGCGCCCATCACCTCCGGGTCGAAGAACGGGTGCGACCAGCCGCCGTGGGCGAAGCCGCCGTCGACGTCCTCCTGGGGACCGCCGGGCGCCTGCACGACACCGTCGAGGCTGATGAACTCACTGATAACGATGCGCATGGTGGCGCTCCTTGGTTCTCGCTGTGGGCTTACATGATGTTGGACCGGTCTGACGCCCTGGACTCATCGCTCCACACCGAACATCTTCTGTGACCTGGGCCACACCCGCCGCCCGCCCCTCAGCCCGCCGCCTCCGCGGGCGCCCCCAGCGCGCGCCGCACCAGCCGCGTCGCGGCCGGGACGGCGGCCCGCAGATCCCCGCCCGGCCCGACCGCCTCGCCCGCCAGCGCGTCGAAGGCCTCGAAGCCGGTGAGGACGAACAGCAGCGCCGCCGCGTCCTGCGGCACGCCGTCGAGCCGGCCGACCAGCACCCGCGCGCCCTCGCGGCGGCGGGCGTCGCGCTCGCCGACGACCCGGCCCACCTCCTCGTCCAGTGCGGCCAGCGCGCGCAGCCGGCGGGTGCAGGCGCGGTCCACCGCCCAGAAGCCGCCCATGATCTCGACGAAGCGGTCCACCGCCGCCCAGGGGTCGGCGAGGGTGAACGCCTCGGGGAGCCGCGCCAGGCCGCCCTCGGCGGCGAGTGCGTCGCAGACCGCCTCCAGCAGGACCGGCTTCGAGCCGAACTGGTAGTAGACGGTCGCCCGGGCGACATCGGCCCGCCGGGCCACCGCGTCCAGCGAGAGGGTGCCCGCCTCGGTCAACTGCTCTCGCGCGGCCCGGACGATCCGCGCACGCGTCTCGTCCACATCCGACTGCCGCTGTCCCATCCGGTAGGCCCGGGGGCTCATCGCGCTCGCCTCCACATGCTCGCCCCGGCCGCGGGCGCGGCCGTGGACACCTCGTGAACAGGCAGTATCGCCGATCCCCCGCGAGCGGCTGCGGGGGATCGGCGAGCACAGGGGCCGCAGGGCGTCAGACGATGACCCGCCCGCCGCTGACGTCCAGCGTCTGGCCGGTGATCCAGGAGGACGCGCCGGAGGCCAGGAACAGCGTGGCCGACGCGATGTCCTCCGGTTCGCCGAGCCGGCCGAGCGGGTGCGCGGCGGCGACCGCGGCCTGGATCTCGGGCGACATCACGGCGGCCGTCCGCTCGGTGCGGACCGCGCCCGGCGCGATGGCGTTGACCCGGACGCCCGCGCCCGCCAGCTCCAGGGCGAGGTGGCGGGTGTACATCAGCACCCCCGCCTTGGCGGCGGCGTACGCGGCGGAGGAGCCGCTGGGCAGCCGACCCGCCGTCGAGGCCATCGTGACCACCGAGCCCGCACCGCGCTTCAGCAGGCCCGGCAGAAAGGCCTGGACGGTCAGGAAGGTGGCGTTGAGGTTGGCGTCCAGCACGGCCCGCCAGTGCTCCTCGGTCTCCCGGACGGTCGGCACCGGGTAGCCGTCTCCCCCGGCGAAGGCCGCGAGGACGCCGACCGGTCCGAGATCCTCCTCGATCCGGGCGGCGGCCCGGGCGAGCGCGGCGGCGTCGGTGCAGTCGGCGACCAGGCCGAGCGCCTCCGCGCCGAGCGCGTGCAGCTCCGCGGCGACGGCGGCCAGGGCCTCGCCGTCCCGACCGAGGACGGCGACCGCCGCACCCTGCCGGGCGAACGACCGGGCGGTCTCCGCGCCGATTCCTCGGCTGCCTCCGGTGATCACTACGACCGTGCCGGCCAGGTCGGGGTACTGGACTCCCATATGCCATCGCTCCTTCGGTCCGACTGTGGTTCACTGATTCAGTCATACAGTCCGTCTGAATAAATTGGCAAGGGCGGACCCGGACCCGAAACCCGAGGAGCAACCCGATGAAACTCGCCGTCGTCGGCGCCGCCGGACGCACCGGCCGCCTGGTCGTCGACCTCGCCCTGGCCGCCGGGCACACCGTCACCGCGGTGGCCCGCACCCCCTCCCGGCTACCGGACTTCGCGCACGGCACACCGCTCACCGCGCAGGCAGACGTCCAGCGGCCCGGCTCCCTGCACGCCCCGCTGGCCGGGCAGGACGCGGTGGTGTCCACGCTCGGCACGACCGGCCGGGCGGCCACCACCGTGTTCTCCGACGGCGCGCGGGAGCTGGTCGCCGCCGCCCGGGCGGGCGGGGTGCGGCACGTGGTGGCGATGTCCTCGGCGGGGCTGGACAGCGACCACCTCCCCCTCGCCCAGCGGGTGGTCACCAGGCTGGTGGTGGACCGGCTCTACCGGGAGGTCCACCGCGACCTGGCCCGGATGGAGGCGGTCCTGACCGAGTCCGACACGATCTGGACGGTCGTCCGGGTGCCGATGCTCAAGGACGGGCCGCCCTCGCCCGCCCCCTGGGTGTCCTACGGCCTGCCGCTCCCGAAGGCCGGCACCGCCACCCGGGCCACCGTCGCCAGCTGGATCGTCGGACACCTCGGCGCCGCGGAGACCTTCCGCCACCTGGTCGCCATCGCCGACGGCTGAGCCTCTGCGGGGCTCAACCGCCCTGCGGGGCTCAGCCGCCCTGCGGGGCTCAGCCCTCCTGGGGGGCGCGGCGCCGCATCGCCACCACGAACAGGAACACCGCCGACAGCACCGCCGACACCTTCAGCACCCCGGGGGCGGCCGACCAGGCGACCTGGCCGACCTGCTGGTCCGGCTGCAGCGCCTGGCCCCAGCGGCCCTGGGCCCGGCCCCAGAACCACACGGTGGTCGCGCTCATCGTCACCAGCGGGATGCCCAGGATGGCGAACTTCCGCATGAAGTCCGTCAGTTGCCGGGACAGGTAGCCGAGCGCCCAGCCCACCAGCATGGCCAGGATCTGCCCGGTGACCGCGCCGCCCACCAGCACCGCCGCGGACAGCAGCAGCAGCGGCGACGGGCGGCGGGCACCCCGCGCGCTCCTCCGCTCCGCCTTCGCCGCGGCCCGCGCCGCCATCCGCTCAGCCGCCCTCGCCGCGGCCTGCCCGGCCCGGTCCGCCTTGGCCGCCCCGGCCGCCGCCGGCACCTCCTCGACCGCCGCCTCCGCCGCCGGCGCGCCCTCCTCGGCCGCCCGCTGCTCCGGAATCGGCTTCGGGGGAGCCTGCGGCGTGTCCGAGAAGTTGAGCATCACCAAGTCCCAGCCGCCCGAGTCCGCCGAGGTGTACACCTGCGGCGGCGGCAGGGCCTCCGGGTCGGCGGCCGGCCGGGGCGGCGGGGCGACCGGCGGCATCCCGGACACGCCGGGCGCCCCGGAGGCGTACACGCTGTCCTCGTCCGCCGCCTCGCCACCGCCGGCCGCGCCACCGCCGGCCGCGCCGCCGCCGGCCGCACCGCCGCCCGGCCCGCTCCACGGCCCGCGCTTACGCCACCACTCGCCGCCGTCCGACATCACCCGACACCCCGCCTCACCCGAGCCCGCCCACGTCCCCGCTGATCGTGACGCTACCCACCCGGCCGCCGCCCACGCGAGCCCGGCCCGCCCACGGGAACGACGCCCCGCCGACGGATCCCCACCGCCTGCGGGCCCGACTAACCTAGGTCGAATGACCACACAGCAGGGCCCCCAACGCACCGGCAAGGCGCCCGCCGGCCCCCGCACCCTCGCCGAGGAGCTCCGGACCCGCCCGGACGACGCCCTCGCCACCCTGCTGCGGTCCCGACCCGACCTGCTCAACCCGGTGCCCGGCGACCTCACCCAGCTCGCCGCCCGGCTCTCCTCCCGCGCCTCCGCCCTGCGCGCCCTGGAGCGCCTGGACCGCTTCACCCTCCAGGTCGCCGAGGCCCTGGCCGCCGCCCCCGACGGCGCGCCGCTGGCCACCGTGCGCACCCTGCTGACCGGACCGGCCAAGGTCAAGCCGCACCCCGGCGCCACCCCGCTCACCGCCGCCGACCGCGCCGCCGTCGCGGCCGCCCTCCCCCGGGCCCTCACCACCCTGCGCGACCGCGCCCTGCTCTGGGGCCCCGACAACGGTCTGCGCCTGGTCATCGCCGTCCGCGAGGCCCTCGCCCCGACCGCCGCCAACCCCGGGCGCACCGGCCTCGGCCCGACCCTCTCGGAAGCCACCGTCGGCATGTCCCCGGCCCGGCTCCAGCAGCTGCTGACCTCCGCCGGCCTGCCGGCCACCGCCGACCCGGTCACCGCGGTCACCGCGCTCACCGGGCTGCTCACCGACCGCGCCCGCTGCGACGCCCTGCTCGCCACCGCGCCCGAACCCGCCCTGCGCCTGCTGGAACGCCTGGTCTGGGGCCCGCCCACCGGTACCGTCCCGGACGCCACCCGCCCGGTCACCGCCGAGGACGCGCAGAGCCCGGTCGAATGGCTGCTGGCCCGCGGCCTGCTGCTGCCCACCAGCCCCGGCAGCGTCGTCCTGCCCCGCGAACTCGCCCTGCACCTGCGCGGCGGCCGCACCCACCGGCTGGTCGAGCCCGCCCAGCCCGAGCCCGCCCCGGCCGCGGCGCCGCGCGATCCACAGGCTGTGGACAGCGCCGCGGCCGGCCAGGCCCACACCGCCGTCCGGATCATCGAGGAGCTGCTCGACCTCTGGGGCCTCAACCCGCCGGCCACCCTGCGGGCCGGCGGCCTCGGCGTCCGCGACCTCAAGCGCACCGCCCAGACCCTCGAAAGCACCGAGCAGCAGACCGCCTTCTGGCTCGAACTCGCCTACGCCTCGGGCCTGCTGGCCGCCGACGGCGAGGCCGACGAGCGCTGGGCCCCGACCCCCGCGTACGACACCTGGCTACAGCAGGACACCGCCGAGCGCTGGGCCCGGCTCGCCTCCTGCTGGCTCACCGCCACCCGCGTCGCCCCGCTCACCGGCAGCCCCGACGGCAAGGGCAGGCCGCGCGCCGCGCTCGGCCCCGAACTCGACCGCACACTCGCCCCGTCGGTGCGCCGCGCCACCCTCGCCCTGCTCGCCGAACTGCCGCCCGGCACCCCCGCCACCGCCGACGAACTGCTGCCCACCCTGCGCTGGCAGCGCCCGCTGCGCGGCGGCCCGGCCACCGGGGAGGCCCGCGAGCTGCGCGACGACCTCACCGCCTGGACCCTCGCCGAGGCCGAACTGATCGGCGTCACCGGCCGCGGCGCCCTCGCCGCCCCCGCCCGCGCCCTGCTCACCCGCGAGGCCGACCCCGCCGAGGTGCTCGCCCCGCTGCTGCCGCAGCCGCTGGACCACGTCATCCTCCAGCCGGACCTCACCGCGATCGCCCCCGGCCCGCTGCTCACCCCGCTCGCCCAGGCGCTCGCCCTCTGCGCCGACATCGAGTCCAAGGGCGGCGCCACCGTCTACCGGTTCACCCCCACGTCCGTCCGCCGCGCCCTCGACGCCGGCCGCAGCGCCGCCGACCTCCAGGGCTTCCTGGAGCAGCACTCGCGCACACCCGTCCCGCAGCCGCTCAGCTACCTGATCGACGACGTCGCCCGCCGCCACGGCATCCTGCGGGTCGGCGCGGCATCCTCGTACCTGCGCTGCGACGACCCGGCCCTGCTCGCCGAGGTGCTCGCGGACCGCCGCTCCGTCGACCTGCGGCTGCGGCTGCTCGCGCCCACCGTCCTCGCCGCCCAGGCCGCGCCCGACATCCTGCTCGCCACCCTGCGCACCATGGGGTACGCCCCGGCCGCGGAGTCCGCCGAGGGCGACGTCCTGATCACCCGCCCGGACAGCCACCGGACCCCGCCGCGCTCGGCCCCCACACCCGTCCCGGACGGCCCGCCCACCCCCGACGACACCCTGCTCGGCGCCGCCATCAAGGCCATCCGGGCCGGCGACCGGGCCGCCACCGCCGTCCGCCGTCCGCCGACCCCGGACTCGCGCCAGGTCCCGCGGACGGCCGCCGCCGAGACCCTCGCCACCCTGCAGACCGCCGTCCTGCTCGGCGAGCGGGTGTGGATCGGCTACCTCAACGCCGAGGGCCTCGCCAGCCAGCGCATCATCGACCCGGTCAAGGTCGAGGGCGGGTTCGTCACCGCCTTCGACCACCACGCCGACGAGATCCGCACCTTCGCCCTCCACCGCATCACCGGCGTGGCCGAACTGGAGGAGTAACCCCCCACCGGCTCGCCCGTCCGACTCGCACGGCTCGCACGGCTCGCACGACCGACCGGACCATCGACGGAGGTGACAACGGTGGCGCACGCTAAGGCCCTCGGCGACCCCACTGCACGGCACGCCGGACCGGACGTGATTCCCGTCCACATCCGCGGCCTCGGCCGGTGCGCCGAGCAGCGGTCATGGACCACCCTGCTCGACAGCCCGTTCGGGGGGCTCGTACTCAGTGGCCCTGCTGGGACTCCTTGAGCTTCTCCTTGATCGCCTGGTCGGCCAGGCTGCCGACCTCGCCCTGGCCGACCGGCAGGCTGCCGCCGCTGACCACGTCGGCGAGCAGGAAGCCGGGCGCCGCCAGCGGTCCGCCGACACCCTCGCCGATGCCCGCGACGGCGTGGGCGGAGGTGGCCGAGGAGGCGGTGGCGGCGAAAGCGGTACCGGCGAGGGCGAGAGCGGTGAGGACACGCTTCGACTTGTTCATGCCCTGCTCTAACGAGCGGCGGCGGCAGCGGTCACCGCCCCGCGTTTGACGCACCCGGGAGGGCGGCGTAGTCCGGAAGGCAGGGGGTTTCCCGAAGGAGGCGTCATGCTCGGAGACAAGATTGGGATCCAGACCACCAGTGAGACCGGCCGGCGGGTGCTGGCCACCGCCGACGGGCTGCACCCCGTGGTGGAGGTCTCGTTCGAGGGCACCGGCACGGTACTCGGCGTCGGCGTCAAGGAGTTCGTCACCTACGAGTCGCAGATGCGCTCCGACGGCACGCTGTTCGGCGAGGGCCAGGGCGTGGGGATGAGCGAGCGCGGCGAGACGTACAGCTGGCACGGCAGCGGCATCGGCCGCTTCACCGGCCCGGGTGGCGCCGTGGCCTGGCGCGGTTCGGTCTTCTTCGACAGCGACGCCGAGTCGTTCGTCCAGCTGAACGACACCGTCGGCCTCTTCGAGTACGACACCGACGGCTCCGGCTCCGGCAAGGTCCTCATCTACGAGTGGAAGTAGCCGTCCGGCTTCCCCGCGGAATGCGCGACACTGGAGGGTCTGCGTCGAACCAGCCGACCCAGCCGACCCAGTGGAGGGCTCCCCCGCGTGAACGACGGACCACTCATCGTCCAGAGTGACAAGACTCTTCTCCTGGAGATCGACCACCCCAAGGCCTCCGACTGCCGCCGCGTCATCGCGCCGTTCGCCGAACTGGAGCGCGCCCCCGAGCACGTCCACACCTACCGGGTCACCCCGCTCGGGCTGTGGAACGCACGCGCCGCCGGGCACGACGCCGAGCAGGTGGTCGACGCCCTGGTGAAGTACTCCCGCTACCCCGTCCCGCACGCGCTGCTGGTGGACGTGGCCGACACCATGGCGCGCTACGGGCGGCTCAAGCTCGTCAAGCACCCCGTCCACGGCCTGGTGCTCACCACCACCGACCGCCCGGTGCTGGAGGAGGTGCTGCGCTCCAAGAAGGTCGCACCGCTGGTCGGCAACCGGGTCGACCCGGACACCGTCATCGTGCACCCGTCCGAGCGCGGCCAGATCAAGCAGGTGCTGCTCAAGCTCGGCTGGCCCGCCGAGGACTTCGCCGGGTACGTCGACGGCGAGGCGCACCCCATCGAGCTGGACCAGGACGGCTGGCAGCTGCGCCCCTACCAGGCGCAGGCGGTCGAGGGCTTCTGGCACGGCGGATCGGGCGTCGTGGTGCTGCCCTGCGGCGCCGGGAAGACGCTGGTCGGCGCCGCGGCGATGGCCGAGGCCAAGTCGACCACGCTGATCCTGGTCACCAACACCGTCTCGGCCCGGCAGTGGAAGCACGAGCTGGTCAAGCGCACCTCGCTCACCGAGGAGGAGATCGGCGAGTACAGCGGGACGAAGAAGGAGATCCGCCCGGTCACCATCGCCACCTACCAGGTGATGACCACCAAGCGGAAGGGCGTCTACGCCCACCTCGAACTCTTCGACGCCCGCAACTGGGGGCTGGTGGTCTACGACGAGGTGCACCTGCTGCCCGCGCCGGTCTTCAAGTTCACCGCCGACCTCCAGGCCCGCCGCCGGCTCGGCCTGACCGCCACCCTGGTCCGCGAGGACGGCCGCGAGGGCGACGTCTTCTCGCTCATCGGGCCCAAGCGCTTCGACGCGCCGTGGAAGGAGATCGAGGCGCAGGGCTACATCGCGCCCGCCGACTGCTGCGAGGTCCGGGTCACCCTCACCGACTCCGAGCGGCTCGCCTACGCGACCGCCGAGCCCGAGGAGCGCTACCGCTTCTGCGCCACCACCGCGACCAAGCGGCGGGTGGTGGAGGCGCTGGTCAAGAAGCACAAGAAGGACCAGACGCTGATCATCGGCCAGTACATCGACCAGCTCGACGAGCTCGGCGAGGTGCTGAACGCCCCGGTGATCAAGGGCGAGACGAGCAACGCGCAGCGCGAGAAGCTCTTCGAGGCGTTCCGCACCAAGGAGATCAGCGTCCTGGTGGTCTCCAAGGTCGCCAACTTCTCCATCGACCTGCCCGAGGCGACCGTCGCCATCCAGGTCTCCGGCACCTTCGGCTCCCGCCAGGAGGAGGCCCAGCGCCTGGGCCGCGTGCTGCGCCCCAAGGCGGACGGCCACTCGGCGCACTTCTACTCGGTGGTGGCCCGCGACACCGTCGACCAGGACTTCGCCGCCCACCGGCAGCGCTTCCTCGCCGAGCAGGGCTACGCCTACCGCATCATCGACGCGGACGACGTGCTGTGACGCTCCTCGGGCTCTGACGCTCGACGTGCCGTGACGCTCGACGTGCCGTGACGCTCGTCGTGCGCCGACGCTCAGGCCAGGTGGTCCGGAGCCCCGTGCGGGCTCCGGGGCACCTGCCTCAGTACTTGACGCCGTCGCGCCCGAGGAAGACCACGCGCGCGGCGGTGTCGAGGGCGATGCCCACGTTGCGGACGGCCTTGGCCAGCGGGTTGCGGCGGCGGCCGGGGCCGGCCGCGGCGGTGGCCCCGGCGGGGCGGGCGGGGGCGGACTTCTGGGACGGCACTCGCGGCGCCGTGATGTGTACGGTGCTCATGTCTTCAACGGTAGGTTCCGCGGGCGCCGGACACATCACCCCAAAGGCCGTATTCGGCAGGACGTTCGTCGTCCTCCAGGTGTAGGACCGCCCCGGGTCCCCCTCCGGGCAGCGGGGACGGAACCCCGAGGCCCGGACGGTCCCGGAGCCCCGCGCCCGGAAAGGCGCTGGAACCCCGGGGCCCGGAAGGTCTAGGATCGTTCGCCTGCCCCCTCCCGACCCGTGGTACCTGCTGACTCCCGCAGGCAGCCGGGGGAGGCGCCGACCGCTCGGCAACCGGTCGGCTGTTCTCACCGTGAGCTCCAACGATCCGCTGCACCCGTACCGGGGCAGCCGGGAAGGTTCGCTGTGCCCGCCACCCCCACCACCGACCCCCTCCAGCGCGAACGCGACCACCTGGCCGCCTCCCGGGCCGCGCTGCGTGCGATGCGCGAGGACGTCCAGTCGCTCGACATCCGCGATGTGACCGGCACCTGGGTCACCGCGGTGATCCTCCAGAAGCAGATCGAGGCCCGGATCGCGGCCCTCGCCGACCTCTCGCACACCCCGCTGTTCTTCGGCCGCCTCGACTACCTGCACGCGATCAGCCAGGAGCTGTCCGAGGGCTCCGGCGGGGAGAACTTCTACATCGGCCGGCGGCACGTCCACGACGCCGACGGCGACCCGATGGTGATCGACTGGCGCGCGCCGGTCTCCCAGCCGTTCTACCGCGCCACCCGCACCGAGCCGCTGGACGTCGAGCGCCGCCGCCGCTTCGGCTACACCGGCGGCGAGCTGACCGCCTACGAGGACGAGCACCTCACCGACCCGGGCGAGACCGAGACCTCGTCCGCACTGCTCGCCGCCGAGATCGAGAAGCCCCGCGTCGGCCCGATGCGCGACATCGTCGCCACCATCCAGCCCGAGCAGGACGAGATCGTCCGCGCCGACATCACCGGCACGGTCTGCGTCCAGGGCGCCCCCGGCACCGGGAAGACCGCCGTCGGCCTGCACCGCGTGGCGTACCTGCTGTACGCGCACCGCGAGCGGCTGGCCCGCACCGGCACCCTGGTGATCGGCCCGAACAACGCCTTCCTCTCCTACATCGAGCAGGTGCTGCCCGCCCTCGGCGAGGTGGAGGTCGCGCAGGCCACCGTGCAGCAGCTGGTGGCGCACGTGGAGGTGCGCGGCGAGGACACCGCCGAGGCGGCCCGGCTGAAGGGCGACGCCCGGATGGCCGAGGTGCTGCGCCGGGCGGTGCGCTCGGGCATCACCGCACCCGCCGAGCCCTGTGTGGTGGTCCGCGGCTCCCGGCGCTGGCGCGTACCGGTGTACGAGCTCGACGGGATCGTCGAGGAGCTGAAGGGCCGCGACATCCGCTACGGCGCGGCCAGGGACGCCCTGCCGCAGCGGATCGCGCACGCCGTGCTGCTGAAGATGGAGCAGGGCGGCGAGGCCCCGGACGACCGGGTGCAGGACGCGGTGGCCCGCAACGCCGCGGTCAAGGCGACGGTCAAGGCCTGCTGGCCGCTGGTGGAGCCGGCCAAGCTGGTGCTCCGGCTGCTCTCCGACCCGGAGTTCCTGGCGCGGTGCGCGGACGGCGTCCTCACGCCCGAGGAGCAGCAGGCGGTGCTCTGGCCCAAGCCCGGCCGTTCGGTGCGGACGGCCCGCTGGACGCAGGCCGACGCCGTGCTGGTGGACGAGGCCACCGACCTGGTGCAGCGCACGGCCTCGCTCGGCCACGTGGTGCTGGACGAGGCCCAGGACCTCTCGCCGATGCAGTACCGCGCGGTCGGTCGCCGCTGCACCACCGGCTCGGCGACCGTCCTCGGCGACCTCGCCCAGGGCACCACCCCGTGGGCCACCGCCAGCTGGCCGGAGGCCCTGCACCACCTGGGCAAGCCCGCCGCCCACATCGAGGAGCTGACCAAGGGCTTCCGGGTGCCGGAGGAGGTCATCGCGTACGCCTCCCGGCTGCTGCCCTCGATCGCGCCCGGGCTGGCCCCGGCGAGCTCGGTCCGCGAGGCGCCCGGCTCGCTGACGATCGAGCGCATCGACCGCATCGAGACCGACGGGGACGACGGGACCAGCGCGGGCGGCGACACGGACGGCGCGCTGACGAAGGCGGTGGTCGAGGCCTGTCTGCGGGCCCTGGAGAACGAGGGCTCGACCGGTCTGATCGCCGCCGACGCCCGTATCCCGCTGTTCGCCGAGGCACTGGCGCAGGCCGGGCTGCCGTACCTCTCCCCCGGTGACGAGACCAGCGCCGAGGCCCGGCTGACCCTCGTCCCGGCCTCGCTGGCCAAGGGTCTGGAGTACGACTACGTGGTGCTCGACGAGCCGGCCGCCGTGGTCGCCGGGGAGCCGGACGAGCGGACCGGTCTGCGCCGCCTGTACGTGGCGCTCACCCGGGCCGTCTCGGGGCTGCAGGTGCTGCACTCCGAGCCGCTGCCAGCGCAGCTGGCCTGACCCCGCTCCGACGCCGAACGCCGGGCGCCGCACGGCGCCCGGCGGGCCGGTGACATGCGAAGGGGACCGGCGGATACCACCGGTCCCCTTCCCACCGAGCCGGCGGCCGCCGATCGCTCAGCCGTCGGCGCTTTCACGCTCAGCCATCGATCAGCGACCGCCACTCGGCGACCTTGGAGGCGTCCACCGGGGACTGCCACCCGTCGACGCGCACCGCGCCGCCGACGTGGAAGGCGTCGAACCCGGCCGCCCGCAGACCCCGCAGGTGCTCGGCCCGCAGGCCGCCGCCGATCAGGATCCGCTGCCCGTACCCGGGCTCGCCGGCCCGGGCCAGCTCGGCCAGCAGCACCTCGCGGCCCGCGTCCACGCCGCCGGCCGCGCCCGAGGTGAGGAAGGTGTCCAGCCCGGGCAGCGCTCCCACGGCGGCGCGCACGGCGGCGCGGTCCGCACTGTGGTCGACCGCCCGGTGGAAGGTCCAACGGCACCCCGCCACCGCCTCGGCGACGGCCTCGGTGGCGGCCAGGTCGACCGCGCCCTCGGCGTCCAGGAAGCCGAAGACGAACTCGTCGGCGCCCTCCGCCCGCAGCGCGGCGGCACGGGCCCGCAGCTCGTCCAGGTCGCCCGGGGCGAAGCCGTCCCGGACGCGCAGCATGACGCGCAGCGGGATCTCCACGGCGGCACGGATCCTGGCGAAGTCCTCGACCGCCGGGGTGAGCCCGTCGGCGGCCATGTCGGTGACCAGTTCGAGCCGGTCGGCGCCGCCCGACTCGGCGGCCTGGGCGTCCTGGGGCGTCAGCGCGATGACTTCGAAAATTGGTCTAGACATATCAGACAGCCTGCCACATCCGACAGCCCCCGGCGAGCCCCCGGCACCCGGTCGGTCAGGCCACCGAGCGGGTACCGCGCGCACTCCGGCCGGCGACCACGGCCACCGCCATCATCGCCACCGCCACCGCGCCGAGCAGCGGCAACAGGTACCACATACCACCGACCTCCTCCCAGAGGCTGAACAGGCTGAAACCAAGGGTCAGCGGCAGCAACGCCAGGCCGATCGCGGCCGGCACCAGCCAGCCGCGCACCACGGCGAGCAGCAGCAGCACCGGCAGGAGCAGCAGCACGGACGACCACGGCCCGTTCATCAGCGAGTGCGTGTCGTAGCCGCCCTGGGCGGCCACCACCAGGCCGCCACCGACCGCCGACGCCAGCACCAGGACGCGGGTGCGCAGCCCGGGCTCGCTCAGCAGCTCGCGCGGCGCGGCGACCACCAGCAGACCGGAGAGCAGAAGGGGCAGCTGCGAGGCGCCCGTGTAGGACACCCACCACCAGCTGAACTGCTCCGGCCGGAACGCGTCGGCCATCCCGAGCAGCCCGACCGCCATCACCGCGACCGAGAGGACCCGTGCGGCCGTCCACCGCCCCAGCAGCGCGGCGACGGCCAGCAGCATGGTCGCCACCGGCTGGGCGAAGATCGTCAGGTGCAGCAGGCTCGACGAGGAGCCCTCCAGCCGCCGGGCGATGCCCTCCGAGTCGGTGACCCAGGGGAAGAGCCCGAGCCCGGCCAGCGCACCGGCGATCAGCGGTGCGGCCAGCGCCAGCACCCGCCCGCGCGTGGAGAAGGCGGTCACCCCGGTACGCACCCGCAGGCCGTACGCGGCGAGGTCGAGCATCTCCCGGAGGATCGCCGGTCGGCCCGCCTCGGCCGTGGTGTCGAAGAAGACGGCGGCCAGCTCGTCGCCGCGCTCGCGGCGGTAGCGGGCCGGGTAGACCTGGAGCACGGCCCGCAGGACGGCGGCGGGTATCGAGACGGTGGGTGTGGAGATGGTGGGTGTCGTCATGCCAAGGCCCCCCTGACCCTCGGGCGGATAACGGCGAGGCGGCGCTCCGCCTCGGTGGCGACCGCCCGCAGGCGCTCCGCCTCGGTGGCCAGCGCGGCCCGGCCGGCGACGGTCAGGGCGTAGGAGCGCCGGGCCCGGCCGTCCACCACCTCTTCGGCCGCGACCTCGATCAGGCCCTGCTGGAGCAGCCGGTCGAGCGCGCCGTAGAGCGTGCCGGTCCGCATGGTGACCCGGCCGTCGGAGATCGCGGCGACCTCCTGGATCAGCGCATAGCCGTGTCTGGGTGCGTCCGCCAGTGCGGTGAGCAGAAGCAGCGTGGGCTCCTGCATGGAGCGTTCTGTCATACGACTACATATATCGTCAACCTACCTATAGGTCCAGCGGAACCCCCCGATCGCCCCCGGGAACCGTCAGAATGTGGCCATGCCGAACACGCCGGACGCACCCGCCGACACGTCTGCCGACGCACCCGCCGACGCCCCCGCCGACCTGCTCGCCGCCTGGACGGCCCTGCTGCTGCGCTGCGGCGCGGGCGGCGACCCCGAGCCCGCCGGGCGCGAACTGCTGCGCCGCTGGGCCGAGCCGCAGCGCCGGTACCACACCGTCGGGCACCTGCGGGCGGTGCTCGCCCACGTGGACGCGCTGGCCGAGCACGCCGACGACCCGGACACCGTCCGGCTGGCCGCCTGGTTCCACGACGCGGTCTACCGGCCCGACCGCTCGGAGAACGAGGAGCGCAGCGCCGCCCTGGCCGTCCGGGCCCTCACCGAGGCCGGCCTGCCCGCCGCCCGGGTGGCCGGGGTCGAGCGGCTGGTCCGGCTCACCGTCACCCACCACCCCGAGCCGGGCGACCGGGACGGCGAGGTGCTCTGCGACGCGGATCTGGCGGTCCTCGGCGGCCTCCCGCAGGAGTACGCGGCCTATGCGGCCGCCGTCCGCGAGGAGTACGCGTTCGTCCCCGATCCCGACTTCCGGGCCGGGCGCGCCGCGATCCTGCGCCAGCTGCTCGCGCTCCCCGCGCTGTACCGCACCCCCGCCGCCCGCGACCGCTTCGACGCACCCGCCCGCGCCAACCTGGCGGCCGAGCTCGGCCGGCTCGACCCGTAGCCGCCCGCCCTCAGGGCCCGTCATCCGGATCACGCCGGCGGATCGAGAAGGCCGGGCCGGGCGGGATCACCGGATCAGGAGAGCCCGCCGACGGGCGCCACCACCGCGCCCTCCTTGCCGCACACCCAGTGCGGCTCCGGCCCCAGCTCGGGCTCGACGCTCAGCGCGTGCGGGTCCCCGTCGGCGGCGCACCCGGCACACAGCGGCCAGCGGCCGTACGCCTCCAGCAGCGCGTCCTGGACGTCCTGGGCGACCAGCCCGAGGACGTACTCGGTGCCGTCCGGCCACTGCTCCAGCCACCAGCGCCGGTGCGTCACGGCCTCCTCCACCAGCGACACCACGGCGGCGTCCGCCACGTCCCGGGCGGTCAGGTCGGCGAGGATCAGCGCCCGCGCGCTGTGCAGGGCGGTCTCGATGTCGTCAGCGGTGGCAGCCATCCGTCCATTGTCCCAAAGCCCGGCCCGAACCCCGCCCGGGCACCGGATTCCCGACGGCCCCGCGAAACGCCGCACGGGCGGCCCCCCGAAGGGAACCGCCCGTGCTGCGAAGAACAGCCGATCCGCGAGGGGATCAGAAGTCCATGTCACCGCCCGGCATGCCGCCGCCGGCGGCCGCAGCGGCCTTCTCCGGCTTGTCGGCGATGACGGCCTCGGTGGTGAGGAAGAGCGCCGCGATGGAGGCGGCGTTCTGCAGCGCGGAGCGCGTGACCTTGGCCGGGTCGATGATGCCCGCGGCGACCAGGTCGACGTACTCGTTGGTGGCGGCGTTCAGGCCGTGACCGGCGGGGAGGTTGCGCACCTTCTCCACCACGACGCCACCCTCCAGGCCGGCGTTGGTCGCGATCTGCTTGATCGGGGCCTCCAGCGCGACCTTGACGATGTTGGCACCGGTGGCCTCGTCGCCCTCCAGCTCCAGCTTGTCGAAGGCGACGGACGCCTGCAGCAGCGCGACGCCACCACCGGCGACGATGCCCTCCTCGACGGCGGCCTTCGCGTTGCGGACGGCGTCCTCGATGCGGTGCTTGCGCTCCTTGAGCTCCACCTCGGTGGCCGCGCCGGCCTTGATGACGGCCACGCCGCCGGCCAGCTTGGCGAGGCGCTCCTGGAGCTTCTCGCGGTCGTAGTCCGAGTCGCTGTTCTCGATCTCGGCACGGATCTGGTTCACGCGGCCGGCGACCTGGTCGCTGTCGCCGCCACCGTCGACGATGGTGGTCTCGTCCTTGGTGATGACCACCTTGCGGGCGGTGCCCAGCAGGTCGACGCCGGCGTTCTCCAGCTTGAGGCCGACCTCCTCGGAGATCACGGTGCCACCGGTGAGGATGGCGATGTCGCCGAGCATGGCCTTGCGGCGGTCGCCGAAGCCCGGGGCCTTGACGGCGACGGACTTGAAGGTGCCGCGGATCTTGTTCACGACCAGGGTCGACAGGGCCTCGCCCTCGACGTCCTCGGCGATGATGACGAGCGGCTTGCCGCTCTGCATGACCTTCTCCAGCAGCGGGAGCAGGTCCTTGACCGAGCCGATCTTGGAGTTGGCGATGAGGATGTACGGGTCCTCGAACGTCGCCTCCATCCGCTCCAGGTCGGTGGCGAAGTAGGCGGAGATGTAGCCCTTGTCGAAGCGCATGCCCTCGGTGAGCTCAAGCTCCAGACCGAAGGTGTTGCTCTCCTCGACGGTGATGACGCCTTCCTTGCCGACCTTGTCCATCGCCTCGGCGATGAGCTCGCCGATCTGGGTGTCGGCGGCCGAGATGGAGGCGGTGGAGGCGATCTGCTCCTTGGTCTCCACGTCCTTGGCCTGGGCCAGCAGCTGGTCCGAGACGGCGGCGACGGCCTTCTCGATACCGCGCTTCAGGGCCATCGGGTTGGCGCCGGCGGCGACGTTGCGCAGACCCTCGCGAACGAGCGCCTGGGCCAGCACGGTGGCGGTGGTGGTGCCGTCACCCGCGACGTCGTCGGTCTTCTTGGCGACCTCCTTGACGAGCTCGGCACCGATCTTCTCGTACGGGTCCTCGAGCTCGATCTCCTTGGCGATGGAGACACCGTCGTTGGTGATCGTGGGGGCGCCCCACTTCTTCTCCAGCACGACGTTGCGACCCTTGGGGCCGAGCGTGACCTTCACTGCGTCGGCGAGCTGGTTCATGCCACGCTCAAGGCCGCGGCGAGCTTCCTCATCAAAGGCGATGATCTTGGCCATCAGAAGTGGTCCTCCGGGACACGGTCGACTGCTCGGACCAAGGGGTGCCCGCGACGGACGGCCCTGGTGTGCGGGGGTCCTTTCCCCTACCGCTCCCGGGGGCCTCACCGACCCGGTCCGCTGTCACTCTCACGCTGTGAGTGCTAACGCCAATGATTAGCACTCCGGGTAGGCGAGTGCAAGCCCAATCGCCAACCCGCGAGCCGCACCGGCCGCCCCGGGGCACCGGATCCGGACATGGCTGCGGGCCCGTACGACGTGTCGTACGGGCCCGCAGCGAAGCAAGAGGTGCACCAGCCGATGGGCCGAGCCGAACTCCTGGGACCGGAAAGGTCAGACCGCCGCGCGGACCATGTCCGCCTGCGGGCCCTTCTGCCCCTGAGAGATCTCGAACTCGACCCGCTGGCCCTCCTCAAGGGTGCGGTAGCCGTCCATCTGGATCGCGCTGTAGTGGACGAAGACGTCCGCACCACCGTCGACCGCGATGAAGCCGTAGCCCTTCTCCGCGTTGAACCACTTGACGGTGCCCTGAGCCATTCCGAACTCCCCTAGTGCTGTGCTGGCCCTTCACGCGCCCGCAGGTCTGCGGGCCCGGGTCTGGTTGAGGCCGGCCCGGGGAACCCCCCCTGGGCACAGCCGTGCACGCCGCAATCCCCCGCCGAGCCCATCGGAGGCATCCGATGAACGGGCGATTGCGTCGACCGCGGCTGAATGTATCCGGATCGACGCCCTCTGCAACAGAGCCCGCCGCTGGGAATTCGCTAGGGGTGTCAGGGGACAGGCCGGGTGAAAGCGGGAGAAATTCCCGCATTCCACGCCGGACATAGCGGACGAATTGCCCAAATCCCCTGAAGAATTCTGACATCGGCCTGACATGTTTCAACGCCACGGCCCCGGCGCCGGTCTCAGCGGCCGGACGGATACCGGCGGTACGGGCGCGGACGGATTCGACCGCCGGTGAAAGGGGGAGGGGGAGCCCTGTTCCCGGCTGAGCCACACTCTACTCCGACTTGACCGGGAAATATTCCGGCCGGAATGCGACCAGCCGCCCGCGCGTACGGGAAGCGGAATTCCGTACGCGCGAACGGCTGGTCGAAGAACCGGGCGGCCGGCCGGGGAGCCGGGCGACCGATCCGGGAAGGGGCGGCTCAGCAGCCGCCGGCCACCGCGGGGATGATCGAGATGCCGGCGCCGTCCTTGATCTCGGTGGCCAGGCCCTCCGCGAAGCGCACGTCGTCGTCGTTGACGTAGACGTTGACGAAACGGCGCAGCTTTCCGGCGTCGTCCAGGATGCGGGCGGAGATGCCCGCGTGGTTGTTCTCCAGGTCGGCGATGACCTCACCCAGGGTGGCGCCCTCGGCGGTCACCTCGGCGACGCCGCCGGTGTAGGTGCGCAGGATGGTCGGGATGCGGACGGTGGCGCTCATGGGGGCTTCTCCTTGCTGCGGGTGGGTCAGGCGGAGGCGAGGCCGGCGTCGCGGAACGACGCCAGCGTCGGGCGGATCACGGCGGTCATGCCGGCGTCGGAGACGGCGTCCAGGGTCTTCAGACCGTCGCCGGTGTTGATCGCGACGGTCTCCTTGGCCGGGTCCAGCTGTCCGGTCTCGACCAGCTTCTTCAGCACGCCGACGGTCACCCCGCCCGCGGTCTCGGCGAAGACGCCCTCGGTGCGGGCCAGCAGCTTGATCGCGGCCACCACCTCGGCGTCGGTGACGTCCTCGACGGCGCCGCCGGTGCGGCGGGCGATGTCCAGCACGTACGGGCCGTCGGCCGGGTTGCCGATGGCCAGCGACTTGGCGATGGTGTCCGGCTTGACCGGGCGGATCACGTCGTGGCCGGCCTTGAAGGCGGCCGACACCGGCGAGCAGCCCTCTGCCTGGGCGCCGAAGATCCGGTACGGCCGGTCCTCGACCAGGCCGAGCCTGATCAGCTCCTGCAGGCCCTTGTCGATCTTCGTCAGCTGCGACCCCGAGGCGATCGGGATGACGATCTGCTCCGGCAGCCGCCAGCCGAGCTGCTCGCAGATCTCGTACGCCAGCGTCTTGGAGCCCTCGCCGTAGTACGGGCGCAGGTTGACGTTGACGAAGCCCCAGCCCTCACCGGCCGGGTCGCCGATCAGCTCCGAGCAGAAGCGGTTCACATCGTCGTAGTTGCCCTCGATGCCGACCAGCTCGCCGCCGTAGACACCGGCCATCACGACCTTGCCCTGCTCCAGGTCGTGCGGGATGAACACGCAGGACTTGAAACCGGCCCGGGCCGCCGCCGCGCCCACCGCACCGGCCAGGTTGCCGGTCGACGAGCAGGACAGGGTGGTGAAGCCGAAGGCCCGCGCGGCCTCGATGGCGCACGCCACCACGCGGTCCTTGAACGAGTGCGTCGGGTTGCCCGAGTCGTCCTTGATGTGCAGCTGGGCGGTGAATCCGAGCTCGCGGCCCAGGTTGTCCGCCTTCACCAGCGGGGTCCACCCCGGGTTCAGGTTCGGCTTGCCGGCGACGTCGGCCGGCACCGGCAGCAGCGGGGCGTAGCGCCAGATCGACGCCGGTCCGGCCTCGATCCGCTTGCGCAGCTCCTCGGCGCTCTCGCTGCCGAAGTCGTAGGCGATCTCCAGCGGCCCGAAACACTCGACACAGGCGAAGCTCGGACCGAGCGGGAACCGGGTGCCGCACTCCCGACAGGACAGGGCGGCGGCGGGGCCGAGGTCAACGGATGCGGGTGCGGGTGCAACGGTGTCGATAGCCATGATGGCGGAGGCCTCTCTCCTCATCTTCCCCGTGACGCGGGCGCGCCACAGGCCGGAATTGGCACCTGTCCCGCCGGGGCCTGTCGAACAGCCGCGCGAGAAGGTTGCCGGGACGTCAACGGGCCGTTCCCTCAGTCCCTCTGGATGAGCTCTATGAAGTTGTTGGTCGTGCTCAGCGGTGACCCCGGCGTGCGAAGGTCCGACCGCTGTACGAAGACTGTATCCGAAGGCGTCAAGCCTGAACGGGACCGTCCGCCACGCGAGATGACCTGTCCCACCCGCCCAGCCGAGGAGTGCGCCCGTGCCCGCCGAACCGATCCCCGCGCTGCTACCGGAGGCCGCGTCCTGGCTGCGCCGCCGCTCCTGGAGCGCGGCCGACCGTCCGGTGCGCACCCTGCTTGAGGCCAAGCGGGTGGCGGGCCGGGCCGGCACCGTCAGCGTGGTGCTGCCGGCCCTGGACGAGGAGGCCACCGTCGGCGACATCGTCCGGACCATCCGCCGCGAGCTGATGGAGCGCCTGCCGCTGGTCGACGAACTCGTCGTCGTCGACTCCGGATCCGTGGACGGCACCGCCGCCGCGGCCGCCGCGGCCGGCGCCCGGGTGGTCCACCGCGACGACATCCTGCCCCGGCTGCCCGCCGCCCCCGGCAAGGGCGAGGTGCTCTGGCGCTCACTGCTGGCCACCAGCGGCGAGATCGTCTGCTTCGTCGACGCCGACCTGCGCGAGTTCGACCCCGCCTTCGTCTCCGGCATCGTCGGCCCGCTGCTCACCGAACCCGGGATCCAGCTGGTCAAGGCCATGTACGACCGCCCGCTGGAGACCGACGGCGCGATCGTGCCGGCCGGCGGCGGCCGGGTCACCGAGCTCGTCGCCCGCCCGCTGCTCAACCTGCACTGGCCGGAACTCGCCGGTTTCGTCCAGCCGCTCGGCGGCGAGTACGCGGCCCGCCGTTCGCTGCTCGAACGGCTGCCCTTCCCCACCGGCTACGGCGTCGAGCTGGGCCTGCTGGTCGACGCCCTGGAGACGGCCGGCCTCGACGCCCTCGCCCAGGTGGACGTCGGCGTGCGCCACCACCGCCACCAGGACGGCCAGGCGCTCGGCCGGATGGCCGCCACCATCTACCGCACCGCCCTCGAACGGCTCGACCGCGCCCACCGGCTCAAGGCCTCCGCCGACCTGCTGCACCCGTGGCTCACCCAGTTCACCCGCGACCCGGACACCCGCGCGTTCACCGCACACACGCACCCGGTCACCGCCGTCGAGCGCCCCCCGATGCACACCGTCCCCGAGTACGTGAACCGCCACCTCCCCCGCTGAGGGGTTTGCGGGCCCGGAGCCACGGCAACGTACCAACCATGGGCGATCTCACGACCGAACGTTCGAGTCCGACCGGCACCGCCCCCGTCCTGGTGGCATCCAACCGGGGGCCGGTGTCGTTCAGCGCCGCGGAGGACGGCACCCTGACCCTCCGCCGGGGCGGCGGCGGCCTGGTCTCCGGGCTCTCCGCCATCGACGACCCCAACGCCGTCTGGGTCTGCGCCGCACTGGGCGAGGCGGACCGCCGAGCGGCCCGGCAGGCCCCCGACGGACGCCTCGACCTCGCCGGCCACGACGTCGGCGGCCAGGCCGTCCGGATGCTGGACATCGACCCGGAGACCTTCGCCCGCGCCTACAACGGCGTCGCCAACTCCACCCTCTGGTTCGTCCACCACCTGCTCTACGCCACCCCGACCGCCCCCTCCTTCGACGCCGGCTTCCGCACCGAGTGGCAGGCCTACCAGGCGTACAACACCGCCTTCGCCGAGGCGCTGGCCGCCGAGGCCGCCCCGGGCGCGGCCGTCCTCGTCCAGGACTACCACCTCTCGCTCGTCCCCGGACTGCTCCGCGCACTCCGCCCCGACCTGCGGATCGGCCACTTCTCGCACACCCCGTGGGCCCCGCCCGAGTACTTCCGGCTGCTGCCCGACGACGTCGCCGAGGCCGTCCTGACCGGCATCCTCGGCTCCGACCGGGCCGGCTTCCTGACCCGCCGCTGGGCGCTGGCCTTCGCCGAGTGCTGCGCGGACCAGCTCGGCGCCACCGTCGACCGCGACGCCCTCACCGTCACCCTCCCGCCGACCGGGGGCGCCGCCACCGGCCGCACCACCCGCCTCGGCGTGCACGCCCTCGGCGCCGACGCCGACTTCCTGCGCGAGCGGTCCCACCGCCCGGACGTCGACGAGCGCCTGGCCGCCCTGCGCGAGGCCGTGGGCGGGCGCCGCACGATCGTCCGGGTCGACCGCACCGAGCTGAGCAAGAACATCGTCCGCGGGTTCCAGGCCTACCGGCACCTGCTGCGCACCCGGCCCGACTGGCGGGACGAGGTCGTCCACATCGCCTTCGCCTACCCCTCCCGCACCGACCTCGCCGAGTACCGGGCGTACACGGCCGAGGTCCGGCGCCTCGCCGAGGAGGTCAACGCGGAGTTCGCCACGCCCACCTGGCAGCCGCTGATCGTGCACCTCGACGACGACTTCCCGCGGTCGCTGGCCGCCTACCGGATGGCCGACGTGGCCCTGGTCAACCCGATCAGGGACGGCATGAACCTGGTCGCCAAGGAGGTCCCGGTGGTCTCCGACCAGGGCTGCGCCCTGGTCCTGTCACGCGAGGCCGGCGCCCACGCGGAGCTCGCCGACGAGGCGATCAGCGTCAACCCGTACGACGTCATCGCCACCGCCGAGGCCCTGCACACCGCGCTCACCATGCCCGCCGACGAGCGCGCCGAGCGGACCAAGCGGCTGGCCGCCGCCGCGACCGCGCTGCCGCCCCAGCAGTGGTTCCTGGACCAGCTCAACGCCCTCGGCTGAGCTCCTCCCCCAGGGCCGTCAGCAGCCCCACCACGCCGGCCGGGCCCGCGACCACCAGGTCCGCCCGGTCGGCGAGCTCCCGCACGGGCGCGTCGCCGTCCACCGTCCCGCTGCACACCAGCAGCCCGGCCAGGCCCTCCCCGCGCAGCTTCTCCACCGCCGCGAAGGCCGGCACGTCCCCCAGGTCGTCCCCGGCGTACAGCACCGCCCGGGCCTCCCGCTCCCGCAGGAAGCCGGTCAGCGCGGCGCCCTTGTCCACCCCCGGCGGCCGCAGCTCCAGCACCAGCCGGCCCGGCTCCACCACCAGCCCGTGCTCGGCGGCCAGCGCCTCGACCGGCGCACGAAGCAGCTCGAACGCCTCCTGCGGTGCCTCCGTCCGCCGGGTGTGCACCGCGAGCGAGCGCCCCTTGTCCTCCACCCACGTCCCGTCCGGCGCGCGGACCCCGGCCAGTACGGCCGGCAGCACCTCCCGGACCGCCGCCACCCCCGGGTGCACCGGTGGGGCCGTGACCTCGCCCGCCTCCCAGCGCTCGGCGCCGTAGTGCCCGAGCACCACCACGCCCCCGACCGCGCCGAACCCGCCGTACTCCACGGCCAGCGCCGCCGGCCGCCCGGTCACCACGACGATCGACCCGATGTGCGGGGCGAGGCCGCGCAGCGCCTGCGCCACCCCCGGATGCGCCCGCGCCCGGCTCGGATCGGCCACGATCGGCGCCAGCGTCCCGTCGAAGTCCAGCGCGACCACCGCGTCCCGGGGCGAGGCGAGTACCGCCTCCAGCCCCGCACGCCCGGCATCCGTCCTCGGCAGCGACACGTCCTCAAGGCCCATGTCCGGACCCTACCCACGTCCCCCGGCGGCTAGCCGCCGATTCCGCCCGACCGCCACGTCCGCCAGACCTAGCGGGCCGCCCGCCGGGCCTCCCGCACCCGCCGCAGCCGGTTCACCAGCACCGGTGCGTGCGCCAGCGCCTCCGGCCGGTCCAGCAGCGCGTTCAGCAGCTGGTAGTACCGCGTACCGGAGAGCCCCAGCTCCTCCCGGATCGCCCGCTCCTTCGCCCCCGCGGTACGCCACTGGCGCCCCTCCAGCTCCAGCACCGCCAGATCCCGCTCGCTCAGCTCACCCATGCCCGACCCGCCTCCGTCCACTACGGAGTGTCATTCTCACCCCCGGCTCGGACACACTCTGCGCCCTCCACACCACCGGCCGCCGGGCTAGCGTCGACGGTATGACCGACAGCTTCGCCGTGCACATCCCCACCGCCGACCTCGAACCCGACCCGCTCGACCCGGCCCAGATCGTCTCCGGCACCCCCGAGGTCTCCGGCCGGGTGCTCTGGGAGTCCCCCGACGGCCGCCAGCTGCGCGGCATCTGGCAGATCACCCCGGGCGTGGTCACCGACGTCGAGGCCGACGAGCTGTTCGTGGTGCTCAGCGGCCGGGCCACCGTCGAGGTCGACGGCGGCCCGACCCTGGAGGTCGGCCCCGGTGACTGCGCCGTCCTGCGGGCCGGCGACCACACCACCTGGACCGTCCACGAGACCCTCCGCAAGGCCTACGCGATCACGCTCGCCTGACACCCCCCGAGAGCGTCGGCACAGCCGACACCGCCCGCCCCCACGGCCCCGGGTTCACCTGCGGACCCGGGCCGTCTCCTTCACCGCGGCGTCCTGCAGCCCCTCCAGCACCTGCTTGGCGTCGCCCGTGACGGCACCGCCGATCCCCGCCTTGATCCGGTTGCTGACGTCCGCCCACGCCGGGTCCCCGAACGGGTAGAAGCTCGCGTTGGTGAGCCCCGCGGCGAACTGCTTCAGATCCTCGTGCCGGCCGTCCGAGGTCATCGCGGTGAAGGCGTCCTGGGTGACCGGCAGCAGGTTGTAGGCCTCGTCGAACTTCAGCTGGTTGTCCTTGGTGTAGACGAAGGACAGGAACTTCTTGATCTCGTTCTTGTGCCCGTTGGCCTTGAACGCCATCATCCAGTCGGCCACCCCGAGGCTCCCGGTCCTGGCCAGCCCGTCCTTGCGCGGGATCGGCGCCGTCCCGAAGTCGATCTTCCCCGCGGAGGCCATCCGCAGCAGCGTCGGGTGCCCGTTCAGCATCGCCACCTTGCCCGCCGCGAAGTCGGTGAAGACCGGCGTGCGGTTCATCTTGCCCGGGTCGGGATAGGTCAGCCTAGTGTCGACCAGGTTGGTGCGCAGCCACCCGAAGGTGGCCTGGTTCTGCGGGCTGTCGATGGTGTAGTTGCCGACGTCGTCGGAGAGGCTGCCGCCCCCGCTCAGGGTCCACAGCATCGACTCGGCCGGCGCCTCCTCCGGGCCCAGCGGCAGTCCGTACGGGGTGACCCCGGGGACCTTCGCCTTGATCTTCTCGGCGGCCTGCCTGAGCTCGTTCCAGGTGGCCGGCGGCTGGGTGATGCCGGCCTTCTGGAAGATCGCCTTGTTGTAGAAGAGCACCCGCGAGGAGGAGACGAACGGGATGCCGAACTGCGTGCCGAGCACCTGTCCGGCGTGCGAGAACGACTCCATGATGTTGGCCTGGGTCTCCAGCGAGAGCACGTCCGCGGCGGGGTAGAGGCGCTCCGCGGCGGCCTGGTCGGCGAACCCGCCGGTCTGCAGCAGGTCGGGCGACTTCCCGCGGCCGACCAGGTCGTCGACCCGCTTGCCGATGTCGGTCCAGCTCGTCACCTCGACGTCGACCCTGATCTTCGGGTTGGCGGCCTCGAAGCGCCGGGCGACGTCGTCCCAGTACAGCTTGGAGCTGGTCTCCGGGCTCTCGCCGTAGTCGGCCGCCACCAGCCTGAGGGTGACCGTGCCGTCGTCCTGGCCGCCGCAGCCGGTGAGCAGCAGCGCTCCGGCCAGCGCGGTGCCGAGCAGCCGGGTGGGGGCCTGGGCACGCGTGTTCAACGCGGGTACCGCCTTCGGGGGGAGAGGAGGGGAAAGCAGCCGGCGGGGGAATCCGGCAGGGGGGAGGCGGCAACACTCCCAAACGCATTGCACAGTGGTCCACACCTGTGGGCGGTACGCGCCGGGTAGTTATCGAAGTGCGGGGGTCATTGCACGATGCGCAATGGCCGCGAGCCGCAAGCAGCCTCTCAAAGTGCCGCACACCACATGGTTCTGCGACAAAGCTCACCTACTTTGGACCAGACCAATCCGACAACTGGACTAGACCTCTCCGACCCGACCAAGGGAAACTGTCCTCCGTGAAGCACGTCATCGCACTCGATGTAGGCGGCACCGGCATGAAGGCCGCGCTGCTCGCCCAGGACGGCTCCGTGCTGTTCGAAGCACGCCGACCGACCGGGCGGGAGCACGGCACGGATGCCGTCGTCGCCGCCATCCTCGACTTCGCCGCCGATCTGGCGGACGAGGGCCTCAGCCGTTTCGGCGCCGCCCCGCTGGCGGCGGGCGTCGCCGTCCCGGGGACGATCGACGAGAGGAACGGCATCGCGGTCTTCTCCGCCAACCTCGGCTGGCGGGACCTCCCGCTGCGCAGGCTGCTGGGCGAGCGCCTGGCCGGGCCGGGCGGTGCCCCGATCCCGGTCGCGCTCGGCCACGACGTGCGCTCGGGCGGTCTCGCCGAGGGCCGCCTCGGCGCCGGCCGGGGGGTCGAGCGCTTCCTGTTCATCGCACTGGGCACCGGCATCGCCGGCGCCATCGGCATCGGTGGCCGGATCGAGGCCGGAGCCCACGGCTACGGCGGCGAGATCGGCCACGTGGTGGTCCGTCCCGGCGGACCGCAGTGCGGCTGCGGCGCCCGGGGCTGTCTGGAGACCCTGGCCTCCGCCTCCGCCGTCTCCCGGGCCTGGGCCGCGGCCAGCGGGGACCCCGACGCCGACGCGGCAACCTGCGCCGTCGCGGTGGACGCCGGGGATCCCCGCGCGGTCGCGGTCTGGCAGCACGCGGTGGACGCCCTCGCCGACGGGATCGTGCTGGCCCAGAGCCTGCTCGACCCGTCCACGGTGATCGTCGGCGGCGGGCTGGCCGAGGCCGGCGACACCCTCTTCACGCCCCTGCGGGCGGCGGTCTCCGAGCGGCTGACCTTCCAGATGCCCCCCGAAGTCGTCCCCGCCATGCTCAAAGACACCGCCGCGTCCCTGGGCGCGGGCCTGCTCGCCTGGGATCTGCTCTCCATGGAGGTGACCGCGTGACCGCGGACCGAACTGCACTGGCCGGCGCCCGCCTGGTCCTGCCCGGCGGTACCGTCGAGGGCGGCCGGATCACCGTCGA
>NZ_JBICZP010000019.1:0-157608 GCF_043202015.1 Kitasatospora sp. NPDC048239 | reverse complement strand
GTTTTCCGGAGTTTCATTCATCGGACTTGCTTTCCGCCGCCCCTCTCGGTGCGACTCCGGAACTGTACGGGGACGGGACCGTCACAAGCAAATCGCCCCCGCCCGGCGTTCCGGGCAGGGGCGATCAGGGGCGATCAGGGTGCTCAGCGGACCTCGGTGATCTCCGGGCCGCGGGCGAAGGGGTCGAGCGCGGTGGTGCCGAAGCGACCGTCGCCCTCGCCGGCAGCGGCGGCTGCCCCGCCACCATCGGCGACCATCTGCGCGTCCTCGGGGAGCTTCAGCACGATCGGGTCGCGAGGCGCCATCGGGATCTCACCGCGCACGACGACCGTCTGCTGGAAGACCTGCTCCAGAATTCCGGCCATCTCGGGCTGCACGGCGGCCTGGCCCGAGATCACACCGCGCAGGAACCAGCGCGGCCCGTCGCAACCGACGAAGCGGACCAGCTGGACACCCTGCGTGCCGTCCGGGAGCTGGACGGGGACCTGGGCGCGGAGGTGCCAGCCGAGCGGGCCCTCCTCCTCCTCGACGACGCCGCCCTGTGAGGTGATGCCGGTGGCGATCTCCTCGCGGACCTCGCCCCAGATGCCCTCGGACTTCGGTGCGGCGAAGGCCTGGAGCTGGATGGCGCTGTTACCGAGGACGAGAGTCGCGGCCACGATCGAGTCGCCGGCCACCTCGACGCGCAGCTCCATACCCTCGACGCCGGGAACCAGCAGGCCCCCGAGGTCGACGCGGCCCTCCTCCGGGTTCTCCAGCTCGGAGAAGTCCCACGGGCCGTCCGGACGCGGGGCCGGCGGCAGACCGACCCGGTCCGTCGGGTCCAGCTCGGTCACGTTCTCGCTCTCGGCGGAACCTTCGACGTCATCGGCCGTCTCGTCGGCGCTGATGGCGTCGTCGGCGAGCTGCTCGACAGCGTCCTCGCTCTTCTGGCGACGACGGAACACGGTCACTGTCCTTCCCGGTCCAAGACCGATGCGAATACCTGCTCGGCTTCCTACGAGGCCGCGGGCAGCCTAGACCGCGGCGTGGCCACCGGTCGACCCGAACCCGCCCTCGGCGCGTGCCGACCCGGGAAGTTCGGCCACCTCGTGGAAGCGGGCCTTCTCGACCTGCTGGATGACCAGCTGGGCGATCCGGTCCCCTCTGCGGAAGCTGACGGCTTCGCGCGGGTCCAAGTTGACGACGATCACCTTGATCTCTCCACGGTACCCGGCATCGACCGTCCCTGGGGCGTTCACCAGAGCAACTCCGCAACGAGCTGCGAGCCCGGACCGGGGGTGGACGAAGGCCGCGTAGCCGTCCGGCAGCGCGATGGCCACGCCGGTGGGCAGCACGGCCCGCTCGCCGGGGGCCAGTTCGGCATCGACGGTGGTCCGCAGGTCGGCTCCCGCGTCACCGGGCTGCGCGTACTCGGGCAGCGGCAGCTCGGCGTCGATTCGCCTGATCAGGACGTCCACCGGCGGACGGGGGGTGGTGCTCAAGGGTTCACCTCAAAGGCTCGGGCGCGCTTCATCAGGTCGGGGTCGTCCAGGACCCTGTCGATGTCCTCCGGACGACCGTGCTTGGTGAAGTGTTCCAGCTTCACCTGGATGAACAGTGCCTGAGCGCGCACCGCCACCGGTCCGTCCGGTCCGCCGATCCGCGCCTCGCCGGCGCTGTAGATCTTGCGGCCGTGCACGCCGGTGACCCGGGCGCTCAGGTGCAGGACCGAGCCGACCGGCACCGGGCAGAGGAAGTCCGTCTCCAGCCGGCCGGTGACGGCGGGGGCGTGCAGCAGCCAGTTGAGCGTGCCGAGGGTCTCGTCCATCGCGGTGGTCAGCAGGCCGCCGTGGGCCAGGCCGGGGCCGCCCTGGTGGTCCGGGGCGACGGTGAACTCGGCGGTGACGTCGAGTCCTTCACCGGCCACCGCGTCGATCCGCAGGCCGCCGGGGTGCTGCGGGCCGCAGCCGAAGCAGTGCTCGTAGTGCGAGCCGAGCCGGGTGCCCGGGGCCGGGGCCTCCGGGGCGCGGGGCGGCAGCACGGCGTCCGGCGGCGGGGAGGTCGGCGACAGCCGGACGGCGGCCTCCTGCACGGCGGCGGGCGTCTGCGGGGCGGAGGCCTGCGGAACCGGCGGCTGCGCGGCCGACGGCACGGACGGAGAGGCTATGGAACCGGTCACGGGAGCACCCTACCGATCGGTAGCCGCCCGGCCCGCGGGGGTGCGGTCCCGCGTCGGGCGTTGCGGCCACCACAATGGGGGCATGTACGACGAACGCCTCACCGTGCCGCGCTCCTGGTGGTTGCTCCCGGTCGCGATCGGGCTCACGCTCGCGTTGATCCTGCTGCGTATCAGCGCGGTGGGCGCGCTGGTCGGGCTGGTGGTCGGCATCGCCGCCGGCGCCGCCGCGATCAGCAGTTACGGCTCCGCGCGGATCCGGGTGGTGCAGGGTTCCCTGGTGGCCGGCACGGCCCGGATCCCGGTCGACGCCCTCGGCCCCGCGCACCCGCTGAGCCCGGCCGAGGCCGTGGCCTGGCGCGGGCCGAAGTCCGATCCGCGCGCCTTCATGCTGCTGCGCAGCTACGTCCCGACCGCGCTGCGGGTCGAGGTCAGCGACCCGGCCGACCCGACGCCGTACCTCTACCTCTCGACCCGGTCGCCGATGAGGCTGGCCGAGGCGCTGGACGAGGCCCGCCGCAGCGCCCGGACCTGACCCGGCCCGCTTCCCCCTGCTCCCCCTCGTCCACCCCGGTGGCCCCGGTGGCCCCAGGGGCCTGGGCCGGGCCCCGGAAGCCCGGTCCAGGCCCCTGCACGGCCCAGTACAGGCGTACGGGGCCGGAAAACGGAGAGGGACGGCTCCGCCTTCGCGGGACCGTCCCAGACACTCCGTACTGCGTGTTGCGTACTGCCTACTGCCCGGCGCGGCACTGCGTGCTGCGCTGGTCCCGCGTGACCACGTACTGCCGGTGCGTCCGCCTCGGCGTCCGCCGAAACTGCCGTCCGGCCCCGCTGCCCGGGGCCGGAAGGGGCGGTGTGCCGGGCCCGCGGAGACCGCGAGACCCGGACCATGGCCGCCCAGGTGCTCAGGCGCCGCAGTCCCGGCAGATCGGGTTGCCGTTCTTCTCGCTGTACAGCTGGCTGCGGTGGTGCACGAGGAAGCAGCTCATGCAGGTGAACTCGTCGGCCTGGCGCGGCAGCACCCGGACGGAGAGCTCCTCGTTCGAGAGGTCGGCGCCGGGGAGTTCGAGGCCCTCTGCAGCCTCGAACTCGTCGACGTCCACCGAGCTGGTGCTCTTCTCGTTCCGCCGAGCCTTCAGTTCCTCGATGCTGTCCTCGTTGAGGTCGTCATCGGTCTTGCGCGGGGTGTCGTAGTCCGTTGCCATTTTTCGCTCTCCCCCTCCGGGTTGTGCGGTGTGTGCGGTATCTCCAGCGCACGTAACGCATGGGGGGTCGGTCTTGTGCCCGACCCGAGGCGGAGATTTTGCCTTACTTCAAGCCCTGTTACTCAATCGACACTCAGCCAGGGGTCCGTTGGGGTGATCGAATCGGGCTCGGAGGGCCTCACGCTGGGCCATCGCCGACCTCCGGCCGAGCCCCGTCGGCGGACACTCACAGTGATCGAACGCCCTGCGGCCGTCTGCCCATTCCCCTGCCCACCAGGGGGACTCGCCAATCCACCCAGACGCCCCCGGCCGCCGATCCGATCACGGACGGCAACCGGGGGCTCCGGAATCATGATCACGCTCCGAGATCATACCAACCCGCGGAGCCACGCGGTGTGACCTTGGTCACGTTCTGAAATTTCCGGGGCAAATCGCGGAAAATCCACCCAACCGGAACGGCCCCGCGCGCGGGCCCACCGGTCGCCTACTTGGCGGCCTCGCGAGCGGCCCGGCGGGCCAGCAGGGCGGCCTGGCGCTCGTCGAACTTGGTCGCCATGGCATCCAGCCCGTCGAGGAAGACGCCGAGCTCCTGCTGGGCCTGCAGGCCCTCCGGGCCGAGGCCGCCGATCTCCATCACCTTGAGGTGGCGCAGCACCGGCTGCAGCACGTCGTCGTGGTGGATGCGCAGGTTGTAGACGCCGCCGATGGCGATCTGGGCGGCGGCCCGCTCGAAGCCGGGGATCCCGTGGCCGGGCATCCGGAACTGGGTCACCACGTCCGAGACGGCCCGCATGGCCTGGTCCGGGGCGATCTCCAGGGCGGCCTTGAGCAGGTTCCGGTAGAAGACCATGTGCAGGTTCTCGTCGTTGGCGATCTTCGCCAGCAGCTGGTCGCAGAGCGGGTCGCCGGCGAAGTGGCCGGTGTTCCGGTGCGAGATGCGGGTCGCGAGCTCCTGGAAGGCCACGTACGCGACCGAGTGCAGCATGCTGTGCGCGTTGTCGGACTCGAAGCCCTCCGACATGTGGCTCATCCGCGCCCGCTCGAGCTCGTTCGGGTCGACGGCCCGGGTGGCGAGCAGGAAGTCGCGAATGGCTATTCCGTGCCGGCCCTCCTCGGCGGTCCAGCGGTGCACCCAGGTGCCCCAGGCGCCCTCGCGGCCGAACATGGTGGCGATCTCGTGGTGGTAGCTGGGGAGGTTGTCCTCGGTCAGCAGGTTGACGACGAGTGCCACCCGGCCGAGCGGGGTCACCTGGGACTGCTCCAGCGACCAGGCCTCGCCGCCGAGGACGCCGTCGAAGTCGCGGCCCTGGCTCCACGGCACGAACTCGTGGGGCATCCAGTCCTTGGCGACCTTCAGGTGGCGGTTGAGCTCCTGCTCGACCACCTCTTCGAGGGCCATGATCAGCCGCGTGTCGGTCCAGGTGCTCGAGCCGAGCGAGGCGGTGCGCTGCACGGGGGCGATGGTCACGAGTCTTGCTCCTGGTGGACGGCACGCGCGGGGACGGGCGCGCTGGGCGGGCACGTCAGGGACGCACTTACGGTTGCGTAGGTTACGACACCGTAAGTTTACTGGACCGGAAAAGACAAGCCGCCCCCGCCAGGCCTTATGTCCTCTTGACAGGCTTGGCGGGGGCGGCTGGGGATGGTCGGCGCACGGAGCGCGGAGCGCCCGGAAGGGCGTGGTGGGGTGTGTACGGGCCCGGAGGGCCGGTCAGGCGCCCGGAATTCGGACGCGCATGGTGAGGCCGCCTCCGGGGCGCGGGGTGGCCTCGATGACCCCTCCGTGCGCCCGGACGACCGAGCGGACGATGGAGAGGCCGAGACCGACGCCCTTGTCGCTGCGGGTGCGGTCGGCGCCCTTCACCCGGCGGAACGGCTCGAAGATGTGCTCCAGCTCGTAGCCGGGCACCACCGGGCCGGTGTTGGAGACCACCAGCTCGCCGCCGCCGGGCACCCGGGCGGTGGTGATCTCGACCCAGCCGTCCGCCGCGTTGTAGCGCACGGCGTTCTGCAGCAGGTTGAGCGCGATCCGCTCCAGCAGGATCCCGTTCCCGGAGACCGCGACCGGGTTCAGCTCGGTGCGCAGCTCGACCTCCCGCTTGCCGGCCTCGGCCCGGGTCTGCTCCAGCGCGCGGGCGGCCACCTCGGAGAGCTCGACCGCGCGGCGGTCGGTCAGCTCGTTGTCGCTGCGGGCGAGCAGCAGCAGGCCCTCCACCAGCTGTTCGCTGCGCTCGTTGGTCGCCAGCAGGGTCTTGCCGAGCTGCTGGAGGTCGGGCGAGGCCCCGGGGTCGGCGAGCTGGACCTCCAGCAGGGTGCGGTTGATCGCCAGCGGCGTGCGCAGCTCGTGCGAGGCGTTGGCGACGAAGCGGCGCTGGGAGTCGAAGGAGCGGTCCAGCCGGTCCAGCATGTCGTCGAAGGTGTCGGCGAGCTCCTTGAGCTCGTCGTCCGGGCCGTCCAGCTCGATCCGCCGGTGCAGGTCGGAGCTGGCCACCTCGCGGGCGGTGCGGGTGATCCGGCCGAGCGGGCGCAGCACCCGGCCGGCCATCGCGTAGCCGGCCGCGAAGGCGATCACGGCGAGGCAGACCAGTACGGTGAGGGACTTGCGCAGCAGGGTGTTGAGGGCCGCGTTGGACTCGAGGCCGTGGCTCTTGGCGATGAGCTGGTTGAACTGGTCCGAGGTCATCGGCACGCGGTTGACGTAGATGTCGCCGTCGAATCTGAACGGCGGCGGCTGGACGTCGTGCAGGGCCTGCCGGACGAAGAAGTACATCAGCAGCAGCAGGACCACGCCCGCCATCAGGAACATCCCGCCGTAGAGCAGGGTGAGCCGGATCCGGATGGTCGGGCGGAACGGCAGCCAGGCGAGCATGCCGTCGCCGGGGACGTAGCCCTCGCCCGGGGACTGGTCCAGCCTGGGGGCACGCGGCGGGTGCGCGGGCCGGGGCGGGACGGACGCGGGCGGGACGGGCCGGGGCGGCACGGCGCGCGGGCCGCCGGCGGGCGCGCCGGAGGCCCCGCCGGCCGGGGGCGGGGTGGTCATGGTTGTCCTCTCGGGGCGTCCGCCGGGGGCGGGCGCGGCATGGTCGGATCCGGCGGATCCGGCATTCGGCTGTGGGGGCTCCGGTCAGATCCGGTAGCCGGAACCCGGGACGGTGACGATCACCGGCGGGTCGCCGAGCTTGCGGCGCAGCGTCATCACGGTGACGCGCACGACGTTGGTGAACGGGTCGGTGTGCTCGTCCCAGGCCTTCTCCAGCAGCTGCTCGGCGGAGACGACGGCGCCGCCGGCCCGCATCAGCACCTCCAGGACGGCGAACTCCTTGGGGGCCAGCTGGACGGTCCGGCCGTCGCGGATCACCTCGCGGCGGCCGGGGTCGACCGAGATGCCCGCGCGTTCCAGGACGGGCGGCAGCGGGACGGTCGCCCGGCGGCCCAGCGCCCTTACCCGGGCGACGAGTTCGCTGAAGGCGAACGGCTTCGGAAGGTAGTCGTCCGCGCCGATCTCCAGGCCCTCGACCCGGTCGCTGATGTCGCCGGAGGCGGTCAGCATGATCACCCGGGTCGCCAGGCCCTGGTCGACCACGCTGCGGCAGACGTCGTCGCCGTGGACCAGTGGAAGGTCGCGGTCCAGGACGACCACGTCGTAGTCGTTGACCGCGATGCGCTGGAGCGCGGCCTCCCCGTCGTACACCACGTCGACGGCCATCGCCTCGCGGCGCAGGCCGGTGGCGACAGCCTCGGCGAGCAGCTGCTCGTCCTCGACGACGAGAACCCGCACGGTCGTTGTCCCTTCTCCAGGCCGGCCCCGGAAGCGGACGCGCGGCTCCATCGGTGCCTCCATCCTGCCTGGTCCTGCGGTAAAGCAGCGATAAGCTGCCCCGGAGGCACGGGTGCGCGTGAGGTCCCGCCCGCGGTTCGTGCCGGAATCAGTCCGCTTGGACTGTGACACAGGCAACTTTCTCGCCCGGGGAGGTTTCCCCGACACGGGGGCGGGGAGGACAGCTGCACACCCGCGATCTGGCCATCGGCCGATCGCACCCACCCGCCGTGCGTTCATCCGCGCCGGCCCTGGGGCTGGGGCGTCACCGGGAGCGGCCAAGGGCCGTCTCCGCGCCCGACCGGAGATCTCCACCTACCGGCTCGGACGCTTCCGCTGACCACCGCACCCGGGGCGGGGGACGCACGAACGTGCACGTCCGACACAGTAAGGGGGCCCGCATGGACGCCTTCACCGCCGGAATCCTGCAGCGCATAGCCAACGCCGAGCAGGACCTGCACCGCGCGATCGAGGCCGGGGACGAGTTCCTGGCCGAGGTGGAACAGTCCGAGCTGGACGATCTCCGCCGGCTCGCCGCCGAACACGGCGTGGACACGGTGCTGGAGCGCCACCGCACTGCTGCCTGACCGCCCACCGACCCGACGCCGGTCCTCCGGCACCAGCGGCCCTGTGGGGGCCGTGCGAAACCCCAAGCCCTGGCATCTCCCGCATGCCAGGGCTCTTCGCTGTCCCGACCCCGCCCGGACGGTGCGGCGGGGGTCGGGACGGCGGAGCCCGGTCAGACCGCGTCAGGCCCAGGCGCGCAGTTCCGCCAGGCGGTCCTGGAGCGGCTGGTAGACGCCGGGGGCGGCGGCGACGGTCAGTTCGCCGTCCGGGCCGTGCCCGGGGCGACCGCCGACCAGGGCGCCCGCCTCGGCGGCGATCAGGCAGCCGGCCGCCCGGTCCCAGGGGGCGAGGCCGCGCTCGTAGTAGCCGTCCAGGCGCCCGGCGGCGACGTCGCAGAGGTCCACGGCGGCGGCCCCGCCGCGCCGGACGTCACGCACCTCGGACATCAGCGCGAGCAGCACCTCGGCCTGCCGGACCCGCACCGACTGCACGTAGCCGAAGCCGGTGCCGATCAGCGCCTGGCCCCACGGCGGGGCCGGGCGGGCGGAGACCGGCCGGCCGTCCAGGTGGGCGCCGCGACCGGTGACCGCGTGGAACAGCTCGCCGCGCACCGGGGCGTACACCACCCCGACGACTACGCGCCCGTCCAGTTCGGCGGCCACGCTGACGGCCCAGGAGGGCAGTCCGTAGAGGTAGTTGACGGTTCCGTCGAGCGGGTCGACGACCCAGCGGACCCCGCTGGTGCCGGGGCGCTCGGCCCCCTCCTCGCCGAGGTAGCCGTCCTGCGGCCGGCGGCGGGAGATCAGCTCCAGCACGAGCTTCTCGGAGGCGAGGTCCATCTCGGTGACCACGTCGACCGGGCTGCTCTTGGTGTCGGCCACGCCCAGGTCGGCGGGGCGGCCGTCGCGCAGCAGGGCGCCCGCCTGCCGGGCGGCGTCCAGGGCGACGTCGAGCAGTTCGTCGAGCAGTTCGGGGCTGGGCACGCTGGGCACGGGGTCCTCCGGAATTCGGTAAGGGGTCAGCGCTCGGCTGCGGCCGGGCGCGGGGCGCGCGGGTTGGGGCAGCAGGCCACCGCGCAGACGTCGTGGCCGGCGCCGAGCCGGCCGAGGGCGCAGCGGGCGGGCTCCTCGCCGCGCTCGGCGGCGGCCCGCTCCAGGACGAGTTCGCGGACGGCGGCGGTGAAGCGGGGGTCGGCGCCGACGGTGGCGGCCCGGCCGACCGGCAGGCCGAGTTCGGCGGCCTTGGCGACGGCCTCGGTGTCCAGGTCGTACTTCACCTCCATGTGGTCGGAGACGAAGCCGATCGGGACCATCACCACGGCCGGGGCGCCGTCGGCGTGCTGGGCCTCCAGGTGGTCGCAGATGTCGGGTTCCAGCCACGGGATGTGCGGGGCCCCGCTGCGGCTCTGGAAGACCAGCTCGCACCGGCGGTCGGCGACCCCGGTGCGCTCGGCGACGGCGGCGGCGATCAGCTGGGCGACGTCGAGGTGCTGGGCGACGTACGCCCCGCCGGGCCGCCCGCGGGCCGGGTCGTCGGGCGCCCCGGAGCTCTCGGCCATGGCCTCCGGGATGGAGTGGGTGGTGAAGGCCAGCCGGGCGCCGTCCCGGACCTCGGCGGGCAGGGCGGCCAGGGCCGCCATGGTGGCGTCGATCATCGGCTCGACGAAGCCGGGGTGGTTGTGGAAGTGCCGCAGCTTGTCCACCCGCAGCTCGGGCAGCCCCTCCTCGGCGAGCACGGCGAGCGCGTCGGCGAGGTTCTCCCGGTACTGGCGGCAGCCGGAGTACCCGGCGTAGGCGCTGGTGGCGAGGACGGCGATCCGGCGGTGCCCGTCGGTGGCGATCTCGCGCAGGGTGTCGACCAGGTAGGGCGCCCAGTTGCGGTTGCCCCAGTAGACCGGCAGGTCGAGGCCGTGCTCGGCGAGGTCCTTGCGCAGCCCGGCCAGCAGCTCCCGGTTCTGCTCGTTGATCGGGCTGACCCCGCCGAACAGGAAGTAGTGCTTGCCGACCTCCTTCAGCCGCTCCTTCGGGATGCCCCGGCCCCTGGTCACGTTCTCCAGGAACGGGACGACGTCCTCCGGGGCCTCGGGCCCGCCGAAGGAGAGCAGGAGCAGGGCGTCGTAGGGCCTGGTCGCAGCGGAACCGGCGCCGGAGGGTGAGGGATTGCGCACGTCGGACATGGGACCGATCCTGCCATTGAGGGCCCGGACGGCGTGGGCGGGGCCGCGCCTGGTGTCCGGAAAATACCGTTTGCCAAGGTACGTAAGCTGTGTTGGCCAGCCTCGTTCCTTACTCCCGACGGAGCTCCCGTGCTGTCCAGCTACCGCCAGATATTCGCCGCCCCCGGCAGTCTGGCCTTCTCCTCGACCGGATTCGTGTCCCGGTTGCCGATCTCCATGACCGGCATCGGCATCGTGACCATGCTCTCCCAGCTGAGAGGCTCGTACGGGGTGGCGGGCCTGGTCTCGGCGACGCTGGCGGTGTCCGCCGCGGTGCTGGGTCCGCAGGTCTCCCGACTGGTGGACCGCCACGGACAGCGCCGGATCGTCCTGCCCGCCACCGCGGTCACCGTCGTCGCCGCGGTCGGGCTGCTGCTCTGCGCCAGGCTGAAGGCACCGGACTGGACGCTGTTCCTCTTCGCGGCCGGCATGGGCGTGATGCCCAGCACCGGCGCGATGGTCCGGGCCCGCTGGGCGCACCTCTACCGGGACGACGCGCCCAAGCTGCACACCGCGTACTCCTTCGAGGCCGTGGTCGACGAGATCTGCTTCATCGTCGGCCCGATCCTCTCCATCGGGCTGGCCACCGCCGTCTTCCCGGAGGCCGGCGTGCTGCTCGCCGGGCTCTTCCTCACGGTGGGCGTGCTGCTGTTCGCCGGGCAGCGCTCCACCGAGCCGCCGGTCCACCCGGCCGCGCGGCACGCCGGCAGCTCGGTGATCCTCAACCGCGGCCTGCAGGTGCTGATCCTGACCTTCGTCGCCACCGGTGCGATCTTCGGCTCGGTCGAGGTCGTCACCGTCGCCTACGCGGACGCCCAGGGCCACAAGCCCGTCGCCAGCGTGGTCCTCGCCCTCTGGGCGCTCGGCTCCTGCCTGGCCGGCGTGGTGTTCGGAACGCTCAAGCTCAAGGGCTCGATGGCCGGCCGCTTCTTCGGCGGGGTCCTGTTCATGGCGCTCAGCATGGCGCCGCTGCTGCTGGCCGCCGAGTCCGTGGGCGGGGTCGGCGGGCTGATCGCGGTCGGCGCCGCCCTGCTGGTCGCCGGCATCGCCATCTCCCCCACCCTGATCACCGCGATGGCCCTGGTCGAGCGGCTCGTCCCGGCCTCCCAGCTGACCGAGGGCATGACCTGGACGACGACCGGGCTCGCCCTCGGCGTCGCGGTCGGCTCCTCGGCCGGCGGCTGGGTCGTGGACGCGGCCGGCGCCCCCGCCGGATACTGGGTCCCGGTGACCGCCGGGGCGTTCGGTGTACTCACCGCCCTGGTCGGGCTGGGCCGCCTGCGGGCCGGCCTGTCCTCCGCCGAGGCCGGGCAGGACTCCGCGCAGACCGTAGACCTCGAACGGTGAACTGACTACTCTCCTGCCTACTCGCGGGTCTACCCGCGGGTAGGAGTTCCAGCGGGGGTCCTGCCGGGTCGCCGGGGGGACACCTCGGCGGCCGCGGCCGCCCCGGAGCGCGCCGACACGTTCGGCCACGGAGCAGGAGGCACCGCATGCCCCAGGCCAGTACCGCACCCCGCACCCGCTGGACCAACTGGGCCGGCAACCAGAGCGCCCACCCGGCCAAGGTGGTCACCCCTGGCACCGCGGAGGAGCTGGCCAAGGAGATCCTGCGCGCCGCCGACCAGGGCCGGACCGTCAAGGCGGTCGGCTCCGGCCACTCCTTCACCTCGATCGCCGCACCGGGGGACGGCGTCCTGGTCCGCCCGTACGCGATGACCGCCGTCCGCGAGATCGACCGCGCGGCGGGCACCATCACCGTGGAGGCCGGTCTCCCGCTGGCCCGGCTCAACCGGGTGCTCGCCGCGGCCGGCCTCTCGCTCGCCAACATGGGCGACATCGAGGTGCAGACCGTCGCGGGCGCCACCAGCACCGGCACCCACGGCACCGGCCGCGACTCCGGCTCGCTCGCCGCCCAGATCCGCGCACTGGAGATCGTCCTCGCCGACGGCAGCGTGCAGCGCTGCTCGGCCACCGAGAACCCCCGGCTGTTCCAGGGCGCCCGGCTCGGCCTCGGCTCGCTCGGCGTGATCACCGCACTCACCCTCGCCGTCGAACCGGTCTTCCTGCTCACCGCCCACGAGCAGCCGATGCGCTTCGACGAGGTGCTCGGCCGGCTCGACGACCTCACCGCCGTCAACGAGCACTTCGAGTTCTACTGGTTCCCGCACACCGACCGCTGCTCCACCAAGCGCAACAACCGAAGCCAGGGGCCGGCCGCCCCGCTGCCCCGGTTCAAGGAGTGGCTGGAGGACGACTTCCTCTCGAACACCGTCTGGGAGGGGGCCTGCCGGATCGGCCGCCGGTTCCCCGCCACGGTGCCCTCGATCGCCTCCTTCGCCAGCCGCGCCTGGTCCGAGCGCACCTTCACCGACACCGCGTACAAGGTGTTCACCAGCCCGCGCAAGGTCCGCTTCGTCGAGATGGAGTACGCCGTACCGCGCGAGGCCGTCGCCGAGGTGCTGCGCGAGCTCAGGGCGATGATCGAGCGCTCCGACTGGCGGATCAGCTTCCCCGTCGAGGTGCGGTTCGCCCCCGCCGACGACCTCTGGCTCTCCACCGCCCAGGGCCGCGACACCGCGTACATCGCCGTCCACCTCTACCGGGGCACCGCCGAGCAGGGCTACTTCACCGAGGTGGAGAAGCTGATGACCGCGCACCGCGGCCGCCCCCACTGGGGCAAGCTGCACACCCGCGACGCCGGGTACCTCGCCGAGGTCTACCCGCGCTTCGCCGAGTTCACAGCCCTGCGCGACGAGCTCGACCCCGGCCGGGTGTTCGGCAACGACTACCTCCGCCGGGTGCTGGGCGCCTGAGCCCCGGCCCGAGCCCTACGGCTGCGCGGTCGGGGCCCCCGTGTTCGCGGCGCCGGCGGCGCTCGGGGCAGGCGGCTGCGGGGTCGGCTGGCCGGTCGGCCGCGAGGCGGCGCCGCCCGAGGGGGACGATCCGGTGGACGGCGTCGAGCTCGAACCCGCCGAGGGGGAGGGCTTTCCGCTGCTCTCCGCGCTGCGGCTCGGACTCGCACTCGGGCTCGGACTCGCGCTCGGACTGCCGCCCGGCTCCGGCCGCTCCGAGGCCGGGGCCGAGGCGCCGCCCGCTCCGGACGACGGCGAGGCCCCGGAGCCGCCCGCGCCCGGGGACGGCGTACCGGAGGACGCACCGGACGGAATGCCGGAGGGGCCGGCCGAGGGGTCGGCGGCCGGCTTGTCCGCCGGCTTCGGGGCGACGGTGCCGCCCAGCGAGGTGCCGCTGCCCGACCCGCCCTGGACCGTGGCCGACACCGGCTGGCCGGTGGCGAGTTCGAAGGCGAGGATCGGCGCCATCGCCAGCACGAACACCAGCGAGGACATCGCCGCGTACGTCTTCCAGGTCCACCGCCGGCGCGCCCGGACCACCTGCGGCTCGCTCCACTCCGAGCCGGGCGCCGGCGCGGGCCCGCCGCCGACCGGGCCGGTCCGATCGGCGTGGCGATCGGCCTGGTCGGTCCGGCCGGTGTGGTCGGCGTGCTCGGCGGGCACCTGGCGCAGGCCGTTCACGGTCTGGACCGGTGCGCGGTCCGCCGCCTCGCGCAGCTGCTCGCCGGTGCGCCGGAAGAGGTGCTGGAACACCGCGCCACCGGTGGTCGCGCCGACGCTCACCACCGCCGCGCCCAGAATCGTTCCGTAGACGCCTAGTTCGGAGGCGAGTACCGCCCCCACCACGGCGGCCAGCGCACTCGCCGCGACCTGAGCCACACTCAGATCAATTCGCCTGCGACCTTCCGCGCCCCCCTCCTCGGCGGGCTTCTCCTTCGGCATCGACATCCCTCGGTAAGTACGACTGCTCTTCGAACAAGTCACTCCATCTTGCCCAAAGAAGGACACAAGGGTCGAAAATGCGGTTCTGCCCGCTCGATATATGTGAAGATGATCACCGTGCAGCGGCCAGTCGTCGGCTGTGGGGTGTGCACGCTCTTGAGATTCCCGTGAATCGCGGGAGACTTGAGCGGCGAGCCGCCCCTCCGGATGCCACGAATGGAGTACTGTTCGTAAAGCCTGAGCCTTGGGTCGACTTGTCGACTGCCTATCAACCGGCAGATTGACAAAGAGCCACTGCACAGGCACGCACGGCGACGCCCGTCCCGGATCGTCGCGTCACTGCGCGTGCGAGAACGGCCGGGACACCCAGGCGCGACGTCGACGGATGACGTGGCAAAAAGGCAACCGTGCCACAGCGGCGTTCGCGGGTGTAAGCCCGACGCGCCGGGGAACTCAGCAAGGTTGTGGCCAGTCGCGAGTGGGCAGGCCACACTCAGTACGGGAGCAGCGACGCAGGTGACGTCGGCAGGCACCACCCGGGAGGTAACCGTGCCCGAACTGCGGGTTGTGGCCGTCAGCAACGACGGCACACGGCTGGTGCTCAAGGCCGCCGACAGCACGGAGTACACCCTCCCCATCGACGAGCGGCTGCGCGCCGCCATCCGTGGTGACCGTCCGCGCCTCGGCCAGATCGAGATCGAGGTGGAGAGCCACCTCCGCCCCCGTGACATCCAGGCCCGGATACGAGCCGGTGCCTCCGCCGAGGAGGTCGCGCAGGCCGCCGGCATCTCCGTCGACCGGGTCCGCCGCTTCGAAGGACCGGTGCTCGCCGAGCGCGCCTTCATGGCCGAGCGGGCCCGCAAGACCGCGATCCGCCGTCATGGCGAGTCCACCGGACCGCAGCTGGGCGAGGCCGTCGCCGAGCGGCTCGCGCTGCGCGGCGCCGAGAAGGACACCGAGCGCTGGGACTCCTGGCGGCGCGACGACGGCACGTGGGAGGTCATCCTCTCCTACCGGGCCGACGACGAGGGCCGCAGTGCGTCCTGGACGTACGACCCGCCCCGGCGCCTGGTCCAGCCGAACGACGACGAGGCCCGCGCGCTGATCGGCGAGAACGTCGAGCGGGAGGAGGAGTCGATCTTCCCGTTCATCCCGCGGATCGCCCGGCTCCCCCAGGACCGGCCGCTGCGCCCGATGATCGACCGGCCCTCCGCCGACCGCATCATGTCGGCCCGTGAGGTACGCGAGTCCCGCGAGGCCACCGCCGAGAACCGGGACTCGCTGACCAGCCTGCTCGACGTCGTCCCCGCCTTCCGCGGTGACCTCGCGGTCGGGCCGGCCCCGATCGAACCGGTGCCCGCCGAGGTCGCCGAGGAGGTGGAGGAGCCGGCTGCAGCAGCGGCGGCGGCCGCCGCACCGGCGGTCGGCGCGGGTTCGGCCTACGCGGACATCCTGATGCCGCGCGCGGTCGCCCCGCACCGGGAGCGCCTGGTCGGGACGACGGACCGTCAGGCCGAGGCGGACGGCGTCCGGCCCGGCCGCCGGGCCACCGTGCCGAGCTGGGACGAGATCGTCTTCGGCAGCCGGCGCAAGAAGCAGGAATAGCAGGAGTAGCAGGCAGCACAGGAGCGGGAGGTCGGCCCAGGCCCGACCTCCCGCTCTTCTGCCATGCGCCGCCCCGGCGCCGCCGGGGTCAGCCCGGCTGGTCGGTGACCGCCACCGGGCGGCTCTCGTCGCTCGACCACTCGCTCCACGAACCCGGGTACAGGGTGGCCGGCAGGCCCGCCACCGCCAGGGCGAGGATCTGGTGCGCGGCCGTCACGCCCGAACCGCAGTAGACCGCGAGCTCGCGCTCCCCCGCGCCCAGCGCCCGGAACCGCTCCGCCAGCTCGGCGGCCGACCGGAACCGCCCGTCCGGGCCGACGTTCTCGGTGGTCGGCGCGGAGAGCGCCCCCGGAATGTGGCCGGCGCGCGGGTCGATCGGCTCGGTCTCACCCCGGTACCGCTCCCCCGCACGGGCGTCCAGCAGCAGCCCGGTCCGGGCCAGCGCGGCGGCGCCGTCCCCGTCCACCGTCGGCAACTGCCCCGGCACCGGCTTGAAGTCGCCCGCCTCGACCGGCGGCACCTCGGTGCTCACCGGCAGCCCGGCCTCCTGCCAGGCCGCGAACCCGCCGTCCAGCACCCGCACATCAGGATGCCCGGCCCAGCGCAGCAGCCACCAGGCCCGGCCGGCCGCCAGCGAGGTCGCGCCGTCGTACACCACTACCGGCCGGTCGGCCGAGACGCCGAAGCGGCGCAGCGCGGCGCCGAACTCCTCGGTGTCGGGCAGCGGGTGGCGCCCGCCGCGCCCGGGCGGGCCGGCCGGGGCCGCGAGCTCGCCGTCCAGGGCGACGAAGTGGGCACCGGGCAGGTGTCCGGCCGTGTAGTCCTCGATGCCGGGCGGGCCGCCGAGCTGCCAGCGCACGTCGAGCAGGACCGGCGGACGGGCGGAGCCGAGCGCCTGGTCGAGCTCGGTCGCCGAAATCAGCGGGGAGCCGTCGTTGTTGGTGGTCATAGCGGTCATTCTCGCGCAGCGCAGCGGCCTCGGAGCTCTTTGTGCGGTCTTTGCCGGACTTTCCCGCGCGGCCCGAGGGTTCGACGCGCCCCAGGGTGGAAGCATCACCCTCACGTGCGCAGTTCCGTGCGCCGACCGCCCGTGAGGAGGCCCGCATGCCCGCGGTGAAGCTCCGTCTGGCCCAGGGCACACCGTGCTGGGTCAGTCTGATGACCGACGACCTGGCCGGTGCCCGCGCGTTCTACGGCGGATTGCTCGGCTGGACGTACACCCCGGGGCCGACCGGGCTCGGCGACTACGTCCGGGCGGAGCTGGACGGCGCGCCGGTCGCCGGCCTCGGGGTCGCCTCGGTGGTGGGCTTCCCGGTGCAGTGGACCACGTACTTCGCGGCGGACAGCGCCGACGAGGTGGCCCAGCGGGTGCGGGAGTGCGGCGGCACCGTCGCGGTCGGGCCGCTGCAGTCGGAGCGGGCCGGGCGGCTGGCGATCGCCGCCGACCTGTCAGGCGCGGTGTTCGGGCTCTGGCAGGGCGAGGAGCACCTGGGCCGGGAGGCGGGCCCCGAGCCCGGCGGTCCGGCCTGGGTCGAACTGGTCAGCGCGGACGAGGAGGGTGCGGCCGCCTTCTACTCCACCGTGCTCGGCCGACCGGTGGCGCCGTCCGGGGAGGACACCGCGCTGCTGGTGGACGGCCGGCCGGTGGCCGGGATCCGGCACGGCCGCGAACTGCGCGGGCACCCGCCGCGCTGGCGGGTCCACTTCGCCGTGCGGGACACCGACCTGACGGCCCGTCGAGCCGTCGAGCTGGGCGGATCCGTGCTGGTGGAGCCGCACGAGACCGGGCGCGGACGGGTCGCCCGGCTGGCCGACCCGCGGGGCGGCCGGTTCTCGGTGGTCGAACCGCGGTAGCCGCCCCGGCTAGGCCTGCTGCTCCTCGAAGGGCAGGACGTCCGGGGAGAGCACCGAGGCGCGGGCGGTGGCGGCGGTCAGCCGGCGGCGGTGGTGGCGGCGGCAGAGCACCTCGTAGCCGACCTCGTCCTCGCTCACCGTGATGTCGCCGATCACGACCTGGGCGCCCTCGACCACCATCACCCCGCCGACCGTGCGGGCGTTGTGGGTGGCGCGGGCGCCGCACCAGCAGAGGGCCTCGACCTGGAGCACCTCGACCCGGTCGGCGAGTTCGATCAGCCGCTGGGAGCCGGGGAAGAGCCGGGTGCGGAAGTCGGTGGTGATGCCGAAGGTGAAGACGTCGATGCCGAGTTCGTCGACCACCCGGGCCAGCTGGTCGACCTGCTCGGCGGCGAAGAACTGGGCCTCGTCGCAGATCAGGTAGTCCACCCGGCCCCCGGCCGAGAGCCGGTGCACGACATGGGCGTGGAAGTCGAAGTCGTCCGCCACCTCGACCGCCTCGGCCTGCAGGCCTAGCCGGCTGGAGATGGTGGCCGCGCCCGCCCGGTCGTTGCGGGTGAGGATGACCCCCTGCCGGCCGCGGGCGGCGTGGTTGTGGTCCATCTGGAGCGCGAGCGTCGACTTCCCGCAGTCCATCGTGCCCGAGAAGAACACCAGTTCAGCCATGGGTGGTGCAGCGGCCTTTCAGATCAGGGGGGTTCGGGCGCGGGTCAGGAGCGCACTTCGAGCAGCGGCACGAACTGCTCCACCGGGGTCATCGAACCGTGCAGGCCGATCATCGCGGACTCACCGGGCTCGTTGCGGGAGGCGATCACCGCGATGTCGTCGCGGGCCGCCGCGACCACGTCGCCGATCCGGTGGTAGACGCGGTCGTCCACCACCGGGCCGAACCAGCCGGCCGCGATCGCCTCGTCCCGGGTGGCCACCCACATCCGGTCGCCGAGCACCTCGCTCCAGACCGTGTGGACGTCGGCGGCCGCCCCCGGCACCGCGTAGACGTGCCGGGCCCGGCCCTCACCGCCGAGCAGGGCGACCCCCGCGCCGAGCTCCCAGTCCTCGTCGAAGTCGATCCGGTCCTCGGGCGCGATGTCGATCATGCCGTGGTCGGCGGTCACGTACATCGCCGAGCGGGGCGGCAGCTGCTCGGCGAGCCTGCGGGCGAGGCGGTCCACCGCGTCCAGCGTCATCCGCCACTCGTCGGAGTCCACGCCGAAGCGGTGCCCAGCGCCGTCGAGCTCGCTGACGTAGGTGTAGACGAGCGCCCGGTCGTGCTCGGCCATCCAGCGGGCGGCCTGGTCCATCCGCTCCTCGCCGGTGGTGCGGCCGAGGAAGGAGCCGCCGGAGAGCGCCACCCTGGTCAGCGGGGTCTGCGCGAACAGCGGGGAGGAGACCTGGGCGGTCGCCACCCCGGCCGCGTGGGTCTGCTCGAACACCGTCGGGTACGGCTGCCAGAGCGCCGGATCGGTGTGCGGCTGCCAGCGCAGCTGGTTCATCAGGTAGCCGGCGCCCGGCACCGCCACCGTGTACCCGGCCAGGCCGTGCAGGCCCGGCGGGGTGCCGGTGCCGACCGAGGCGAGCGAGGTCGCGGTGGTGGAGGGGAAGCCGGCGGTCAGCGGGCGGCCGGTGCCGCCGAGCGAGCCGGCGGTCAGCGAGGAGAGGAACGGCGCGTACTCGGGGTGGCGCAGCAGCAGCTCCCAGCCGAGGCCGTCGACCAGGAAGACCACCGCCCGGTCGGCCGGCGCCAGCGGCAGTGCGGCGGAGAACCCGGGCACCCCGAGCCCGGCCGCGACCGAGGGCAGCAGGTCACAGAGCGAACCGCCGCCGTAGGGGGGCGCGGGGGCGGTGGCGGGGTCGAGGATCTCGAAGGCGTCGTAGCCGTCGGCGGGTGCGAAGGGCATCGTGGCGGGTCTGGCTTCCTGGCTTTCGGTAACGGCTCTGCTCAGACCCGGCTGGTGATCGTGGCGTCGGACAGCGCTCTGGCGAACAGCAGCGCCTGGGCGACCGTCTCCGGGCCGTCCCCCGCCTCGCTGACCCGAAGTGACAGGTCGTCAGCGGTGGCGGAGCCGGTGTAGCCGTGGTCCGCCTCGCAGTTCGGGTCGGAGCAGCCGGCCGGCTCCAGGTCCAGGCGCTGCACCGCGCCCCAGCCGATGGTCAGCACCACCTCACGGGGCAGGGTGCCCGGGGTGTACGTCTCGGGGTTGGCGACCATCCGGCTCAGCACGACCGAGCCGATCCGGTCCAGGCGCACGCTCTCGGTGGAGGTGGTCGCGTACGGGACGGCCGGGCCGGCCTCGCCGCCGGACTGCTCGTCGGTGTGGCTCACCACGAAGCGGGTCGCGGTCAGCACCAGCACGGTCACGTGCCGGCGGACCTCGTTGGCGTCGAAGGTGGTCTCCTGGTGCACCAGGTAGGAGCTGATCGCCTCGGGGCCCACCGCGGACTCGACCGCCTCGGACACCAGGGCCGGGTAGTAGCCGCTGCGCTCGATCGCCGAGCGCAGGTCCTGAGTGGTGGTGGTACCGGTCTTGGCCATAACTCCATCCTGGCATGGTCCGCCGACGAAGCGGGCGGCACGGCGCCGAGCTTCCGGACAAGAGCGCCCCCGGGCAGGGCGCAACCTAGGAAGGTTACAGGGTGCTCATGGCGCGCGGGCCCAGATCACTGCGGACCGGCAGGGGCGCGATCCGTACCCGCGCCCCCAGGATCGCCAGCCCGTGCGGGGCCACGACCACGGGTTCGAGGTCCACCGAGGCGACCTCGGGGAGGTCGTCCACCAGCCGGGAGACCCGGAGCAGCAGCTCCTCCAGGGCGTCGGTGTCCACCGCCTCGGCACCGCGCCAGCCGAACAGCAGCGGGGCCGCCCGCACCTCGCGGATCAGTCCGGCCACGTCCTGGTCGGTGGCGGGGACCAGCCGGTGGGCGACGTCGCCGAGCAGCTCGGCGGGGGCTCCGGCCAGGCCGAAGGAGAGGATCGCGCCGACCGCCGGGTCGACGGTCGCGCCGATCACGGTGTCCACCCCGCGCGGGGCGAGGCGCTGCACCACCAGCTCCGCCTCGGCGGCGCCGCCGAGCAGCGCGTCCAGCTCGCGGTGGGCCCGGCGCAGGCCCGGCTCGCCGGTCAGGTCCAGCCGGACGCTGCCGAGGTCGGGGCGGTGGCGCAGGTGCCGGGCGGTGGCCTTGAGGGCGACCGGGTAGCCGAGGACGGCGGCCGCCCGGACGGCGCCCTCCTCGTCGGGTGCGGGCAGCGTCGGGTGGACGTCGACGCCGTAGTGGGCGAGCAGCGCGGCGGTGTCCGCATCCGGGAGGGTGATCCGCGCCCCGCCGGGCTGGGTGCGGGCCGCGATCGCGGTGCGGGTGCCGAGCGCCGCCTCGACCAGGGCGCGCGCACCGCCCTCGTCGATCCGGTCCAGCTCGGGGACCCTGGCGGTCTCCTCGGCCTCGGCCATCCGGCGGCGCCAGTCGGCGTAGTGGACGGCGTGCGCGAGGGCGCGTACGGCCCGCTCGGGCGCCGGGTATGCGGGGATGCCGCCCGGACGCAGCCGGGCCGGCAGGTCGGTCAGCGCCAGGTGGGCGAGCACCAGGGGCTTGCCCAACTCCTTCGCCCGTTCTCCGGCTTCGAGGAGGGCGGCGGCGATCTCCGGATCGTCCGAGCCCATCTCCGGGTCGTCCGGGCCGGTCAGCCGGCCGCCCATGAAGGCGTGCGCGGAGGTGCCGATCGGCGGGATGGCGACGGCGATCACCGCGTCCACGGCCGGGTCGCAGAGCGCCACGTCCAGCGCGATCCGGAAGTTCTCGCCGGTCGCGGCGGTGGTCAGGTCGACGGGGGTGCGCGGGCGCAGGCCGGCGCTCAGGCACGCGTCGTGGGTGAGCAGGCCGAGCGAGTCGGAGTTGCCGACGACGGCGACCCGGTCGCCGGGCGGCAGCGGCTGCAGGGCGAGCAGCTCGCCGGTGTCGTACAGCTCGGTGATGGTCTCCACCCTGGTCACGCCGGCCTGCTCGAACAGGGCGTCCACCGTGGCGTCGCGCAGGCCGGTGGCGGTGGCCGGGACGGCGTGGCCGGGCGGCAGGCTGCCGGTGTGGCGGGCGCCCTTGACCACGACGATCGGCTTGGCGGTGGCCAGCCGGCGGGCGATCCGGGTGAACTTGCGCGGGTTGCCGAAGGACTCCAGGTAGAGCAGCACCACGTCGGTGGCCGGGTCCTCCGCCCAGTACTGGAGGAAGTCGTTGCCGGAGACGTCGGACCGGTTGCCGACCGAGGCGAAGGAGGAGACGCCGAGGCCGCGCCGGTGGGCGGCCTCCAGCAGGGCGACGCCGATCGCGCCGGACTGGCAGAAGATGCCGAAGCCGCCGCGGTCGGGCAGGACGGGGGCGAGCGAGGCGTTCAGCGGCTGGTCGGGGTCGGTGTTGATCAGGCCGAAGGCGTTCGGGCCGAGCACCCGCATCCCGGCCGCCCGGGCCTGGCGGACCAGGGCGCGCTGGCGGTCGCGGCCCTCGGGGCCCGTCTCGGCGTAGCCGGCGGTAACCACGACCAGGCCCTGGACGCCGTGCGCGCCGCACTCGGCGACGGCGGCGGGGACGGCGGCGGCGGGGACGGCGATCACCGCGAGGTCCACCGGGCCGGGGATCTCCAGGATCGAGCGGTGCACCGGGACACCGTCCAGCTCGGTGCCGGGCGGGGCGTTGCGGTTCACCGCGTACACCTGGCGGTCGGCCGCGGGCGCGGGGGGCCTGGCGCCGCTCTCGGGGAGGGTGCTCTCGGGGAGGCCGCCCAGCAGGTCGCGCAGGATCGCCCGGCCGACGGTCTGCGGGTTGCGCGAGACGCCGAGCACCGCGACCGAGCGCGGCGTGAGCAGCCGCTGGACGGACCTGGCCTCGGCGCGGTGCTCGCGCGCCCGCATCACGGCGAGCGAGGCGGCGGTCGGCTCCAGGTCGAACTCCAGGTGCACCACGCCGTCGGCGAAGCTGCGGTGCTGGGTGTAGCCGGCGTCGGTGAAGACCTTCACCATCTTGCGGTTCTCCGGCAGCACCTCGGCCTGGAAGCGCCGGATGCCGCGCTCCTGCGCCACCGCGGCGATGTGCTCCAGCAGCGCCGAGGCGACCCCGCGGCCCTGGTGGGCGTCCTGCACCAGGAACGCCACCTCGGCGTCCGTCCCGTCCTCGGAGGGGCGGCCCTCGGCGTCGATCCGGTCGTAGCGGACGGTGGCGATGAAGCGGTCCCGGATCACCACGGCGAGGCCGACCCGGTTCACGAAGTCGTGGTGGGTGAAGCGGCGGACGTCCCGGTCGGAGAGCCGCGGGTAGGGGGCGAAGAAGCGGAAGTACTTGGACTGGTCCGAGACCTGCTCGTAGAACTCGACCAGCCGGCCGGCGTCGCCGGGGGTGATCGGCCGGATCCGGGCCGTGCCGCCGTCACGCAGCAGGATGTCGGCCTCCCAGTGCTGCGGGTAGTCCGGCCCGGTCTGCTGCGGGTCCTTCGCCGACTCCTTCACCGGGTCCGTTCGCGAGTCCTTCCGCAGGCCCTGCACAGGGTCCTTCGGCAGGTCCTGGTTCGGCTTCGGTACCGCGGAGTCGTCCACATTCGTCAGGTTATCCGGCGGCGAGCCGAATGGCGCCGGACCTGCGCCCACGGCAGGGTGGGCAAGGCCACTGGCCGGGGCTTATGCCCCCGAAAGAAACAATCACAACTCCTGAACGCGGCGGCTCGAAGGGGTCTCCTGCGTGCAACACTGGTCTAGACAACATGGCCGCCACCCCGAGCACGGCCGTGACCAGCTTCACCGGAAAGGCACGTCTCATGGCCGAGCGCCGCGTCACCATCGGTTGGGCCGAGGGCCTGCACGCCCGTCCCGCCTCCATCTTCGTCCGGGCCGTCACGGCCACCGGCGTGCCGATCACCATCTCCAAGCCGGGCGGCACCCCGGTCAACGCCGCCTCGATGCTGGGCCTGCTCGGCCTCGGCGCCCAGGGCGGCGAGGAGGTCGTCCTCGCCTCCGACGCCGAGGGCGCCGACGCGGCCCTGGACCGCCTCGCCAAGCTGGTCCAGGAGGGTCTCGACGAGCTGCCGGCCGCCGCCTGAGCACCGTCGTGACGACCTGAGCACCGCCGTGCAGAGGGGGCACCGCTTCGGCGGTGCCCCCTTTCGCGTGTCCGGCCCCCGCGCCCGGGGCTCTTCAGCCCCGGCTGAACACCGTGAGCGCACCGTCCGGGAAGCGGCTGGGTGCCGGCGGACCGAGCAGGTGCTCGGCGAGCTCCCGGCCGATCCCCAGGATGTCCGGCCAGTCGCCCAGCCTCGGGCAGGCCCCCTCGACCACGCCGTCCCAGTCCTCGTCCCAGGTGCGACCGGCCCGGTCCAGCACGAAGCCCTGGCAGCCCGACCGGAACGTCGCCACGATCCGCACCAGCGCCCTGACCACCTGCTCCTGCCGCTCGCCCAGCCCCTCCAGCCCGAACTCGACCACGATGCCGTTCCCCGTGGCGCGCACGGCGGTGAACACGTCGCTCGCCGCGTCCAGCCAGAGCTGGAAGGCCACCCCCGGCGAACCGGCCTCCAGCCCGTCCAGGCCGTCCAGCAACTCGGGCTCGGAGACGCTTCGCTGCTCACCCCAGGCGCCCGGCTCGTCCGCGATCACGGTGATGGCGCCGGTCAGCGGGTTGCGGGCGGCCAGGCCGAGGGCGGCCAGCCGCCGGAGCACCACGGCCGCCTCCCGGCGCGACCACGGTGCGCGGTACCAGAGCAGGAACCCCTCGTTCATCGCCAACACCCCTGCGGCTCAGACGACGACCACATGCTGCTTCCCGAGCAGGGTCCGCGCCTGGTCGAGGACCCGTTCGGCCGTACCCCGCTCGAAGTAGACGCGTGCCGGAACACCGCGGACCTGCGCCGCCCGGCGTAGCACCTCCAGCCTATGGGCGACCTTGGGCAGTTCGCCGGGTTTTGCCCGACCCAGCACCATGATCAACGAGCCGTCCGGGCCGATCACGTGCACGGCGGCCTTGCCCAGCCCGTCCAGCTGCACCACCGCCTCGGGGTCCCGGCCCGACAGCAGCACCCGCCCGCCGGTCAGCGCGGCCACCTCCAGCACGGCCCCGGGGGGTGCGGGCGGTGGCGGCGCGGCACCGCTCCCGCCGCCGCGCGGGCCCGCCGAGGCCGACTGCGCGGCGGGGCCGCTCCGTTCGATCGCCGCCCCGACCACCTGCAGCACCGGGACGGCCTCGCCCGCGCGGCGCAGCACCGGCTCCACGCCGAGCAGGTCGGTCCCGCGGGCGAGGGAGACCACCGGCAGCATGGCCGGATCCTCCACCACCGTCGCGAGGTCGAAGCAGGCCCGCCCGAGCCGCGCCATGGCTCCCGTCACCGCCGACAGCAGCGCTCCGTCGTACCCCCGCCCGCGCCAGATCGCCGACCAGTAGCGCTCGGCCGCGCGCACCTCGCTGGAGGCGCTGCGCTCCCCGAGCAGCCGCACGCCCACGGTCATGTCGACGCCCGCCTCGGCGACCGACGTTGCCGCGGACTCCCAGGCGAGCCCGGCCTGGGCCAGCAGCTCGGCGCCGGCCCGGCCCGGCCCGCCCGCGGGCGGCAGCGGACGCTCCCGGAGGGCCTCGGGCGGGACGAGGAACGGCAGCAGGTCCGGGTAGGCGTGGACGGTCACGGCGTCGCTGGCGTGGTCGGCGCGCAGGTAGTTGTTCGCGGTCGCGACCAGGCAGTCCGCCATCAGCCCCACCGCGCCCCAGGCCGTCACGGCCGCCCGCTGAGCGGCCGCCGCGGCCTGGTCGTACGACTGGGCGAACACGGCCGTGACCGGTCCGGCGGCCATCCCCGGTGTGCCGCCCAGCCGGGCGACCAGCAGCCGCACCGCCTCGTCCACCTGGTCCTGGCCACGGGCCAGGCTCTTCGCGACATGGTGGAGGTCCTCCGGGTCGAGGATCACCCGCAACCGACCGTCCGCTCCCGTCACCGCACCCCCCACATCCGGTGGTTGGCCTCCTGGGCGGTGCGGTAGTGCTGCTGTGCCTGCACCACCACGGCCCGGAGCCGTTCGAGCGCGGCCCCGAGCTCGGCCGACCCGGCCTGCCACGCGGCGAAGCGCTGCTGGAACTGGTAGGCGGCCTCCCCCTCCCAGAAACCGGCCAACCGGGCCAGCCCCTGGTCGAGTTCGGCCAGCAAGGCGGCCAGTCGGCCGGCTATCGCCGTCAACTCGTCCTGGTGCTCTTCCAGAACGCCGGAGTCCAGGTGGAGCAGTGGGAACATTGACCACAACTCTCTTGTCAGAGACCGTTTCTGAGAACCGTATCGCACCATTCGGACAGTGCCGGAGGCGACTTGGAGCCCGCCGTACGCGCCCCCCGGCCGTTCGACCGGCACCGGTACCGACCAGGCTTGGCCTGACCGGCCGGCGCGCCGTCAGCCGGTCGGGTCGAGCGTGACGACGGCCAACCCCGCCGGGCCGCCGAAGGCCAGCGCCGGGGCCGAACGGGCGGCGCCGCCGCAGGCGGCCAGGGCCAGCACCTGGCGACCGGTCACCACGGACAGCAGCTCCACACCGTCGAACGGATCCCACAGCCGGACCGTGCCGTCCGCCCCGCCGCTGGCCAGCCGGACCCGGCCGCCGGGCCCTCCGAGGGCTCCGAGGCCGTCGGGGCCGTCGGGGCCGTCGCCGCCGGAGCCCAGGACCGCCAGCCCGTGCACCTCGTCCACGTGGCCGGTCAGCACCTGCCCGGTCGGGCGGCCGGTCAGCGCGTCCCAGAGCCGGATCGTGCCGTCGGCTCCCCCGGCGGCCAGCAGCCTCCGGCCGTCCGGGGCCGCGAACGCCACGACCGAGGTCACCGGGCCGTCGTGGCCGGTCAGTTGCGTTCCGGGCTGCGGGTGGCGGAGCGGGTCCCAGAGCTGGACGGTGCCGTCGTCGCCGCCACTCGCCACCATGACCCGGCCCGCCGGGGTGGTGAACGCCGCCAGACAGCGCACCCAGTCGCGGTGGCCGCGGAGTTCGACGACCCGATGCGGCCCGTGGCGCGTCGGGTCCCAGATCCGGACGGTCTCGTCGACCCCGCCGACGGCGAACAGCGGCCGGCCGTCGGCGCCGGTGAACGCCGTCAGCGCCAGGACACCGCCCGCGTGCCCGGCCAGCGGCTCGCCGACCGGCAGACCGGCGACCGGATCCCACAGCCGGACCGTGCCGTCGTCGCCCCCTCCCGCCACCAGCACCTGGCCGGACCCGGACACCGCCGCCGCCACCGCGCGGACCCCGTCCGCGTGCGCCCAGGGGGATTCGCCGACCAACCGGTCGTCCTGCGGATCCCACACCCGGAGCCGGCCGTCCTCGCCGCCGGCCGCCACCAGCATCCGGCCGTCCGGGCCCGGGCACACCGCCACCGCGGCCACCCCGGCCGCCCGCTCGGGCCCCGGCCCGGCACCGCGCCGCCCCGCGGCGCCCGGTACCGGCGGCGCGGTGGCCGCCGACCCGTCCGGGCGGGACACCTCCGACACGTCCCACACCCGGACCGTACGGTCCTCCCCCGTGCTGGCCAGCAGCGGCCGGCCGTCGGCGGCGGTGAACGCCGTCACGGCGAGGACGCCGCCCGCATGCCCGGTCAGCGGCTCGCCGACCGGTCGGCCGGCGGCCGGGTCCCACAGCCGGACCGTGCCGTCGTCGCCACCGCTCGCCAGCAGCACCCGCCCGTCCGGCAGCGCCCCCACCGCCACCGAGCGGACCCATCCTTCGTGGCCCGCCAGCGGATCGCCGACCAGCGCGTTCCGCTCCGGATCCCACAGGCGCAGCACGCCCTGGTCGCCCGCTCCGGCGAGCAGCACCCGGCCGTCCGGGCCGGTGAACGCGGCCACCGCCCCGAGGTCCCCGCTCAGCCCGGTCAGCGGGGCGCCTGCGTCCGCCCCGAACTGCGGGTTCCACAGGCGCAGCACGCCTGCGCCGTCGCCGCTCGCCAGCAGCACCAGGTCGGGGCGCAGGGCGAACGCCGTCACCGAGCGCACCCAGTCCTCGTGCCCGACCAGCGGGGAGCGGACGGCACGGCAGGTCACCGGATCCCACAGCCGGACGGTGCAGTCCTCGCCGCCGGTGGCCAGCAAGGTCCGGCCGTCCACGCCGGTGAACACCGTGATCGCCAGCACCCGCCCGACGTGGCCGGTCATCGGCCCGCCGACCGGCTGACCGGCGGCCGGATCCCACAACCGGACCGTGCCGTCGTCGCCGCCACTCGCCAGCAGCACCCGACCGCCGCGTACGGTCACGGCCGCGAGGGCCGCCACCCGTCCCCCGTGGCCGGTCATCGCCTCACCGACCGGCTCCCCCGTCGCCGGGTCCCAGATCCGCAGGGCGCCGCCCGCGTCCCCGGTGGCCAGCCAGGTCTCCCCGTTCGCCGCGGTGAAGGCGGCCAGCGCCGACGGGGTGTGCGGGACCGAGGCCAGCACGTTGCCCGGCACGCTCCAGCGGCTCCACACCGGGGCCAGCCACGACCCCGCGAGCAGCGGCTCTCCACCTCCCCCGCTGCCTGCGGGGGACCTGCCTGCTGCGGACGCGCGGCCTGCTGCGGAGGCGTGCCGCGCCAGGACCAGGCTGGCCACCCGCGCCCGGTGGTCGGCTCCCCCGAGGAAGGGCTCGATCCGCGACCAGGCGGCCAACCACCGCCGGCCCTCCCGGTCGGCGACCGGCAGGCCGAGCAGCCCCCGGACGGCGCCGCCGGTGTGCCAGGGCAGCACGTCCGGCGGCAGGTGGCGGTCGTCCAGCACGCCGCCGAGCGCGGCATGGCGGGCCAGGTGGCGGGCGATGTACGGGTGGGGGATCCGGCCGCGTCCCCGGTCGGCCAGGGCCGCGGCGATCCGGCGGTGGGCCGTCCGCGGCTCCCACCAGGGCCCGGGCGACGGTGCCGGGGCGTGGGCGGCGGCAGGCGTGCCGTCCGAGGCGTCAACGGCAGGCGTGCCGTCCGGCAGTCCGCGATCGTGCCGCGGGTCGTCCGCCGACCACAGCAGCCGGTGCGGTTCGGTGCGCAGCACCTCGGCCAGCCGCTCGTGCGTCGGCCGGTAGACGGCCCTGCCGTCCTCCGAGTCGTAGCGCAGATAGCCCGCCAGCCGGCTGTCCAGCAACAGCGCGACCATCCGGTCCGGCACCGGCCGCCCCCCGACCGGCCCGTCCCCGGCCAGCGCCTCCGCCAGCAGCGGCCAGACGTCCGCCCGGGGCACTCCCGCGCCCTGGGCGAAGGCCCCCGCGCCCAGCAGCGCCAGCACCGTGGGCGCAGGAAGGTCGGCCGTCGCCACCTCCGCCAGATCCTGGCGGAGCAGCCCCACCGTCCCCTCGCCGAGGGACGACCACCACCGCTCGTCCCGGAGCAGGCCCGCCGGGTCGGGCGACTCCCGCAGCTGGCGGCCGGCCAGGCGGGCGTCCAGAAAGGACGGCGCGCACCGGCGCGCGACCTCGGCCAGCTGCGCCTGGTACCGCTCGCCGACCGCCCCCTCCTCGGGCAGCAGCGCCCGCAGGTAGCACTCGATGTCCGCCGCGGCGTCCGCGGCGTCCGTCCGCAGCACCGCCGCCCCCGGCAGCACCCGCTCCAGCAGCCGCAGCAGACCCGCGTCCTCCACCGCCTGCCCGACCACGCTGCGCACCCCGATGACCAACCGCAGCCCGACGCCCGCCTGCCCGCCGTCGGCGGCCCCGCCCGCGGCGGTGAACCGCGCCAGCGGGGCGAGCAGCCCGGTGACCAGCTGGTACGGCGCCCGCGCCTCGTCCAGGCCGTCGATCACCAGCGTGACCAGCCGCCCGGCATCCGCCAGCTCCGCCAACAGCTGCTCACGGAGCTGGAGGACCCGGTCCGCACCGCCCACCTGCGCCGCCGGCGGGCATCCGAGACCGACCAGGACCCGCTCGAAGATCTCCGCGACATCCAGGTTCCGGGCCAGTACCGCGACGTCGATCGAGCCGACCGGGGGGACGGTGCGTTCCGGCGCCTCCGCCAGCGCCGCGGCGTACCGCTCCTCGGCCCGGAAGGACGCGTCGCTCAGCGTGACGGCCCGCGCGATCACCGCCGACTTGCCGGTCCCCGTCGCACCCGACACCAGCAGCACCCCGGCCGGGCCCGCCAGGAAGTCCGCGACCACCGTGGTCAGCCGACTGCGGCCGGCGAAGTACCAACCCCCGTCCTGCCTCTCCGTGCGGCCACTGGCCCGCTCCACCCAGTCGTCCAACTCCGCCCGGGTGTAGGCCACCTGGCTGAGCTCGGGCGCCACCAGTGCAGGCACCGACCGGTACCCGGGGTTGGGCAGGCAGAGCGTTGCCCCGCCGGTGTTCTGCTCCTTCAGGAGCTCGGTCGGGATCCGCAGCGACAGCCGGCTCGCCGCATCCTGCAGCGCGCCGACGAAGTCGTTCACCGACAGGTACGGGGTGGTGATCCCGTCGGTCTCCCGCAGGTGCTCGTAGGCCTCCGCCAGCACCTCGGTGAACTCCCGTACCTGGACGCGGTCGTAGACATCGGTGGTGGCCACCACCGCCAGGCTCGCGGTGCGCCGCCGGTCGGCGGCGATGTCGTTGCGCAGCCGGACGAGCTCCGCCTCGATTCCGCGCGCGCCGCAGGTGTTGACGATCACCAGGACGTGCTCCGCCAGCGAGTCCAGCGCCGAGGCGACGAGGTCCATCGTGCGGTACGCCGTGGCCGGCAGCCGCTGCTGGTCCGACGCCGGCAGGCACAGGTAGTGGTAGCCGGACTGGGCGGTCTTGCCGTGGCTCGCGATGTACAGCACCAGGGCCGTCGACCGGCCGGCCTCCCGCAGGCCCGCCTCGTGCGCGAAGTCCTCCACCGCCCGGCGGCCGTCGAGCTTCTCGGAGTGCACCGGCGTGAACCGGCGCTCGCCCAGCTCCGGGCCGCACCACCACTGCTCGACCGTGTCCCGCTGCTCCGCCATCCCGGCGGTGAACTCCTGGTCACCGTCGTCGTAGTCGGACGCGATCACCGTCACCAGCAGCCGTTCGATCCCGTCGCCGCCGTCCGGGGCCGCCGAGGCCACGTCCGAAGGGTCTATCGGAGGTTCAACTTCCGGCAAAGGCAAGAACATTCACGCTATTGTGCCGATCCATGCGAACCCCGGCGGCGGATCCCGCACACTCGACCACCACCCGGGCCCTCACCGGCCGCTCGCCCGTCGCCCCGGCCGTCAGCCAGGACGCGGTCGTCATCGTCCCCGGGATCATGGGCAGCGCCCTGCGCAACGCCCACACCGGAGAACCCGTCTGGGGCCTGAGCCCGAAACTGCTCGCCGGGTTCTGGAGCGACCCGGACCGCCTGCGGGTCCTGCACCTCACCCCGGCCGAACGCGAGGGCCGGTACGGCCGGATCGAACCCGCCGGCCTGCTCACCGCCTCCACCTGGGCCCCTTTCCTCAAGGGGGTCGAGCCCTACACCGACCTCGTGGACACCATCCGCGAGGTGGTCGCCGACCGCGCCGCCGTACTGGAGTTCGGCTACGACTGGCGTCTGCCGGTCGCCGTCAACGGCGCCAGGCTGGCCGCGGCCGCCCGACGCCACCTCGACGCCTGGCGCACCCGCCCCGCCCACGAGGACGCCCGGCGGCTGCGTCCGGACGGCCGGCCCGCCCAACTCGTCTTCGTCGCCCACTCCATGGGCGGGCTCGTCACCCAGGAGGCGCTCGCCGCGGCTCCCGGGCTCGCCGCCGACACCCGCGCCGTGGTGACCCTGGGCACCCCCTTCGAGGGGTCCGTCCTGGCCGCCACCATCCTCAACTCCGGGCGCGGCGGCCCCGCGGCGCTGCCCCGGCGTGCGCTGCGCGAGCTCGCCGCCACCCTCCCCGGCGTCCACGACCTGCTGCCCCGGTTCCTCTGCGTCGACTCCGGCGCCGAGGCGCACCGGCTCAGCCCCGCCGACGTCGCCGCCCTCGGCGGGGACCTCCACCTGGCCACCGCCGCCGAGGAGTCCCACCGCCGCCGCAGGGCCGTCCCCCTGCCCCGGCACCGCGCCGTGGTGGGGACCGCCCAGCCGACCCCGCAGAGCCTGCAACTGCGCGACGGCATCGTCCACGAGCAGTACGCCGGATTCACCCACAACTCCGACCGCACGCCGATCCGTGACGGCGACGGCGTTCCCGTCCTCACCGACCAGGCCGGCGACGGCACCGTCCACCAGGACAGCGCCTCCCGCGGCGGCGACGCCATCACCTACCTCCCCCTCCAGCACGGCGCGCTCGCGGCGGACCGCAGTGCACGCCACCACGTCCGCGCCGTCATCACCGAACGCGACCGGGTGCTCGGCCCGAGCATGGGGGCCGAGCACGTCGGCCTGGACGTGCCCGACCTGGTCGAGGCCGGCCTCCCCTGGCACCTCCGGCTCCCCGGCGCCGACTCCACCGCCGGCGTCAGCCTCACCATCCACAACACCGACGGCGACACCCCGGTGCGCGCCCCCTGGCCGTCCGCCCGGGACGGCCTGGTCGGAGCGCGGATCACCCTCCCCGCGCCCGGCCTCTACCGCGTCACGGCCATCGTCAGCGGCCAGCCGCCGATCACCCAGCTCGTCCTGGCCATCACCCCCGGCCTCGGCTAGGGCCTGGGAGAACAGCCCGAGGAGGGCCCCGACGGGTGTCGGGGCCCTCCTCGGGTCGGCGGTCAGCCCTTGACGCAGACGACCTGCTTCAGGTGGGCCACCACCTCGACCAGGTCCTTCTGCTGGGCCATGACCTTCTCGATCGGCTTGTACGCGCCGGGGATCTCGTCCACGACACCGCTGTCCTTACGGCACTCCACGCCCTTGGTCTGCTCAAGGAGGTCCTGCGTGGTGAACCGCTTCTTCGCCGCGGTGCGGCTCATCTTGCGGCCCGCGCCGTGCGAGGCCGAGTTGAACGCCGACTCGTTGCCCAGCCCGCGGACGATGTAGGAGCCGGTGCCCATGGACCCGGGGATGATGCCGAGGTCGCCGGAGCCGGCCTTGATCGCGCCCTTGCGGGTCACGAGCAGGTCGACGCCGTCGTACTGCTCCTCCGCCACGTAGTTGTGGTGGCAGCTGATCACCTCGTCGAAGGCCACCTTCGCCTTCGGGAACTCACGGCGGACGACGTTCTGGAACAGCGCCATCATGACCGCCCGGTTGTTCTTGGCGTACTCCTGCGCCCAGAACAGGTCCTGGCGGTAGGCGGCCATCTGCGGGGTGTCCGCGATGAAGACCGCGAGATCGCGGTCAACCAGCCCCTGGTTGTGCGGAAGGGACCGGGCGACGCCCATGTGGTGCTCCGCCAGCTCCTTGCCGATGTTGCGCGACCCGGAATGCAGCATCAGCCAGACGGTCCCGTCGTCGTCCAGGCACACTTCCGTGAAATGGTTGCCCGAGCCCAGCGTCCCCATCTGCTGCATGGCCCGCTCGCGGCGCCACTTGACCTCGTGGGCGACCCCGTCGAAGCGCTGCCAGAAGTCGTCCCAGCCGGCCGTCGCGAAGCCGTGGAGCTTGCCCGGGTCGACCGGGTCGGTGTGCAGGCCGCGGCCGACCGGGATGGCCTGCTCGATCTTGGAGCGCAGGCGGGAGAGGTCGTCCGGCAGGTCCTTGGCGGTGAGCGAGGTCTTCACCGCGCTCATTCCGCAGCCGATGTCCACCCCGACGGCCGCCGGGCAGACCGCGCCCTTCATCGCGATGACGGATCCGACCGTCGCGCCCTTGCCCAGGTGGACGTCGGGCATCACGGCGAGGCCGTGCAGCCAGGGCAGCGAGCTGATGTTGCGCAGCTGCTGCATGGCCTGGCCCTCGACGGTGGCCGGATCGGTCCACATCCGGATCGGGACCCGGACGCCGGGTACCTCGGTGTACGACATGGTTGAACGACCTCCAAAGGTCGGCTGGTTCAAGCCTAGGTGTGCTGCCGCGCGAGGAGTCCCGGTGCGGCTCGGGGAAGATCCTGGGTCCGGCGGCGCTCAGGCGGCCAGGGGGCATCGGGAGGACGGCCTCGGGGAGCGCGCTGTGGTCGGCTCGACCCGCATGGTGACCGCCTCCTCTCCGTGTGTGTACCGGCTGCCGGGGGATATCTACCCACGCGGCGCCGAGGGCCCGCAAGGGAATTAACCGCGGTCGGGACGGCGGTCCAAAGCGAGGGGCCCGGCGGAGCACAGTGCTCCACCGGGCCCCGGCCCGCAGCGGGTTCAGGCGCTGATGACGGTGACCTCGCCGATGCCGAGCTTGCGCACCGGGTCGGCGATCTCGGCGGCGTCGCCGACGAGGACGGTGACCAGGCGGTCCGGCGGGAACGCCGCGACGACGGCCTCGGTCGCGGCGGCCGTCGGGAGCTCGGCGAGCCGCCGGTAGACCTCGGCCTGGTAGTCGTCCGGCAGGTGCTGCTCGACCTGGTCGGCCAGGGTGCCGGCCACCGAGCCCGCGGTCTCGTACTTCAGCGGGGCGACGCCGACCAGGAACTGCACGGCCTCGTCGCGCTCGGCGTCGGTGAGGCCCTCGGCCGCGAGGGTGCGCAGGATCGTCCAGGTGTCGCCGAGCGCCGGCGCGGTGGAGGCGGTGTCCACCGAGCCGCTGATCGCGATCAGCGCGCGGCCGGTGCCGTCGGCGGCCGAGCGCAGCGGCTGGGCGAAGGCCCGCACGCCGTAGGTGTAGCCCTTCTCCTCACGCAGGACGCGGTCCAGGCGGGAGGTCAGGGTGCCGCCCAGGCAGTAGGTGCCGAGGATCTGCGCGGCCCAGTCGGGGTCGTGCCGGTCCGGGCCGATCCGGCCGATGAGCAGCTGGGTCTGCACCGAGCCGGGGCGGTCCACGATCACGACGCGGCCGGTGTCGTCGGCGGTGACGGGGGCGTGGACGCTGGGGGCGGCGGTGTCGGCCGTCCAGGCGCCGAGGGTGGACTCCAGCAGTGCCGGCAGCTCGACCCCGGTGAGGTCGCCGACCACGACGACGGTGGTGGTGGCGGGCCGGACGTGGGCGTCGTAGAAGGCCTGGACGGCCGCCCGGTCGATGGACTTGACCGACTCGGCGGTGCCGCCGCGGGGGCGGGAGAGCCGGTCGGCGCCGTCGAAGAGCTCGGCGTAGAGGGCCTTGGCGGCGCGCCGGGCGGGGTTGGCCTGCTCGTGGACGATCTCGTCGAGGCGGTTGGCGACCAGGCGCTCGATCTCGTCCTCGGGCAGGGCGGGGGCGCGCAGGGCGTCGGCGAGCAGGCTGAGGCCGCGCTGCAGCCGGGAGGCGGGGACCTCCAGGGAGACCCGGATGCAGGGGTGGTCGGCGTGCGCGTCCAGGGTGGCGCCGGCGCGCTCCAGCTCGGCGGCGAACTCCTCGGCGGTGAGGGTGTCGGTGCCCTCGTTGAGGGCCCGGGCGAGGATGCCCGCGATGCCGTCGAGGCCCTCCGGCTCGGCGGCGAGCGGGGCGTCGACGAGGACGTCGACGGCGACCAGCTGCTGGCCGGGGCGGTGGCAGTGCAGGACGGTGATGCCGTTGCCGAGGGCGGCGCGCTCGGGGGCCGGGAAGGCCCACGGGCTGGGGGTGCCGGGCTGGGGCTGGGGGTGGAACGTCATGGCGGGGACGTAGTCGGTGCTCATGCGGCAGCGCCCTCCTCTTCGGTGTCGGTGGCGGCGGTCTCGTCGTCGGCGGTGGTGGGCTCGTAGACGAGGACGGCCCGGTTCTCGGGGTGCAGCCGGGCCTTGGCGACGGCCTGGACCTCCTCGGCGGTGATGTCGAGCACCTTGGGGAGCGCCTCGTTGAGCAGCTTGGGGTCGCCGAACAGGACGGCGTAGCGGCAGAGTTCGTCGGCGCGGCCGGCCACGGTGGTGAGCCGGTCGAGCCACTCGCGCTCGATCTGGGCCTGGGCGCGCTCGAGTTCGGCGGCGGTGGGGCCGTCGGCGGCGAAGCGGGCGAGCTCCTCGTCGACGGCCGTGTCGATCTGCTCGATGGTGGCGTCGCCGGAGGTCTTGACGTCGAGCCAGCCGAGGCTGGGGGCGCCGGCCAGCCGCAGCAGGCCGAAGCCGGCGGCGACGGCGGTGCGGTCGCGCCGGACCAGGCGGTTGTAGAGCCGGCTGGACTCGCCGCTGCCGAGGATGGTGAGGGCGAGGTCGGCGGCGTCGGCCTCGCGGGTGCCGTCGTGCGGGAGGCGGTAGGCGGCCATCAGGGCGCGGGAGGGGACCTCCTCGCGGATGTTCTCCCGGATCTCGCGGCCGATGCTGTCGGGGAGGGTGCCGTCGCGCGGGGGCTGCTTGCCGTCGTGCGAGGGGATCGACCCGAAGTACTTCTCGACCCAGGCGATGGTCTGCTCGGGGTCGATGTCGCCGACGACGGAGATGACGGCGTTGTTGGGCGCGTAGTACGTGCGGAAGAACGCGCGGGCGTCCTCCAGCGTGGCGGCGTCCAGGTCGGCCATGGAGCCGATCGGGGTGTGGTGGTACGGGTGGCCGTCGGGGAAGGAGAGCGCGGTGAGCTTCTCGAACGCGGTGCCGTACGGGACGTTGTCGTAGCGCTGGCGGCGCTCGTTCTTGACGACGTCGCGCTGGTTCTCCATCGAGGTGTCGTCGAGCGCGGCGAGCAGCGAGCCCATCCGGTCGGCCTCCAGCCAGAGGGCGAGCTCCAGCTGGTGGGCGGGCATGGTCTCGAAGTAGTTGGTGCGCTCGAAGCTGGTGGTGCCGTTGAGCGAGCCGCCGGCGCCCTGGACGAGCTCGAAGTGCCCGTTGTTGGAGACGTTCGCGGAGCCCTGGAACATCAGGTGCTCGAAGAGGTGGGCCAGCCCGGTGCGGCCCTTGACCTCGTGGCGCGAGCCCACGTCGTACCAGAGGCAGACGGCTGCGACCGGGGTGAGGTGGTCCTCGGAGAGGACGACGCGCAGGCCGTTGGCCAGGCGGTGCTCGGTGATGGCGATGCCTCGGGTGGAGGCGGGGGCCGGGTTGGCCATGCGCTCGGGTCCTTCCCGTCGTCGATGTCGGGGATTCGTGTGGCGTCCCCATTGTGGTGCAACGCGCGGAGGGCGTGGATGTGTCCGCGCGGACGGGGCGTTCGCCAGGGGCGGAAGAGGGGCGCTGGCGGGGTGTGTCGGCGCGAGGGTCCACAATGGGGGCGCTGAGCCCTGATGGACGGCAGACGCAAGTGAGACGCAAGCGAGACGTAAGGGAGCCCCGCCGCGATGGCCCGCCGCAGTTCGCAGACCCCGCCGCCCGGAGATTTCGAGGAGCGGATCCTCGACGTCGACGTCGTGGACGAGATGCAGGGCTCCTTCCTGGAGTACGCCTACTCGGTCATCTACTCGCGTGCGCTGCCCGACGCGCGGGACGGCCTCAAGCCGGTGCACCGGCGAATCCTGTACCAGGCCAACGAGATGGGCCTGCGACCGGAGCGCGGGCACGTGAAGTGCGCCCGCCTGGTGGGCGAGGTGATGGGTCGGCTCCACCCGCACGGTGACGCGTCGATCTACGACTCGGTCGTCCGGATGGCGCAGCCCTTCTCGATGCGGCTGCCGCTGATCGACGGGCACGGGAACTTCGGTTCGCTGGGCAACGACGACCCGCCGGCCGCGATGCGCTACACCGAGTCGCGGCTGACGGCCGCGGCGATGGCGATGGTGGAGTCGATCCACGAGGACACCGTCGACTTCGGGCCGAACTACGACGGCAGCGAGCAGGAGCCGCAGGCGCTGCCGGCCGCGTTCCCCAACCTGCTGGTGAACGGCGCGACGGGCATCGCGGTCGGCATGGCGACCAACATGCCGCCGCACAACCTGTCCGAGGTCGTGGCGGCCGCACGGCACCTGATCAAGCACCCGAACGCGGACCTGGACACGCTGATGCGGTTCGTGCCCGGGCCGGACCTGCCGACGGGCGGCCGGATCGTCGGCCTGTCGGGGATCCGGGACGCGTACGAGTCCGGTCGCGGCACCTTCAAGATCCGGGCGACGACGTCGGTCGAGAACGTGACGGCCCGCCGCAAGGGCATCGTGGTCACCGAGCTGCCGTACAACGTCGGCCCGGAGAAGGTGATCTCGAAGATCAAGGACCTGGTCAACGCGAAGCGCCTGCAGGGCATCGCGGACGTCAAGGACCTCACCGACCGCGAGCACGGGCTGCGGCTGGTGATCGAGGTGAAGAACGGCTTCGTGCCGGAGGCGCTGCTGGAGCAGCTGTACAAGTTGACGCCGATGGAGGAGACCTTCGGCATCAACAACGTGGCGCTGGTGGACGGTCAGCCGCTGACGCTGGGTCTGAAGGAACTGCTGGAGGTCTACGTCGACCACCGCTTCGAGGTGGTCCGCCGGCGCAGCGACTTCCGGCGGCGCAAGCGCCAGGAGCGGCTGCACCTGGTCGAGGGCCTGCTGGTGGCGCTGGTCGACATCGACGAGGTCATCGCGATCATCCGGTCGAGCGACAACGCGGCGCAGGCGAAGGAGCGCCTGATCGAGCGCTTCTCGCTGTCCGAGACGCAGACGGCGTACATCCTGGACACCCCGCTGCGCCGGCTGACCCGGTTCGACCGGGTGGAGCTGGAGGAGGAGCAGGCGAAGCTCAACTCCGAGATCGCCGAGCTGACGGAGATCCTGGAGTCGGACACCCGGCTGCGCAACGTGGTGTCGACCGAGCTGGGCGCGGTGGCGAAGCAGTTCGGCACCGAGCGGCGGACGGTGCTGCTGGAGGCGGGTGCGGTGCCGTCGGCCTCGCTGTCGGTGCCGCTGGAGGTCGCGGACGATCCGTGCCGGGTGCTGCTGTCGTCGACCGGCCTGTTGGCGCGGACGGCGGACGGCGAACCGTTCGAGCTGTCGGAGAAGCGGTCGAAGCACGATGTGATCGTCTCGGCGGTGCCGGCCACGGCCCGCGCCGACGTGGGTGTGGTGACCTCGGCCGGCCGGGTGCTGCGGCTGGCGGTGATCGACCTGCCGGCGCTGCCGCCGACGCCGTCGCCGACGCTGGCGGGCGGGGCCGCGGTGGGCGAGTTCCTGCGCCTGGAGGCCGGTGAGCGGGCGCTGGCGCTGACCACGCTGGACGAGTCCTCGCCGGGTCTGGCGCTGGGCACGGTGCAGGGCGTGGTGAAGCGGGTGGTGCCGGAGTGGCCGGCGAACAAGGACGAGTTCGAGGTGATCGCCCTCAAGGAGGGTGACGAGCTGGTCGGCGCGGTCGAACTGCGCACCGGCGAGGAGGACCTGGTCTTCATCAGCTCGGACGCTCAGCTGCTGCGCTTCCCCGCCGGCACGGTCCGGCCGCAGGGCCGCCCGGCGGGCGGTATGGCGGGCATCAAGCTGACGGACGGCGCGCGGGTGCTGTCCTTCACCGCGGTGGATCCGGCGGTCGACGCGGTGGTGGTCTCGGTGGCGGGTGCCTCGGGCACGCTGACCGGTGAGGCCCAGAGCAGTTGGAAGGTCACGCCGTTCGAGCAGTATCCGCGCAAGGGCCGTGCCACCGGCGGGGTGCGCTGCCAGCGCTTCCTGCGCGGTGAGGACGCCCTGGCGTTCGCCTGGGCCGGCGCTGCGCCGGCCCGCGCGGCCGCGGACAAGGGCGTCCCGGTCGACCTCCCGGAGCGCGACCCGCGCCGTGACGGTTCGGGCACTCCGGTGACGGCCGCGATCACGGTGGTGGCCGGCCCGGCGTAGCGGTCGGCCAGGCGGAGGGGTACCGGATCCGGTGCCCCTCCGCTGCTTTTCCGCCGCCGGTGGCGGGCCGCGTCTTCTCCGCCGCCGGTGGCGGGCCGCGCCGGGGCCGGACAGGACCCAGGTGGCCGGGTGGGGCGCGAAGGGTAGCCTTGCCTGCGTGAGCACCTGTGCGACCGCGTCGCGTGAACTGTCCGAGCCGCTGGCCGCCACGGCTGCGACGGCCGCCACCTGGCTGTTGGTGGAGCAGAACGGGCCGTGGGGCGCGAAGGCGGCGACCCAGAGCCATCTGGACGCGGCGGTCGGCCGTGCGCTGGAGGCGGCGGCCGCCGGTACCGGGGTGCGGGTCGCGCTGATCCGTCGGCCCGGGCGGCACGCGGACTGTCTGGAGACGGCCCGGCACGAGGTGATCGTGGCGCACACGGTGCCGGGGCGGGGCTGGGTGCGGCGGGGGTCGGTGGCGGACCCTGCGGAGCTGCTGGGCCTGGACTTCGGCGCGCTGGGCGGCGGGGAGCACGGCGGCTTCGGTGCGGAGCACGTCGGCGGGCCGGTGGCCCTGGTGTGCACCAACGGGCGCCGGGACCGCTGCTGCGCACTGCTGGGCCGGCCGCTGGCGGCCGAGCTGGCGGCGGCCGGGCACAGCGAGGTGTGGGAGGTGACGCACCTGGGCGGGCACCGCTTCTCCCCCACCATGCTGGTGCTGCCGTACGGCTACGCGTACGGGCGGCTGACGCCGGAGAGCGCCAAGGAGGTGCTGGCGGCGACGGCGTCCGGGCACGTCGTGCCGGAGTGGTCGCGGGGCTGCTCGGGCTGGGAGCGCCCGGGGCAGGCCGCGGAGCACGCGGTGCGGCTGGCCACCGGGGAGACCGGGGTGGACGCGCTGACGCTGGTGCAGGAGCCCGCGGGCGGGGGCCGCTGGCTGGTGACCGTCCGGCACCGCGACGGCCGGGCCTGGGAGGCGGAGGTCGTCGAGGCGGCGAGCGAGCCGCCGCGCCCGGAGAGCTGCGGCAAGGCGGCGGCCACCCCCTCGCGGATGGACGTGGCGGCGCTGCGCGCACTGTGACGGCCCCGCGCCCGTGGGGGTGGGCGCGGGACCGTCGGCACGGGTTCGGCCCCTGGCACGGGACCGTCGCACGGGTTCAGCCCTTGGCCGCGGCCTTGGCGACGAACTCGGTGGTGTAGGTGCGGGCGAGGTCGATCGAGCCCTCCTTGCCCCGGACGTCCGGGTGGAAGGCGGCGAGCACGGCGAGGACGGTCCTCGGGCCGTCGGCGGGCATCACGCCGTCGGTGGTGAACATCGGCAGGGTGGCCTTGATCGCCGCCGCGTACTGCTCGGCACCGCCCTGCGCGTAGTCGGCGGGCATCGCGGCGGCGATCTCCTGCGGGCTGTGGGTGGACATCCACGTGAGCGTCCGCACGAACGCGTCGGCGAGCCGCTGGGTGGTGTCCTTGTTCTTCCCCACCCACTCGGTGTTCATGTAGAGCGAGGAGGACGGGTAGAGCCCGCCGAGCGCCTCGCGGGAGCCCTCGGGGGTGCGCATGTCGTAGAGGATCCTGCCGAGGCCCTTGTCCAGGATGGTGGCGACCGTCGGATCCGTCGTCATGCCGGCGTCGATGCTGCCCTGTTGGAGGGCGGCGATGAAGGTCTGGCCGGCGCCGACCGCGATCGGGCTGAACTCGCTGACCGCCGTGCCGTTCTTGACGGCCAGGTACTTGGTGAGGAAGTCGGTCGAGGAGCCGACGCTGGTGACGCCGAGCTTGCGGCCCTTGAAGTCCGCGCCGGACCGGATGGCGTCGGCCTGCTTGGCGGAGACGATCTCGACCTCGCCCGGGGCCTGGGAGAACTGGACCACGGACTCCACGTTCTTGCCCTTGGCCTGGAGGTCGATGGTGTGGTCGTAGAAGCCGACGGCGCCCTGGACGTCCCCGGCGAGCAGCGCGGTGGTGGCGTTGACGCCGGCCGGCTCGCTCATCAGCTCGACGTTGACGCCGGCGTCGGCGAAGTACCCGAGGCGCTGGGTGAGCATGGCGGGCAGGTAGATGACCTTGTCCAGGCCGCCGACCATGATCTTGACCTTGGGGCCGTCGACCTTCCGCCCGGCCGGGGCGGCGCCGTTGTGGGAGGTCGAGGCGGCGTCGTTGGCGCAGCCGGCGAGCGGGAACAGCAGGACGGCGGCGAGGGCGGCTGCGGCGGATCTGCCGATCGGGTTCGGGCGCATGGGTGGGAGTGCCTCTCTCGAAGTGCGGTGGGGGTCAGCGGCCGTCGCCGGATTCGGCGGGCTTCCAGCGGAACAGCTTCTTCTCGGCGAAGGTCAGCAGCCCTTCGGTGAACAGCGCGACCACGGCGAGGATGGTCATCGCGGCGTACACGCCGGCCGCGTTGAAGGTGCCCTGGGCGGCGGCGACGAGCAGGCCGAGGCCCTTGGTCGCACCGATGTACTCGCCGACGATGGCGCCGATCAGCGCGAAGCCGAAGCTGACGTGCAGGCTGGTGAAGATCCAGGTGGTGGCGGCGGGGATGACCACCTGCAGGGTGACCTTGCGGCTGTTGGCGCCCAGGATGCGGGCGTTGGCGACGAGGTTGCGGTCCACCTCGCGGGCGCCCTGGAAGGCGTTGAAGAACACCGGGAAGAACACCAGCACCACGGCCGAGGCCACCTTGGAGGCCGGTCCCAGGCCGAACCAGATCAGGAAGATCGGGGCCAGCACGATCCGCGGGATGGCGTTCAGCACCTTGATGTAGGGCCCGAACACCTCGGCCAGGAAGCGGATCCGGCCGAGCGCGATGCCGAGCAGCACACCGCCGGTGACGCCGATGACCCAGCCGGTGAGGGCCTCGTAGAGGGTGTAGCCGATCTGTTCGCCGAGCGAGCCCTGGGCCGTGCCATGGGTGATCCACTGCCAGATCTGCGCCCAGATCCTCGACGGCTGGGAGAAGTTGAACGGGTCGATGACCTCGGTGCGGGCGCAGACCTCCCAGAGGCCGAGGAAGGCCGCGAGCACCGCGACCCGGGCCGCGTAGACCCCCAGCCTCCGGTTGCGGGCCGCCCGTTCGCGGGCCGCCGTCCTGCTGGCGGGGACGGCCGCCGGCTGTGTGCCGGCCACTGCGGTCTCAAGCGGCACGACCCGCTCCTCTCTCCCGGGTGATGCGGACCTCTTCGCCGAGCGACGCCCAGATCTCGCGGTACAGCTCGATGAACCTCGGCTCCAGCCGGACGGCCTCCACGGTGCGCGGGCGCGGCAGGTCGACGGTGAAGACCTCCTTGACGGTGGCCGGTCCGGCCGTCATCACCACGACCCGGTCGGCGAGGGCGATCGCTTCGTCCAGGTCGTGGGTGACGAAGACGACCGAGGAGCCGGTGCCGGCCCACAGCTCCAGCAGCTGGTCGGACATCAGGGCGCGGGTCTGCACGTCCAGCGCCGAGAACGGCTCGTCCATCAGCAGGATGCCGGGGTCGTTGACGAAGGTCTGGGCGAGCGCGACCCGCTTGCGCATACCGCCGGACAGCTGGTGCGGGTAGCGGTCCTCGAAGGCGCCCAGGCCGACCCGGGCCAGCCAGTCACGGGCCCGTTCCCTGGCCTCGGCGGCGGGGACCCCGCGGAAGCGCGGGCCGGCCATCACGTTCGACAGGACGGTCCGCCAGGGGAAGACGGCGTCCTGCTGGAAGACGAACCCGACCTTGTCGTTGATCCCGTCCACCGGCTCGCCGTACACCCGGACGTCGCCCTCGGTGGGCTCCTCCAGACCGCTGACCAGGGTCAGCGTGGTGGACTTGCCGCAGCCGGTCGGGCCGACGACGGCCACGAACTCGCCCTGGGCGACGGTCAGGTCGAGATCGCGGACGGCGGTGTGCAGCGCCCCGGAGGGGGTGCGGAACCGCTTGGTCGCGCCGGTCAACTCGATCGCCGGGGTTGTGCTCATGCCCACGCCCCGCTTCGCTCGACGTGTGCCTCGCGCAACGCGCCCCGCTTCGTGGTTCGCGCGCTTCGCTCGCTCATTGGACCTCCCGGGTCTGTGCTTGCCCCGGGAGGCTAGGAGCGGCCGGGCACCCGGCGGGAGGCTTGTCGGCGTACTGCGGGTTCTCCGCGTTGAGGGCTGTTCTGCTCGTTTTGCTTCCGCTACAACAGCGGGGACGCAGCTGACAGACCCACCCCGGAAACGTAGGGTGTGCCAGCCGACCGCCCGAGCCGCCCGCGGCTCCCGCCTGCCCGGCCACCGCCCCTGCCCGAGCCGCCCGCAGCCCGCCCCTCCGCCCCCCGTCCACCCAGCCGCCGAGAGGAGGCCCGGATGAAGCGCCCGCACTGGCCCCGCCGCCCGCACTGGCCCCGCCGCCCGCACTGGCCCCGCCGGGTCTTCGCCCAGCTGCTGCTCGGCCAGACCGTCGTCACGGTCGGCGTCACCGCCGTCACCGCCGGGCTGTTCCTGGCGCCGGTCAGCTCCGAGCTCGACCACGACGCGATGCAGCGCGCCCTGTCGATCGCCCAGGCCACCGCCGGCGACGAGGTGATCGCCCGCGCCGCCGAGGTCCGCGACTCCGCCACCGCGCAGCGCAACGCCGAGCAGATCCGGCTGGCCACCGGCGCCAGCTTCGTCGTGATCACCGACCTGGCCGGGATCCGGCTCTCGCACACCGACCCGGACCGGATCGGCCACCGGGTCAGCACCGACCCGGAGCCGGCCCTCAGCGGGCGCAGCGTCACCGCGATCCAGCAGGGCACCCTGGGCCGCACCGCACGCGGCAAGGTGCCGCTGCGGGCGGCGGACGGGCGGGTCGTCGGCGAGGTGTCGGTCGGCATCAGCGACGACTCCATCCGGCGGCGGCTGCTGAAGATGCTCACCGGGATCCTGCTCTGCGCGGGCGCGGGTCTGGCGTCGGGCACCGCCGCCACCCTGGTGCTGGCCCGGCGGCTCAAGCGGCGCACCCACAACATCGCGCTGGCCGACATCTCGGCGCTGCTGGTGGAGCGGGAGGCGATGCTGCACGGCATCCGCGAGGGCATGGTGGCGTTGGACGAGCGCGGCTGGATCCGGCTGGCCAACGACGAGGCGGTGCGGCTGCTCGCCCTGCCCGGGGACTGCACCGGGCGGCCGATCGACGCCGTGCTGCCGCCGGGCCGGCTGGCCGACGTGCTGACCGGGCGGATCGCCGGCGCCGACCTGCCGGCCGTCCGGGACGACCGGGTCCTGGTGGTGAACCGGATGGCGACGGCCGAGGGCGGCGCGGTGGTGACGCTGCGCGACCGGACGGAGTTGGAGTCGCTGGTCCGGGAGCTGGACACCACCCGCAGCCTCACCGAGGCGCTGCGGGCGCAGGACCACGAGCACGCCAACCGGATGCACACCCTGCTGGGCCTGCTGGAGCTGGGCCGGTACGAGCAGGCGGTGGCGTTCATCTCGGAGCAGTCCGGTTCGCACGCGGCGGTCGCGGCGCGGATCGCCGAGCAGGTGCAGGACCCGCACGTGGCCGCGCTGCTGGCCGGCAAGACGGCGGTGGCGGGCGAGCGCGGCGTGCGGCTGCTGGTCGCCCCGGCCGCCCATCTGCCGGACGCGGTGGTGGACGCCCGGGCGCTGGTCACCGTGCTGGGCAACCTGATCGACAACGCGGTGGACGCGCTGGCGCCGGGTGGCGGCGGGCGGCTTGAGGTGACCCTGGCGGCGGCCGGTTCCACCCTGCTGGTGCAGGTCTCGGACAGCGGTCCCGGGGTGCCCGAGCGGCTGCGCGAGCGGGTCTTCGAGGAGGGGTGGACGAGCAAGGAGGCACCCGCGCACCGCCCGCGCGGGCTCGGGCTGGCGATGGTGCGGCGGCTGGTCGAACGGGCCGGTGGCCGGATCGTGCTGGACGGCGGCCCGCTCGGCGGCGCCCGGTTCACCGTCGAGCTGCCCGAGGCCCTGCACAACCGGACCCCGTGCGTGCAGACCCCGCCCGCGCAGACCCCGCCTGACCGGACCCCGCCTGACCGGACCTCGGCCGCCGGCCGCACCGCACCGCTCGTGGAGGCGTGATGATCGACGTACTCGTGGTGGACGACGACTTCCGGGTCGCCGATGTGCACGCCGCGTACGTGGCCAAGGTGCCCGGCTTCCGGGTGGTCGGCACCGCGCACTCGGCGGGCGAGGCGTTGGCCGCGCTGGAGCGCCGTCCGGTGGACCTGCTGCTGCTCGACCACCACCTGCCCGACGAGACCGGCCTCGCCCTGGTGCGCCGGCTGCGGGACCGGCAGGTGGCCTGCGACGTGATGATGGTGACGGCCGCCCGGGACGTCTCCACGGTGCACGCCGCCATGCAGCACGGCGCGCTGCAGTACCTGGTCAAGCCGTTCACCTTCGCCGGGCTGCGCGACAAGCTGGTCGCGTACGCGCAGCTGCGGCACGCCCTGGCCGGGCCGGCCGCGCGGGAGGCGGGCCAGGACGAGGTGGACCGGCTGTTCGCCACCCTGCGCAGCGCCGCCGCTCCCGCCCCCACGCTGCCCAAGGGTCACTCGGCCCCCACCACCGACCTGGTCCTCGGGGTGCTGCGGCGGGCCGGACGGCCGCTCTCCGCCCAGGAGGTCGCGGACGCCGCGGGGCTGAGCCGCTCCACCGCGCAGCGCTACCTCAAGCAGCTGGAGCGCGACAGCCGGCTGCGGCTGACCCTGCGCTACGGCGACACCGGTCGGCCCGAGCACCGCTACGGCCTGGCCGCCCGGACGTGACGAACCCCGGCCGGGCGCCGGTCCGAGGCGCCCGCCGGGGTTCGGGTACGGCGGCCGCTACGCGGCGCCGGCGCCGGTGAGGGCGCGCACCTCCAGCTCGGCGTAGCGGTCCGGGTCGGCCGGCTCGGGCGAGGTCAGCGTGCCGATCCAGCCGGCCAGGAACCCGAGCGGGATCGAGATCAGGCCCGGGTTCTCCAGCGGGAACCAGTGGAAGTCCACCCCGGGGAAGAGCGCCACCTTGCTGCCCGAGACGACCGGCGAGAAGGTCACCAGCACGATGGCCGGCACCAGCCCCCCGTACACCGACCAGACCGCGCCGCGGGCGGTGAACCGGCGCCAGAACAGCGTGTAGAGCAGCACCGGCAGATTGGCCGAGGCGGCGACGGCGAAGGCCAGGCCGACCAGGAAGGCGACGTTCAGCTGCTGGGCGAAGAGGCTGAGCGCGATCGCGACCGCGCCGATCCCCACCGCCGCGATCCGCGCGACCCAGACCTCCTGGCGCTCGCCGACGTCGCCGCGCCCCGCCCGGGCGGCCGGGACGGCGGCACGCCGACGCCTGCGCCGGGGGCGGTCGCGCCAGGCGCCCGCCCAGATGTCGTGTGCGAAGGCCGCCGAGGAGGCCAGGGTCAGTCCGGCGACCACGGCGAGGATGGTGGCGAAGGCGATCGCCGAGATCAGCGCGAACAGCACCACCCCGCCGGTGCTGCCGTTGCCGCCGCCGAGCACCAGGGCCAGCAGCGGGACGGCGGTGTTCCCGGCCGCGTTGGCGTGCCGGACCTCCGCCGAGCCGACCAGTGCGGTGGCGCCCAGCCCCAGCGCGATGGCCATCAGGTAGAAGCCGCCGACCAGCCCGATCGCCCACATCGTGGAGCGGCGGGCGGCCCGCGCGGTGGGCACCGTGTAGAAGCGGGAGAGGATGTGCGGCAGGCCCGCGGTGCCCAGCACCAGGGCCAGGCCGAGGCTGAAGAAGTCGATCCGACTGGTCACGGTCTTGCCGTACTTGAGCCCCGGCTCCAGGTAGCGCTGCCCGGCGCCGCTGTGCTGGGCCGCCTGCCGCATCAGCTCGGCCACGTCCCCGTGGAAGCGGACCATGAGCAGCACGGTGAGCAGTACCGAGCCCGCGATCAGCAGGAACGCCTTGACGATCTGGATCCAGGTGGTGGCCCGCATCCCGCCGACCGTGACGTAGACGATCATCAGACCGCCGACCGCCACGATGGTCCAGGTCCGGGCCTCGCCGCTGTTGGTGCCGAGCAGCAGGGCGACCAGGCTGCCCGCACCGACCATCTGGGCGACCAGGTAGAGCAGGGTGACGACCACGCTGGCGCCGCCGGCCGCGGCCCGGACCTTGCGGCGGCGCAGCCGCAGCGCCAGTACGTCGGCCAGGGTGTACCGGCCGGCGTTGCGGACCAGCTCGGCGACCAGCATCAGCACCACCAGCCAGGCGACCAGGAAGCCGATGCTGTAGAGCACGCCGTCGTAGCCGTACAGGGCGATCAGCCCGGCGACGCCGAGGAAGGACGCCGCGGAGAGGTAGTCCCCGGAGAGCGCGAAGCCGTTCTGCAGCGGGGTGAAGTCGCGCCCGCCGGCGTAGAAGTCCTCGGCGGCGCTGCCTCGGCGGCCCACCCAGAGGGTGATCGCCAGGGTGACCAGGACGATGACGGCGAACAGCACGATGGCCAGATCGTGGTGGTCCCCGGCGGGGGCGACAGGGGGCGGGGTGGCGGTGGTCATCGCAATTGGTCCTGGGTGTCCCAGCGGAGGTCGAGGGCGGCCCGGTCGCGCTTGGTCCGGGCGTTGCGGGCGTAGAGCCAGGTGAGCAGGAAGGTCGAGGCGAACTGCAGCAGTCCGAGCAGCCAGGCCACGTTGACCGGGCCGGCGATCTGGCTGCGCATCAGCCCGGGCGCGCAGGCCTGCGCGGCGACGTACATCAGGTACCAGCCGAGGAAGGCCCCGCTGACGGGGAAGACGAAGGACCGGTAGCCGCGCCGGATCTCCTGGAAGGCCTCGCTGCCCTGGACGGAGCGGTACACCTCGGTGCTGTGGCTGCCAACCCGGCCCGGCCCGGCGGGCGCCGGCTGCACGGGCACCGACCGGACGGGCACCGGATGGGCGGACACCGGGTGGGAGGGCACCGACGCGGCGGGCGGCGGAGCGGCGGCGGGCTGCGCCGGGGCCGGTTGGGCGGGGGCCGCGGGTGCGGCGGCCGGCCGCCCGGGTTCGGGGGTGGTGGCGGGAGCGGCGGCCCACCAGTCGAATCGCTGCCCCTGCTCGGGACTGCTCGTCTGCTGCTGTGGCACTGCTGCTCCTGGGCCGAGGGCGCTCTGACCGCACCCATGATGGTGGCCCGCGAACACCCCCAACGACCAATGCAGATACGTTCACTCGATGAGGTGATCGATGATCCGACAGACACTCATCCGACTACTGCTGCGTACCGGTGATCCCGTGTCGGAAGGCGTACGCGACCGCCTGCGCCCGGTCCCGGACGGCGGTTTTGGCGAACAGGTTGTTGATGTGCGTCTTCACCGTGGCCGGGCTGACGAACAGCCGCCGGGCGATCTCGGTGTTGGAGAGCCCCTCGGCGATCAGCGCCAGCACCTCGGCCTCCCGGGCGGTCAGCCCGTCCGGGAGCTCGCCGGACCGGGTCGGGTAGGGCTCCGCCGAGGCCGGGCCGGCCTCCCCGGGAGCCGTCGGCCCTGCGCCCGCCAGCCGTTCCAGCAGCCGCAGTTGCACCAGCGGTGAGAGGCCGGCCGCGCCCGAGCGGACGTCCGCGATGGCCCGGGCGATCTCCTCGCCGCCGGCGTCCTTGGTGAGGTAGCCGCGGGCCCCGGCCTGCAGCGCGGGGAACAGCGAGTCGTCGTCGGCGTACGTGGTGAGCACCACGACCTCGGTCTCCGGGTGGGCGGCGCGGATCCGCCGGGTCGCCTCGACACCGTCCACCCGCGGCATCCGCAGGTCCATCAGGACCACGTCCGGGTGGTGGCGCTCCACCAGCGCGACGGCCTCCTCGCCGTCGGCGGCCGCGCCGACCACCTCGATGCCCGGCAGCAGCCCGAGCAGCATCACGATGCCCTCGCGCACCACCGTCTGGTCGTCGGCCACCAGCACCCTGGTGTTCCCCGTCGTCATGCCGGCACCCTCAGCAGCACGCGCCACCCTCCGTCCTCCGGGCCCGCCAGCAGGGTGCCGCCGAGCAGTTCCGCGCGTTCGCGCATCCCCAGCAGACCGTACCCGCTGCCGCTGGCGGCCAGCTCCGCGGCCGGTTCGCCCCGGGCCGGCCGGGTGTTGCGCACCTCCAGCTCCACCTCCTCGGCCAGGTAGCGGAGTTCGACCGTGCAGCGCGCGCCGGGGGCGTGCTTGCGGACGTTGGTCAGCGCCTCCTGCGCCGTGCGCCGGACCGCGAGCCCCGCCTCGGCCGCCAGCGGACGCGGGACCCCAGTGACGGAGAGCCCGGCCCGCTCACGGCCCGACAGCTCCACCAGGAACTCCCCGACCGGAGTGAACTCGCCGCGCAGCGCGGAGAGCGCCTGCCGGGTCTCGGCCAGGCCGTCCTGCGCCATCCGCCGCGCGGCCACCACGCGTTCGCGGACCTGCTGCCGGTCGGTGCCGGCGTCCAGCATCAGCCGGGCCGCCTCCAGGTGGACCAGCTGGGCGGAGAGGCTGTGGGCCAGCACGTCGTGGATCTCCCGGGCGATCCTGGCCCGTTCGGCGAGCGCCGCGCTCTCCGCCTCGGCGGCCCGGGCGGCCCGCTCCTGGACGAGCAGTCGCCGGGCGGTGCCGCGCGCCTCGATATCCAGCCGCAGCAGGTAGCCGAGCAGGACGAGCCCGCCGACGGTGGCGATGACGCTCAGCCAACTCGCCCAGCTGGCGGCGGTGTACGAGCCGAGCGCGGCCGCCGCGGTGAGCAGCGCGGGCGCGGGCGGCAGCCGGACGATGGCGGTCACGGCAAGCCCGTACCAGAGGACGTCGGCGAGCAGGAAGGCCTGCCCCCAGTTGGCCAGCCAGGCCGCGCCGAGCAGTCCGGCGGCGAGGCCGAACGCCGCCACCGGGCGCTGCTCCCGGCTGGCGTACAGGTATCCGGCGCTCAGACCGACGGCCGCGGCCAGCCCGGCCGCCGCGGCGGCCGCCGTCCAGCCGGTGTACTTCCCGTCGGAGAACGTCCCCCAGCAGACGGTGACCAGCAGGATGCCGCGGCCGAGCACGGTGAGGATCCGCCGCGGCCGGCTCTCGGCGTCGCGCTCCATCCCCTCGCGGGACGGCCAACGGGTCCAGTACCACCCGGCCACGGGTGCCTCCTCACAACTCACGGCTTCGGACCGGTACGGGCCCTGCGGCCTCCTCCGGGACCTCCAGCATCCGGGCCCTCCAGTTCACCACGAGCGTGCGGGCCAGGAGCAGCACCGCCAGGCCGAGCAGCAGGGCGCTGCCCGCCTGGTGGACGTGCAGGGCCGCACCGGTCTCGTAGATGCCGAACCGGATGACGACCATCCCGGCCCAGGCGGCCACGGTGGCCTTGGTGCCCCTGGCCCAGAGCGCGCCGTCCGCGTCCCGCCAGAGCCGGACGGTCCAGCCCCAGACGGAGCCCATCGCGAGCACCGCCACCAGTCCGCACCCGAGCAGGACGGCGGACTGTGCGGTGTGCTCGTGGTCGATCAACTGCGGGTCGCGCAGCGCGAGCCCGCCGAGGACCAGCGGCAGGACCCAGAAGCGGCGCTCGGTGTCCAGGCGCTGTGCGCGCATCTGGCGGCCGACGACCAGGGCCATCACCGCGATGACCGCGACGACGTTGACAAGGGTGCTCATCGGACGCTCCGTACCGACGGGAGGGCTGTTGCTGACCTCCCCGACGCTACGGATCCGGCGCCTGCGGCTGATCGGAGCCCGGGTGGACGGGCGGGTGGATCCGACAGCACGCGGGCCCTCCACCCGTGGGTGGAGGGCCCGCGGCGACCGGGTGCGCTCAGGCGTCGATGCGGGAGCGGTCCAGGGTGGCCGCCGAGTCGACGATGAACTCCTTGCGCGGGGCGACGTCGTTGCCCATCAGCAGGTCGAAGATCTTCTCGGCCTGCTCCAGGTCGCCCAGGTTGATCCGGCGCAGCGTGCGGTGGCGCGGGTCCATGGTGGTCTCGGCCAGCTGGTCGGCGTCCATCTCACCGAGGCCCTTGTACCGCTGGACCGGGTCCTTCCAGCGCATGCCCTTGCGCTGGAACTCCAGCAGGGTGGAGCGCAGCTCCGCGTCGGAGTAGGTGTAGTGGTACTTCTCCTGCCCGCGCTTGGGGTTGGTGAGCTCGATCCGGTGCAGCGGCGGCACGGCCGCGAAGATCCGGCCCTGCTCGACCATCGGACGCATGTAGCGCTGGAAGAGCGTCAGCAGCAGGATGCGGATGTGCGAGCCGTCGACGTCGGCGTCGGCCATGAAGATGACCCGGCCGTAGCGGGCCTGGTCGATGTCGAAGGTGCGGCCCGAACCGGCCCCTATCACCTGGATGATCGAGGCGCACTCGGCGTTCTTGAGCATGTCGCTCACGGACGCCTTCTGCACGTTGAGGATCTTGCCGCGGATCGGCAGCAGGGCCTGGAACTCGGAGTTGCGGGCCAGCTTGGCGGTGCCGAGCGCGGAGTCCCCCTCGACGATGAAGAGTTCGGTGCGGTCGACGTCGTCGCTGCGGCAGTCGGCCAGCTTGGCCGGCAGCGAGCTGGTCTCCAGCGCCGTCTTCCGGCGCTGGGCCTCCTTGTGCTGGCGGGCCGCGACGCGGGTGCGGGCGGCGGCGACCACCTTCTCCATGACGGCCCGGGCCTGGACCTTCTCGTCCTTCTTGGCGGAGGTCAGGAAGGCCTTGAGCTCCTTGGCGACCACCGCGGCGACGATCCGGTTGGCGGCCGAGGTGCCCAGCACCTCCTTGGTCTGGCCCTCGAACTGCGGCTCGGCGAGGCGGACGGTGACCACCGCGGTGAGGCCCTCGGTGGCGTCGTCCTTGGTGATGTCGTCCTCGGCCACCCGCAGCAGCTTGGCGGACCGCAGCGCCTCGTTGACGGTCTTGGCGAGCGAGCGCTCGAAGCCGGTGACGTGGGTGCCGCCCTTGGGGGTGGCGATGATGTTGACGAAGGACCGCAGGGTGGTGTCGTAGCCGGCGCCCCAGCGCAGCGCGATGTCCACGCCGAGGGTGCGGGTGACCTCGGTGGGCGTCATGTGGCCGAGCTCGTCCAGGACGGGCACGGTCTCCTTGAACGTTCCCTCGCCCTGCAGCCGCAACACGTCGCAGACCGGCTTGTCGGGCGCGAGGAACTCGCAGAACTCCCCGATGCCGCCGTCGTAGCGGAAGGTCGACTCCTCGACCTTGTCGCTCTCCGTCAGGCGCTCGTCACGGACCACGATGGTGAGGCCGGGGACGAGGAAGGCGGTCTGCCGGGCCCGGCTGTGCAGGCCCTCCAGGGAGAGCCTGGCCTCCTTGAGGAAGATCTGCCGGTCGGCCCAGTAGCGGATCCGGGTGCCGGTGCGGGTCTTCGGCACCTTGCGGACCTTGGTGAGGCCGTTGGCGGGCTCGAAGGGCGCGTCCGGGCTGGTCTCGGTGAAGATCCCGGGGGTGCCGCGGCGGAAGCTGATGCCGTGGGTGTGGCCGCTGCGGTCGACCTCGACGTCCAGGCGGGCGGAGAGGGCGTTGACGACGGAGGCGCCGACGCCGTGCAGACCGCCGGAGGCCGCGTAGGAGCCGCCGCCGAACTTGCCGCCGGCGTGCAGCTTGGTCATCACGACCTCGACGCCGGACAGGCCTGTCTTGGGCTCGACGTCCACCGGGATGCCGCGGCCGTTGTCGCGGACCTCGACCGAGGAGTCGTCGTGCAGGATCACGTCGATGCGGTCGCAGTAGCCGCCGAGGGCCTCGTCGACGGAGTTGTCGATGATCTCCCAGAGGCAGTGCATCAGGCCCCGGCTGTCGGTCGAGCCGATGTACATGCCGGGACGCTTGCGGACCGCTTCCAGGCCCTCCAGGACGAGCAGGTGCCGAGCGGTGTAGTTGGAACCGTCGTCGCCGGCCAGCAGTGCGGACGGCACGGTCGTTTCGGCACTCACGCGGCACTCTCCTCGGTGAAGTTCTGTCTCATCGGTCACATCCGGGCACACCCGGATCGTCCGCCAGTGCAGCACATCGCACCGACATTCGTTCCCCTGCGTGTGTACACCCCTCCGCTCGGTGCACAGCACGGCGGGCCGGTCCCGCGCAGCTTGTACGCGCTGCGCGAACAAGGGCTGCGCCGGATTCGGGGCGCCGGGGCGCCATCTCCTCCCGGTACCACCGGTCCTGGCGGACCGTGGGGCCGGGCACAGGCTCCGGAACTGCCGTTATGCAGGCTACCGGGGCCTGGGACGGGGCTTATGCTCCAACCCAGCAGAGGATTATGCTACGCGGACCTCGACACCCGGTCCCGATCGGGCGTTCGAGCGATAGACGGATCCTGGGATTCGGTACGCATGAACCACCGGCCCCCGGGGCACGTCCTCATCAACACCTGCAGAATCCTCAAAGAAGAAAAGCCACGAGCGGGAACGTTTTCGGCCTGGTTGGATGTTGACCCTGGTACGACAGCTCGTCGAGCTAGAGAAGAGGCGACGTGACTACTGTTCTGACCCCTGCGAGCCCGCTCACCGCGGCTGACCGCTGCGACCGCTGCGGCGCCCAGGCTTACCTGCGCGTCGTACTCGCCAGCGGTGGAGAGCTGCTCTTCTGCGCCCACCACGGCCGGAAGTTCGAGCCCGAGCTCAAGAAGATCGCCGTGGAGATACAGGACGAGAGCGGCCGTCTCAGCAACACGGCCACGGCCACGGCCGCCGACGAGGAGCGCTGATCCGAGGCGCCACAACAGCAATCAGCCACGAGCTGTGTCCGGTCGTGCACTGCGCATGACCGGTGAGCCGGGCGGCGGACCTCCTTCAGGAGGTTCGGCGCCCGGCTCCGCTGTTTTCCCCGCAGGTCGCCCTCGCGCCGGCCGGCACCGCTGTCGGCCGGGCGGGCCGACGCCGGATCAGAAGGCCACCGGCCGTGAGCACCCGGTCACAGGACCGAGCGCACCGCGTCCGAGACCGCGCCGATCCTGGTGTAGACGCCCGGGTGGGCAGCCTCCGCGCAGCCCGTCCCCCAGGAGACCAGTCCGGCCAGCCGCCCACCGACCACCAGCGGACCGCCGCTGTCCCCCTGGCAGGCGTCCCTGCCGCCCTTCTCCTCCCCCGCGCAGACCATGCCGCGGGCGTCGAAGCGCCCGTCCTGTCCGCCGGGGTAGGCGTGCGCACAGGTCTGGTCCGCGATGATCGGCACCTCCACCCCACGCAGTGTGGGCGAGTAGTTACCGGAGCCGGTGGTGTCCCCCCAGCCGAAGACCTGCGCCCTCGTCCCCGGCGCGTACGGTTCGGTCTCGCCCTGGCCGACCAGATCGATCGCCGGCCGGTCCGCCTGCGGCTCGGCGAGGGTGAGCACCGCCACATCGTTCATGTTGGCGGCGAAGGCGTAGTCGGGGTGGACCCAGACCGACTGGACCGGCACCTCGTGCCCGGCCGAACCCCGCAGATCGTCCCGGCCGATCACGGCCTTCAGCTCCGGCCGGTCGACCCGCTTGCCCTTGGACTCGTCGTAGAAGCAGTGCGCGGCCGTCACCACCTTGGTCGGCGCGACCAGCGCGGCGCCGCAGAACTGCCCCGAGCGCCCGTTGCCGAACTGCGGCCGGCTGGACAGCGCGACCACCCACGGGTGGTCGGAGGTGCCGGCGACCGAACCCCCGACGATCCGGCGCTGCGCCTCGGCCGGAGCGGCCGGGCCGAGTGCGACGAGCGGCGCGGGCAGCGCGGCCAGCAGGGCCAGGACGGCAGCCCGGTGGCGCCGGCGCCTCGGCCGGTCCGGACGTACCGGCGTCGGGGCGGCAGTCGGCAGGTCCGCGCGGTCCGGGTTGGGCAGCACCGTTTCTCCAGGGTGGCTCGGCAGCAGGCAACCGGCACAGCGTAGGTGATCAACTACGGTGTGCGACCGGTTCCCGACACACGGCCACCCGGACGAGGGACAAGAGCCACCCGGACGCTGACGTGCCCGGCCCCGGACATGCGCGGAGGCCCGGAGCGGTGCGCTCCGGGCCTCTGCCGTCAAGCTCTCCGCAGGGCTCGCGCCCTGCGATCCTGCCGATTAGTCCAGGTAGTCGCGCAGCACCTGGGAGCGCGACGGGTGGCGCAGCTTCGACATGGTCTTGGACTCGATCTGGCGGATGCGCTCACGGGTGACCCCGTACACCTTGCCGATCTCGTCCAGCGTCTTCGGCTGACCGTCCGTCAGGCCGAAGCGCATCGACACCACGCCCGCCTCGCGCTCGGACAGGGTGTCCAGCACCGAGTGCAGCTGCTCCTGGAGCAGGGTGAAGGAGACCGCGTCTGCCGGGACGACGGCCTCGGAGTCCTCGATGAGGTCACCGAACTCGCTGTCGCCGTCCTCGCCGAGCGGGGTGTGCAGCGAAATGGGCTCGCGGCCGTACTTCTGGACCTCGATGACCTTCTCAGGGGTCATGTCGAGCTCCTTGGCCAGCTCCTCCGGGGTGGGCTCGCGGCCCAGGTCCTGGAGCATCTGGCGCTGGACGCGGGCCAGCTTGTTGATGACCTCGACCATGTGCACCGGGATACGGATGGTGCGGGCCTGGTCGGCCATCGCGCGGGTGATCGCCTGGCGGATCCACCACGTCGCGTAGGTGGAGAACTTGTAGCCCTTGGTGTAGTCGAACTTCTCGACCGCACGGATCAGACCGAGGTTCCCCTCCTGGATCAGGTCCAGGAAGAGCATGCCGCGACCGGTGTAGCGCTTGGCCAGCGAGACCACCAGGCGGAGGTTGGCCTCCAGCAGGTGGTTCTTGGCGCGGCGGCCGTCCTCGGCGATGATCTCCAGCTCGCGCTTGAGCTTGGGGGCGAGCTTGTCGGCGGCCGAGAGCTTGTCCTCGGCGAACAGGCCGGCCTCGATGCGCTTGGCGAGCTCGACCTCCTGCTCGGCGTTGAGCAGCGGGACCTTGCCGATCTGCTTCAGGTAGTCCTTGACCGGGTCGGCGGTGGCACCGGCGACGGCGACCTGCTGGGCCGGGGCGTCGTCCTCGTCGTCGTCGGAGAGCACGAAGCCCTGCGACTCCTCCTCGGGCTCCGCCTCCTCGCCCGCCGCCTTGTCACCGGGCAGCGCGGCGTCCTCGAGCAGCTCCTCCTCGCCGATGACCTCCTCGTCGCCCTTGCCGCCCTTGCCGGCGGCGGTCTTCTTGGCCGCGACCTTCTTGGCCGGCGCGGCCGCCTTCTTGGCGGCGGCCTTCTTGGCGGGGACGGCCTTCTTCGTCGGAACCGCCTTCAGCAGCTCCGCGGCGACGGACGTCGACCCCTCGACGGTGATCTCGGCGGACACGGTGCTGACCGAGGCCGTGGCGGCCGCGACCGACGGGGTGGAGATGGTCGCACCGGGCGCGATCCGCACCGGCGGCTTGGTCGGTGCCGAGGGCGCGGCAGGGTTGCGGGTGGTGACCGCCTTGGTCGCCGTGCGCTTGGTGGGGCTCTTGGCCGCGACGCTCTTGCGCTTGGCGCCGGCCGGTTCGGCCGCGCTGACCATGAGATCCACCCCTTCCTCAATCAGAACCTGGTTGAGGCTGCGCATGACGTTCTTCCACTTGGTGACCGGGATCTGGTCCGCCTCGAACGCCTGGCGCACGTCGTCACCGGCGATCTGCCCCTGGGCCTTGCCCCGCTCGATGAGCGCCAGCAGAGCCGCGGACTCGGCGATCTCGGGGGGAAGTGAACGGGATGTGCTGGCCGACACGAACAACCTCTCGGACGATGAGTGGACTCGAACCCGTACCGGCCGCCCGAGCGGGCGGGGAAGGAAATCGCGCGTCGGACGCGCGGTGTCGATTCCGACCGACTCGGGCTTGAGGACTGGGTTTGCAGGACGGCAACAGCGCCGTGGATCAACACAGCATTCTGACATGTTGGGGTATTCCGGAGCTGCTTCCGCTCCGTACACATCGCTGCTACTCGTCAAGTGTTACGCATGGCCTTCGTGTCGCGGGTCACACCACTCGGCGCCCGCGGCCCGGGGGCCGACATCCATCATCGCGCACTCGCCGCGAAGCGCGTGACATGGACACGATGCAAGTACCCCGGACGGCCAGGTCCGGTGTCCGACGCCCCGCGTCCGCCCCGTGCCGCGCCGCCACATGCCGAGGCCCTCCGGTCGCGCCGTGCGGTGCGGCCGGAGGGCCTGGGGTTCGCGGGGGCCACTCGGTCGCCGAATGGACGGCTCAGTGCTCCCGGGGAGCCGGAACGGACGGCTCGATCTCCGGGTGGACGGTGAGCAGCGCCCGCATCGCGGCCTCGCCCGCGGTGCCGTCGCCGGTGCCGAGCGCGTCCACCAGCCGGGCGTGCAGGCTGACGGAGGCCTCCGAGGGGCGCTCGCAGGAGATGGCCGGACCTCCGGAGACCTGCAGGGCGCAGGAGACGATGCCGGAGAGGTGCTCCAGCATCCGGTTGCCCGCCATCTGCAGGACCAGGACGTGCAGCTCGACGTCGGCCCGCGCATAGGTCGACAGGTCGGCCTGGGCGGCGGCGTGGCCCATGATGTCGATCAGCTCGACCAGCCGCTGCTGGACGTCCTCGCGGCCGTGGCCGGCGGCGAGCCGGGCTGCCAGCGGCTCGATCGCCCAGCGGAGCTCGAACAGCTCCCGGCGCTGCTCGTCGCGCTGCGGGCCGAAGGCGCGCCACTCGATGATGTCCGGGTCCAGCAGGTTCCAGTCGCCGACCGGCCGGACCCGGGTGCCGACGTTCGGCCGGGCGCTGACCAGGCCCTTGGCCTCCAGCACGCGCAGCGACTCTCGGACGACCGTGCGGGACACCTCGAACCGCTGGCCGATCTCCTCGGGGACGAGCGGGCGGTCGGCGCCGAGATCGCCGGAGACGATCATCTGGCCGAGCTGCTGCACGAGCTGGCCGTGCAGGCCGCGACCGCGACTGCTGGTGGTCTTGCGGCCGACCCTGGCGAGGTCCGACTCGGCGCCCTCCCAGCGGGGCGCCGGCGGGGTCGGCCGGTCGGCGTACGAGAAACGGTCCAGATCGCCGGGGCCGTGGATGGCGCCGTCGATGGAGCGGGCGGTGGTCATGGTGGGGTGCGCAAGGGTACTCACAGGTCCTTTGTCGGCGATCCGCGGGCCCAGCTTGAGGATTCTCGTGAAAAGCACACGAAAGGGTGATCGCCCGTGACTGGATAATTGACTTCTTATCAGGAAGAACCGCGCATTACGGTCACTGCTGGTCGATCTTGGCAAAGCTCGGCAGAGCCCGGCAGGGCGGAGACGGATCGTCAGCATCCCATCGCCGGGGCCCACCGCGTACGACCCGACGGCCGGGCCGGCCCCGCGGGCACCGGGCCGCCCGGCGGGAGTTGACGGGCGCTGGGCGGACAGGGCCTAGAGCGCGCGGCGGCGGACCTGGACCAGCAGGCAGACCAGCAGCAGCACGAACGCGGGCGCCACCACCGCCGCGAGCAGGACGGGATCGGTCAGCGCCGACCCGGTCACCGCAACCCGGCGGTCCCCGCCGTACACCCATCCGTACGCCCACTCCACGCCGGACTGGAACGGCAGAAGTTCGGCCGCCCGGGACGGCCAGGCCGTACCGGTCTGACGCAGCAGCAGCGCCACCCCGGACTCCAGCAGCGGGGGCAGCGCGCAGAGCAGCAGCACCCCGGCCGCGGCGCTGCGGGTGAGCGAGGCGGTCAGCACCCCCGTCCAGCCCGCCACCACCACCAGCACGACGAAGGCCAGCAGGGCGGACGGCGACCCGTGGCCGGCCCCGAGCGCCACCGGGGCGAGCGCCCCCGGCAGGTCCGCCAGCCCGGTCAGACCGGCCGAGGAGAGCGCCTGGGACACCTCGACCGAGAGCACGGCCGGCTCGGACCAGGCCGCCACGACCACCCCGGCCGGCAGTGCGAGGTGCGCGGCCACGGCGTCGATCAGCAGGGTGGCCAGGGCCAGCAGCCCCGCCACCGGGCCGATCACCATCAGCTTGGCCAGCAGCAGCCGCACCCGGCGTGAGTACGACACCTGCGAGGCCGCCAGGCCCGGGTAGCGCACCTCGTGCCCGTACGACAGGGCGCCCAGTGCCCCGGCGCCGAGGGCCGCGAACGGCAGCGGGATCAGCGGGACGGCCGCCGTCAGCAGCCGGACGCCGGCCGGCGCGGCCAGCGAGCCCGCGGGCGTCTGGTGGGCGAGCACCGCGGCCACCACCGCGTCACAGAGCAGCACGGCGGCGAGGAGCAGCCAGGTGGAGCGGAGGCCGCGCAGCCGGCGCAGCTCGTAGGCCAGTACACGCACGGTTCACTCGCTCCGGTGGTCGGGGGTCTGGTGGTCGGGGGTCTGGTGGTCAGGCGTCTGATGGTCGGTGGCCGGGCGGTCCGGGGTCGGGCGGGGGGTGGCGGCGGTCCGGGCGGCCAGCGGGTCGAAGCGGCCGAGGCGGACGGTGTCGTCGGTCAGCAGGTCCGCTGTGGAGGAGCCCGTCCGCTGGTCGCGGGGGCCGGGGGTGGAGGCCGGGACGGGGTCGCTCTGCCGGGTGACGGCGGTGCGGCTGTCCCGGAAGAGGCGGTCCACGGCGACCGTCGGGGAGTCCTCGAGGGCGTCGAGGGGGCTGGTCGCCTCCGCGGCCACGGCTGCCGCGGGGGCGGGGGCGAGGACGGGGTCGGCGGTCCTGGTGGGTCGCGCCGTGGCCGCCGACAGGGCGGTCGCGGCGGAGACCTTGGAGGTGGGGACGGTGGAGGCGGAGACGGTCGAGGTGGCGGCACTGGATCCGGAGCCTGCGGCCGCGGTGACGGGCAGCGCCAGGGCGGGCAGCACTCCCTCGTCCGGGGCCGCGGCGGCCGGCTGGGGCACCTGCGCCGCCGGGGTCTTCACCGTCCGGGGCTCCGCCTGCTCCTCCTCGGACCTGGTCCTCACCGCCGGGGTCCGGGCGGGTTGGGGCTTGGTCGGTTGGGACTTGGTCGGTTCGGGCCTGGCCGGCCCGGCCTTCGCGGGCTGGAGCTGGATGTGCCCGGAACGGCCCGAGGCGGTCGGCAGGGCGGCGCGGGGAGCGGGCTGCTCGACCACCCGGTCGGCGAGTTCGTGCAGCAGGATGCCGTGGCGGTAGGCGAGCTCGCCGATCTCGGTGCGGCCGATCCCCGCGACGGCGAGGCCGGCCCCGCCGTCGCGGCGGACCTCCGCGCCCTGGCCGATCAGCAGGTCGGCGAGCCTGGCCATCTGCGGCCCGCGTACGGCCACCTCGGGGCTGAGCCTGGTGCGGCAGAACTCCGTGACCGGCTGGTCGGCCACCAGTCGGCCCTGGTCCAGGGTGAGCACGCGGTCCGCGAGCTGCGCGGCCTCCTGCGGGGAACGGGTGGTCACCAGCACGGTGCCGCCCGCGACTCCGAACGAGCGCAGGAAGGAGTGGAACCACTCGACGTTGCGCGGCGACAGGCCGTCAGTGGGCGCGTCGAGAAGCAGTGTGCGCGGGTCGCCGAGCAGCGCGGTGGCGAGGGCGAGCCGACGGTGCATGCCGGGCGAGAAGGTCCGCAGCCGCTGCCCGGCGACGGTGGCCAGCCTGGTCTGCTCCAGCAGCTCGTCCGCCCGCCGGCCGGGGAGGCCGACGGCCGCCGCAAGCATCCTGAGGTGGCTGTGCGCCTTCCGGCCGGGGTGGCCGGCGGCCGCACCGGAGGCGCCGGCCGGGTCGGCCAGCAGGACGCCGACCTCCCGTTCGGGGCGGCGCAGCCGACGGTAGGTGCGACCGTCGAAGAGTGTGACGCCCTGGCCGCGTTCGAGTTCGAGCATCAGCCGCAGCGCGGTGGACTTGCCCGAGCCCTCGGGACCGAGGAGGGCTGTGACCACGCCCGGGCGGGCGTCGAAGGTCAGATCGAGCACCGCCGGTGAACCGCCTCTGCGGTAGACCTTGGTCAGTCCGGTGATCTGGATCATCGCTGGCTGCTCCCATGCCCTTGGCCGACCTGGTCTGCACGGCGTGGGATCGTGCCCGCACGTCCCCGCGCCAGCACATTAGGGGGCCGGACCGGAGATTCCGGGCATTACGGGAGCGGCGCGGGCCCGCAGCCCGCCCACCTCACCCGATCAGGGGACAATCCGATCCTGCGACGGCACGCGAAGGGCCGCCGGGGCCGGGCGGGGTGCGGTCGACAGCCCCGGTCAGGACTCGGGGCGCAGCATGGGCGGGTTGAGGACGGTGGCCCCGCCGGGGGTGAACAGCTGCGCCGGGCGGCCGCCCTGACGGGTCGTCGTGCCGCCGGAGGGCAGCAGGAAGCCCGGGGTCCCGGTGACCTTGCGGTGGAAGTTCCGCGGGTCGAGGACCACGCCCCACACCGCCTCGTAGACCCGGCGCATCTCGCCGACGGTGAACTCGGTCGGGCAGAAGGCGGTCGCCAGCGACGAGTACTCGATCTTGGATCGGGCGCGCTCGACCCCGTCGGCAAGGATCAGGCCGTGGTCGAAGGCGAGCGGGACGCCGTCAGCCGGGTTCTGCCCGAGCAGCTCGGCGACCGGGGCCCAGCGGGCGCTGCTGGCGTCGCCGCCGGCCCTGGGCGTCGGCAGGTCCGGGGCCAGTACCAGGTAGGCCACGCTGACCACGCGCATCCGGGGGTCGCGCTGCGGGTGGCCGTAGGTCGCGAGCTGTTCCAGGTGGGCGCCGGCCGCGCCGGTACCGATCCCGTCGTGGCCGGGGGCCGAGTGCGCGCGCAGGCCGGTCTCCTCGGCCAGCTCCCGGGAGGCGGCCTCGGCCAGGCCCTCGTCCGGGCGGACGAAGCCGCCGGGCAGGGCCCAGTAGCCCTGGAAGGGCGGCTCGCCCCGCCGTACCAGCAGGGCGCACAGCGCGTGGTCCCGCACCGTCAGCACCACCAGGTCAACCGTGACAGCGAACGGGGGGAAGGCCGACGGGTCATAACGCGACATGGCGACGATCATAGTCGTCTCTCTGACGATAAGCACAGGCCGACGTCGGGGCCGCCCCGCACCCCGCTGCGGAGCGCCGCCCGGTTGCGGGACAGGGCAGGCCTCGGCGGCGGTGGGGGCGGTCCGCCCGCGCGCCTGGGCGGACCGGCCTGCCCGTCAGCGGGCGACCAGTTGCAGCTCCGCCGATGCCTCCTCCACCATCGCCACGCCGATCCGGCTCACCCGGACCGAGAACGGCTCGCCCGCGACCCGCAGACCGGTCAGCTGCAGCTCGCCGAGCGGCGCCGTGCTGGCCGGTCGGACCAGTACCCGCCCGCCCGGGACATCGGGCCGGACCCCGGCGAGCGCGAACACCGCGTGCACCGCGCCCGCCGCAGAGACCGCCGCCGGGCGGCACGCCGCCGGGTGCGGCACGGGCGGGCAGCCGGGCGTGCGCTGCTCCCCCGCGTACATCTCGGGCAGCCGTCCCTCGTAGTGGGCGGCCGCGCCGAGCAGGCCCTCCAGCAGGGCGCCGGCCTCGTTCTCATGACCGGCCTCGGCCAGTCCGGCGATCGCGAGGGCCGTCTCGTGGACGCGCACCGCCCCGCTGCGGTGGCCCAGCGGGTTGAACCGGGCCGACTTGGCGCTGAGCGTGCGCAGGCCCCATCCGCTGTCCAGTTCCGGCGCCGCCAGGCGGTGGGCCAGCAGCCTGGTCTGCTCGCGGTCCAGCAGGCTCTCGTGCCGACCGCCGTCGGCACAGAGCCCGGGGTCGAGGAGGTGGACGAAGGAGGAGGAGGCGACCGCCGGCAGCGGCTGGCCGCCGGGGGCGACACCAGCCGCCGGGCGCCCGCCGGAGAGGTCGTCGATCCAGAACCGCTCCCGGAAGCGCCCGCGCAGCTCGGCCGCCCAGCCGCGCCACTCCTCGGCGCCGGGGCGCCCGAAGGCCTCCAGCAGCTCGGCGCCGTGCAGGGCGGCCCGGTGTGCCTGGGCCTGTACCTCCGTCCGGGCCGCCGCCGGGTGGGCGGCCCGCTCCTCGGCCGGGCGGCTCAGGTCGGTGACGAGGCCGTCGACCAGCCCGCCGCGCAGGGCACCGAGGGCGCGTTCGGCGGCCGGGAGCAGCTCGGCGACCTCGTGCCGGGGCAGGCCCCAGCGCCAGGCCTCGGCCAGCACCGTGACGAACAGCAGGGTCGCCTCGGTGGCGGTGCAGGTGGGCGGCAGCTCCGGCCCGGCGTGCCGCAGCGCGCCGGGCAGCAGGCCCTCGGGCAGTCGGCCGGGGCCGCCGCCCTGGCCGGCGGGCAGGGCGGGCTGTTGGCGGCGGGCCAGGGCCCGCAGGGTGCCCGCGGCCAACCGGGTGCCGAGCGGCAGCGTGAGCCGCGCCGCCCACAGCGCGTCGGCCGGTGCGAGCCCGAACCGCCAGGGCGCTCCGGAGGCCGGGTAGAGGTCGGTGGGCCGGTCCGAGTCGGCGAACAGCAGCCCACCGAGGGCGTCCAGCGAACGCGCCACCAACGGCTGGGCCCGCGGGTCGTCGCAGCGGATCTCCGGCTCCGCCCAGGGCAGCGGGACTCCGGTGCCGCGCCCGCCAGGCGGGCGCGGGCCGGGGGCGGTGGCCTCCAGCTCGGTGCGCAGCTCGACCGACCAACGGGAGCCGGGCTGCACCTCCAGGTCCCAGCGCAGCACGCCGGCCCCGGCGAGAACGGCGTGCGGCGAGGGCTTGGCACTGACGGTGGCGCTGTGGGCGGGCCCCGCCCAGCGCAGCCCGGCGGACTGCACCTGGCCGGGCAGGTCGGGCGAGCGGTGCCCGGCGGCGATGTCACCGACCGGGCCGAGGTCGGTGCCGAGGGCGATCTCCAGCGGGAGACGGGCGGGGCGGCTCCCGGAGTTCCGCACGATGACGGTCTCCACGCCGTCGGCATGGCGCAGCCGCTCCACGGTCAGCGCCGGGTCCGGGTCTGGGTCTCCGGGCAGGCGGACGGCGCCGAGGAAGCGGGCCTGGGCCGCCGTGGTCAGGGTGCCCAGGAGCGGGAGCGGCTCCATGCCGCCGAGCCGCAGCTCCATCCTGGCCACGACCCGGACGCCGGAGCGGTAGAAGCCGTGGAGGCCGTGACCGCGCAGCTGCCCGTCCGGTCCGGAGGCCGCCATCGCGGGCGCGTTGACGCAGAGCACCGCGTGGTGGACGGCGGCGGGCTGCGGGCGGGACGCGGCCGCGGACCTGGTCTGACCCGCGGGCACGCCCGCGGGGACCGGATCGGGACGGCCGACCGGTCTCGGCGCACCGACCACGCTCTCGGCCGGTGCGGCCTGTGGTGGCCTCATGGCGGTCACCGGACTCTCCTCCCCTCGGCGGTCCGGTGGCCGGTGGGGCCGGTGGGCCGCGAGCATGCTCGATCGCGTGCTGATGGTGCCGGGCCGGCGGGGGTTCCCGTCGGCGTGTGCCGTGTCTGGCCGTACCCGGCGCCGGGTCGTGCCATGCGAAGCGCGGTACCGCTCCGGTACCGGCCCCGCCCGGTGTCGGGCACCTCGCTGTGCCCGGCACGTCGTCGTGTGCGGCGCTCCCGTGGTGCCGGTGGCGCCGTGCCCTGTTCTGCGGCCGCGCGGCCGCCGTCGGTGGCGGTGGCGGTCCGCGGCCTCGGCGGAGGGCTCCGGCCGCGCGGTCGGCCCCGCCCGGGCCCCGGCGGCCCCGGCTGTCGGACCCGCCTCGTGCCGACGCACCGGCGCCGGTGTCCTGGACGTTCGGCACGGCCCGGCAGCCGGCGCTCCGCGGTCCCGTACGCCCCCGGATTCCGGGGCCGCCGGGGCGCGGTGCCCCGGGGTTGAACGCCACGGACCGGCCGCAGGTAACGCCCCCGCGCAGCGCTGCCGGTCACCGGAGCGGGGAGGCGTGCGATTGTGCCGCCGCCGTCGCGGTGGTGGCGCCGCCTCGCCGCGCTGCCGTTCCTGGTCGAACCGCGGGCGGGGCCGAGTCGTCGGTCGCGCCGTACGGCCTGCCGGAGCAGCGGTCGGTGGCCCGTTGTGGACGGCGACCGCCGAACCGGCGTCCGATCGCGGTCAGGATACGGTGCGGAGGTCATGGCGCCCGCACCGGCAACACCGTGAGCAGCGACGTGACAGCTGTGACCAGCGCATACCGAGGAGTTGTATGTCCACCGCCAGCCGGCTGCCCGGGATCGTCACGACCGACCACGTCTTCCAGCTGCCCCTCGATCACACCGCCCCGCAGGGCGAGCAGATCGAGGTGTACGCCCGGGAGGTGGTGTCCGCCACCCGCGCGAAGGACGACCTGCCCTGGCTGCTCTTCCTCCAGGGCGGGCCCGGCGGCAAGGCCGCCCGCCCGCTCGGCCGGGACAGCTGGCTGGAGCGCGCCCTGGACGACTACCGGGTGCTGCTGCTCGACCAGCGGGGCACCGGGCGGTCCACGCCCGCGACCCGGCAGACCCTCCCCCGGCGGGGCGGCGCACCCGAGCAGGCGGACTACCTCGCGCACTTCCGTGCGGACTCGATCGTGCGCGACGCCGAACTGATCCGCCGCCGGCTGCTCGGCGACGACCAGCGCTGGAGCGTGCTCGGACAGAGCTTCGGCGGCTTCTGCACCCTCACCTACCTCTCGATCGCGCCGGAGGGCCTGCGCGAGGCCTTCATCACCGGTGGCCTCTCCGGTCTGCACAGCTCGGCCGACGACGTGTACCGGGCCGCCTACCCCCGGGTGGTCCGCAAGAACGCCGACTACTACACCCGGTTCCCGCAGGACGTCGAAGCCGTACGCCGGATCGCCGCGCACCTGGCCTCCGCCCCCGTCTCGCTGCCCGGCGGCGGATCGCTCACCGTCCAGGCCTTCCAGGGCCTCGGCATGCTGCTCGGTGCCGGAAGCGGCGCCGGCGTCCTGCACTACCTGTTGGAGGAGGCCTGGGTGGAGGGTGTCGGCGGGCCCGAGCTCTCCGACACCTTCCTGGCCGGTGTCCAGGCGAAGCTCTCGTTCGCCGAGGGCCCGCTGTACGCGGTACTGCACGAGTCGATCTACGGCCAGCGGTCGGTGGACCCGACCGGCACCGCCTGGTCGGCCGAGCGCGTCCGCAAGGAGTTCCCCGAGTTCGACGCCGAGGCGGCGCTGGAGTCCGGGGCGCCGGTGCTGTTCACCGGCGAGATGATCTACCCCTGGCTGTTCGACGCCGACCCGGCCCTGCGCCCGCTGAAGGAGACGGCGGACCTGCTCGCCGCCCGTACCGACTGGCCTGACCTGTACGACCCGGCCCGCCTGGCCGCCAACGACGTGCCGGTGGCGGCGGCCGTCTACCACGACGACATGTACGTCGACACCGCCGACTCGCTGGAGACCGCCCGGGCCGTCCGCGGACTGCGGACCTGGATCACCAACGAGTGGGAGCACGACGGCCTGCGGGTCAGCGGCGGCAAGGTGCTCGACCGCCTGATCGCCCTGGTGCGCGGCGAGGCGTAGCAAGCGCCGCCACAGCGCTCGGCGCCTTGACGGCGCCGCCCCCGGCCGGTCGGAGCCAGGTCGCGTCTGACACGGCCCGACGGCTCCGCCGGCCGGCGGTCGGCCTGGTCGACGGCCCCGGTGGGGGTCAGCGCGCACGCCGCGTCCCGCTCGTCGCCGCCCCGGCGGTGCGGCACCTCCCGCGACGGGCGGAGGCAACGGCCGGCGCCGCCCACGGCGACACGCGGCCCAGCCGCGCCCTGCGGGCGGCAGTGCCCCGGGGCGTCGTACGGCAGCCGGGGCCGCGGCGGGCCTGTGCGAGCGGGCCCGCGTCCGGCTCGACCACCGACGGCCCGTCGGCATCCGGTACCGCCGCCTGCTCCGGTCCGACGGCGGTACCGGATGCCGGGCCTGCCGACTCGGGCGCCTGCGGGGCAAGGAGAACCGGTGCCTCCCGCCGCGTGGCGCGCCGTCGGCGCCTGGCCGCGGCCGGGCCCGGCGAGCCGTCCGGCCCACCGGTCGGCCCCGGCCCCGGCACCGACTCGGGCGGCTCACCCTCGGCCCGGGCGGGCGCCGCCTCCTCCCGCTGCGGCCCGTCGGCTGCGGGCGCGGTGCGACGGCGCCGCTCGGCCTCCACTCCCGCCAGCAGCGGCTCCGGCGACAGTCCTGCGTTCAGCGACTCGTACAGCAGCTGGGCGAGCAGGTAGGAGGGAGCCGACCGCAGGGTGTGGGCCAGCACGACGCGGGCCGTCGCGGCGTCCCCCGCGACCCACGACGTCCAGGCCAGCAAGGTCAGCGGGGCCGCCGCATGGGACGAGTACGGCGGGACGCAGCGCTGGGCGAGGAAGCGCCAGAGCCGCTGGGCGGGCGCGAGCTCGGCCGACCGGACGTACTCGGCCGCGCGGTCCCTGACCTGCCGGTCCTGGAGCGTGACGATCAGCTGCGCCGCGCGCCACTCGTCGAGCTCCCGGGCGCCGGCCGAGAACTCGGCGACGGCCTGGGCCAGCAGTTCGGTGCCCTGCTCGCGGGAGCGCAGCGGCCCGTCCTGATCACCCACGGCCCGGGCCAGGGCCGACCGCTGGGTGTCCGCGGCGGGCGGGCCGATCGGATCCAGCCCCGCGATGATCGACTTGCGGCTGCCACGCGGTGCGAGCCCGGCGAACGTCGCCGCGGCGGCCGCCGCACCCGGGGCCGGAGCACGGCGGATCGGGTTCCCCGCGGGGTCGCAGCAGCCCTCGCGGTGGCAGAGGAAGGACCACCAGCGGCCGGACGAGACGCAGAGCGACTCCTTGACCCCCACGCCCCGGCTCTCGAAGGCCGCCCGCAAGCCGTCCGCGAGCGGTCTGAGACCGGCGACCGCCGGCGGGCCGTGCGCCCCCTCGGGATCGCGGCACAGATAGAGGAGCACCTGGACCGGTCGCCGGTCCCGCTGCTCGGAGAGGCCGATGAGCAGCGCGGCCGTCTCGTCGGCGGCGGCCGGCCACTGCGCGGGCGAGTCGGGGATGTCCAGCCGGATCACCCCGCCCTGGTACAGCTCCGGCCCCTGGAGGCCGACCGCGACGATGCTGTCATCGGGGAAGAAGCCCAGCAGGTAGGGCAGCAGCTCGGCCATGTCGGACGGGCCGCGCATGGTGACGGGACGGTGGCCGGGGGCCGGGTCGAGGGAGAGCTCGATGTGTTCGTTGTTCATGGCGGGAAGACTGCCGCACCCGGCCAGTGCCTCCGGAGATTTTCTTTTTCCCTGTGGATAAACCCGGCCTGTGAATAACTCCTCCCCCATTCGGACCAGTCCGGGCCACTCCACCGGGGGACGTCCACCGGCCTTTCAGCGGAAGAGCCGATGAATTACCCCCTCTTCGCGCCCCGCTACCGGGCAACGCCGTTCGCCCCTTGTCGGCGGCTCGGGGTTACATGGACGCCATGCAGCAGCCCGAGTCCCACCCCAACGCCACCACCCACGCCGCCACCACCGGCAGCACCGGCAGCACCGGCACCGCGACGGCCGCCGAGCGGGCCGAGGTCCGGACGCGGGCCGAGTCCGTGCTGCGCGAGCTCGCCGGGCCCGGCGCCGTCCTGCGCGAGGACCAGTGGACCGCCATCGAGGCCCTGGTCGTCGACCACCGACGGGCGCTGGTCGTCCAGCGCACCGGCTGGGGCAAGTCCGCCGTCTACTTCATCGCCACCGCCCTGCTGCGGACCCGGGGCGCCGGGCCGACCGTGATCGTCTCCCCGTTGCTCGCCCTGATGCGCAACCAGGTGGAGTCGGCCGCCCGGGCCGGCATCCAGGCCCGCACCATCAACTCGGCCAACACCGACGAGTGGGACGCCGTCCAGGCCGAGGTCGCGGCCGGCGCCGTGGACATCCTGCTGGTCAGCCCCGAGCGGCTGAACAACCCCGACTTCCGCGACCAGGTGCTGCCCAAGCTCGCCGCCTCCACCGGCCTGCTGGTGGTCGACGAGGCGCACTGCATCTCCGACTGGGGCCATGACTTCCGCCCCGACTACCGCCGGCTGCGCACCATGCTCGCCGACCTCTCGCCGGGCGTCCCGGTGCTGGCCACCACCGCCACGGCCAACGCCCGGGTCACCGCCGACGTCGCCGAGCAGCTCGGCACCGGCGCCACCGACGAGCACGCCCTCGTGCTGCGCGGCCCGCTCGACCGGGAGAGCCTGACCCTCGGCGTGCTCGCCCTGTCCGACCCGGCGCACCGGCTGGCCTGGCTGGCCGACCACCTGGACCGGCTGCCCGGCTCGGGCATCGTCTACACCCTCACGGTGGCCGCCGCCGACGAGGTGACGGCCTTCCTGCGCGAGCGCGGCTTCACCGTCGCCTCCTACTCCGGCCGCACCGAGGACGCCGAGCGCCGGACCGCCGAGGCCGACCTGCTGGCCAACCGGGTCAAGGCCCTGGTCGCCACGTCCGCGCTGGGCATGGGCTTCGACAAGCCGGACCTCGGCTTCGTGGTGCACCTGGGCTCGCCCAGCTCCCCGATCGCCTACTACCAGCAGGTCGGCCGGGCCGGGCGCGGCGTCGACCGGGCCGAGGTCCTGCTGCTGCCCGGCCGCGAGGACGAGGCGATCTGGCGCTACTTCGCCTCGCTGGCCTTCCCGCCCGAGGAGCAGGTGCGGCGCACCATCGACGCGCTCGCCCAGGCCGGCCGACCGCTGTCCACCGCCGCGCTGGAGCCCCGGGTTGACCTGCGGCGCGCCCGGCTGGAGACGATGCTCAAGGTCCTCGACGTGGACGGCGCGGTGCGACGGGTCAAGGGCGGCTGGACGGCCACCGGGCAGAGCTGGGCGTACGACACCGCCCGCTACGCCAAGGTCGCGGCCTCCCGCGAGGCCGAGCAGCGCGCCATGCGCGAGTACGCGACGGGCACCGGCTGCCGGATGGAGTTCCTGCGCCGCCAGCTCGACGACGAGGAGGCCGTGCCCTGCGGCCGCTGCGACAACTGCGCCGGACCGCTGCACACCGCGGACGTCTCGCCCGCGGCGCTGGACGCGGCCCGGGCCGCGCTCGGCCGCCCCGGCGTCAGCTTCGAGCCGCGCCGGCTCTGGCCCACCGGGATGGACGCGCTGGGCGTGCCGCTCAAGGGGCGCATCCCGGCGGGTGAGCAGGCCGAGACGGGCCGGGCGCTCGGCCGGCTCTCGGACATCGGGTGGGGCAACCGACTGCGGACGATGCTGGCCGAGCAGGCCCCGGACAGCCCCGTCCCCGGCGAGGTGGTGGACGCCCTGGTCGCGGTGCTGGCCGACTGGGCGCGCGGCCCGGGCGGCTGGGCGGGGCCGGCGGCGGCCGAGGGCTCCCGGCTCGACCGACCGGTCGGCGTGGTGACCATGGCCTCCGCCACCCGCCCCCAGCTGGTCGGGAGCCTCGGCGCCCGGATCGCGGAGATCGGGCGGCTCCCCCTGCTCGGGCGGATCGAGTACGCGGCGGGGCGGCCGCACGGTGCCCGGAGCAACAGCGCCCAGCGGCTGCACTCGCTGGCCGGCGCGCTGGTGCTGCCCCCCGAGGCGGAGGCCGCGGTGGCCGCGGCAGGCGGGCCGGTCCTGCTGGTGGACGACCTGGTCGACTCGGGGTGGACGGTCACCGTCGCCGCCCGGCTGCTGCGGCGGGCCGGGGCGAGCGCGGTCCTTCCCCTGGTCCTGGCCGTGCAGGGCTGATCCCGGCCCTGCGGGGCCCGGGGTTCGGCGGCGGCTGTTCTCAGCCCGGGCCGACCACTCGAACGGCGGAACGGAGGAAAGGCGGCGGGAGCGGACGAGTCAGCGGCAACGCGGCGCGGCGACGGCGACGACCGACCGGCGGCGCCCCGCCGGAGAAGGGAGGGTCCGGGTGGTGGAGGCGCTTACGCACGGCCTGCGGACGGCCTGGATCACGATCCAGCGCCGCCTGAGTGGCGCCTGTGCGGCGGTGGAATATATCTGGCAGAACGTGGACTTTCGGGCGGCGTTCATCATTTCATCGTTGCCGCCCCACCCCATCTGCCGCGAGACTTGGACCGTACCCGGAATCTGGTCCAACAGACCCGTCCTTCGGCGTACACACGTACCCGCGCGCCCGTGGGTCGGGAAGGAGGATCGTGATCAACGGTCTCGACCGAGGTCAGTATCCCCTCGCCCGGAGCTCGTCGCCCAGACGGGTGATCGATCTGGAGACCTGGGCGGCCTCGGGGATCCCGTTACTGCGCGATCCGCGCGAGTTCGTCCTGGAACTGCACCAGCGCCACCTGCCGCAGCCCGGCACGGTGGTGGTCGCCGTGCTGGACGGGCTGCACCGGCTGAACGCCTCGGCGTCCTTCCTGCCCTGGCCGCACCACACCGACGGCTGGCAGCACCGCAACGCGATCCTCGGCCACCTGCGCCAGGTCATCCCGCACGACCTGCGGCTCGCCACCCCGACCCGGACGGCGGTGCTGCTGCGCTGCCGGGACGGTGCGGCCGGCTGGGCGGAGCAGGACGGCGCCTGGATGTGGGCCCTGCAGGACGCGGCCGCGCTGCACGGGCTGCGCTGCGGCTCGTACATCGCGGTGACCCAGGCCGGCTGGCAGATCCTCGGCGACGGGCGCAGCGGCCGCAATCCACACGCGGGTTCGTGGGCGGAAGGACCGGTCCACACCGTGACGGAGCTGCCGCCCCGGTCGGCTCTGGAGGGACCGCGCGGACCGCGCCCGCTGCGCCAGCCGCCCGAGCGCCCGTGGACGCCCGCGCGGGTGGCGACCATCGAACCGACCCGGCGCACCGGAACGCGCTGACCCCGAGGCCGGCCGAGGTCGGCCTCGGGCCACCCCTGGAGGGCCTGCCCGTGGAGGGCCTGCCCGTGGAGGGCCTGCCCGTGGAGGGCCTGCCCGTGGAAGGTCTGCGCGTGGAAGGTCTGCGCGTGGCAGCGCCCCTGACTCCTGGCGGCGCCCGACGGCATCCGTGCCGCCGGGCGGGCCTGCCACGCGCCGTGACAGCGGACGCCGTCGGACGCCGGGCATGGCAGGCCTCGCGGGCGGGGCCGAACGAGCCGACCCGCCGAGCGTCGCCGAAGTCCTTGAGACCTGACAGCCCAGGCCTCGGGGCAGGTACGCACCGCAGGTGCCCCCACCTCAGGCGGCCGCACCTCCAGCGGTCGTACCTCCAGCGGTCGTACCTTCAGCCGTCGCGCCTCAGGCCGGTACCGACCGGTCTGCCGAGGCGCCCGCGGCCGCCGTGGCGGCGGGGCCCGCGTCACCGCAGACCACCAGCAGCGCGACGGCGTGGCCGAGCGCCTCGGTGTACGCCTGGGCGACCCGGTCGGCCGAGCCGCCGTTGACGACCAGGACGACCGCCTCGCGGCGGGCCGGGCGGTTCAGCGCGGCGTCCGCGTAGAACACGTCGCCGCCCTCGGTGAGCTGCGCCCAGTAGCGCTCCTCACCGAAGGTGAGCTCGTGCTGCTGCCAGGGGTGGGCGTCGCCGACCGTCAGCACCAGGATGTCGCCGGGGTTGCGGCCGGACTCCAGCAGTCGGTCGACCGCCTCGTCGGCCCGGTCCAGCGCGTCCGCCGCAGCGGCGGCGACCAGTTGGACCTCGGGCTGTCGGGCTGCGGGTCGTTGAACCGCGGGCTGCGGCTCGGGGGCGGGCGCCGGTCGGCGCGGGCCGGGCTTGGGGATCTGACCCGGACGGGGCTGCGGTCCCGGGCGGTCGGCGCGCGGCGGCGCCGGCCTCGGGGGTGCGGGGCGGGGGCCCGGCACCGGCACGGCAGCGGTGGTGGTGGTGGTGGACGGTGCGGAAGTGGTCGCGCTGCCGGTGGCAGGCGTGCGAAGGGCTTGTGCGTCCGACTCGCGGGGGAAGGGAACGCCGGGGCCCGGGAGGCTCTCGTGAATCTCCGGCTCCTCGGGGAAGACAGGCATACCCGGATATCTATCAAATGCCCGTCGAACGCGCACGGGCGCCCCACCCTTTGGGCACCTCTCCGCACCTCCCCCACCCGGGGCAATAGCAGACGGAAGGTCAGAAACCGAGCGTCAGCTGCTCGTCGGCCGGCCCGGCCCCGGAGGCGCCGGCCATCGCCCGCTCCCGCTTCAGGTGGCGCCATTTGGGCAGCGCGTCCAGATATGCCCAGGAGAGCCGGTGTTGTCCGGTGGGGCCGTACTCTTCCAGCGCCGCACGGTGGACCGGGGACGGGTATCCGGCGTTGTCCGCGAAGCCGTACTCGAGGTACTCCTCGCCCAGTTCGGCCATCAGGCCGTCGCGGTGGACCTTGGCCAGCACCGAGGCGGCCGAGACGCAGATGCAGGACTGGTCGCCCTTGATCACCGTGCGCACCTTCCAGGGGCCGCCGAGGTAGTCGTGCTTCCCGTCCAGGATCACCGCGTCGGGCTCGACCGGCAGCGCCTCCAGGGCACGGACGGCGGCCAGTCGCAGCGCCGCCGTCATGCCCAGTTCGTCGCACTCCAGCGCCGAGGCGTGACCGAGCGCATAGGCGGTGACCCAGTCGGCGAGGACCGGTGCCAGGGCCTCCCGGCGCAGCTCGGTGAGCAGCTTGGAGTCGGTCAGGCCCTCCGGGGGCTTGCGCAGGCCGGTGACGGCCGCGCCGACGGTGACCGGACCGGCCCAGGCGCCGCGCCCGACCTCGTCGAGTCCGACGACGATCCTGGCGCCGGCCCGGCGCAGCGAGCGCTCGACGGAGTGCGTCGGCGGGACGATGGGCATCGCGGTATCCGTTCAGCTGGGGCAACCTCCAGCCTAAGCCCCGCGCCGAGGCGACCCGCCCGCCCGGTTGCCCACGCCCACGCCGCACCCGCGCACGCCACCCGTACGCCCGCGCCGCCCCGCGCACCCACACCCACACCGCGCGAGCCGTCAGTCACCCACCGCAATCACCGCCGCAGTCACCCGTCCACCGCCGGATCACCCGCCGGCATGCCGATCAGCGGCATCAGCACTTCGTCGACCAGTTCGGCCGCGAACTCCGCCCCGACGTCCCGCCCGCAGACCTTGACCCGGTACATCAGCATCGCCGGCGCCACGTCGGCGACCAGTGGCGTGGCCGCGCCGGGGCGGACGTCGCCGCGCTCGGCCCCCCGCTGCAGGATGTCCAGAATGGTGTCCTTGGTCGGTTCGATCACCCGCCGCACCACGAAGTCCTTGAAGACCACGGCCTGTTCGTGGTCCAGCTCGGACATCAGCGCCTGCATCGCCCCACCCGCCCGCGAGCTGATCGCCTCGGTGAAACCGCCGATGAGCAGCAGCAATTCAGCACGGGCGGACCCGAGGTCCGGGGTGTCCGTAGGGCGTGGCAGAGTGGACTCCAGGGCGTCGATGACCAGTTCGACCTTGGACGCCCAACGCCGGTACAGCGCGGCCTTTCCGGTCCGCGCGGCGCCGGCGACGCCTTCCATCGTCAGTCGCGCATATCCGCCGGAGGTGAGCTGGTCGAGCGTGGCTTCGAAGATCGCGCTTTCCAGCGCCTTCCCCCGGCGGCGCGCCGGTCGGGACAGGACTTCGGCCGCGACCTTCATCGGGCAGTGAGCCACGGGCCTCGCTGCCGGAACAGCGGCCTGCGCCGTCGGAGCCCCGGACTGTGCCGCCGGGGACGCGGACACCGCGGACGAGGCCGTCGCACCCGACCGCTCCGTCGCGCGTCCGGCCATCCGGCCCACCGCCCGCTCCGCGACCCGTTCCGCCACCCGCTCCGCCACTCGGCCCACCGCCTGGCGCCGCACCAACTGATCCATTGTCACCAACCTTAGGGAACGCTTGCGTTCACAATCTCGTAAGGACTATCGTCCAGCGTAGTGAACGATCCCGTTCCTTCATAGCCCGCGGGACGCCGCGGGAAACGCGTGGACCCTGGGTCCGCAGCATACGAAGCAGTAGCCAGCAGGGGGCAATAACTTGGCTATCTCCGACACGCTCAGCAAGAACTCTCCACCGCAAAGCGGCCCGGGCCGGCGCAAGGGCATCACCCTGACCGTCATCGCGGCCACGCAGCTGATGGTGGTCCTCGACGCCACCATCGTGAACATCGCGCTGCCGCAGATCAGGGACGCGCTGAACTTCTCCACCACCAACCTGTCGTGGGTGATCAACGCCTACACGCTGACCTTCGGCGGCCTGCTGCTGCTCGGCGGGCGCGCGGGCGACATCCTCGGCCGCCGCCGGGTGTTCATCTTCGGCACGCTGCTGTTCGGCCTGGCCTCGCTGCTCGGCGGCTTCGCGCAGGACGGCGGCATGCTGCTCGCCGCCCGCGCGCTCCAGGGCATCGGCGGCGCGATATGTTCGCCGACCGCCTTCGCGCTGATCGCCACCAACTTCGAGGAGGGACCGGAGCGCAACAAGGCCTTCGGGGTCTTCTCCGCGGTGGCCGGCTCGGGCGCGGCGATCGGCCTGCTGGCGGGCGGCCTGCTCACCGAGTACCTGGACTGGCGCTGGGTCTTCTTCGTCAACGTCCCGATCGCGATCCTGATCGCGGTGGCCGCGCCGCGCTACATCGCGGAGTCGGACCGGGTGGAGGGCCGCTTCGACCTGCCGGGGGCACTGACCTCCACGCTGGGCCTGGTCGGACTGGTCTACGGGTTCATCCGCGCGGCCTCGGACGGCTGGTCGGACCCCCTCACGCTGGGCTCCTTCGCGGCCGGCGTGCTGCTGGTGGCGGCGTTCCTGGTGATCGAGAAGCGCACCGCGCAGCCGATCACCCCGCTGCACCTGTTCTCCAACCGGAACCGCACCGGCGGTCTGGTGATGATGCTCTGCCTGGCCGCGGCCATGTTCGGCATCTTCTTCTACGTGACGCTGTTCGTGCAGGGCCCGCTGGACTACAGCCCGCTGAAGGCCGGCTTCGCCTTCCTGCCGATCAGCGCGTCGATCATCGTCGCCGCGCAGCTCGCGTCCAACCTCCAGGTCAAGTACGGCCCGAAGCCGTTCATGGTCACCGGTGCCGCTATGGTCACCGTCGGCCTGAGCTGGCTCACCCAGATGAACTCGGACAGCGGGTACATCGACGGGGTGCTCGGCCCCACGGTGGTGTTCGGTTTCGGCATGGGTCTGATCTTCGTCCCGGTCATGCTGCTCGCCGTCGCGGGCGTCGCCAGCGAGGACACCGGGGCCGCCTCCGGTCTGCTCAACTCGATGCAGCAGATCGGCGGTTCGCTGGGTCTGTCGATCCTGACCACGGTGTTCGCGCACTACGCCACGGCGGAGGCCAAGCTCCAGCTGCCCAGCTTCATGGCCACGGCCACGCCGGAGCAGAAGGCGCAGTTCCTGGAGAAGCACGAGTTCCCCAAGGGGACGGGTGCGGCCAACGAGGTCCTGGCGCAGGGCATTTCGCACGGCTTCATCGCGGGCGCCGCACTCGCCGGGGTCGCCCTGCTGGTCGCCGTCTTCGTGATCAAGGCGAAGGCCAGCGACCTCCCGTCGGACGCGTCCGGCATCGCCATGCACTGACCGGCGGCCGCACACCAGCGGACGCAGGAGCACCGGTGCAGCGCGAGGGCCGGTCGGGAGCACCACTCCCGACCGGCCCTCGCGCTTTGCCGGCCACCGCCCCGGCCGCTGCCTCATCCGCCCCACCCCGCAGGCACCGGGACCGGACCGCCCGGCGCCCCACACCACACCAGGCCAGGCCGGATCCGGCCCCGCTCAGTAGGCCCCGGTGCGGTCGAAGTCCCGCCGGCCGACCCGGTCGCAGGCGGACCCGCCGTCCGGCACCGGGCGGTCCGTCAGGATCTCCCGGGCCCGGGACTCCGCCAGGCTGGTGGCGTACCAGGGCGAGTGCGATTCCGCGAGCTCGATCCGCATCAGCTCCAGCGCGCAGGCCCGGTGGTCGCCCGGCAGCCGGTCCAGGGCGGGAACGGCGTCCAGCGAGAGGTCGCGGACGTTGCGCAGATCGATCTGCCGGCTCTGCTCGAACCGGGACACGTTCTGCTCGGCGACGATCGCGTCCGGGCCCATCAGGCCGTACACAGCGGCGGTGACCGCGGCGCTGAGCACCACGGCGCGCGGCAGCCAGGCCGCCGAACGGGTCAGCCCGGCCGCGATCAGCAGCAGGAAGACCGCACCGAGCCAGACCTCGACCACCAGCACCCAGAGCCGCAGCCTGGTCAGGCCGGAGGCGTCGACGTAGTAGTACATCCGGCCGAGCGCCGAGGCGACCACGACCAGGGTGAGCAGGCAGAGCACACCGAGCATGATCCGCGCCAGCCGGCGGTCGGCGGCCGTGCTGCGCGGCGCCCAGCGCTTGGCGACGGCGACCACCACCAGGGTCAGCACGGTGACGGCCATCAGCTGCCAGAAGCCCTGCCGGGCGTACTCGGAGCGGCTCATCCCGGTGTTGTCCATGATCGCGTCCCGGCCGCCGAGCACCACCACGCCCTGCACCAGCGCGAAGGCGCCGAACATCAGGTTGAGCGCGGTCAGCGGCAGGGCCCACTCCAGGCGCCCGCGCTCCCGGCCCGGCTTGACCACCGTCCGGTCCCAACGGCGCGGACCGGCCGCGATGTGCGCGAAGCCGAGCGAGGTGACCACGCCGAGGGCGAACAGCGCGAACCGCAGCGGCGCCTCACCGGGGGCGACGGAGGGCGTGAGGTTCGACAGCACGTCCGCCATGGCCGCGTCGGCGCTGGCGAAGAGCCTGCCGAACACGATCAGCAGGACGGCGGCCACCGCGACCGCCTTGAGCACCGGGACCAGCCTGCCCCGGCCGGGCCCGCCGAGGCCGCGCAGCCCGTCCCGGGCCCAGCGCAGGCCGGGCACGAGGTGCCAGAGGACGCCCGGCAGGGCCAGTAGGACACCCGGCCAGCGGCGGCCGCCGTGCAGCGCGAGCGAGGTCAGGGCCAGTGCGCAGACCAGCGACAGGGCGACCGGCCAGCCCGCCTCGGACAGCGCGGGGACGGCCACCAGGACCAGCGCCAGCACGCTCCAGAGGACCGTCCAGACGCGCAGCCTGCGGCCCGCCGACCGGGCGGCGATCCCGGCGCCGACGGCGACGGCCACCGCGCACAGCAGCAGGTTGACGCCCAGGCCGTCGCCCAGCATCCAGGCCGTCAGCAGGCCGGTCAGCGCCGCCGCCCCGACCACCCGGGGGCCCGCGGAGGCCTTGCGCCCGGGGTCGCTGGGCCGCAGCCAGGAGGTGGGTGCCGGCGCCTTCGCGACCGGCGGCCGGTAGGGGTCGTGACCGCGTGGCGCCTCGGCCGGAACGGGTGCGGGCAGGCCGGACATGAGTCCCCCTCAGAGGTCGGTGGGCATGCGGAAACCGCCCTCGGGGCAGTCCGCCGGCGGGAACGCCGAGTTTCGCGACTGACGCCGACTGTAGACCATTCTGAACAGGTTCAAAAACACGTCCGGGCGCTCCGTCACGGGGCTGTGACAGAAGCGCCCGGCCGCCGGGGGGACGGCCCAGAGTCAGTAGGAGCCGTACAGCGAGTACAGCAGCGGGTCCTTCACCGCCGGCCCGAAGGTCGTCGGCCACGTCCCGAACGGCACCACGGAGTTGCTGTAGGCGCCGGAGCCGGAGGCACCCGTGGAGTAGTTCATGTTGTTCACCGTGGCGCCGGTGCCGTTGCTGTTGTAGACGAACCAGTAGGAGGTGTTGGCGCCGAGCGTCACGTTCACCGGCAGCGAGTTCCACGCGTTGGCGGTCAGCGTGCCGGCGCCCGAGGCGGCGACCAGGGTGCCGGGCGAGCCGCCGGCGTCGGTGTAGACGGCCAGCTGGTACTGGTTGTTCGGCGCCGCGCTGACCGGTCCGACGTGCACGCTGAGCGAGGTGAGCGGCACCGCGGCGGCGCCCGTGGTGACCCTGCTGCCGTTCAGGTGGTTCGAGTCCGTGTCGTCCACCAGCGAGCCCACCACGGTGTTCCCGAGCGTCTTCGGCAGCGCTCCCCCGGTGGTGAAGGAGATCGGGTACGGGCTCGCCGGCGCGTTGCCCGAGGCGTCCCGGACGCCCTGGACGCTCGCGGTGTACCCGGTGGTCAGGGCCAGTGGGGCGGCCGGCGTGAACAGCACCGCGTTGGTCGCCGCGTCGTACCCCACCGTCCCGGCGACCGCCGTGCCACCGGAGGTGCGCAGGGTGACGGCGGAGGCGGTGACGCTCGCCGGGTCCAGCGGCTCGCTGAACGAGAACCGCACCGCCGTACCGGGGGCGACCCCGGTGGCGCCGCCGGCCGGGGTGGTGCCGGTGACGGCGGGCGGGGTGGTGTCGCGGCCGTAGGAGGCCGTGTACGAGCCCACCGCGCCGTCGAAGAAGGCGTACGGCACGCCCTTGATCGTCTCTATCCGGTAGGGCAGCGCCCGGCCGCCCGAGACGATGCCGGTCAGCGTGCCGGAGGCGGAGGAGACCGGCAGCATCGCCCGCAGGCCGTTCGCCCCGCCGGTGATGTCGAAGGTGAGCGAACTCCCGCTCCAGGCCATCCTGGAGAAGGCCGAGCCGTTGCGGCCGTCCAGCCAGGTGAGCATCTGCCGGCCGGAGACCACCGGGACGCCGCGCGCCTTGGCCGCCGCGATGATCGCGTCCGAGGCGGTGGAGGCCGCGAAGTCGGTGTGGATGTTGGCGGTCAGCGCCGCGTAGTAGCCCTTGGGTCCGTAGGCGGCGTCCAGCAGCGTGGTGATGGTGCCCGGGTACGACTGGCCGGACTCGTCGGTGAGTTGGGTGGTGGCCTGGTACTCGTCGAGCACGCTGCCGTCGGCGTCGGCGAAGCGCATGATCTGCGCGGTGCCGTTGAAGTAGCCGGGCCGGTCCTTGGTGAGGTTGGACGGGTAGAAGTAGTAGTCGGTGTCCAGCCGGATGCCGTTGGCCAGCTTGCTCTTCGCCTGCGTCGCCCAGTCGTCCCACTCCACGCAGTGCGTGCGGCTGCTCGAAGGTGCGGGCAGCGCGGGGTACTTGGCCCGCCAGTTGGCCAACTGGTCGCGGTAGAAGCCCTCCAGCGCGGCGGTGCTGCCCCACGGGCGGCAGTTGGTGGTGACGTGCACGCCGACCTCGAATCCCTGGTCGGTGTAGGCCTGGGCCTGCGCCGGGGTCAGCGGATCGTCGGTGTAGATGTACGAGGAACCGCGCACGCACTCCCAGTCCGCGACCTTGCAGCCGGCCGGGCTCTGCGCGATGTAGCCGTCCCAGCGGCCGGCGGTGCCGCCGACCCCGTGGTCGTCGCCCGTCATCACCACGGCGGCCTTGGCGTCCCGCGGGAGGTACCAGAAGCGCGGCAGCGGCTTGTTGGCCGAGTCGATCAGGGTGATCAGGTTGGCCAGCAGCCGCTGCTGCTCGTCGGCGATCGGGATCAGCGCCTTGTCCAGGTTGTTCCAGTCCGGCTGCCCGCCGGTGCCGAAGAACATCTCGCTGGCCTCGTAGCCGTCGGTGCCGTCACGCTGCTGCCCGGCCCAGGCGATGTTGCCCTGCCGGGTCTGCACCACGGACTTGGCCAGGTCGTAGCTGAACGCGGCGGCACGGCCGCTGCCGGCCGTGCGCAGCGTGACGGCCGGGTTGGCGGTCGCCGTCCCGGCGTCGCTGTACAGGGTGGCGACGGCGGTCGCGCCGCTCAGCGTGTAGAGGTCGGCGGCGCCGTGGTAGCCCATGGTGTCGCCGGTGATCCCGGTGCCCGGCGCGGCACCGGTGTCGACCTTGAGGTAGGCGTCGGAGCGGGTGCCGCTCACCGGGGCGAGCCCGAACAGCGGCGCCAGCTGCTTGTCCGGGCGCATCGCGACCAGCCGGCCGCCGCCGTTGGTCCAGGTGGTGAGCAGGCCCGACTGCGCCGCGTCGAGCGGCATCTCGCCGAGCAGCACCACGTCGTAGGAGCCGAGCAGCGAGCTGGTCACCGCCGAGATGTCCACCGTGCGGTAGTAGTTGAGGCCCTCGGCCTTGAGGATCTCGGCCAGGTAGCGGGTGTACGGATTGGCCTGGCTGGTGACCAGCAGGATCGGGCCCTCCCCGCCCGGGCCGGCGCCGGGCGGCGGGGGCGGCGGGGCCTGGTCGGCGGTGTACGTCGCGTAGATCGAGAAGCTCAGCCCGCTGGTGGTGACCGCGCCGAAGTCGCCCGGCCAACCGCCGAACGGCTGGCCGCCGTTGCCGTACACGCTGGTGCCGCCGGCGGTGTAGCGCAGGTTGTTGACGGCCGCACTCCCGCCGTTGCTGTTGTAGGCCAGCCAGTACGGGGTGTTGGCGGCCAGGGCGGCCGTCAGCGGCACCGTGTTCCAGCTGTCGGCGGTGAGCGTGGCGGAGCCGCTGCTCGCCAGCAGGGCGCCCGGGCTGCCCGCGTTGTCGCGGTAGACCGCCACCTGGTACTGGTTGGCGGGAGCGGCGTCGACCGCGTCCACGTACACGCTGACGGCGCTGACCGTGCCGCCCGCCGGACCGGTGACGTACCGGGAGGCGTTGAGGTAGCCGGAGTCCCCGGTGTCGGTGGACGGGCCGACCGCCGTACTGCCCAGGGTCGCCGTGGCCGCCCCGGCCGGCGCGGCCGCCGGGCCCGCCACCACCGCCGCCGCCGTGGTCAGGGCCGCCAGCAGGCCCGCGAGTCTCCGCCGCCAACGGACGCCTGTCCGGATGCCCGCACCTGCCATGACCGCCCCCTTGCCGCATCGGCCAACTGCCCCTATCGGTGTACAGGTTCAGCGCCGACCGTGTCCACGGAACCGCCACAATCCCCCACCGGAGGCGGCTACCCCTTGACGGATCCGGCCAGCAGACCGCGGACGAAGTACCGCTGGAGCGCGAAGAAGACCGCCAGCGGGATCACGATCGACAGGAACGCCCCGGCGGTGAGCAGCTCCCAGCGCCCGCCGAAGGAGCCGGACAGCTGTGCCAGCCGGACCGTCATCGGCGCCACCTCGGGCGTGCCGCCGGCGAAGGTCAGCGCCACCAGGAGGTCGTTCCAGACCCAGAGGAACTGGAAGATGGCGAAGGAGGCCAGCGCCGGGGTGCAGAGCGGCAGCACGATCGAACGGAAGATCTTGAAGTGCGAGGCGCCGTCCACCACCGCCGCCTCCATCAGGTCCCGCGGCAGCTGGGCGATGAAGTTGTGCAGCAGGAAGATCGCCAGCGGCAGCGCGAACATGGTGTGCGCGATCCACACCGGCGCGTAGGTGCCCTTGAAGTCCACCGCCGGGATGATCGTCAGCGGGCCCAGGTGGGCGCCGCCGGAGAACAGCCGCAGCAGCGGGATCAGCGCCATCTGCATCGGCACCACCTGGAGCGCGAACACCGCGAAGAACACCGTGTCGCTGCCCCGGAACCGCACCCAGGCCAGCCCGTACGCGGCCATCGCCGCCAGGACCAGCGGGAACAGGGTCGCCGGGATGCTGATCGCCAGCGAGTTCACCAGGAAGGGCAGCAGGCCGGTGCTCACGCCGGAGCCGCCCTCGAACAGCACGGTGTGGTAGTTGGACAGGCCGAGGTCCGGGTGGAGGAAGACGTTCCACCAGCCGTCGGCGGTGACGTCCTGTTTGGGGCGCAGCGAGGTGGCCAGCAGCCCGAGGGTGGGGATGGTCCACAGCACCGTCACCGCGATCACGAAGACCGAGGCGAGCGGACTGCTGAAGGCCTTGCGGACGTCCCGCACGGACCCGGACCCGGACGCGAGCCGGGACCGGGACGCGGACGCCGACCCGGACCGGGCACCGGAGCCGGGCCGACCAGCCGCGCCGGACCTGGCGTCCGCGACCGGCGGCGCGTCCACCGGAGGCGCGTCGGAGGTGGCCTTGGAGCGACTGCGGCGGTTGGGTGTGCGGCGCTCGCTCATCGGACTCCACGCTCCTTGCGCAGCTGGACGATGTTGTAGGCCACCAGCGGCAGCACGGCGAGGAAGAGGATCACCGCGAGTGCGCTGCCCCGCCCGGTGTTGAACTGCACGAACGACTGCGAGTACATCTCGTTGGCCAGCACCTGGGTGCCGAAGTTGCCGCCGGTCATGGTGCGGACGATGTCGAAGGCCTTCAGCGTGGTGATCATGACGGTGGTGAGGACGACCACCACCGTGGTGCGGATCATCGGCACCGTCACGTACCAGAACAGCCGCACGCCGCCCGCGCCGTCCAACCGGGCGGCCTCGGTGACCTCGTCCGGAATCGCCTTGATCGCGGCCGACAGCACCACCATCGCGAACCCGGTCTGCACCCAGACCATGACAGCCATCAGCAGGAAGGTGTTGAGCGGCTGGGAGAGCATCCAGTTCGGCGGGTGCTCCCAGCCGAGGCTGATCGCCACCTGGCTGAGCAGGCCGATCTGCTGTTGCGAGGCATCGCGGGACTCGTAGACGAACTTGAAGATGATCGAGGCGCCGACCAGCGAGATCGCCATCGGCATGAAGATCAGCGACTTGTACAGCGCCTGGCCGCGCATCCGGTCCACCAGCAGCGCCAGCACCAGGCCGAGGCCGGTCGCCGCCAGCGGCGCGACCACCAGCCAGAGCAGGGTGTTGACCAGCACCTCCTGCACCGAGTCGGTGGTGAACGCCCAGCCGAAGTTCTCGCCGCCGACGAACCGGCTGCTGTCGTCGCTGTAGAGGCTCAGGTAGACGGTGCGGACCAGCGGCACGACGAGGCCGACGAGCAGCAGCAGCGCCGCCGGGCCGAGGAAGACCGCGACGGACAGCGGGCGGGCGATCCGGCCGGTGGCCCGGCCGGCGGCGAGGAAGACCAGCAGGAGGATGCCGAGGAAGCCCGCGATGGCGCCGAAGCTGTTGCCGAACTTGACGGCCGCGTCGCCCCAGGCGCCGTCGGCGAGCGCGGAAGCGGTGAGGGACATGGCTGCGCGGTCCTTTCCCTGCGGAGGGCGGAGAGAACCCTGCGGAAGTGGAAGTGGAAGCGGAGACAGAGTCGAAGGCAGAGACAGAGGCAGAGGCGGGGACGGGGACGGGGACGGAAGTAGGAGCCGGAGGCGGAGAGGGGGCGGGCGGTGCGGGTGGGTGGCCCCGCACCGCCCTCGGCAGGTGGTCCTGGCGGGAAGGCCGCTACTGCGGCCAGGCCGCGTCGATGTCGGCGGCGGTCTTCTGGATGGACTGGCCCTCCGCGAACCAGGCGGTCAGCGACTTCCACTCCTGCCCGGCGCCGACCGCGGCGGGCATCAGGTCCGAGCCGTCGAAGCGGAAGGTCGCGGCCGGGTCGGTGAGCGCGTCGGCGGAGAGCCGGTCGATCGGGTCGGTGTACAGGCTCTTGTCCACGCCCTGGTTGGCCGAGACCCAGCCGGTGGCGGTCTTCACCCGGCTGCTCGCCCAGTCGGCGCTGGACAGGTAGTTCTGCACCGCCTGCACCTCGGGCCGGCTGGCGAAGGCGGTCAGGAACTCGCCGCCACCCTCCACCGGGTTGGCCACCGCCGGGTTCACGGCCGGCAGGTGGAAGGCGAAGATGTCGCCGTCCGGGCCGACCTTGGTGTCCTTGGGCCACTGCGCCTTGTAGAAGGAGGCCTGCTGGAGCATGGCGCACTTGCCGGTGAGGATCGGCGCGCCCGCGTCCTGGAAGGTCGTGGTGGCGATCGACTTCACGTCGCCGTACCCGCCGTTGACCCAGGCGGGGTTCTGCATCCAGTCCGCAATGGTCTTCATCGCCGTGGTGATCTTCTCATCGGAGAACTTCACCTTGTGGCTCACCCACTGGTCGTACACCTCGCCGCCGTAGGTGCCCAGCACCACCTCCTCCAGCCAGTCTGTGGCGGGCCAGCCGGTGGCCGTCCCGGAGGCGATCCCGCCGCACCACGGCTTGGTGGCACCGGCCTTGGCGATCCGGTCGCTGAGCGCCATCAGATCGGCCCAGGTCTTCGGCACCTCGTAGCCGGCCTGCTTGAAGGCCTTCGGCGAGTACCAGACCAGCGACTTCATGTTGGCGCTCATCGGCGCCGCGTAGAAGGTGCCGTTGACCGAGCCGTACGTCTTCCAGACCGGACTCCACCTGTCCTGGTTGGCGGCGGTCTGCTCGGGCGGCTTGACCACCTTGCCGCTCTTCACCATCTGGGCCAGCAGGCCGGGCTGCGGGATGATCGCGAAGTCCGGGGCGTTGCCGCCGGTCACCCGCACCGGGAGCTGCGACTCGAAGTCGTTGGACCCCTCATAGCTGATCTTGATGCCCGTACACTTGGCGAAATCCGCCCAGGACTTCTCCAGGTTGTCCGACTCCGGGCTGAGGATCGACGCGAAGACGGTCACCGTACTGCCTGAATGGCCCGCGTACGGCTGGTACTTGGCGCAGTCCCCCGCCAGCGTCTGGGTACCGCCCGAGCCACCGCCCGAACTGCTCGAACTGTTGGAACAGGCCGCCGTCAGCGCCAGCGCCGCCAGCAGGGCGGGGACGGCGATCGGACGGCGACGGGAACGTGTGGACGGCTCGGTCGTGCTGGGGGTCAATGCGGTCCTCCTCGCCAGGGCGTGAACGCCTCGTACGACAGACCTGCAGCTCGACGGACCTGCAGGGGACAGAACGACAGTGCGCTGTACCGGAGATCGACATGTACCCGGCGGGCTGGCCGGTTTGACGACGTTAACGCAGCAGCCACCCGCCGCCAAGGTCCGCGTTCGACCTTCGTCGGCAAGTGCCCCACTCGTGACCCGCCGCACCACCCGTCCCGGCCCGCCCGGAGCGGGCCGGGAACCGTCGTCGCGACAGGTCGGACACCGGACCGTCCCTACCGCCCCGGCCGTCAGAACAGCCGGACCGGGATCTCCCGCAGGCTGTTCACCACCAGCGACGGGCTGGGCCTCAACTCGCCGTCCGGCACCGCCAGCGCCAGGTCCGGGAACCGCTCGAACAGGGCCGGCAGCGCCACCCCCGCCTCCAGGCGTGCCAATGGCGAACCCGGGCAGACGTGCGGACCGTGACCGAAGGAGAGGTGCCGGATCGGATCCCGGGTGATGTCGAACAGCTCGGCCGTCACCCCGTGTTGCGCCGGGTCCCGGCCGATCGCGTTGTACGAGACCAGCACCGGCTCGCCCTTGGGGATCACCACCCCGTCCGCCCCGCCGACCCCGCCGACCTCGATCGCCTCGGCGGTGAACCGGAACAGGAAGTTGCTGGTCGGCGGCGTCCAGCGGAGCGACTCCTCCACCACCGCGTCCCAGCCGATCTCACCCGAGCGCACCAGCGCGAGCTGGTCCGGGTGCGCCAACAGCGCCCGGACGGCGTTGCCGAGCAGGTTGACCGTGGTCTCGTGCCCCGCCGCGATGATCACCCGCAGGGTGGCCGCCGCCTCCGCGCCGCTCAGCGCCCCGCCCTCGGTGTCCGCCGCCAGCAGCGCACTGGCCAGATCGTCGCCGGGGGCCGAACGGCGCTGCGCCACCAGGTCGTTGACGAAGGCGTTCAGCGCGGCGATGGTCGCCTGGATGCCCTCGGGATTCGGGCGGGTGCCGAAGAACCGCTCGTACAGGTCGCGCAGATGGCCGTGGTCGGACTCCGGGACGCCGAGCAGCGAGCAGATCACCGTCATCGGCAGTGGGAAGGCGAAGGCCGTCTTGAGGTCCACGACCGGTTCGCCCGCCGCCAGCGCGTCCAGCAGCGTGTGGGTGATCTCCTCCACCCGGGGGCGCATCAGCTCCACCCGGCGCGGGGTGAACGCCTGTGCCACCAGCGCCCGCAGCCGCCGGTGCTCGGCGCCGTCGGTGGTCACCATGCTCGGACCGGGCACCGCCAGGCCGATCAGCGGCCAGGTCTTCGGCACCTCGCCGCGCTGGTACGCGGCCCAGTGCGCGGCGTCCTTCACCAGGCGGGCGTCGGTCAGCAGTTCACGCGCGGCCGCGTGCCGCGTCACCGCCCAGGCGGCGACCCCGCCGGGCAGCTCCACGGCCACCGCCGGACCGGCGGCGCGCAGCAGGGCGCCCTCGGCGGCGTTGTCCCCCGCCAGCGGGTCGAGGGCGATCGGGGCGGTCATCGGCACGGTTCTCCTTGGGTGGCTCGGTTCTTGGGTGGCTCGGTTCTTGGGTGGCTCGGTTCTTGGGTGGCTCGGTTCTTGGGTGGCTCGGTTCTTGGGTCGCTCGGTTCTTGAAGGAAGGTCGGCACCGGCCGGGGCCGCCGGAACCCCAGGGCACCGGGCGGCAGGCTCAGACCGAGAAGCCCGGGCTGAACGACACCGGCAGCGCCACCAACCCGCGCACCCAGGCCGACGGCCGCCACACCAGCGCGTGCTCCGCCACCGCCAGCCGCAGGTCCGGCAGCCGGTCCAACAGCACCTCGATCGCCATGGTGGCGATCACCTCGGCCGCCTCCTGCGCCGGGAACGGGCAGCCGTGCTCCCCGTACGAGTAGCTCAGGTGCGCCCGGTTGCCCTCGGCCGGACTGCCGTCCGGCCGGCGGACCAGCGGGTCCGCGTTCGCCCCCGCCAGGCCCAGCAGCACCATGTCCCCGGCGGCGATCCGCTGCCCGCCGAGGACGGTGTCCCGGGTCGCCCAGCGGCCGGCGAAGATCTGCGTCGGGGTGTCCTCCCAGAGCGCCTCGTTCAGCGCCTGGCTGATGCTGCGCCGGCCGCCGGAGAGCGAGGCGGCGAACCGCTCGTCGGTGAGCATCAGCCGCAGCGCGTTGGAGATCCAGTACGAGCAGGGCTGGTGGCCGGCGATCAGCAGCACCCGGAGGTCCCGCATGATCTCGTCGTGCTCCAGGCCCGCCTCGTGCTGCAGCATCGCGGACGCGATGTCGTTGCCGGGGTGCTCGGCCTTCTCCCGCACCACGTCGAGCATCAGGGCCAGCAGCCGCTGCGCTCCGGCGGGCGCGTCCGGGCCGCCGTCCAGCATCGTCAGCAGCGCCTCGGTCAGGACCGGCGCCTGCTCCTCGCTCAGCCCGAGCAGCCGGCAGAGCACCAGCAGCGGCATCCGGTGGGCGTACTCGGCGACCAGGTCGGCCTCGCCGCGCCCGCCGAACCCGTCGATCAGCCGGTCGGCGATCTCCTCGCAGTGCTTGCGCAGCTCGTACGGGTCGATGGCGGCGAGCGCGTCGGTGACGGCCCGGGAGCGGCGGACGTGCTCCTCGCCCTCGGCGTACAGGATCGACGGCACCGGGGCCATCATCGGCTTCAGCGGCCAGTTCTCGGGGATGTCCGCCCAGGCGTTCCAGCGGGCGGAGTCCCGGCCGAACAGCTGCGGCCGGCCGGTGACCAGCTGCAGCTCGCGGTAGCCGATCACCAGCCAGGCGGGGACGCCGCCGGCCAGCTCGATCGGCGCGACCGGGCCGTGCGCGGCCCGCAGCTCGCGGTAGAGCTGGGCGGGGTCGGTCTGGAAGCGCGGCCCGTACAGCGGGGTGGCGCCGGCGTGCGCCGGGCAGCCCGGGGGCGGGGTGGCGGCGGGCTCGGTCACGGGGTGCTCTCCTGGTACACGGCGGTGGTGGTGTCCTGGGCCTCGACCCGGGCGGCCAGGTGGCGGACGAGTTCGATCAGCACCCGCTTGCCGTCCTCGCGGTCGCGGGCGTCGCAGTCGACCAACGGGATGTCGGCGGGCAGGTCGAGCGCCTCGCGGACCTGGTCGAGCGTGTGGGTCGGGTCGCCGAAGTTGTTGCGCGCCACGATGAACGGCGTGCCGTGGTGCTCCAGCCGGTCGATGGCGTACCAGGACTCCTCCAGCCGCCGGGTGTCCACCAGGACGACCGCGCCGAGGGCGCCGCTGAACAGCCGGTCCCAGAGGAACCAGAAACGTTCCTGCCCCGGCGCGCCGAACAGGTACAGCACCTGGCTGGCGGACAGGGTGATCCGCCCGAAGTCGAAGGCGACGGTGGTGGAGCGCTTGCCCCAGGCGTCCGAGGGGTCGTCGATGCCCTCGCCCGCCCTGGTCATCGTCTCCTCGGTGTTCAGCGGCCGGATCTCGCTGACCGCGCCGACCAGGGTGGTCTTGCCGACCCCGAAGCCGCCGACCACGACGATCTTCAGCGCGTTGTCGGCGGTGCCGCGCAGCGGGGTGCGCCGGGACGCCGGGGCGTCAGAGCTGTTGGAGTCCATGGAGCACCTGCTTCAGCGTGTCGAGATCGGGCAGCCGGGCCTTGTCGGGCGCGAACCGGGGGTGCCGGGCGGTGACCGCCCCGGCCTCCAGCAGGTCGCCGAGCAGGATCTTCACCACCGAGACCGGGAGCTTCAGTTCGGCGGCCACCTCGACGACGGCGACCGGCGCCTCGCACATCCGCAGGATGCGCACGTGCTCCGACTGCATGCCCGGTGCCGGCCGGCGCTCGGCCACGATCAGGGTGACCAGGTCGAAGGCGTTCTCCGGCGAACGGCTGCGGCCCCGGGTGATGGTGTAGAGGCGGTCCGGGTCGTCGTCGCGCCCCGGTAGGACCGGCCGCCCGCTCATGCCGGGGCGCTCCCGTCCGCCACCGCGCCCCCGGTGTCCCGGGCCGGGGCGCTGAGGTGGACCCCGATCTGCTCGATCAGGCCGTGCATGTTGTGGCCGACCACGCCCACGTCGGCCTCGTCGTCGGTGACCACCGCGAGGTGCGCGCCCTCGCCGGCCGCCACGATGCAGAGGATGCCGCCGTGGAACTCGGTCATCGACTGCCGCACGCCGCCGCTGCCGTCGCCGAACTCGATCGAGGCGCCGTGCGCCAGGCTCTGCATCCCGGAGGCGATCGCCGCCAGCTGGTCGGCCTGGTCCGCGGTGAGGCCCGCGGTGTGGCAGAGCTTGAGGCCGTCGGCGGAGAGCACCAGGGCGTGCCGGGTGCCGGGGGTGGCGGTCAGCAGGTTGTCCAACAGCCAGTCGAGGTCGCGATCGGTGACGGTGCTCATCAGGAGTCCTTCTCGGTGACGGGGGAGGCGTCGGAGGTGGTGTCCGTGGTGCCGGTGGTGGCTGAGAGGGTGTCCGTGCTGCCGGACCGGGGGGTGTCGGCGGGCGTCCGGGCCTGCTGTGCGGCCTTGCGGAAGGCGCCGAACCGGGCGGCGGCGCTCACCGCGTCGGCGCGGGCCGGCTTCGCGGCGGGGGCCGCGACCGGGGCGGTCGCCGCGAGCGTCTGCCCACGGCGGCGCTGCGGCAGTCCGCTCTCGGTGACCGGGACGGGCGCGGACGCGGGCGCGGATGCCGACGCGGGTGCCGACGCGGGAACGGCCACCGCGGCGGGCGGCGTGACCGCCGGAGCGAGCACCGGTCGCACCGGCGCGGCCGTCTCGACGGGCGCCGCCGCCGGCTCCGGAGCGGCGTGGGTGACCAGCTGCTGCGGGATCAGCATCACCACCCCGGTACCACCGCGCGCCGACGGCCGGAAGGAGATCTGCAGACCGTACTTGCGGGCCAGCGAACCGACCACCGCCAGACCGAGCCGGGTACCGGCCGCGAGCGTGGTGAGGTCCAACGGCTCCGCGCACACGGCCCGTTCGGCCCGCCGCAGCCAACTGTCGCTCAGGCCGAGCCCGCTGTCCTCGACGGTGACCACCAGCCCGGCCGACACCTCCTCGACGTAGACGTGCACCTCGGCCGGCGGGGCGGAGAAGTTGGTCGCGTTGTCCAGGAGTTCGGCGAGCGCGTGCATCACGCCCTCGGCGGCGAACCCGGCGACGGCCGCGGTGCTGGCGTTGTGCAACCGGACCCGCTGGTAGGCGCCGATCCGGCCGAGCGCACCGCGCAGCACCGACTCCACCGCGATCGGCTTCGCCCAGCGCCGCCCCGAGCGGGCGCCGGTGAGCACCGCGATGCCGTCGGCCATCCGGCCCGCCTGCGCGGTCGAGTGGTCCAGGCGCAGCAGGTCGCCCAGCACCTCCTCGTCGTGCCGGTGCTGCATCTCGCGCAGCTCGGCGTGCATGCTGGTGGCCAGCGCCTGGACGCGGCCGGCGGCGGTCGCGCAGACCGCGAGGGCGGCGGCCCGCAGCCGCTCGCCCTTCCCGACCTCCTCGGCGACGACGCGCAGCAGCGCGTACTGGGGGTGCGTACGGTGCCCGGTGAGCGCGCTGTCCACGGACGCGCCGTCGCGGAGCCTCTTCACCACCTCGGGCAGGATCTCGGCGGCGAGCCGGTCCAGTGTGGCGCGCGCGGCCTGCTCCTCCTCGGCCGCCGACCGGAGCCGGGCCAGTTCGGCGTGGGCGGTCGCCACATCGGCGCCCGCCCGGATCAGCTCCTCCCGGGCGGCGTCCCGCTCGGCCCGCGCGGCGACGGCATCGGCGCGGGCCGCCGCCTGGGCGTTCCGGGCCGCGTCGACCGCCACCAGGCCCGCCATGGTCTCGCCCTGCTGCCCGGCCAGGTCGGCCGCCAGCCGACGGGAGCGCTCGGCACCGGTCGCCGCGAGGCCGACCGCGATCAGCCAGAGCACCGCGACCGCGCACACGGCGGCGACGGTGAGCGGCTGATGGGCCGCCAGCGCCCGCCGGACGCCCACCGGCGCGGCGACCGCCGCCAGCAGGACGGCCCCCGCGGTCAGGGCCGCGGTACGCGCGGCGGGCCGCCGGGGCGCCGCGCCATCGGGGCTGGTGCGTTCTCTCATCGGTGCGGTCCTCGGCAACGGCGGCGGGCGTCGACGGGGCTGGCGCCGACAGCGGACGGGCGAATGCGCCACCGCCCGGCCGACGTGATGAAACGTCTCCGGGCGGCTGATCGGTTCACGCAATCGGCAGATCATATCTATTGAGAATGTGTCCTCAACTGGGCAGTTGACGGTCAGTCTCGTTCATTCACGCTGTGTACACCGAACCGCGACCCCGCCCCCGCACCTTGATCACGCCGCCTCCGCCCCGCACCCGGTCACCCCAACCGCGCCTCCACCGCCCGCCGCACGGCCGCCGCATCCAGCCCGTGATCGGCGATCACCCTGGCGCCGAGGCCGTCCCCCTCCCGCATCAGCCCGAGCAGCAGGTGCCCGACCGCGATGTGGCCCGACTTCAGCCGCAGCGACTCCCGCAGTGACAGCTCCAGCGTCTTCTTCGCCCGGGCCGTGAACGGACCGCGCCGCCCCTTGGACTCCGACCGGAACCAGCCGCGCCCCTGCGACTCCTCCGCCGGCGCATCCAACGCCCCCTCCCCGAACACCGACTCCACCGCCTCCCGAACGGCGTCCAGATCCACCCCGATCGCAGCCAGCGCCTGGGCGTCGTCCCCCGCCCCCAGCAGCCGCCGCACCGCCCGCTGCGCGGTCTCGTGATCCAGCCCGGCCCCGATCAGCACTGCGGCCGCCGGGTCCTCCGGCTCGGCCAGGATCGCCAGCAGCAGGTGCTCCGTGCCGACGTACCCGTGCTGAAGTTCCCCCGCCTCCTGTCGCGCCCGGCCCACCACCCGCCGTGCCGACTCGGTGAATCGCTCGAACATCACTCAGCCTCCGCTCTCGTCGCCACCGGAACCCCTGCCGGAACCGCCGCCGGAATCCCCGCTGGATCCCCCGCCGGAACCGCGCCGGGCGTACTTCTTGTGCACCGCCTGCCGGGTCACCCCGAGGCAGACCGCGATGTCCTGCCAGGACCAGCCCTGCGCACGGGCGCTGCCCACCTGCAGACCCTCCAACCGGTCCGCCAGGTCGCGCAGCGCACGGACCGCCCGAAGTCCCACCGCGGGGTCACGGCTGCTCGCCGCCGCCGCGAGTTCTCCGCTGTCGCTCATGGTGTCAACTTAGGTTGACACCCCTCCAGCTGTCAACCCTGGTTGACAAACTCCGACGCCGAAGCCGCCCCCGCGCACACGAACGACGGGCACGCAAAAGAGGCGGGGCGAGGACACGAAGTCCTCGCCCCGCCTCAACGGCCGGTCACCTCACCAGGCGAAGGCCTGGGCCGGGCCCGGTCAGCTGCAGCCGCTGGTGGAGCCGCAGCCCTCGCAGAGGTAGCAGCTGCCGGCGCGGCGCATCTTGGTGCCGCAGGAGAAGCAGAGCGGAGCGTCGGCGTTGAGGCCGAGCTGGATCTCCAGCAGCTCCGTCGAGTTGTGGGCCTGCGCCGGGGCCGCCTTGGGGGCCTCGACCGCGGCGGGCTTGGCCGGGGCCGCCGGAGCGGCGGCCGCGGCCGCGCGCGGGGCGGACTGGGCGAGGGACTCGGTGTCCAGCTCCTCCTCGGCCTCCAGCGGCTCGTAGGAGCCCGTCTCCAGGTGGCGCTGGCGCTCCTCGACGGAGTGGATGCCCAGCGCGGAGCGGGTCTCGAACGGCAGGAAGTCCAGCGCCAGGCGGCGGAAGATGTAGTCGACGATCGACTGCGCCATCCGCACGTCCGGGTCGTCGGTCAGACCGGCCGGCTCGAAGCGCATGTTGGTGAACTTCGAGACGTACGTCTCCAGCGGCACGCCGTACTGGAGGCCGACCGAGACGGCGATGGAGAAGGCGTCCATCATGCCCGCGAGGGTCGAGCCCTGCTTGGACATCTTCAGGAAGACCTCGCCGAGGCCGTCGTCCGGGTAGGAGTTGGCCGTCATGTAGCCCTCGGCGCCACCGACCGCGAAGGAGGTGGTGATGCCCGGGCGGCCCTTGGGCAGGCGCTTGCGGACGGGGCGGTACTCGACGACCTTCTCGACCGCCGCCGGGGCGGACTCCGCCTTGGCCTCCGCGGCCTTGGTCTTCGCCGAGAGCGGCTGACCGACCTTGCAGTTGTCGCGGTAGATGGCGAGGGCCTTGACCCCGAGCTTCCAGGCCTCGAAGTAGATCTCCTCGATCTCCTCGACGGTGGCGGCCTCCGGCATGTTCACCGTCTTGGAGATGGCGCCGGAGATCCAGGGCTGGATCGCCGCCATCATCCGCACGTGGCCCATGGCCGAGATGACCCGCTCGCCCATCGCGCAGTCGAAGACCTCGTAGTGCGCGCTCTTGAGACCGGGCGCGTCCACCACGTTGCCGTGCTCGGCGATGTGGGCGACGATCGCCTCGATCTGCTCGGCCTGGTAGCCGAGGCGCTTCAGCGCGCGCGGGACGGTGCCGTTGACGATCTGCATCGAGCCGCCGCCGACGAGCTTCTTGAACTTGACCAGCGCCAGGTCGGGCTCGACGCCGGTGGTGTCGCAGTCCATCATCAGGCCGATGGTGCCGGTCGGCGCGAGCACCGAGGCCTGCGCGTTGCGGAAACCGTTCTCCGCGCCGATGCGGAGCACGTCGCCCCAGGTCTCGGTGGCGGCGGCCCACACGGGGGCGTCCAGCTCGTCGACCGCGACGGCCGACCGGGAGGCGTCCGCGTGCTGGCGCATGACCCGCTGGTGCGGGGCCGCGTTGCGGGCGTAGCCGTCGTACGGGCCGACCACACCGGCGAGTTCGGCGCCGCGGCGGTAGGCGGTGCCGGTCATCAGCGAGGTGATGGCACCGGCCAGGGCGCGGCCGCCCTCGCTGTCGTAGGCGTGGCCGGTGGCCATCAGCAGGGCGCCGAGGTTGGCGTAGCCGATGCCGAGCTGGCGGAAGGCGCGGGTGGTCTCACCGATCTTCTCGGTCGGGAAGTCGGCGAAGCAGATCGAGATGTCCATCGCGGTGATGACCAGCTCGACGACCTTGGCGAAGCGCTCGGCGTCGAAGGAGTCGTCGTCGCGCAGGAACTTCATCAGGTTCAGCGAGGCGAGGTTGCAGCTGGAGTTGTCCAGGTGCATGTACTCGGAGCAGGGGTTGGACGCGTTGATGCGGCCGGACTCCGGGCAGGTGTGCCAGTGGTTGATGGTGGAGTCGTACTGGATGCCCGGGTCCGCACAGGCCCAGGCCGCCTCGGCCATCTTGCGGAAGAGCTTCTTCGCGTCGACGGTCTCGATGACCTCGCCGGTCATCCGGGCGCGCAGGCCGAACTCCGTGCCGTTCTCGACGGCGGTCATGAACTCGTCGTTGACGCGGACCGAGTTGTTGGCGTTCTGGTACTGGACGGAGGTGATGTCGTCCCCGCCGAGGTCCATGTCGAAGCCCGCGTCGCGCAGGGCGCGGATCTTCTCCTCCTCCTTCACCTTGGTCTCGATGAAGGCCTCGACGTCGGGGTGGTCGACGTCCAGCACGACCATCTTGGCCGCGCGGCGGGTGGCGCCACCGGACTTGATGGTGCCGGCGGAGGCGTCCGCGCCGCGCATGAAGGAGACCGGGCCGGAGGCGTTGCCGCCGGAGGAGAGCAGCTCCTTGGAGGAGCGGATCCGGGAGAGGTTGAGGCCGGCGCCGGAGCCGCCCTTGAAGATCATGCCCTCTTCCTTGTACCAGTCGAGGATCGACTCCATGGAGTCGTCGACGGCCAGGATGAAGCAGGCGCTGACCTGCTGGGGCTGCTTGGTGCCGACGTTGAACCAGACCGGCGAGTTGAAGCTGAACACCTGGTGGAGGAGGGCGTGGGTCAGCTCGTGCTCGAAGACCTCGGCGTCACCGGGGGTGGCGAAGTAGCCGTTCTTCTCGCCGGCGGCGCGGTAGGTGAGCACCACGCGGTCGATGATCTGCTTGAGGCTCCACTCGCGCTGCGGGGTGCCGACCGCGCCGCGGAAGTACTTGGACGTGACGATGTTGACCGCGTTGACCGACCACGAGTCGGGGAACTCGACGCCGCGCTGCTCGAAGTTGATCGAGCCGTCGCGCCAGTTGGTCATGACGACGTCGCGACGCTCCCAGCGGACCTCGTCATAGGGGTGGACGCCAGGGGTGGTGTAGATGCGCTCGATCCGCAGACCGCCCTTGGGGGCCTTGCCGGCTCCCTTGGTCGCGGCCTTGTCGGACTTCGACCCGCGTGCGGAACCGCTCGTGGTGTCTGTCACTTCTCGCTCCTCCTCCTGGGCAAACGCCCAAAGTGCCCCGAAAAGTCCGGGCACCGCTGGTTCGTCTTCCGGTGTGCGGACAGGCGACGACCTGCCTGTATCCACACGGTTTGTGGTGTTCTGTGCCCCGTTTCCGGGCATGCTTCGGCCCCGTGGGGCCGGTGTGGCTGGCAGCCCCTGGGGGCCGCTGGTACTGCGCCGGGCCTCCTAGGGCGCGGCGGCGGGAACCGGCACGCAGGTGCCGTCCGCCTCGGGGACGGGCCGTTCGGCGCGGAGCTCCGCGATGGCGGCCTCGAAGTCTTCCAGTCCGTCGTACGCCTGGTACACGCTGGCGAAGCGCAGGAACGCGACGACGTCGAGATCCTTGAGCGGTCCGAGTATGGCCAGCCCCACGTCGTGGGTGGTGAGCTCGGACTTGCCGGTGGCCCGCACGCACTCCTCGACCCGCTGGCCGAGCTGGGCCAGCGCGTCCTCGGTGACCGGGCGGCCCTGGCAGGCCTTGCGGACTCCGGAGATGACCTTCTCCCGGGAGAAGGGTTCGGTGACGCCGCTGCGCTTGATGACCATCAGCGCGGCCGTCTCCACCGTGGTGAAGCGGCGGCCGCAGTCCGGACACTGCCGGCGACGGCGGATCGAGCCGCCGTCCTCGGTGGTCCGGCTGTCGACGACGCGGCTGTCGGAATGCCGGCAGAAGGGGCAGTGCACCTGAAAGATCCCTCCCGGGCGGAACGTGCGGACTAGTCGAGTCTACGCGATGTCGACCCGGCCTCGGCAAGCTGATCATGCGACGTGACCACTAGTACTGGGCACGATGTGGACTGTAGCCACTACATCTAGGTCTTCGGGGGAGGTGACACCCCTGGCGTGTCGGCGCCGATTAGACTGCCGGAGCCGACTTTCGGTCGAACATTTAATCGATGTACAGCAAAGCCTTGATCGAGTCAGCCAACTCCCGAATAATTCACTCGAACGTGTGTTTGGCGCAACCTTTCGATAGGAGGTGCCGTTGGGCTGGAAAAGGGGAGAGGACAGCCGTCGAGAGGGGCCGCCGTGAACACGATCGAAAGCAACACCATCCCGGTGCAGGAGCACTCCCAGCTCAAGGTGGGGCAGCGCACCACGAATCAGCAGAGCGTGGACATCAGCATGGACCGTAGCGAAGACCACCGCCTCTCCGGCCCGGCCGTTTCCAGCCCGAGCCGGGTTCCCGACCAGCCGATCGAGCATGCCCCCGTCCTGGACGACGGGCACCCCGCTCCCACCCGTTCGATGCCGGGCCGCCCCCCCGGCATCCGCACCGACGAGGCCGGGCTGACCGAGCGCCAGCGCCGGGTGATCGAGGTCATCCGGGACTCCGTCCAGCGCCGGGGCTACCCGCCGTCCATGCGTGAGATCGGCCAGGCCGTCGGCCTCTCCAGTACCTCCTCGGTCGCCCACCAGCTGATGGCCCTGGAGCGCAAGGGGTTCCTGCGCCGCGACCCGCACCGCCCCCGCGCCTACGAGGTGCGCGGCGTCGAGGTGGCCCGCCCGAACACCGCCGAGACGGCCGGTCGGCCGTCCACCTCGTACGTCCCGCTGGTCGGCCGGATCGCCGCGGGCGGGCCGATCCTGGCCGAGCAGACGGTCGAGGACGTCTTCCCGCTGCCGCGCCAGCTGGTCGGCGAGGGCGAGCTGTTCGCGCTGACCGTGCGCGGGGACTCGATGATCGAGGCGGCCATCTGCGACGGCGACTGGGTCACCGTCCGCCGCCAGCCGGTCGCCGAGAACGGTGACATCGTGGCCGCGATGATCGACGGCGAGGCCACCGTGAAGCGCCTCAAGCGCGAGGACGGCCGGATCTGGCTGATGCCGCACAACCCGGCCTACGAGCCGATCAACGGCGACAACGCGACCATCCTGGGCAAGGTCGTGGCGGTGCTGCGCCGGCTCTGACCACCCGCCGGCGCCGGCCGCGCGCACGCGGCACACACTCACGGGAAGGGGCTCCACGCACACCGCGCGGAGCCCCTCCGGCGTCTCAGCCCCGCTTCGACACCGGCCGGACCGGCTCCGCCGAGGCGTCGATCGCCGCCAGCGAGCGGCGCACCTGGTTGCGGTCGGTGGTGTACCAGAACTCCGGCATCGAGGAGCGGAAGAAGCTCCCGTAGCGCTTGGTCTCGACCCGCGGGTCGAGCACCGCCACCACGCCCCGGTCGTCCGCCGCCCGGACCAGCCGGCCTGCGCCCTGCGCCAGCAGCAGCGCGGCATGGGTGGCCGCGACGGCCATGAAGCCGTTCCCGCCGCGCTGCTCGACGTCCTTCTGCCGGGCGCTCATCAGCGGATCGTCCGGACGCGGGAACGGGATCCGGTCCATCACCACCAGCTGGCAGGCCGAACCGGGCACGTCCACGCCCTGCCAGAGCGAGAGCGTGCCGAACAGGCAGGTGGTGGCGTCCGAGGCGAAGTCGCGGATCAACTCGCCCAGGGTGTCCTCCCCCTGGAGCAGGATCCGGTTGTCGAGCCGCTCGCGCATCGCCTCGGCGGCCGTCTGGGCGCCGCGCATCGAGGAGAACAGGCCCAGCGTCCGGCCGCCGGCCGCGCCGATCAGCTCCGCCAGCTCGTCCAGCATGTCGGGCCGCTCGGGGTCGCGCCCCGGGTCGGTCAGGTGCCGGGCGACGTAGAGGATCCCCTGCTTGGGGTACTTGAACGGCGAGCCGACGTCGATGCCCCTCCAGTGCGGCACCGGGTCCTCCCCGAAGGCCGACTCGGGTGCGTCGGCCGGCCCCCGCTCGTCCGGCAGCCTGGCCTCCGAGGGCAGGCCGACCGAGGCGGCGACGCCGGTGAAGTCCCCGCCGAGCTTGAGCGTGGCCGAGGTGAGCACCACCGAGCGCTCCTTGTACAGGCCCTCCCGCAGCAGCCCGGACACGCTCAGCGGGGCGACCCGCAGCGAGGCGGTGCCCATCCCGAAGCGGTCGCTGCGCTCGATCCAGACCACGTCGTACTCGGAGTCCCCGAGCAGCCGCTCGGCCGTCTCGTGCAGCGTCTCCGCGGAGGCCATCGCCTGCTTGCGCACCGCGTCCTCGTCGCTGAGCGCCTTGTCCCGCGTCTCGCCGAGCGAGGTGATCACCTGTCGGCTGGCGTCCCGGATCGCGGTGACCGCGTACGCCAGGTACTCGGGCAGCTCCTCGACCCGGCCGGGCTGGGCCGTCTCCATCAGGCCGTGGAAGTTCTCGGCGGCCGCCTGGAGGGCGTCCACGGCCTTCTCGTTGGCCAGCCGGGCCGCCCGCTTCACCGCCCGGTTGACCGCGCCCACCGTCAGCTCGGCGGTGGCCGCGCCGGTGACCCGGTTGACCAGCTCGTGCGCCTCGTCGACGATCAGCAGGCCGTGCTCGGGCAGCACCGGTGCGCCCTCGATCGCGTCGATCGCCAGCATGGCGTGGTTGGTGACCACGACGTCCGCCAGCTTGGCCCGCTCGCGCGCCTTCTCGGCGAAGCACTCCTGGCCGTACGCGCAGCGGGTGGCGCCGAGGCACTCCTTGGACGTCACCGCGAGCTGCGCCCAGGCCTTGTCGGATACGCCGGGGGTGAGGTCGTCGCGGTCCCCGGTCTCCGTCTCGTCCGCCCAGTCGCGCAGCCGCAGGACGTCCTGTCCGAGCTTGCCGGTGGGGCCGCCGAGGGCGTCCACCGGGTCGAACAGGCCCTCGCCCTCGTCGCTCGGGGTGCCCTCGTTGGCCCGGTGCAGACAGAGGTAGTTGGAGCGGCCCTTGAGCATCGCGAACAGCGGGCGGCGGCGCAGCACCGGGTGCAGCGCCTCGACGGTGCGCGGCAAGTCCCGCTCCACCAGCTGGCGTTGCAGGGCCAGGGTGGCCGTGGCGATCACCACGCGGTCGCCGTGGGCGAGGGCCGGCACCAGGTACGCGAGGGACTTGCCGGTACCGGTGCCGGCCTGCACCAGCAGGTGCTCGCCGCTGTCTACGGCGTCGGCCACGGCCTCGGACATGCGGACCTGGCCGGGCCGCTCCACGCCGCCGACGGCCGCCACCGCGGCGTGCAGCAGCTCGGGGATACGGGCCCGCGGGACGGCGGCGACCTCGGCCTCGGAGGCCTCGGGAGCCTCCTCGGAGTCCTCGGCGGCGTCGGCGGGGAGCTGGGATTCGGAGTCGTTCGTCATGACCCTCCCAGCCTACGGGGCGGGGGTGACAATCCGATCCCGTTGCCCGGGCAGCACGTCCGCGCCCCGGGGCGCCAGCGCGTTGGGGACGGTGCCGTGCCGGGCGGCGTGCGGGCGGTGCGGGCGGTCGCCGTAGCCGTCCAGGAGCAGCCGGTTGCGGTTGAGGCAGAGCCGGTCGATCCGGGGCGGGAACAGGTCGAAGAGCTCGAAGCGCTCGCGCAGCTCGGGGAACCGCTGCTGGTAGCGCAGCACCTCGGCGCGCAGCAGGGCCCAGAACTCGGCCTCGGGCAGACCGGTCTGCGCTTCGAGCAGCGGGGCGAGGTAGCGGTAGACCCCGATGAACAGGCCGGAGTGGAGGAACTGGCAGAGGCCCTGCGGGTCCTCGCGCAGCAGGACCTCGCCGACCTCGGCGGGCAGGTCGCGCAGCTCGGGCAGGTCCTGGTCGCTGAGGTTGACGTCGTCGACGAAGTCCTTGACCGCGAGCCGGGCCGGGGTGTCGTGCTGGTCGAAGACCAGGATGGCGTTCTCGCCGTGCGGGGAGAAGACCAGTCCGTAGCGGTAGAGGAAGTGCAGCAGCGGCGGGAGCATCGCGGCGAACAGCCGGGTCGTCCACGCGGCGGGGGTGAGCCCGGAGCGGGTGATCAGTTCGGCGGCGAGCGCGCGGCCGTCGGAGCCGGTCTGGAGCAGGGCGGCCAGGGTGCGGGCGCGTTCGCCGCGGTCCAGGCGCGGGCCGAGCGGTTCGCGCCAGATCGCGCCGAGCAGCTCCTTGTACTGGTAGGGCGCCTCGGGCAGTTCGCGGTAGAGCGGGTGGTCGACGGTGACGGAGGCGATCTCGCCGAGCAGGATCACCCGGCAGTCGTCGCGCAGGAAGGCGTCCGCCTGGCGCAGCCCGTGGATCCAGGCGGTGACGGCGGGGGCGGCCAGCGTGCGCTCGGTGGGCAGGCCGCGCCAGACCAGGGTGTTGAGGATGGCGAGCGGCAGTTTGACGGTGCAGCGCTCGGGCCGGCTGAGGTTGAAGAAGGAGCGGATGGACTGCTGGGGCAGCCGCAGGTCGCCGTCGGAGGGCAGCGGGACGATCTCGCCGCCGGCGATCCACGGGGCGAACAGCGGGACGACGGTCTCGTCCCACTGCCAGGGGTGGACGGGCAGCAGCAGGTAGTCGTCGGCGTCCGGGCCGAGGGCGGCGCGCAGGGCGTCGGGGTCGTCGAGTTCGCGGGCGTAGAGCTGCTCGGGCTCGGCGAGGTCGGGGACGCCCCGGTACTGGGCGAGGCGCCGGTGGACGGCGATCCAGGGCAGCGGCTGCGGGGTGCGGGCCTCGGGGGCCCAGCGGGCGGCGTCGGTGGCGGAGAAGCCGATCCGGCCCTTGTTGGGGACGATCCAGGGGTGGCCGGTCTGTCGGCCCTCCAGCTCGGCGTGGTCGAGGTCGGCGAGTTCGGCGGCGGTGGGGGCGGTGGCGAGCTGGTGGGCGTCGGCGATCAGGGTGGCGGTGAGTTCGCGGATCAGGTGGCCGGTGGTGTCGCCGCGCAGGCCGAGGGTGTGCCGGGCGTACTGGAGGAAGCGCAGCGGGTCGAGGCCCTCGGGGTTGCGGCACTGCAGCGAGGCGGGGTCGACCTGCCAGCCGTCGTACGCGCCGCGGCGCGCGGTGAAGCGGTACTCGGCCTCGGGCAGCCGGAGCAGGTAGGCGCCCTCGCGGTCGCCCGGGGCGGGTGTGATCAGCTCCTCGTAGGCGAACTCGCCGAGCATCTTGGCCAGCAGTGCCCGGCTCGCGCGCTGCCAGTGCCCGGGGGCGAGCTGCGGGGGCAGGTACAGCGGCGGTTCAGCGGCCGGCGGTTGCGGCACGGGTCCACTCCTGGGGTCGCGGAACGGCGGGGACGGTGGAGTCGGCGGAGGCGGTGGTCTGGGCAGCGGCGGAGGCGGTGGTCTGGGCGGTGGCGGTCGGACCGGCGGCCCCGGCGGGTGACACCGGTGGCGCGAAGCCGGTCCAGGCGGTGCGGGCGGGCAGCCGGTGGACGGTCCGGCCGGCCACGGCGTTGAGGATCACGGCGGCACGATGGGCGCCGAGACCCAGGTCGGGCGTGCCGACGCCGTGGGTGTGCAGTTCGGCGTTCTGAACGTACAGGCCGCCGGTCAGTTCGGGGAGGGTCGCGACACGGTGTTCGAGGTCGACCCGATAGCGGCCGGCCTCGTCCCAGTCGATCAGGTGGGCGAGCGGCTCCAGGGCGGCCGGGCGGGCGGCGCGGTACCCGGTGGCGAGCACCACGGCATCGGTGCGCAGCACGTGCTCGGCGCCGGAGTCGGTGTGCCGGCAGCGCAGTTCGAGGCCGCCGCAGGGACCGGGCCGGGCCTCGGTGACGGCGGTGCCGGGGGTGATCTCGACCGGGACGGTGTCGATCGGCAGACCGATGGTCCGCTCGTACAGGTGGTCGTGGATCTCGGCGAGGGTCTCGGCGCTGGCGGCCTTGTGCAGCTGCCACTGGGCCTCGACCAGGGTGTCCCGGACGCCGGCGGGCAGGCCGTGGAAGTAGCGGGTGTAGTCGGGGGTGAAGTGCTCCAGGCCGAGCTTGGAGTACTCCATGGGGGCGAGGGCCCGGGTGCGGGTGAGCCAGCGCAGCCGGGCGCCGTCCCCGGCACGGCGGCGCAGCAGGTCGAGGAACACCTCGGCGCCGGACTGTCCGCTGCCGATCACGGTGATGTCGCCGGCGCCGTCGAGGGCCTCGCGGCGGTCGAGGTAGTCGGCGCTGTGGAAGGCCCGCGGATGGCCGTCGAGGGCGGCGAAGGCCTCGGGCCGGACGGGCCGGGTGCCGACGCCGAGGACCAGGTTGCGGGCGTAGACGGTGCGGCCGCGCCCGCTCGCGGTGTCCCGCAGTTCGGCCCGGTACAGCGTGCCGTCCCAGTGCAGGGCGGTGACCTCGGTGGCGAAGCGGCAGTTGGCGAGGCGTTCGGCGGCCCAGCGGCAGTAGTGGTCGTACTCCCGGCGGGCGAGTTGGAAGCGCTCGGCGAAGTAGAACGGGAAGAGCCGGTCCTGCTCGCGCAGGTAGTTGAGGAAGGACCAGGGATTGGTGGGGTCGGCCAGTGAGACCAGGTCGGCGAGGAACGGCACCTGCATCCGGGCTCCGTCGACCAGCATCCCGGGGTGCCAGCGGAACTCCGGGCGCTGGTCGCAGAAGAGCGTGCGCAGGCCGGGTACGGGCTCGGCGAGCGCGGCGAGCGACAGGTTGAACGGGCCGATGCCGACGCCGAGCAGGTCGTACGGCCCAGGCTGGAGGGTGTCCGGCTGAGGGGGTTCCATGAGGTCGGGGGTGTCCTAGGAGGAGTGGGGAGGGCGCTCGCGGATCATCAGGGCGGCGCGTTTGTCGGGCAGGTCGAGTTCGGCGGCGCGGGCGAAGCCGGCCCGTTCGAAGGCGCGGACCGAGCGGCGGTTGCGGACGTCGGGTTCGCCGACCACCCGTTCGCAGCGGGGCCTGGTCCGGAGGATGTCGGCGGCGAGGGCGTCGAGCAGGGTCGCGCCGAGGCCTCGGCCGCGGGCGGCGGCGGGGCCGAGCAGCAGGTGCACTCCGGTGTCGTGCGGCCGGGCCGGGTAGTGGCGGGCGAGCGGGTCGAGGTCGGCCCGGTAGACCTCCCAGTAGCTCATCGGGGTGCCGTCGAGCAGTCCGATCAGGGGCAGGCTTCGGTCCTCGCCGTCGAGTTGGGCGCGCAGGTGGCGTTCGGTGGTGGCGGGCGGGCCGTCGAGCTCCCAGTAGGCGGCGACCTCGGGGTCGTTCATCCAGGCGGTGAGCAGCGGCAGGTCGGCGGGCAGCCGGACCGGGCGCAGGGCGAACTCGCCGGCGGCGGTGGGCAGTACGGCCCGGGCGGGCGCGTCGTCGGGCAGCAGGGTCACCGGCCTGCCACCGGGTTGGGGATGTCGACGTAGACGGACTGGCTGGCGACCGGGCCGACGAGTTCGTCCATGCCGTTGATCCGGGTGAGCAGGTTGGCCTTGCAGGGCAGGGTGGGCGCGTCCAGCAGCAGGGCGGGCAGCGCGGATCCGGTGGCGGCGACCCGGGGGCTGCCGAGGAAGCCGCGCAGGGCGGCGAGCAGGACGGTTTCGTCGGCCAGCCGCTGGGAGCCGAAGGCGCCGATCAGGCCGAGGATGTGGTTGATGCCGAGGTAGTAGGCGAAGTGGTGGTCGATCACCTCGTCGGTCAGGAAGGTGTCGCTTCGGGCGCCGAGGCCGGGGAGCCGGGTGGTGAGCCGCTCGGCGGCGCTCTGCCGGTAGTAGTAGCCCTGGTTGTCGCGGTAGCGCCCGCCGGTCGGCCAGCCGTCCCGGTCGAGCAGGACGAGGCTGTTCTGCTGGTGGGCCTCCAGGGCGATCCCGGCCTGTCCGTCAAGCCACAGGACGGGCAGGACCACGGCGTCCAGGTAGCGCAGGAACCATTCGGCGGCCACGGTGGCGGGCGGGCGGCCGCAGCGGGCGGCGAGGGTGCGCAGTGTGTCGCCGAGCAGGGAGGGCACGGTGTCGCCGGTGCCGAGCGGCTGTTCGGCGACCAGGCCGGCGACGCAGAGGGCGCGTTCGGCGGGGCCGAAGGGCTGGGCGCGCAGCACGGTGTCCAGGCCGCCGGGATCGCCGAGGGCGGGGTGGTCGACGCCGATCCAGGCGGGGTCGCGGACGATGTCGAAGCCGGGGTGGGCGGCCCGCCACTCGGCGGCCAGGCCGCTCTCCAGCAGCCGGTGCATCTCCAGCCCGCGGTGGAGCTCCTTGCGCAGGTTCTCCCGGCGGGAGTTGGTGATCCGCAGGCCGAGCGAGAGCTTCAGCATCCAGGGGGTGCCGGGCCGGTAGACGGTGCGCACCGAGGAGGTGGGGTGCCACGGCTCGCCGTGCGGGCCGAGGTCGTGCAGCAGTCCGTCGGCGAGCAGTGCGGCGACGGCCGGGCGCAGGGCGAGTTCGCGGGCCTGCCAGGGGTGCAGCGGCAGGGCGGCCGTGCCGGGCGGCAGCAGGGCCGGGTCGCCGAGGAGTCCGGCGGTGATCCGGTCGGCGCTCTCGGTCACGGCGGAGCCGGCGGCGAGCAGCTCCCGGTCGACGGCGTACCAGTGGAGCCGGAAGGAGCCGTGGAGCTCCGGGGAGTAGGCGGCGCTCTGGGCGGGGCCGAGGCCGTCCCGGCTCTTGGGGGTGGGGTGCAGCGGGTGGCCGAGCAGCAGGGACTGTTCGGCGGCGAGGAAGTGCGAGCCCTCCGGCCCGCCGGGGGCGGCGGCGGTGCGGCGGTGGGCCAGGATGTCGGCGGTGCGCACCACGGAGTCGGCGACCCGGGCGGCGAGGTCGGCGACCTGGCCGGGGTCGGGGCGGTCGGCGGCCGCGGCGGCGAGCAGGGCCGCGGCGGTGACGGCGTCGACCGGGGCGTCGGCGGCGCCCTCACCGGCCGCGAGGGTGGCGGGGCCGAACCGGTGCCAGCCGCCGAGCGACCAGTAGCGGACGGGCGCGGAGAGCCGGGCGGCGCCGCCGAGGACGGCGATCCGCAGCCGCCCGTCGGGGCCGGGGGTGGCACCGGTCTCGCGGGCCCAGCAGCGCAACAGGGCCTCCGTCGCGGCCTGTTCGGCGGCGACGGCGGGGTCGGGGTGCAGCAGCGGATCGGGGTGCGGCAGCGGGTCGGGCTGGGCGGGGCGGGCCGGGGCGGGGCGGCGGGCCGGGATCGCGGGCGGGGCTCCGGTGAGGGCGGTGCTCAAGGCTGCTCCTTGGGGCGCGTGGAGGTGCGGACGCGGGCGGTTGGTGGAGGGGGTCTGGCGGGCGCTCGCACCGGTGCGTCAGGTAAGGGTTACCTATCCCTGACGGGTGATCACAAGAACGGCTCACTCGTCCGGGTGAAGAGCAGGGATTGTTCAACACTCAGGAGGGAGGGCCTGTCGTTCCAACGACACGGCGGAGGGCTCGTCCGACCCGGCGGAGGGCTCGTCCGACCCGGCGGAGGGCTCGTCCGACCCGGCGGAGGGCTCGTCACAACCCGGTGACCGGTGGCCGGCCGTGCAACCAGGGGTCGGCCGGTGCCGTCCTGGTGGCCAGTGGGAGACTCCAAGGCGGCGAGCCGCCACCGCACAGGACCAGCAGGGGGAAGCGAACACCATGCCATCGATCCACCGGTCAGCCCTCGCCGCCGCCCTCGCCGCGGGGACCCTGCTCGCCGTGAGCGCCTGCGGTCCGGACGGCCCGTCGGGCGGGGCCGGCGCCGCCCCGCCGCCCTCCTCGGCCGCCGCCACCGCCACCACCGGGGGCGGCGGCGTGATCGGCGGGCTGACCCTGCCCTCCGGCATCCCGACCAGTCTGCTGGAGGGCCTGCCGAAGAGCTGGGACGACCTGACGAAGTGGAAGTTCGAGGACTGGGACAAGTGGGCGTCCAAGCACGTCTTCAACAACCCGGTGGTGAAGGACTTCTGGAACCCGGACAAGATGGGTGACTCCAAGCCCGCCGAGCCGGCGCCGCCCAGCACGAAGCCGGTCGAGGACCCTGGGGTGACCGATCCCGAGCCGCCGGTCGTCAAGGCGACCCCGGTGGCCCGCCCGTACACCAGGCAGCCCTCGGGGAAGGTCTTCTTCAGCGCCCAGGGCGGCCGGGGCAACTGCTCGGCCACGGTGATCACCGACCCGCAGCGCCCCGGGAAGAGCAACCTGGTCTGGACGGCCGGGCACTGCGTGCACGCGGGCAAGGGCGGCGACTTCCTCAAGGACCTGGTCTTCGTCCCCGCGTACAACAACTCCGGTGCCTCCAGCGGCGGCAAGAAGGCCCCGCTGTCCGAGCTGGCGCCGCTGGGCACCTGGTGGGCGGACCAGGTGTCGACCTCCCCGCAGTGGATGGTCGAGGGCGGCGGGACGGGCGACGCGGCCAACCAGTACGACTTCGCGATCATGCGGGTGCACAACCAGAACGACACCGGCAAGTCCCTGGAGGAGACGGTCGGCGCGGCCGTCCCGGTCTGGTTCGACGCCCCCCGCGACAAGCTCGGCGTCTCGGCCATCGGCTACCCGCTGTACAAGCCGTTCGACGGCCAGGAGCTGTACAAGTGCGACGGCGGCAGGCCGACCCGGCTGTCGTTCGACCCGAAGCGGCCCTCGATGCTCACCATCGGCTGCACCATGACCCAGGGCGCCAGCGGCGGCGGCTGGTTCGCCACCATGCCGGACGGGAGGACGGCGCTGGTCAGCAACACCTCGATCGGCACCCAGGACCACACCTCGCTGAGCGGCCCGTACCTGGAGTCGGTCGCCAGGCAGGCCCTGGACTGGATCTCCAAGAAGCAGTAGCCGCCGGCACACCAACGGGGACGGATTCACCATGCCGAAGACCAGTCGGCGCGGGCCGCGGCGCCGGGCCGTGTCGGCCGGTGCCGCGGCGCTCACCGCGCTCTCGCTCGCCGCGGCCGGCTGCGGCCCGGGCGGCTCGGGCGGCTCCGGCGCCGCGTCCAGGCCGCCCGCGGCCGCCCGGCCGGGCGCGGGCCTGCCCACCGGCCAGCTGGAGCCGGCCAACTGGAAGGTCGCCGACTGGGCGCGGTTCGTCGGCGAGAACGCCTTCGTCAACGAGGTGGCCCAGGGCTTCTGGTCCGTCGCCCGGATGGAGCGCGCCAAGGGCCGGGCGGCCCCGGAGTTCTCGTACCGGACGGCCGCTGCCGGCGTCGACCGCGACCCGCCGCCGGCCGCCGCCGCGGCCAGACCGGTGCCGCACCCCTACGGCCCGGGCACCGCGGTGGTCGGCAGGATCTTCATGACCGCGCCCGAGGGCGAGTCGGCCTGCTCGGGCACGGTGGTCGGCGATCCGGCCAACCCGGGCCGGAGCAACCTGGTCTACACGAGTGCGCACTGCCTGCACGACGGCAAGGGCGGCGGCTGGATGAAGAACCTCGTCTTCGTCCCCGGCTACAACCGGGACGGCCAGGCGGTCCGCGGCAAGCCGTCCACCGAGCAGCAGCTCTCCCCGTACGGGCGCTGGACCGCGGTGCGCGCGCTGGTCTCCCCGACCTGGCTCAAGGAGAGCGGCGTCGGCGCGAATGCCCAGTACGACTACGGGATCATCCGGGTCAGGAACGAGAACGGCTCCGGCACGTCGCTGGAGGAGGCGGTCGGCGGCTCGATCCCGATCTGGTTCAACGCCCCGCGCGACCAGATCACCTCGGCGTCCTCCTACGGCTACCCCGCCGAGCGGCCGTTCGACGGCACGGAGCTCAACCAGTGCGACTCCGCCGTCCGGCCGGGCCGGCTCTCCTTCGACGCGGCGCGCCCGCCGATGTACGTGATCGGCTGCAGCATGACCGGCGGCGCCGCCGGCGGCGGCTGGTTCATCGTCCGGGACGGCAAGCCGAACCTGGTCAGCCTCAGCTCGATCGGCAACCGCAACCCGTCCGAGCACCTGGCCGGCCCCTCGCTCCAGGACCAGGCGAAGCAGGCCTTCGGCTACTTCAGCAAGAACGTGCGGTAGCCGCTCAACGCCTCGGGCCCCGGCCCCCCGAGATGGGGGGCCGGGGCCCGAGGCGTTGCAGCTCTGCCCGGGCTCAGCCCTGGGTCAGCGCGACCGTGTAGCGCTCCAGCTCGGCCGCCAGCTCCGCCGCCACCTTGGCGTGCAGCAGCGTGCCCTCGCCGGTGTGCTCGGTGGAGAGCAGCTCGCCCTCGGCGTGCACCCGGGAGACCAGGTCCCCGCGGGTGTACGGGACGAGGGCCTGCAGCTCGACCGCCGGGCGCGGCAGCTCGTCGTCGATGAGCTTCAGCAGCTCGGCCATGCCCTGACCGCTGCGGGCCGACACCACGATGGCGTGCGGCTCGCGGCGCAGCAGGCGCTGCAGGACGTGCGGGTCGGCGGCGTCCGCCTTGTTGATCACCACGACCTCGGGCACGTGCTGTGCGTCGACCGAGAGGATCACCTCGCGGACGGCGGCCAGCTGCGTCTCCGGCTCGGGGTGCGAACCGTCCACCACGTGCAGGATGAGGTCCGCGTCGGCGACCTCCTCCATGGTCGAGCGGAACGCCTCGACCAGGTGGTGCGGCAGGTGCCGGACGAATCCGACGGTGTCGGCCAGGGTGTACACCCGGCCGCTCGGGGTCTGCGCCCGGCGGACGGTCGGGTCGAGGGTGGCGAACAGCGAGTTCTCCACCAGCACGCCCGCACCGGTGAGCCGGTTGAGCAGCGAGGACTTGCCGGCGTTGGTGTAGCCGGCGATGGCCACGGACGGCACCTGGTGGCGCTTGCGCTCCTGGCGCTTGGTGTCGCGGCCCGTCTTCATCGCGGCGATCTCCTTGCGGAGCTTCGCCATCTTCTCGCGGATCCGGCGCCGGTCCGTCTCGATCTTCGTCTCACCGGGACCACGGGTGGCCATACCGCCACCGGAGGAGCCGGAGCCGCCACCGCCCATCTGCCGGGAGAGCGACTGGCCCCAGCCTCGCAGGCGCGGCAGCATGTACTGCATCTGCGCGAGCGAGACCTGCGCCTTGCCCTCACGGGACTTGGCGTGCTGGGCGAAGATGTCGAGGATCAGGGCCGTCCGGTCGACGACCTTGACCTTGACGACGTCCTCCAGCTGGATCAGCTGGCCCGGGGTGAGCTCACCGTCGCAGACCACGGTGTCGGCGCCGGTGGCGGCGACGATGTCGCGCAGCTCCTTGGCCTTGCCGGAGCCGATGTAGGTCGCCGCGTCGGGCTTGTCACGGCGCTGGATGACGCCGTCGAGCACCTGGGAGCCGGCCGTCTCGGCGAGGGCGGCGAGCTCGGCGAGCGAGTTCTCCGCCTCCTCGGCCGTGCCGTCCGTCCAGACGCCGACGAGCACCACGCGCTCCAGGCGGAGCTGGCGGTACTCGACCTCGGTGACGTCCTCGAGCTCGGTGGAGAGGCCGACGACACGGCGCAGCGCGGCACGCTCGCTGCGGTCGTACTGGTCGCCGTCGTAGTGGTGGTCGAGGTCCTCGTCGATGGCCGCGAGGTCCTCGTCCATGAGTGCTTCCGCCCGGAGGCCGTCCATACGGCGGCCGGCTTCGGCGTTGTCGCGGGTGTCGAACGTGGAGGTCATTCTGTCCTTTGGCTGGCTGGTGCGGATGGCCTGTCTGCGACCGTACGGACGGTCGCACCCGGAGTCTGCCCAGCTGCCGCCCCGACTACCGTTCGGGCGAGGTGTGAGCTACCCCTGAGGACCGCGGGCTGCACCCAGGCTGTTTTACTCAGTGCCCGGTGAACGCCGCGGACCGGCCGTGAATTCCCCATGATGGTCGCACGCCCGGCGCGGGCGGGTCATCCCCATTTCCCGGGTCGGGCGCCGGAGCCGACCCGGCCGCGGGCGCCGCGGCGGGCTCGGAAGCCGCCTCCGGGGCGGGCTCGGCCGCCGTGTCCGGGGCGGCGGCCGCCGGGGCCGGGGCGTGCGGGCGGCCGACGTCGTACACCCCGGAGACCTTGAGCATCGCCCGCATCACGGCGGGCAGCGCGCCCGGCTCGGGCAGCTCCACGGTGTAGGTGTGCCGGACCCTCAGCTCCTGCGGCGGCTCGACCTCGGCCGAGACGATCCCGACGCCCTCCCCCGAGATCGCCGCGGTGAGGTCGGCCAGCAGCCGGGGCCGGTTCAGCGCCTCGGCCCGCAGCGTCACCCGGTACCCGGACGGCGGCGCCGCCCCGGGCTGCCAGTGCACCTCCAGGACTCCGCGCCCGTCGGCCCGCATCCGCTCCCCCGCCGGGCAGCCGCCGCGGTGCACGGCCACCACCCCGCCGCGGATCGCGAAGCCGCTCACCGCGTCCGGCGGCACCGGGGTGCAGCAGCGGGCCAGCCGCACCGGCGCCCCGGGCCGGTCGGCCACCGTGGCGGGGGCCGCGCCGCGCTCGGCGGCCCGGTGCGCGGGCGGCGCCGGCTGCCCGGCCGACGGGCCGGTGCGCACCACCGCCACCCGGGTCGGGTGGTCGGCCAGCCAGCGCTCGATGGCCAGCCGGGCCCCGGGGGTGCGGGCGTGCGCCAGCCACTCGGGCGCCGGGCCGGAGGGCTCGGCGGCACGCGGCCCGCTCTCGGTGAGCACGGCGAGCCGGTCGCCGTCCTGGAGCACCGTGGACAGGGCGGTGAGCCGGCCGTTGACCCGGGCGCCGATACATCGGTGTCCGGTGTCCTCGCCGAGCAGGTACGCGGCGTCCACGCAGCTGGCCCCGGCCCGCAGCTGAAGCGTTTCGCCGTCCTCGGTGACGACGGTGATCTCGCGGTCGCCGGAGAGGTCGGCGGTCAGCGCGGACCAGAAGGCGTCCGGGTCGGGGGTGTCCTGCTGCCATTCGAGCAGTCGGCTGAGCCAGCCGGGCCGGGCCGGGTCGGTGCGGTCCAGCTCGTCGGCGCCCTGGTCGGCACCGGGCTGCCGGGGGTCGCCCAGGGCCACCACCCCGGTCTCGGCCACCTCGTGCATCCGCCGGGTGCGGACCAGCACCTCGACCACCGCGCCGCCGTCCAGCGCCACGGCGGTGTGCAGCGACTGGTACAGGTTGAACTTGGGGGCGGCCACGAAGTCCTTGAACTCGCCGGGCAGCGGCGTCCAGCAGGTGTGCAGCTCACCGAGCACGGCGTAGCAGTCCGCGTTCTCCTCGACGACGACCAGCAGCCGCCCGAAGTCGGCGGGCTGGGGGCCCTGCGGACGCCCGTCCGGACCGGCCGCGGCGGCCCGCTTGAGCAGCACCCGGTGCAGCGAGACGCAGTGCCGGGGGCGGACGGTCACCTCGGCGGCGACCCCGGCCTCGGCGAGCTGGCGGGCCAGCGTCCGGGCGAAGGGCTCCAGCAGGGTGTCCGGCCCGTCCTCGTGCCCGGCGACCAGGGCCCGGGTACGGGCGTACTCCTCGGGGTGCAGGGTGGCGAAGACGATGTCCTCCAGCTCCGCCTTGAGCACCTGGATGCCGAGCCGCTCGGCCAGCGGGATCAGCACGTCCCGGGTGACCTTGGCGATCCGCACCCGGCTGGCGGGCTTCATGTGCCGGATCGTCCGCATGTTGTGCAGCCGGTCGGCGAGCTTGATCACCATCACCCGGACGTCGTCCCCGGTGGCGACCAGCATCTTGCGGAAGGTCTCCGCCTCGGCGGCGGCGCCGAAGTCGACCTTCTCCAGCTTCGTCACCCCGTCGACCAGGTAGGCGACTTCGGGCCCGAACCCCTCGCCGACCTGATCGAGCGTCAACTCGGTGTCCTCGACGGTGTCGTGGAGCAGCGAGGCGACCAGGGTGGTGGTGCCGGCGCCGAGTTGGGCCAGGATCATGGTGACGGCCAGCGGGTGGGTGATGTACGGCTCGCCGCTCTTGCGCTTCTGGCCGCGGTGGCTGGCCTCGGCCAGTCGGTAGGCCCGGCCGAGCAGGCCGAGGTCGGCCTGCGGATGGTGGCGGCGGTGGGCCTGGACGAGCGGTTCGATGGCGTCCGGCAGCGGCGGGCGGCCGGTGGCCAGCAGGGCCGCGCGGCCGGCCCGGCCGAGTGCGGCCCGGCCCAGCCCGCCGAGGGGCCGCCTGGGCCCGGCCTGCCGTGCGGGTGTCGGCTGCCCCGCCAGGGGCTGCCCGGCTTCGATGGTCATCGGCACCTCCGGCAGCGGTCACCGGAGCCGATGGCCGACCCGGTGGTCCATGCTACCGAGCACAGCACGTTCCGCGACGCGCTGCTCCCCGTCCGTCATGGGGATCACCCGAACGGGGGGATTCACCGCCTCGCGAAATGGGCAAACCGCCCGCCGTCAGAGCCCGAAGGCTTCGAGCCACCGCGGGTCGAGCACACCGCTCGCCACGATCACCGCCGGACCGGTCATCTCCACCCGGCCGTCCGGGTGCTCGGTGATCACCAGCCGGCCGCCCGGCAGGTCCACGGTGTAGCTGACGGACTCGCCGGTCAGCGCCGGGTCGGCGCCGTCCCGCCGGGCGGCGGCCACCGCGACGGCGCAGGCGCCGGTGCCGCAGGAGCGGGTCTCGCCGGAGCCGCGCTCGTGCACCCGCATCGCGACGTGGCGCGGGCCGCGGTCCACCACGAACTCGACGTTGACGCCCTCCGGGTAGACGCCCTCGGGGCTGGTCAGCGGCGCGTTCAGCAGATCGCCGGCGTGGTCCAGGCTCGCCACGAACGCCACCGCGTGCGGGTTGCCCATGTTGACGTTGCGGGCCGGCCAGCGCCGGTCGCCGACCGCCACCTCGATCCCGTCCGGGCCGGGCAGCCGGGCGTGGCCCATGTCCACGGTCACCTGGCCGGGGGTGCCGTCCTCGGCGTCCTCGGCGACCCGCGCCACCAGGACCCCGGCCCGGGTGGCCACGGCCACCTCGCCCGGCTTGGCCAGCCCGGCCTCGACCAGGTACCGGGCGAAGACCCGGACGCCGTTGCCGCACATCTCGGCGATGCTGCCGTCGGAGTTGCGGTAGTCCATGAACCACTCGGCCCGGTCGGCCATCGCGGCGGCGGCCGGGTCGGCGGCGGCGCGCACCACGCGCAGCAGGCCGTCACCGCCGATCCCGGCCCGGCGGTCGCAGAGTGCGGCGACGGCCGCGGGGCCGATCGCCAGTCGGCCGTCCGGGTCGGGGAGGATGACGAAGTCGTTCTCGGTGCCGTGGCCCTTGAGGAAGGGCAGGCCCGCGGGCTGCTGGGAGGAGTCGCTCACCCACCCGATGGTACTGAGCCGGCCGGCGGGGCACCGCCCCGGACCAGCAGGCGGACCGGCGGTAGGCCCCGGCCGCGGCGCGCGGTCAGCGCAGGTGGACGACCCGCCACAGGGCGAGCGCGCAGGCGACCAGCGCGATCAGCGTGTAGATCACGATCGCCTTCCACCCGGCCCGCTCGCCGGAGCCCCGGCGGGGCAGGCCCGGCCACTTGTACCCGGCGTGCCGGGCGGCCATCGCTCCCCAGCCGACCGAGGCGGCGGTGAGCAGCAGGCCGAGCATCCCGACCATCGCGGAGCCGGCCCCGCCCGAGCCGAAGGCCAGCGGGAAGGCGAACATCAGCGAACCGGCGGTGGCCAGCAGGGCGATCGGCAGCGTCTGCCACCAGCGCAGCCGGCGGCGCGGGCGGATCTCCCGCTCGTGCACCGCGCCGGCGGGGGCGCGGGTGTCGAGGGCGGGGAGGGCCACCGCGTAGGAGGTGGGCACATCCAGGCCGGGCAGCACGGGCAGGTCCGGGAGGGTCGAGGCGTCCAGGCCGTCGGCCTCTGCGGTGGCGCTCCTGCGCTGCCCGGTTTCGGGGCCGGTACCCGTCGACACGCGGCCTCCCCTGACAGTTCGACACGAGTGCGGACTCGCGGCCGGGCACGGTCGGCCCGCACGGACCGACCCTTATGGCATCGATGATGGCATGTCCAGGGAGGCGTTCCGGGCCTGACCGGGGTCGGCGGGTGATCCGTGGCCATCACGTGATCCGGCCGTAACCGCTGGTTCTTCCTGCACGCCCACCTGCGCGCGCAGGTGCACCGCCGGATTGGCCGGATACCGCCCACGGCCCGTCTCGAACCCCCTCGGTCCTCCTTACGCCCGGGCCTGCTCCTGATGCCCGATCAGCTCCAGCGAGCGGGCCAGCAGCTCCGCCGGGTCGGCCCCGGCCGGCCGGGAGAGCCAGTGGATCCGGTCGTCGCGGCGGAACCAGGACTCCTGCCGGCGGGCGAAGCGCTTGGTCGCGCGGACGGTCTCGGCGCGGGCCTCGTCCTCGGTGCACTCCCCGGCGAAGTGGTCGAGCACCTGCTGGTAGCCGAGCGCCCGGGAGGCCGTCCGGCCCTCGCGCAGGCCGGCCTTCTCCAGCTCGCGGACCTCGGCCAACAGCCCGGCCTCCCACATCCGGTCGACCCGCAGGGCGATCCGCTCGTCCAGCTCCGGGCGGGGCACCGCGACGCCGATCTGCACCGCCTCGTACACCGCGGTGTTGCTCGGCAGGTTGGCGGTGAACGGCTGCCCGGTGATCTCGATGACCTCCAGCGCGCGGACGATCCGGCGTCCGTTGCTGGTCAGGATGGCCTCGGCGGCGGCCGGGTCCAGCTCGGCCAGCCGCCGGTGCAGCGCGTACGGGCCGGCCTGCGCCAGCTCCTCCTCCAGCCGGGCCCGGACGGCCGCGTCCGTCCCGGGGAAGTCCATCTCGTCGATCGCCGCCCGGACGTACAGCCCGGAGCCGCCGACCAGGACGGGGGCGCGGCCGGCCGCGAGCAGCCGGTCGATCTCGGCGCGGGCGAGCCGCTGGTACTCGGCGACACTGGCGGCCTCGGTGACGTCCCAGACGTCCAGCAGGTGGTGCGGGATCCCGCCGCGCTCCTCCTCGGTGAGTTTGGCGGTGCCGATGTCCATGCCCCGGTAGAGCTGCATCGAGTCGGTGTTGATCACCTCGCCGCCGAGGCTGCGCGCGATGGCGACGGCCAGGTCGGACTTGCCGGCGGCGGTCGCGCCGACCACACAGACCACGGGGGGCCGGGCGGCGCTGGGCTGGACGTTCGTGGAGCTGCTCACCGCACCAGTCTCGCAAAACCGCCGCCGCGCCGGTGACCTCCCCGTCGGGCCTGCCCCACTGGGCGACGATATGACCGATTCGAGCGATATTCGCAGATGAGAACTGTTCGGGTGCGACGGACGTTGGGCAAGAGGACAGAGAGGAACGGTGAGGACACCATGGGTCTGATGGACAACCTCAAGGGCAAGGCCGGGGAGCTCAAGGAGAAGGCGAGCGAACTGGCCGACAAGCACAGCAGCCAGATCGAGCACGCGGTGGACAAAGCCGGCGGCGCCATCGACAAGGCGACCAAGGGCAAGTACTCGGAGAAGATCGAGCACGGCGCCAGCAAGGCCAAGGGGGCGGTGGACGAGTTCGCCCACAAGCCCAAGGCCCCCGGCGAGGGCGGCGCACCCCACCCCGCACCCCACCCCGCACCCCATCCCGCCCCCGGCATCGACCCGGGCACCCCGGGCAACGGCCAGGGGCCGTCCGCCTGAGGCCCGGGCCCTACCCGGGGAGCCGAGGAGCGGGAGCGTCAGCCCCAGGACGCGACGAGGTACCCGACCCCGTACGGCGCCTCCTGGTAGCCCAGCCGCGCCGCGAGGCCGGCCCCCTCGGCGGCACCGGCCAGCACCTGCCAGGGGGCCCGCCCCTCGACCTTGAGCTCGGCGGCCAGCGCCACGTCCAGGGCGCCCAGCGCGGCCAGGTCCGCCGAGCCGAGCGCGGCGGCGAGCGCCGCGTCGAAGCCCTCGGCGCGCTCGTCCAGGTAGCCGGGCGCCTTCACCGAGCGGCAGGCGCTGCCGTCGCCCATGACCAGTAGCCCGACCCGGTCGGCCAGCCCGGCCAGCCCCTGGCCGAGCCCGAGCATCCGGTCGGCGGGCGCGTCGGCGGGCACCGCGCAGGCGTGCGTCGGCAGCGCCGCCCCGGCCCGCTCCAGCAGCCAGGCCCCGACCGTCAGCGCGGGCGGCAGCTCCGGCCCCTCGACCCCGCCGGACGGCAGCCGGGCCACCAGCGGCACCCCGTAGCGGTGGAAGGAGCCGGCCCCGCCCTCGGTCCACACCTCGGCCTCCGGGCCGGTGCCGACCACCACGACCAGCTCCGGTCCGGCGGCGAGCAGCGCGGCCAGCGCCTCGTCGCAGGCACGGCGCAGCGGCTCCAGCTCGGCGGCCGCACCGGCGGCGACCTCCGGGACGAGCAGCGGCGGACAGGGGCACACGGCGGCGGCTACCAGCATGTGGATCACTCTAACGAACGCGGCCCGGCGGGATCGGGGATCCCACCGGGCCTCGGTACGCGGCGGTGGCGGTCAGTCGCCGCAGCAGCCGCCGGCCGGGGCGGCCGCGAGCGGCGCCGGGGCGCCGATGGTCGGCAGGCCGAGCAGCACACCGGCCGGCTTGGCGGCCGGGGCGGCCTGGCGCTTCTCCCAGGCGTCGCCGGCCCGGGTGCGGCGCACCGCGAGGGACGGGCCCTCGGCGAGCAGGTGGTGCGGGGCCGCGTAGGTGATCTCGACGGTCACCAGGTCACCCGGGCGCACCGGCTCGGCCGGCCGGGTGAAGTGGACCAGCCGGTTGTCGGGGGCGCGGCCGGAGAGCCGGTCGGTCTGGCCGTCCTTCTTGCCCTCGCCCTCGGCGACCAGGATCTCCAGGGTGCGGCCGACCTGCTTCTTGTTCTCCTCCCAGGAGATCTCCTCCTGGAGGGCGATCAGCCGGTCGTAGCGGGCCTGCACGACGGCCTTCGGCACCTGGTTCTCCATGTCGGCGGCCGGGGTGCCGGGGCGCTTGGAGTACTGGAAGGTGAAGGCGTTGGTGAAGCGGGCCTCGCGGACCGTGTGCATGGTCTGCTCGAAGTCCTCCTCGGTCTCGCCGGGGAAGCCCACGATGATGTCGGTGGAGATGGCCGCGTCCGGCATCGCCTCGCGGACCTTGCGGATGATGCCGAGGAAGCGCTCCTGCCGGTACGAGCGGCGCATCGCCTTGAGCACGGTGTCCGAGCCGGACTGCAGCGGCATGTGCAGCTGGTGCATCACGTTCGGGGTCTCGGCCATGGCGGCGATCACGTCGTCGGTGAAGTCGCGCGGGTGCGGCGAGGTGAAGCGGATCCGCTCCAGGCCCTCGATCTGCCCGGCGGCGCGCAGCAGCTTGGAGAAGGCCTCGCGGTCGCCCAGGTCGGAGCCGTAGGCGTTGACGTTCTGGCCGAGCAGGGTCACCTCGATGACGCCCTCGTCGACCAGCGCCTCGATCTCGGCGAGGACGTCGCCGGGGCGGCGGTCCTCCTCCTTGCCTCGCAGCGCGGGCACGATGCAGAAGGTGCAGGTGTTGTTGCAGCCCACCGAGATGGCCACCCAGGCGGCGTACGCGGACTCGCGGCGGGTGGGCAGGGTCGACGGGAAGGTCTCCAGCGACTCCAGGATCTCGACCTGGGCCTTGCGCTCGACCGCGGCGCGCTCCAGCAGCGCCGGCAGGTGGCCGATGTTGTGGGTGCCGAACACCACGTCGACCCAGGGGGCCTTCCGGACGATGGTGTCGCGGTCCTTCTGCGCCAGGCACCCGCCGACGGCGATCTGCATGCCCTGGTTGCGGCCCTTGGCCGGCGCCAGCTGGCCGAGGTTGCCGTACAGCTTGTTGTCGGCGTTCTCGCGCACGGCGCAGGTGTTGAACACGACCAGGTCGGGGTCGCCCTCCTGGCCGGCCTTCACGTACCCGGCGTCCTCCAGCAGGCCGGACAGCCGCTCGGAGTCGTGGACGTTCATCTGGCAGCCGTACGTGACGACCTTGTAGCTCTTCAATCCGCTCTCACCGCTCACCAGACCAGGGTACGGGCAGCCGCGAAACCCTTTTCCCCACCCGCCTCCCCTCCCGTTCGCCGCACGCGCCTGGCACTATCCCTGCATGGCCCCCACCACCGCTCCACGACTCGGCGCCGCCGTCCGCGCGGCCGCCCGCAGCCCGCTGTGGCGGACGGTGCTGGCCCTGGTCCTGGTGCTGGCCGGGCTCGGCGGCTGGTGGCTGTCGGCCAACCGCTCGCCCGGCTACCCGCGCGGTTCGACGGGTTTCGTGACCGGCGTGCAGGGCGGGGTCTACGACAAGTACGGGCAGCTGCTGGAGACCCACGTCGCCAAGGCGATGCCCGGGGTGCGGCTGCGGCTGGACAACTCGCAGGGCTCCATCGACAACCTGGCCCGGGTGACCAGCGGCCAGGACGACTTCGCGATCGCGACCGCCGATGCCGTCGCCCAGTACTCCGGGCCCGGCAAGGACCGGCTGCGGGCGATCGCCCGGCTCTACGACGACTACCTGCAGCTGGTGGTCCCCGCCGACTCGCCGGTGCACCGGACGGCCGACCTGAAGGGCCTGCGGGTCGGCGTCGGCCAGTCGCTGTCCGGGGTGAACCTGGTGACCAGGCGGCTGCTCGCCTCGGCCCGGCTCGACCCCGACCACGACATCCAGCCGGCCATGCTGGGCGTCGGCGAGGCCACCGAGCAGCTGCGGGAGGGCGGGATCGACGCCTTCTTCTGGTCCGGCGGGCTGCCGACCGGGGCGCTCACCAGCCTCTCCGAGCGCTTCAGGATCAGGATCGTGCCGCTCGGCGACCTCGCCGAGGCCGTCCACCAGATCGAGGGCGGCGGCACCGACGCCTACCGGGCCGCCACCATGCCGAAGGGCACCTACCCCAACGCCGAGCCCAAGGACGCCGTCGCCACCGTCGCCGTGCCCAATCTGCTGATCACCCGGGACGACGTGGACACCGACCTGGTGCAGGGCATGACCAGGGCGGTGATAGACAGCCGCGACCAGATCGGCGCCAAGGTCCACGCGGCCCAGCTGGTCGACCTGCGCACCGCCGTCTACACCGACCCGCTCCCGCTGCACGAGGGCGCGATGCGCTACTACCGCTCGGTGAAGCCCTAAGGCAGGCCCCAGAGCCGCCCCGCCTGCCCTTGCCCCAGAGCCGCTTGCCCTAGAGCCGCTTGGCCTTGTCGGGCCGCGGCACCGCCAGGGTCACCGCGAGGCCGGTCGGCTTCACCGGGGCGAAGGCCAGCGAGCCGCCGCCGGCCAGCAGCAGGGTGCGGGCGATCGACAGGCCGAGGCCCGAGCCGTCCACGTTCTGGTGCCGCGGGCTGCGCCAGAACCGGTCGCCGGCCCGGGCCAGCTCCTCCTCGGTCAGGCCGGGCCCGGCGTCCGAGACGGTCACCGCGACCTCCTTGCGCTGCACCGCGACCAGCAGCCGCACCCGGCTTCCGGTCGGGCCGAACTTGAGCGCGTTGTCTAGCACCGCGTCCAGCGCGCTGCCGAAGCCGATCGGGTCGGCCATCCCGAGCGCCAGCGCGGGCCCGTCCCAGCGCAGCTCGATGCCGCGCTGGTCGGCCACCGGCCGCCAGGCGTCCACCCGCGCCAGGGTCAGCGCGGCCAGGTCGGTGGGCTCCGGCTCGGGGCGGGCGTGCTCGGCGGTGGCCAGGCCGAGCAGGTCGTCCAGCACCCGGGCCAGCCGGACGCCCTCCTCCCGGACCCCGCCGAGCTCCTCGTCGTGCCCCTCCGGCAGCTCCATGCCCAGCAGCTCGACCCGCAGCAGCAGCGCCGCCAGCGGGTTGCGCAGCTGGTGCGAGGCGTCCGCGACGAAGGCCTTCTGCTGGTCCAGGGCGAGCACCACGTGGTCGGCCATCTCGTTGAACGAGTGGGCCAGCCGCTGCAGCTCGGGCGGACCGCCGCCGGGCGCCACCCGGGCGTTCATCCGGCCGGTGGCGATGTCGTGGGTGGCCCGGTCCAGGGTGCGGACCGGGCGCAGCACCCACTCGGTGAGCCGGACGGCGAGCAGCAGCGCGACGATCATCGCGGCGGCCTCCCCGGCCCCGATGACCAGCCAGCGGTGCAGCACCCGGGTGCGCATCGCGCCGGTCGGCGACTCGCTGAGCACCACCGCGACCACGTCCCCGTCCCGGACCACCGGCGTCGCGATGGTCAGCGCCCGCTCCGGGGTCCACGGCCAGACCTGCGGCGGGTTGTGGCTGCGCCGCCCGTCCAGCGCCTCCTGGAAGGCCGTCGCCCCCCAGCCCCCGACGGGGACCCGCCAGTCCGCCGGGGCGGTGGCGATGGGTGCGCCGTCGCGCTGGAAGATGCCGATCCGCACGCCGTAGAGCTCGTGGTACCGGACCACCTCGGCGTCCAGCGCGTGCCGTCGGCTGACGTCGCCGGGCGCGGGCTCCAGGTCGCCCTTGAGGGCGGCGTCCAGGGCCGAGACGCCCGAGATCGGGAGGTCCTGGGCGAACCGGGCCGCGTCGTCGAGCCGGTCGACCACCACCCGGCTCTGGTCGGCGGCCGCGACGGCCGCCGCCAGCGGCAGGCCGAGCGCGGCCAGGACGCAGAGCATCAGTGCGAGCAGGATGCCCAGCAGGCGGTTGCGCACGTGCGGTCAGTGCTCCGCGCGGGCCGGGGGCGCGTCCGCGGCGACGGCCGGGGACTCGGGGATCAGCCGGTAGCCCACCCCGCGGACGGCCTCGACCAGGCCGGGCAGGGCGAGCTTGGTGCGCAGCGAGCCGATGTGCACCTCCAGGGTGCGCCCGTTGCCCTCCCAGCCGCTGCGCCACACCTCGCTGAAGATCTGCTCGCGCCGGTAGACCACGCCGGGGCTCTGGGCGAGCAGCGCCAGCAGGTCGAACTCCTTGCGGGTGAGCGGCACGTCGCGGCCGTCCACGCTGACCCGGCGGCGCTCGCGGTCGATCCGGATGCCGCGGGACTCCAGCGGGCCGCGCTGCTGCGGCACCGCGTCGGGCGCGGGGTCCGCGACGGCGGCGGGCGCGGCACCGCGCCGGGCCACCGCGTGGATGCGGGCGAGCAGCTCGCCCATGTCGTAGGGCTTGGTGACGTAGTCGTCGGCACCGAGGTTGAGGCCGTGGATCCGGGAGCGGATGTCGGCGCGCGCGGTCACCATGATCACGGGCACGCCGCTGCCGGCCCGGATCCGGCTGCACACCTCGAAGCCGTCCCGGTCGGGCAGCCCGAGGTCGAGCAGGACCACGCGGTACGGGTCGTTGCCGTCGGGCACCAGGGCGTCGAGCGCCTCGTGCCCGCTGCGGGCGTGCCGGACCTGGAAGCCGTGCCGGCCCAGGACCGCGACCAGCGCCGCGGCGACGCGTTCGTCGTCCTCGACGAGCAGCAGTCTCATCGTTCCTCCTCTCCCCGAAGTTCCCCGGGGTGTCGCTCGGTGTTCACGGTCCCCGCCGGGCAGGCCCGGTCCTGCGCAGTATGGGCCAGCGGGCCGCCCGGCGCCAGGCTCGGCCATCCCCCGGAACCCCCCGGGACGGCGCGCGGCGGAGCGGCTGCCCGCTGTCACGGTGCCCCCGACGGCGCGCGGTGAACAGTCCGCACCCGGCGTGTGGCCGGATCGTGATCCTCAAGTTCCGCTCAGATCGGCTGACGTGGCATCGTCACGGCTCCTATGGTCGCCGCACCGGGGGCTGCGGCTCCGCCGGCTGCGGCCCCCGGCTTTCGTACCACCACTGCCACCCAAGGGAGTTCACCCTCGGGCCGACACGAGGGAGCAGGCGCGATGACCGCGAGCCTCAGCAAGGACTCGAGCGCCACGTCGACCCCGCTGGTGGTGTTGAACGGGGTGAACAAGCACTTCGGGGCACTGCACGTGCTCCAGGACATCGACCTGGAGATCGCCGAGGGCGAGGTGGTGGTCCTGATCGGCCCGTCCGGGTCGGGCAAGTCCACGCTGTGCCGGACGATCAACCGGCTGGAGACCATCGACTCCGGGACGATCACCATCGACGGCCGTCCGCTGCCCGCCGAGGGCCGGGAACTGGCCAGGCTGCGGGCCGAGGTCGGCATGGTGTTCCAGAGCTTCAACCTGTTCGCCCACAAGACCGTGCTGGAGAACGTGGTCCTCGGCCAGGTCAAGGTCCGCAAGATCGCCCGTGAGCAGGCGGTGAAGACCGCCCGGGAGCTCCTGGAGCGGGTCGGCGTCGCCGCGCAGGCGGACAAGTACCCGGCCCAGCTGTCCGGCGGCCAGCAGCAGCGCGTCGCGATCGCCCGGGCGCTGGCCATGAACCCCAAGGTCATGCTCTTCGACGAGCCCACCTCGGCGCTCGACCCGGAGATGATCAACGAGGTGCTGGAGGTCATGCGCCGGCTGGCCGCCGAGGGCATGACGATGGTCGTCGTCACCCACGAGATGGGCTTCGCCCGCTCCGCCGCCAACCGCGTGCTCTTCATGGCGGACGGCCGGATCGTCGAGCAGAACACCCCCGAGGCCTTCTTCACCGCCCCGCGCAGCGACCGCGCGAAGGACTTCCTCTCGAAGATCCTGCACCACTGACCTTCGAGTTGACGCATCATCGGATCACGGGCGGCCCCACCCGCCCGGATCCGTGCACGCAACGCCAAGACGCCAGAGCCCGGTTGACCCGTGGCCCAGCCCCAGGAGAGCTACCCTCATGAGGACTCGTCGCACCTTCGCCGTCGCGCTCTGTGCCATCGCGCTCACCGCAACCGCCGCCTGCGGCAAGGACGGCACGCCCGGCGACTCCGCCGCGAGCGCGAGCAACGCCCCCAAGCTGCCGACCTACACGGTCAAGACCGACGTCAAGCTGGACTCGCCGGCCTTCACCGAGGCCAAGAAGCGCGGCCAGCTGATCATCGGCGCCAAGTCCGACCAGCCGTTCCTCGGCTTCGAGGACCTCGCCAGCGGCGACCGCAGCGGCTTCGACATCGAGATCGCCAAGATGGTCGCCGCGGACCTCGGCTTCACCCCGCAGCAGATCAAGTGGCAGACCCTGGTCTCCTCGCAGCGCGAACCGGCCATCTCCAACGGCCAGATCGACTACTACGTCGGCACCTACAGCATCAACGACGAGCGCAAGAAGACGGTCTCCTTCGCCGGCCCGTACTTCATCGCCGGCCAGGACTTCCTGGTGAAGGCGGACAACACCTCGATCACCGGCCCGGAGTCGGTGAACGGCAAGAACGTCTGCACCGCCACCGGGTCCACCTCGATCAAGAACATCCAGCAGTACTCGCCGAAGATCACCCAGTTCGACACCTACTCGGCCTGCGTCGAGAAGCTGCTCTCCGGCGAGGTCGACGCGGTCACCACCGACGACGCCATCCTCAAGGGCTACGCCTCCAAGTTCGCCCCCAAGCTCAAGGTGGTCGGCAAGCCGTTCACCAAGGAGAACTACGGCGTCGGCCTGAACAAGGACGACAAGGTGCTGCGGGACGCCATCAGCAACGCCATCAAGGCGCACCAGGACAACGGCGACTGGAAGAAGGCGTACGACGCCACCCTCGGCCTGTCCGGTTCGACGGCCCCCGAGCCGCCGGCCCTCGACCGCTACTGATCACCTGCCTGACCGATTTCTGACCACTTCTGAGAGGAGGGCCGCCAGATGGGCATACTGTTCGAGGACGACAACTTCGCGCTGTTCCGCGACGGTTTCCTGCAGACGATCGAGCTGAGCGCGCTCAGCGCCTTGCTCGCCCTGCTGCTGGGCACCCTACTGGCGGCCTTCCGGGTCTCCCCCATACCGGCGCTGCGCGGCTTCGGCACCGCCTGGGTGACGCTCTTCCGCAACACCCCGCTGACCGTCCTGTTCTTCGCCGTCGCCTTCGGACTGCCCGCGCTCGGCGTGCACTTCAGCCACCTCGCCTTCGCGGTGCTGGCGCTCGGCAGCTACACCGCCTCCTTCGTCTGCGAGGTCCTGCGCTCCGGCATCAACACCGTGCCGCTCGGCCAGGCGGAGGCCGCCCGCAGCCTCGGGATGACCTTCAGCCAGACCCTCGGCCAGGTGGTCCTGCCGCAGGCGGCCCGCACCGTGCTGGCGCCGATGAGCAGCGTCTTCATCGCGCTGCCGAGGAACTCGGCGATCGCCGGCGCGTTCAGCGTCCCCGAGCTGTACAGCGTGCAGCAGACCCTCTCCGAGCGCGGCTACTCGATCTTCGCGATCTTCTTCTGGGTGGCCTGCGCCTATCTGGTGATCAGCGCCACCGTCGCCCTGCTGTTCCGCTTCCTGGAAGACCGACTGGCGGTGGCCCGATGAGCGAGCGAACCGAACGCACCACGGAGGAACGGCGCGCCCCGGCGACCGCCTCCGCCGAGCGAAGCGAGGCGGGCGCATGAGCTCCCTGTTCACCCGTACCGCCACGGCCAGCGTCCTGTACGACGCCCCCGGCCCGCGCGCCCGCACCCGCTACCGGCTGTTCGGCGTGCTCTCGCTGGTCGGCATCGCCGGACTGCTCTGGTACGCCGTCGCGACCCTCGCCGACAACGGGCAGTTCGACGCCCAGCTCTGGGAGGTGTTCCAGTACAACACCGTCCAGCAGCAGATCCTCGACGGCCTGGTGTCCACCCTGGAGGCCTTCGGGCTGGCCGCGGTGCTCTCGCTCACCCTCGGCGTGCTCCTGGCGGCCGGGCAGCTCTCCGACCACAAGCCGGTGCGCTGGGCGACCGTCTCCTTCGTCCAGTTCTTCCGGGCGATGCCGCTGCTGATCCTGATCGTCGCGCTCTACTACTCGTTCTTCGCCAAGGACCCGATGTGGGCCCTGGTGCTCGGGCTCACCCTGTACAACGGCTCGGTCCAGGCCGAGATCATCCGCAGCGGGGTCAACGCCGTCCCGCGCGGCCAGGGCGAGGCCGCCTACGCGATCGGCCTGCGCAAGACCCAGGTGATGACCACCATCCTGGTGCCCCAGGCCGTCCGCTCGATGCTCCCCGCGATGATCGGCCAGCTGGTCGTCACCCTGAAGGACACCTCGCTCGGCTTCGTCATCACCTACTCCGAGCTGCTGTACATCGGCAAGAAGATCGCCAGTCAGCCGATCAACGCCGCGGGCTTCCCCTACATCCCCGCCGTCCTGGTGATCGGACCGATCTACATCGCGATGTGCCTCCTGCTCACCGCGCTCGCCCAGTGGATCGAAGCACGCGGCCGCCGCGGCGCGAACCGGCGCACATCGGCTGCTGCTTGACGCACACGCAGGTGAACTGTTGCATTGCTCTTCGTGACACCACCCGGGACCATCCTCGCGGCATATGACGCCCCCTCGTCGGCCCGGCCATGCCCGGAGGTCCCGGCATGGACCCGGTGATCGTGGTCGGGGCCGGACCGGTCGGTCTGGCCCTGGCCCTCGCGCTCGCCCGGCACGAGGTGCCGACCATCGTCCTGGACGAGGGCTCCGGGCTCTGCCCCGAGGGCCCCCGCAGCGTCGTCCTCGGCGCCGACACCGCCGCGTTCCTGACCCGGATCGGCTACCCCCGGGCCGTCTCGGACTCCGCCCGCTGGGACGCCTTCACCATCTGGCGCCGCCGCCAGGAGGTCCTGCGGATCGACCTCGCCGACGCCCCGGCCCTCCACCTGCCCCAGCACCGCCTCCAGCGCGGCCTGCGCGACGCCCTGACCGGCACCCCGCTGGTCAGGCTCGTCCCGCTGAACCGGGTCACCGAACTCGAACAGGACCGCGACGGCGTCAGCGTCCGCACCCGCAACCCGCAGGACGGCACCGAGACCTGGTGGCGCGGCAGCCACCTGGTCGGCTGCGACGGCGCCCGCTCCGCCGTCCGCAAGCTGCTGCGGATCCGCTTCCCCGGCCGCCCCGCCGTGGACCGCAACGCCATCGCCACCGTCCGCGTCGACCTGCCCTTCACCGAGGCCCGGCTGCACCGCGAGCCCCCGTGGCGCGGCGACCGCGAGGCCTCCGCCCGCCCGCTGCCGGACGGCGTCTGGCGCCTCGACTGGCGGCTGCCCCCCGGCCGGCCCGCCCCCACCGAAACGGTCGACCCGCACGCCACCTGGCCCGGCATCGTCACCGGTGACACCCTGCTCACCCGGGTCACCTCCGCCCTGACCGGCTGGTGCGGCGAACTCCCCCGCTACGAGCTGCTCGCCGCCGCCGACCACACCGCCCAGCAGCGCCTCGCCGCCCGGTTCCGCAGCGGCCGCTGCTTCCTCGCCGGCGACGCCGCGCACCTGCACGGCGCCCTCGGCATGCAGAACCTCGCCGACGGGCTGCGCGACGCCGACAACCTCGCCTGGCGCCTCGCCCTCGCCTGGCACCTGCACTCCGGCGGCCCCCAGCCCGGCGGCTCGCTGCTCGACGGCTACGAGGCCGAGCGGCGCGGCGCGGTCGGCGCCCGGCTGCGCGCCGTCGACCAGGCCATGCCGCTGCTGCGCCCGCTGCGCGGCTGGCAGGCCACCCGCCGCTCGCTGCTCACCGGCTCGTTCCGCAAGCACGCCCCGATGCTCGCCGACGGCCAGCTGGGCACCGGCCGCTTCGGCGGCGCCCCCGCCTACCCGGCGGCGCCCTCCGGTGTCCCCGGCCGGGTACCGGTGCAGCGCGGCGGCCGCACCACCACCACGCTGAGCGAGCTGCTGCCCGCCACCGCCCCCGGGGTGCTCGTCCCGGACGTACCGGTGCTCTCCACCGACGGCACCCCCGACCAGCTGCACGCCCGGCTCGGCGCCACCTTCCTGCTGCTGCTGGTCGCCCCCGGCACCGCCGTCTGGTCGGCCGAGCACTGGCTGGGCGCCGGGCTGATGCCCAGACTCGCCGAGGTCGCCGCCGCGCTGCCGGTGCCCGCCGAGGTGCTGGTCACCGAGGAGTACCCCGGCGCCGGACCGCACACCGTGCTGCTGATCCGCCCTGACGGCCACCTGGTCGGCATCACCCAGGGCGCGGCCGCCGAGGACCTCCAGGAGCTCGCCGACCGGGCCCGCGGCGGCCCGGTACCGCTCGCCGGCGCACCGGAGGCCGCCGTCGAGCCCGAACCCGAGCCCGAACCGGAACCCGCGCCGACCGCCGAACCTAGCGGGCCACCTCGGTGACCCGGCTCTCCCGCACCACCGTCACCCGGATCTGACCGGGGTAGGTCAGCTCCTGCGCCACCTGCCTGGCGACCTCGCGGGCGATCACCTGCGCCCCGAGGTCGTCCACCACCTCCGGCCGGACCATCACCCGCACCTCGCGGCCCGCCTGCATCGCGTACACCTTGGCCACCCCGTCGTGCGCCCGGGCGATCTCCTCCAGCCGCTCCAACCGGCGGACGTAGAGCTCCAGCGACTCCTTGCGCGCCCCCGGCCGCCCGCCCGAACAGGCGTCGGCGGCCTGGGTCAGCACCGCCTCGACCGTCTTCGGCTCCACCTCGCCGTGGTGCGCCGCGATCGCGTGCACCACGTCCTCCGTCTCCCCGTACCGCCGGGCGAACTCCGCCCCGATCGCGGCGTGGCTGCCCTCGACCTCGTGCGTCATCGCCTTGCCGATGTCGTGCAGCAGCGCCGCACGCCGCACCGGCTCCGGGTCCACCCCCAGCTCGGCGGCCATCATCCCGGCCAGGTGCGCGGACTCCACCAGGTGCCCGAGCACGTTCTGCCCGTACGAGGCCCGGTAGCGCAGCGTGCCGAGGGTGCGGACCAGCTCCGGGTGCATCCCGGCGAGCCGCACGGCCAGCAGCGCGTCCTCACCGGCCCGGACGCAGCGCCGCTCGACCTCCTCGCGGCTGCGCTCGTGGACGTGCTCGATCCGCACCGGGTGGATCCGGCCGTCCTCGACCAGCTGCTCCAGGGTGAGCCGGGCGGTCTCCCGGCGGACGGGGTCGAAGCAGGACAGCTGCACCGAGGCCGGGGTGTCGTCGATGATCAGATTGACCCCGGTGACGGCCTCGAAGGTCCGGATGTTGCGGCCCTCACGGCCGATGATCCGGCCCTTCATCTCCTCGTTGGGCAGCCGGAACACCGACACCGCCGTCTCGGCGGTCTGCTCGGCGGCCAACCGCTGGATCGCCCCCGCGACGATCCCCCGGGCACGCTGCTCGCCCTCCTCCTTGGCCGCGCGCTCGATCTCCCGGACGGTCACGGCGGCCTCCCGGCGGGCCTCGGACTCGGCCGCCCGGACGAGCTCGGCCCGCGCCTGACCGGCGGTCAGGCCGGCCGCCCGCTCCAGGGCGCGCGCCCGGCGCTCGACCAGCTCGGCGGCCTCCCGGCGGGCCCGCTCCACCTCCGCCGACCGCTCGGCGAGCTCCTCCTCCTGGGCGCGCAGCCGGCGCAGCTCCTCGGACAGCCGCTCCTCCCGCCGGTCGAGTTCGGCGCGCAGCTGCGCGGCCTGGTCCTCGGCCCACGTCCGGGCCCGCTCGGTCTCGGCGGCGGAGCGCCGCTGGGCGGCCTGCAGGCGTCTGACCATCAGCCAGGTCACGGCCAGGACGGCGATCAGCACGCCCACGACCAGCAGGGAGGCAACCGATCCGGCGCTCAGCGCGATCCTCATCCTGCCCACTCCCCGTCCCCGCACGGCACACCGGCCGGGACCAACCGCGACCGGGCCCGCGCATGCCTGCCCGAGGCCTGGTGACACGTGAGCGACGTGCTCCCGCACTGAGTGCGAGGCTAAGCGCAGGTTACGAAACGGTCAAGACTGGGCCGGGGGTCGGCGAACTCCCGCACCGGACCTCCGTCACTCCCACCCGTCACCGGATGGTCCGTCCACGTCCTCTCCATTGCCGGCCCCTCCGCTCCAGCCGTCCGCGTGGAGGTCGGCGTACGGTCCGAATCCGGCGGCCTCCTCGTCCAGGGCCTCGCGGACGACGCGGAAGGCCAGGCCCTCGGAGTAGCCGCGCCGGGCCAGCACGCCGACCAGTCGGCGCATCCGCGCCTGTCGCTCCAGCCCCCTGGTCACCCGCAGCTTGCGTTCGACCAGGGCCCGGGCCGCCTCGGCCTCGTCGTCCTGGTCGAGCTGCGCGACGGCCAGCTCGACCAGCTCGGCGGCCACCCCCTTGGTCCGCAGCTCCTGGGCGAGCGCGCGCCGGGACAGGCCCCGGACGGCGTGCCGGGATTCGACCCAGGCCCGGGCGAAGGCCGCGTCGTCGATCAGCCCGACCTCCTCCAGCCGGTTGAGGACCTGCTCGGCGGCCTCGTCCGGGATCTCCCGCTTGCGCAGCGCGTCGGCCAGCTGTTTACGGCTCTTGGCCGCGCCGGTGAGCAGCCGCAGGCAGATGTCCCGGGCCTGCGACTCGGGATCGGCGGACGCCTGCGCGCCGGCCGGTCCGGCTCCCCGGGCCGCCTTCGCCGGGCCGGCCCCACCGGGGCCGGCGGCCCTTCGGCTCCTCCGCCCCGACCGCCCGGCCGGGGCGTCGACCGCGGCGCCGTCCTGGTCGTCGGACCCCGTCCGGGCCCGGCCCCGCCGCGCGGACCCCAGGCCGGGGGAGGCGGAGGCGGCCGCACCCCCGTGACCGGCCGCCTCTCCCCCCTGCCCGGGGGGCGCCTCCTCCATCAGCGCCGAACGACGCCGGCGCCGACCGGTGGGCAGCTCGGACGCGGACACCATCCCGAGCCCGTCGCCCACCGCCTCCACCCCGCGCGGGAGAGCACGCGCGGGCGCGGGCTCCGGCTCGGCCACGGCCGCGAACCAGTCCGGCGGCCCGAAGTCGTCGCCGTCGTCCGGATCCTCCGGGCCGGTGCCCGGTCCCCTGTCGTGCTGCATCAACGGATCAGGCCTTGGCGGCCGCCGCCGTCTTCTTCGCCGCGGCCGTCTTGGCGGCGGTCGCGGTGATCGGCTTGGCGCCGGCCTCGGCGGACGGAACGGACGCCGGAGCCTCGCCCTCGGCCGGCTCCTCCGTCTTCGGCCCGATGCCGAGCTTGCCCTTGATCTTCCGCTCGATCTCGTCGGCGAGCTGCGGGTTGTCGCGCAGGAAGTTGCGGGCGTTCTCCTTGCCCTGGCCCAGCTGGTCGCCCTCGTAGGTGTACCAGGCACCCGACTTGCGGATGAAGCCGTGCTCGACACCCATGTCGATCAGGCCGCCCTCACGGCTGATGCCGACGCCGTAGAGGATGTCGAACTCGGCCTGCTTGAACGGCGCGGCAACCTTGTTCTTGACCACCTTGACCCGGGTGCGGTTGCCGACCGCCTCGGTGCCGTCCTTCAGGGTCTCGATCCGGCGGATGTCCAGGCGGACGGAGGCGTAGAACTTCAGCGCGCGGCCACCGGTCGTGGTCTCCGGCGAACCGAACATCACGCCGATCTTCTCGCGCAGCTGGTTGATGAACACCGCGGTGGTGTTCGACTGGTTCAGCGCGCCGGCGATCTTGCGCAGCGCCTGGCTCATCAGGCGGGCCTGCAGACCGACGTGCGAGTCGCCCATCTCGCCCTCGATCTCCGCACGCGGCACGAGCGCCGCGACGGAGTCGATGATGATCAGGTCGACCGCGCCCGAGCGGATCAGCATGTCGGTGATCTCGAGCGCCTGCTCACCGGTGTCCGGCTGGCTGACCAGCAGGGCGTCGGTGTCCACGCCGAGCTTCTTGGCGTACTCGGGGTCGAGCGCGTGCTCCGCGTCGACGAACGCGACCGTGCCGCCGGCCTTCTGCGCGTTGGCCGCCAGGTGCAGGGTCAGCGTGGTCTTTCCCGAGGACTCGGGGCCGTAGATCTCGACCACCCGGCCGCGCGGGATGCCGCCGACGCCGAGGGCGACGTCCAGGGCGGTGGATCCGGTGGGGATCACCTCGATCGGCTCGTTGGCCTTCTCGCCCAGGCGCATCACCGAGCCCTTGCCGAACTGCCGCTCGATCTGGGCGAGTGCGTTCTCAAGGGCCTTCTCGCGGTCCGTACCTGCCATGGCTTCCACCCTCGGGTTCTGTGCTGTGCGCTTCATCGTCCTCGACGCTAGCGCGTCCCACTGACAATCGGCCCCGACCGGGCTCGGCCCGTGGAGAACTCTTGGCCGGAGAGTACAAAGAACATCTGTTCGATTCAAGCCCGGCCCGTGCGACCTACTTCTCCCCGTCCTTGTCGTCCGGCCCCCGGCCTGCACCGGAACGCGGTTCGGAACCCGCACCGACCATCCGCCGCAGCCGGCGCGCCGCCTCGCGGCGCAGCTCCCGTCGGGCCCGCCGCTGCGCGCCCCGGTCGATCCGCGGGTCGGTGGCCACCTCGTACCGGCGCACATAGGTCCCGACGAACCCCTGCAGGGTGGCCGCCGCCGGGATGGCGATCAGCGCGCCGACCGCGCCGAGCAGCGCGGCGCCCGCGACCACCGAGCCGAACGCCACCGCCGGGTGCACGTCCACCGTCTTCGCGGTGATCCTCGGGTGCAGCAGGTAGTTCTCGATCTGCTGGTAGACCACCACGAACACCAGCACCCAGAGCGCGTCCATCGGCTCCACCGTCAGTGCGACCAGCACCGGCAGCGCACCCGCCAGATAGGTGCCGATGGTCGGCACGAACTGCGACATGACGCCCACCCAGATCGCCAGCGCGGCCGCGTACGGCAGGTCCAGCAGCGCGAACATCACCCAGTGCGCCAGCGCCGAGGCCACCGCGAGCAGCGCCCGCGAGTAGAGGTAGCCGCCGGTCTTGGCGAGCGCGATCTCCCAGGCCCGCAGCACCTCGGCCTGCTTGGCGGGCGGCAGCAGCGAGCAGACCGTCCGGCGCACCCGGGGCCCGTCGGCGGTGAAGTAGAAGGTGAACAGGCCGACCGTGAAGGCCTGGAAGAGCCCGCCGATCAGGGTGGAGGAGACGCCCCAGACGTTGTCGGCGGCCTGCTGGGCGTAGGTCTCGATGGCGCCCGAGTCCTTGAGCAGCTTCTTCTGCAACTCGTCGAGCGAGAGGTCCTGGTGGAAGGTCCGGTTGATCCAGTGGATCAGGTTGTCGAGCAGGTGCGGCAGGTCCCCCGCGATCTTGCCGACCTGGTCGACCAGCAGGGTGCCGAGCGCGGCGAGGAAGCCGCCCACCGCGACCACCACCGCGACGAAGACCAGGAAGGTGCCGACGCCCCTGCGCACGCCCCGGGCCGCCATCCGGTCGACCGCCGGCTCCAGCGCCAGCGAGAGGAAGAAGGCCACCAGCAGCATCACGAAGAGGTCGATCAGCTGGTGGAAGGCCCAGTCGGCGAGCTGGAAGAGCCCGACCATGGCCAGCGCCAGCATCATCGCGCGGGGCAGCCAGCGCGGCATTCCGGCGCCCAACGCCCCGCCGGGCGCGGAGGGACCGCCGGGTGCGGCGGCCTCCGGTGCGGGCGGCGGGCTCGCGGCCCCCTCGGCGTCCTCGGCGTCCTGCGGCGACCTGTCCGGATTCTGGGGTTCTGCACTGCTTTCCACCCGCACAGTCTCACCCATGCGGTCCGGGGGCCGGACACCCGCCCGGGCCCCGGGAGCGTCGACCGGGCCGGGCCCGCGGGCCCGGCCCGGTCGGACGGCGGCTCAGCGCAGCAGCGCCGACACGCCCTGGGTGTCGCAGACCACGCGCCAGACGTCCTTGGCCTCCCAGCCCGCCTCCAGGGCCTGGCGCACCGTCCGCCCGCCCAACTCGCTCATCACGTGATCGGAGGCGAAGGACTCCGCGTAAGCCTCGCCGAACTGCGCGTACATCCGTCGCCAGAACTCCGTCAGCCTCATGCCCACCAGTATCCCGGACCGGGCCCGGCGAGCCCTACGGCTCCTGGCCCGGCCGCCAGGCGGCGGCCTCCAGCGCGTACTCGACCTCGCCCAGCTCGCTGCCGGGGAGCGGCTCGGGGTACTCCTCCTGGAAGGTCCGGACGTACCTGAGCCCGGCCTTCTCCATCACCCGCCGCGAGCCCTCGTTGACCGCCATCGTGTAGGCCACCACCCGCTGGACCCCGAGCCCGGTGAAGCCCCGGTGGATCAGCGCCCGCGCGCCCTCCGTGGCGTAGCCCCGCCCCCAGGCCGGGCGCCGCAGCCGGTAGCCGAGCTCGACCTCGCCCCGGTCCTGCGGGTCCGGCGGCCGGAACTCGAACCAGCCGAGGAAGGCCCCGCCCGCCCGCTCCTCGGCGGCCCACCATCCGAGGTCGCCGAACCGCCGGTAGTGCTCGAAGTAGAGCGGCAGCAGCTCCCGCTCCACCACCTCGCGCGGGGTGGCCCGCCCGCCGGTGAGGTGGCGCATCACCTCGGGGTCGCCGTCCAGTTCCACCAGGTGGTCGACATCGGCCTCGGTGAAGCGGCGCAGCACCAGCCGCTCGGTGGTCAGGAAGACGGTCATGTCCCGATCGTCGCCCACCCCGTACCGCCCGTCACCGGGTTTTCCGGACCCGGCCACCGTGCCGGCCACGACGGCGCGGCCACGGCGGCGCGACCACGACGGCAGAGCCGGTCAGCGCGGCAGGGCGAGCGTCCCGGCCCCGTAGTACTGGCGGTCCCCGCAGGCGTACGGGCCGGGCGGGCAGGCCGCCGACGCGGTGGTGGCCAGCAGGGCCGCGAGCCGGTCCGACCCCCAGTCCGGGTGGAGCGCCGCCGCCACCGCGACCGCGCCGGTGACGTGCGCCGCGGCCATCGAGGTGCCGGCCAGCGCCGCGTACTGGCCGCCGGGCCAGTCGGAGACGATCGCGCCCTGGGCGCCGCCGTCCGGGTCCCCGCCGGGGGCGGCCAGCGAGACCCTCCCCCGCCCGTAGTTGGAGTAGCCGGACGGTTGGCCGTCCCGGTTGACGGCGGTCACCGTGACCACGCCGGGGAGCTCGCCGGGCAGCCGGACGCACTCGGTGCCGACGTACCGGGACTGCGCCGGACCGGAGACCCGGTCGTTGGGGCTGCGCTCGTCGGTGCGGGCGGCGCCGAGGTCCTGGGAGTCGTTGCCGGCCGAGGCGACCACCACGGCGCCCTGGCGCCGGGCGTAGTCGGCGGCCCGGGCCACGGCGGCGGTCAGTGCGGCCTGGTCGCGGTCCTCGGGGCAGTTGTACTTCCACGGGTCGGCAAAGTAGCTGTTGTTGATCGCCTTGGCCCCGTGGTCGGCGGCCCAGAGCATGCCGCAGACGATGTTCTCGGCGTAGTACTGGCCGAGCGGGCCGAGCAGCCGGACGGCGGCGATCCGCACGCCGGGGGCGACGCCGCTGACGCCGTGCCCGTCCCGGGCGGCGCCGACGATCCCGGCGACGTGGGTGCCGTGACCGCTCTCGCCGACGCCGAGGTCGGGCCGCCAGGCGCCGGTCCGGGCGTCGGGGCGGCCGTCGGCGCAGGAGGCCGAGCTCTTCGGGTCGACGGCGGCGCGCAGGTCGGGGTGGGTGTCGTCGACGCCGGAGTCCAGCACCGCGACCAGCACCTTGCGCAGCGCCTCGGTGGAGGAGCCGCCCGGGTCGGCGGCGGGGCTGGTCAGCAGGGTGGCGGTGGGGGCGGCTCCCGGCCCGGCGGGCGCGTCGCCCGCGGGCCGGCCGGCCGGGCCGAGCATGGCGAGGTTCCAGGCGTCGGCCTCGCCCGGGTCCGGCACGGTGGCGGTCGCGTCGTCCCGGCCGTCCGCGCTGCCGCCGCGGGCAGGTCCGTCCGCGCTGCCGGCGCCGCCCAGTCGGTCCGCGCTGCCGCCGCGGGCCAGGTCGGCGCCCGCGCCGAAGTCCCCGGCGCCGTCCAGCGGGCGCGGCGGGCCGGGCACCGGGGCGGTCCGGGTGGCGCCGACCGCGGCCACCCCGGGCCGGGCGCGGACCTTGTCGGCGAAGCCGCCGGTGGCGTACGCGAGCACCGCCCCGATCTGCGGGTACTCCTGGACGACCTGCCCGCCGGCCGCCCGGGTCTGCTCCCCGGCCAGGGCCGCGCCGGCCGCGTCCTGCGCTTCGGCCAGCACCAGGTAGCTGAGGTAGGCCCGGCCCGGCCCGGAGACGTACGGGACGGCGCCGCCGACCACCAGTGCGGTGAGCAGCATCGCGAGCAGCGCCCGGACCGGTCCCCGGGCGCCGCGCCGGACGTGCCCGGGACCGCTGCCGGACGGGTGCACCTGCGCCATCGCACGGTCTCCGCTCGTCGGTCCCGATGTCCACGGGAGGGGCCCCGAGGGTCACGGGGGAATCACGGGTCTGAAATCACCATAGGAGCGAATTGTCTGCTTTGCCTTTTTTAATGACGCCAGACGTTTCAGGCCCCCGGCCCGCCCCCCCGGCCCGCCCGCACCCGCCCCCGGCCCGCCGGCGCCCGCCCCCGGTTGTCAGTGCCACCCGGCACCATGGGGGCATGGCGCCCCGCACCCCAGACCAGCAGCCGGCCGACCAGCCGCCCGACCCGCTCGCCGGCTTCGCCCCGGCCACCCGGGCCTGGTTCACCGGTGCGTTCAGCGCGCCCACCACCGCCCAGGCCGAGGCCTGGCGCGCCATCCAGCGGCAGACCGACGTCCTGGTCGTCGCCCCCACCGGCTCCGGCAAGACGCTCGCCGCGTTCCTCTCCGCCCTGGACCGGCTCAGCAGCACCCCGCCCCCGGCCGACCCCAAGCGACGCTGCCGGATCCTCTACATCTCGCCGCTCAAGGCCCTCGCGGTCGACGTCGAGCGCAACCTGCGCGCCCCGCTGGCCGGGCTGCGCCAGGCCGCCGTCCGGCTCGGCCTGCCCGAGCCCGAGGTCGAGGTCGGCATCCGCTCCGGCGACACCCCCGCCGCCGACCGCCGCCGCTTCGCCGGCCACCCGCCGGACATCCTGATCACCACCCCCGAGTCGCTCTTCCTGCTGCTCACCTCCGCCTCCCGGGAGGCCCTGCGCGGCATCGACACGGTGATCCTGGACGAGGTGCACGCCGTCGCCGGCACCAAGCGCGGCGCCCACCTCGCCCTCAGCCTGGAGCGGCTGGACGAGCTGCTCGACGCACCCGCCCGCCGGATCGGCCTCTCCGCCACCGTCCGCCCGGTCGAGGAGGTGGCCCGCTTCCTCAGCCCGCAGCGCGGCGCCGCCATCGTCCAGCCCCCCTCCACCAAGGAGTTCGACCTCTCGGTGGTCGTCCCCGTCCCCGACCTGGACGACCTGCCCGCCGCGCCCGCCGGCCCCGGCGAGGCCGCCGACCCGGCCCGGCAGAGCTCCATCTGGCCGCACGTCGAGGAGCGGATCGTCGACCTCGTCCAGGCCCATCGCTCGACCATCGTCTTCGCCAACTCCCGCCGCCTCGCCGAGCGGCTCTGCAACCGGCTCAACGAGATCGCCCACGAGCGGGCCTCCGGCGAGCCGCTGCCCGAGGCGCACTCCCCCGCCCAGCTGATGGCCGAGTCCGGCGTCGCCAAGGGCGCCCCGCCGGTCATCGCCCGGGCCCACCACGGCTCGGTCTCCAAGGAGCAGCGCGCCCTGGTCGAGGAGGAGCTGAAGGCCGGCCGGCTGCCCGCCGTGGTCGCCACCTCCAGCCTGGAGCTCGGCATCGACATGGGCGCCGTCGAGCTGGTCGTCCAGGTCGAGTCCCCGCCCTCGGTCGCCTCCGGCCTGCAGCGGGTCGGCCGGGCCGGCCACCAGGTCGGCGCCGTCTCCACCGGCGTCGTCTTCCCCAAGTACCGGGGGGACCTCGTCCAGTCCGCCGTGGTCACCGAGCGGATGCGGTCCGGGCGGATCGAGGCGCTGCGCATCCCGCGCAACCCGCTGGACGTGCTCGCCCAGCAGCTGGTCGCCATGACGGCGCTGGACAGCTGGCCGGTGGACGACCTGCTCACCCTGGTCCGCCGCGCCGCGCCGTTCGCCACCCTCCCGCAGTCCGCCTTCGACGCCGTGCTCGACATGCTGGCCGGCCGCTACCCCTCGGACGCCTTCGCCGAACTGCGCCCCCGTCTGGTCTGGGACCGCGTGGCCGGCACCGTCACCGGCCGCCCCGGGGCCCAGCGGCTGGCCGTCACCTCCGGCGGCACCATTCCCGACCGCGGCCTGTTCGGCGTCTTCATCGCCGGCGCGGACCCGAAGAAGGGCGGCGGCCGCGTCGGGGAGCTCGACGAGGAGATGGTCTACGAGTCCCGCGTCGGCGACGTCTTCACCCTCGGCACCACCTCCTGGCGGATCCAGGAGATCACCCACGACAAGGTGCTGGTCACCCCCGCCCCGGGCGTCCCCGGCCGGCTCCCGTTCTGGAAGGGCGACACCCTCGGCCGCCCGCTGGAGCTCGGCCGCGCGCTCGGCGCGTTCACCCGCGAGCTCGGCGCGCTGCCACCCGAGGCCGCCACCGCCCGGCTCAAGGCGGCCGGCCTGGACGACTGGGCCGCCGGCAACCTGCTCGACTACCTCGCCCGGCAGCGGACGGCCTGCGGCCACCTCCCGGACGACCGCACCATCGTGGTCGAGCGCTTCCGGGACGAGCTGGGCGACTGGCGGATCGTCATCCACTCCCCCTTCGGCGCCCAGGTGCACGCCCCCTGGGCACTCGCCCTCGGCGCCCGCCTGCGCGAGAAGCACGGCCTGGACCCGCAGGTCATGCACGCCGACGACGGCATCGTGCTCCGGCTGCCGGACGCCGACCTGCTCGACTTCCCGCTGGAGCAGCCGGAGCAGACCGGCCGGGCGGCCTCGGACGACGCACCGGTCGGCGCCGACGCCGCCCTGTTCGACCCGGCCGAGATCGAACAGCTGGTCACCGACCAGGTCGGCGGCTCCGCCCTGTTCGCCTCCCGCTTCCGCGAGTGCGCCGGCCGCGCCCTGCTGCTGCCGCGCCGCAGCCCCGGCCGCCGCACCCCGCTCTGGCAGCAGCGCCAGCGCGCCGCCCAGCTCCTCGAGGTCGCCTCCGAGTACGGCTCCTTCCCGATCGTGCTGGAGGCGGTCCGGGAATGCCTCCAGGACGTCTTCGACGTCCCCGGCCTGGTCGAGCTGATGGGGGATCTGGAGTCCCGCGCCGTCCGCCTGGTCGAGGTCACCACCTCCGAACCCTCCCCGTTCGCCCGGTCCCTGCTCTTCGGCTACGTCGCCCAGTTCCTCTACGAGGGCGACTCCCCGCTCGCCGAGCGCCGCGCGGCCGCCCTCTCGCTCGACTCCCGGCTGCTCTCCGAACTCCTCGGCCAGGCCGAGCTGCGGGAGCTGCTCGACCCCGCGGTGCTCGCCGAGCTGGAGGCCGAACTCCAGCGCCTCACCCCCGAGCGCCGGATCAAGGACGCCGAGGGCGTCGCCGACGCGCTGCGCCTGCTCGGCCCGCTCGCCGAGGCCGAGCTCACCGCCCGCGGCGCCGAACCGCTCTGGGCCCTGGAGCTGGAGGCCGCCCGCCGGGTCATCCAGGTCCGGATCGCCGGCGAACAGCGCTGGGCCGCCATCGAGGACGCCGGACGCCTGCGCGACGCCCTCGGCACCCCCCTGCCGGTCGGCGTCCCCGAGGCCTTCACCGAACCGGTCAAGGACCCGCTGGGGGACTTGCTCGCCCGGCACGCCCGCACCCACGGCCCGTTCACCGCCACCGAGGCGGCCGGGCGCTTCGGCCTCGGCGCCGCCGTCGTCACCGGCACCCTGCACCGGCTCACCGCCGCCGGCCGCCTCGTCCAGGGAGAGTTCCGACCGGTCGAGGGCCACACCGCCACCGTCGAGTGGTGCGACGCCGAGGTACTGCGCCGACTGCGCCGCCGCTCACTGGCCGCCCTGCGCCAGGAGGTCGAGGCCGTGCCGCCACGCGCCCTGGCCGCCTTCCTCCCGCAGTGGCAGCACCTGGCCGGCCACCGGCTGCGCGGCCCCGACGGCCTGCTCCGGGTGGTCGAACAGCTCCAGGGCACCGCCCTGCCCGCCTCCGCCCTGGAGAAGCTCGTCCTGCCCGCCCGCCTCGCCGACTACACGCCCGGCCTGCTGGACGAGCTGATGGCCGCCGGCGAGCTCGGCTGGTCCGGCGCCGGAGCCCTGCCCGGCAAGGACGGCTGGATCAGCCTGCACCTCGCCGAGAACGCCCACCTGCTGCGCCCCGAGCCCGTCCCACCCGCCGTCACCCCCGTGCACACCGCCCTGATGGCGGCCCTGGAGGGCGGCTACGGCCTGTTCTTCCGCCAGCTGGTCGACCGGCTGCACGCCGAAGGCCTCACCGAGACCTCGGAGCCGGAGGTCGTCGACGCCCTGTGGGACTTGGTCTGGGCCGGGTACGTCAGCAACGACACCCTCGCCCCGCTGCGCGCCCTGCTCGGCTCCGGCCGGACGGCGGGCGCCACCGCCCACCGCGCCCCCCGGGCCACCCCGCGCGGCCGCTACGGCGGCGCCGGCCGCCCCTTCGGCCGCACCGGCGGCGCCCTGCGCAGCGGGCCGCCGACGGTGGCCGGCCGCTGGTCGCTGCTGCCCGCCTTCACCGCCGAGCCGACCGTCCGGGCCACCGCCCAGGCCCAGAGCCTGTTGGACCGGCACGGCCTGCTCACCCGGGGCGCGGCGGCCGCCGAGCGGGTGCCCGGCGGCTTCGCCGGCGTCTACCGGGTGCTGGCCGCCATGGAGGAGCGCGGCCGGGCCCGCCGGGGCTATTTCGTGGAGGGCCTCGGCGGCGCCCAGTTCGCCATGGAGGGCGCCGCGGACCGGCTGCGCTCGGTCAGCGGGCGGCTGGAGCGGACCAGGGCCACCGAATGGCCGGCCGGGCCGTCGGCCGAGCCGCCCCAGCTGCTGGTGCTGGCCGCCGCCGACCCGGCGAACGCCTACGGGGCCGCGCTGCCCTGGCCCGATCCGCCCGCCGCCCCGGGCGCCACGGAGGCCCGGGCCCACCGGCCGGGGCGCAAGGCCGGCGCCCTGGTGGTCCTGGTCGACGGCGAGCTGGCCCTCTACGTGGAGCGCGGCGGCAAGTCCCTGCTGGCCTGGCCGCAGGAGGAGGGCGCCCGGGTACTGGCCGCCTCGGCCCTCGCCTCGGCCGTCCGCCAGGGTGCACTCGGCAGCGTCACCATCGAGCGGGCCAACGGCGAGCCCGCCCTCGGCTCCGACCTCGGCGCCGCCCTGGAGGAGGCCGGCTTCCACGCCACCCCGCGCGGGCTGCGGCTGCGGCCCTGAGACACGGCGAAGGCCGCGGGGCGGTCCCACCGGCCCCGCGGCCTTCGTGCACGTCTTCGGTTCTGCCCAGCGAGGGCTCTGCCCACTGAGATTCTGCGCCGGTCGAGGGCTCTGCCCGTCAGGCGCTGTCACCCGATCGGAGGTTCCGCCTCCACCCGGGCCATGCCCTCACCCGTTCGGCTCCGTGGTCCGGTCGCTCTCCAGTCCGCGTGGACGGGGATCAGACCGAGCCCCCAGCCGCCGGCCGCGAGCAGCCCCAGCGCGGCACCGTCCGGCAGCGGCCCCCGGGCGACCAGCAGCCACCAGCCGAGCGCACCGGTCAAGAACAACAGGACCCATCGGACCCACCGGGGAGACGACCGCCGTCGGGACACCAGGCGCCCCAGGCGTATTCGGGCCTCGGTGTACGCCACCGCAGCTCTCCGCACGACCGCCTCCTTCGCTCGCCCCGGGCACCAGGCGCCCGGAAGTCGAGGCCGGAGTCAGGCGGCGACCACGTCCATCGCGGCGGCCTTGGGCGAGAGGTTCGCCCGGTCGGTGCCGGGGGCGGGCAGCGGTACCGGTTCGAGGACCGGCCTCAGCAGTTCACCTTCGGAGAGGGTGGCCATCGCCGCAAGTTCGGCGAGCGACAGTTCGTCGCTGACCTCGCGCATGACCTCGGACATCCGGACGTCGAGTGCGTCGCAGATGGCGGAGAGCAGCTCCGAGGAGGCCTCCTTCTGCCCCCGCTCGACCTCGGAGAGGTAACCGAGCGAAACCCTGGCGGCTGCCGACACCTCGCGGAGTGTGCGGCCCTGGCGCTGGCGCTGCCGACGCAGTACATCGCCCAGTAGGCGACGAAGCAGGATCATCGGTGCCTCCCTCCTCGGACTGCGGATCGAGATGTCACGTCCCCACCGTACCGCCTTGCCCGCTTCGCGTGCGGGGACCATGGTCGTGTTCACTCTGGGCTGCAAGGCTGTCCCCTCCCCATTTTCGGTGCCGCGCCCGGGCCGTCGAGCCCCTCGTCGTGCCCTCCGCGCGGCACCCGGCCACCGCTGCGCCATTCCTTCGCCACCTGGTTTCTGCCCAACCAGGCCCTCCGATGTAACACGATCCTCCAGCTGTGCCATACCCGTGCGCCAGCTCGGCAGATCTCGGTTCGGTGGAGATCTTGGGTAGGCGGTCTCTCCCGAAGCCCTGCCGCGACGGCGCCGTACCGGGCCGGCGGCGGGTGGACGACAGGGTCAGTGCGTGTCCGAACCGGACGGAAGCCGCCCGACGAGCAGCTCCAGAGCGGCGGTCACCGCCCTGTGACGGATTGTGGCACGCTCCCCCGACAGCCGTGGCGAACTGACCAGACTTCCCCCCGGACCGGCGACGGCAAGGTGTACGGTGCCCACCGGCTGCCCGTCCTGCGGCTCCGGCCCGGCCACTCCGGTCGTCGCGAGCCCGTACGTGGCGCCCAGCAGCCGCCGCACCCCCTCGGCCATCTGCCGCGCCACCACCGGGTGCACCGGGCCGTGGACGGCCAGCAGGCCCTCGTCGACGCCGAGCACCGAGGCCTTCAGCTCGGTCGCGTACGCGGTGACCGACCCCCGGAAGGTCCGGGACGCCCCGGGGACGTCCACCAGGACGGCGGCCAGCAGGCCGCCGGTGAGCGACTCGGCGACCGCCAGGGTGCTGCCCTCGCCGCGCAGCACGGCGTGCGCCCGCGCGGCCAGCTCGTAGTCGGCGCCCGCCGAGCCGCTCCCCGCGCCGGTCGGCGCCCCCGTGCCCACCTGGTCCACCCCGAAGCCCCCGTCCACCCCGTCCACCCCGAACACTCCATCCACCCCGAACAGTCCGTCCGCCGCGTCCACTCCGGGATCCCCCTTCACCGGTCGGCGCGCGCCGCCGCCAGCCCCTCGCGGCGCAGTCGCAGCGCCTGTCCGACGTAGTCCAGCGCGGTGCCCACGGTCAGCAGCACCGCCAGCGCCATCAGCACGGCCCGGGCGGTGGCCAGCCAGCCGGTCAGCTCCAGCACGTACATGCCCACCGCGATGCCCTGGGTGAGCGTCTTCAGCTTGCCGCCCCGGCTGGCCGGGATCACGCCGTACCGGATCACCCAGAACCGCATCAGGGTGATGCCGAGCTCGCGCGCCAGGATCACCACCGTGACCCACCACGGCAGGTCGCCCAGGATGGACAGGCCGATCAGCGCCGAGCCCATGATCGCCTTGTCGGCGATCGGGTCGGCGATCTTGCCGAAGTCCGTGACCAGGCCCTTGCGACGGGCCAGCTCGCCGTCGAAGAGGTCGGTGATCATCGCGACGGCGAAGGAGGCCCAGGCCACCGCGCGCCACTTCGGGTCGTGGCCGCCGTCGGCGAAGAGCAGCGCGACGAAGACCGGCACCAGCAGCAGCCGGAGCATCGTGAGCATGTTCGCGATGTTCCAGATGCCCGGCGCCGGAGGCACCGCGGCCTCCGGTCTGCCCGGGTGGGCCGCGGTCGGGGCGCCGGGCCCCTTGGTCATTCCCCGGCTCCTACGGCCTGGGCTCCCGCGAGCCTGGGCACCCGGACCTGCTCCAGCGCCTCGGCGACCAGGTCGACGCCCTCGCTGGCGACCACCCGGGCCCGGTAGAACTGGCCGATCTCGGGGTTCTCGACCCCGGTGAGCGCGGTGAGGCCGTCCGTCTCGGGGGCCTGGTGGGCGGCGCGGCCCTCGACCAGGTCGCCCTCCACGGACTCGATCAGCACCTCGACCTCGGTGCCGATCCGCTCCTCGGCCCGCTGGGCGGTCATCTCCTCGGCCAGCCGGGTCAGCCGGTTCAGCCGGTCCGCCACGACGTCCTCGGGCAGCTTGCCGTCATAGGTCGCGGCCTCGGTGCCGTCCTCGTCGGAGTAGCCGAAGACGCCGATCGCGTCCAGGCCGGCGTTGGTGACGAAGCGCTCCAGCTCGGCGAAGTCCTCCTCGGTCTCACCGGGGAAGCCGACGATGAAGTTGGACCGGGCGCCGGCCTGCGGGGCCTTGCCGCGGATCGTCCCGAGCAGCTCCAGGAACTGGTCGGTGGAGCCGAAGCGGCGCATCCGGCGCAGCACGGCGGGCGCGGAGTGCTGGAAGGACAGGTCGAAGTACGGCACCACGTCGGTGGTCCCGGTCATCGCGTCGATCAGGCCGGGCCGCATCTCGGCGGGCTGCAGGTAGGAGACCCGGACCCGCTCGACACCCTCGATCGAGGAGATCTCGCCGAGCAGCGTCTCCAGCAGCCGGATGTCGCCGAGGTCCTTGCCGTACGAGGTGTTGTTCTCGCTGACCAGGACGACCTCGCGGACGCCCTCGCCGGCCAGCCACTGGGCCTCGTGCAGGACGTCGGAGGGGCGGCGGGAGACGAACGAGCCGCGGAAGGCCGGGATGGCGCAGAAGGAGCAGCGCCGGTCGCAGCCGGAGGCGAGCTTCACCGAGGCGACCGGGCTGTCGTCCAGCCGCTTGCGCAGGGTGCGCGGGCCGGAGGCCGGCGCGAGGCCCGCCGGGAGGTCCTCGGGGGCGCCGTGGCCGGGCAGCGCGATCTCGGCGGCGGCGGCCTGGCGCTCGACCGGGCTGAGCGGCAGCAGCTTGCGGCGGTCGCGCGGGATGTGCGAGGCGTGGTGGCCGCCGGAGAGGATGGTCTGCAGGCGGTCGGAGATGTCGGCGTAGTCGTCGAAACCGAGCACGCCGTCGGCCTCGGGCAGCGCCTCGGCCAGCTCCTTGCCGTAGCGCTCGGCCATGCAGCCGACCGCGACGACGGCCTGGGTGCGGCCGTGCCCCTTGAGGTCGTTGGCCTCCAGCAGGGCGTCGACGGAGTCCTTCTTGGCGGCTTCGACAAAGCCGCAGGTGTTCACGACGGCGACATCGGCTTCGGCGGCATCGTCGACCAGGGACCAGCCGTCGGCCTCCAGTCGCCCGGCGAGTTCCTCGGAGTCCACCTCGTTGCGGGCGCATCCGAGCGTGACAAGGGCGACAGTACGGCGTTCAGGCATAGGGCCAAGATTAACGCGCGGCCCCCGGTGCCGTTCGCCCCGGAGGCCGCGCGCCTCGCTTTGCCCGGCCTCCGCCGGGTCTCGACCCCGTCGTGGTCAGCCAGCCTGCGGGTCGCCGGGGGTGTACGTGACGTGCACCACCTGGCCGTTCTTGCCCGCCGGACCGAGGTCCTTGCCGTTGACGTACACGTGCACGGCCCCGGCGTTGCCGATCACCAGCTTGATCTGCTTGGGGTCGGTGAAGGTCTGGTCCTGACCCTCCTCGATGTTGTTCTGGAACAGCGACTTGCCGGCGCCGTCCAGGGCGGACACCCAGCTGGTGTCCTTCTCGGCGACCAGCTTCACGGTGACCTTGTCGGCCGGGGCGGCGGCGATCGCCGCGACGCTGGGCGCCGGGGCGGGCGGCTGCACGCTGGGCGAGGGCGCCGGGGCCACCGAGCCGGTGCCGGAGCCGCTGGGCAGCGGCGCACTGGCGGAGCCGGTGGTGGAGCCGCCCGTCTTGCCGCTGACCAGGTTGAAGCCGATCAGGGCGACCACGGCGACGATCGCGGCGACCATGGCGGCCGTCCAGTTCGGCCGACGGCGGTCGGTGACCTTGATCGGCCCGGTGTCCAGCAGCTGGGCCGGACGCCGCTGGGCCGGGGCGCCGCCGTGCGCGGCGTCGTAGCGGGCGACGAGCTCCTCGCCGTCCACGCCGACCGCACGGGCGATCGCACGGATATGGCCACGGGCGTAGAAATCGCCGCCGCAGCGGCCGAAGTCGTCCTCCTCGATGGCATGCACGATCGGCACCCGGACGCGGGTGCTGCTACTCACCTGATCCACCGTGAGCCCGGCGTCGATCCGGGCGACGGACAGCACCCGGCCGATGCTCGGGGCATCGGCCGCGTGCTCCGCGCCGGCCGGGTGGGCGGACGTCGGGGCGTTCTCGCGGTCGGGGGACTTGCCGATGGTCACGGGGCACGCCTTTCGAGCGGATGGCCACCTGCTGGAGAACAGTCTAGGGGCGCGGGCGGATCGTTTCTCAAGCGGAATAGGACCGAATGCGCGGACCCGTCCGGGCCGGGGCCCGTTCCCGCGCTGACCTGGCATCAACGCGGGTGGAGGCCGTGCAACCAGGCCGCTTTGCGGCCTGTGACGCCGTGTACGCCCGTTCGGTTCCGTACACCGCGCCTACCCCCCTCCGAACGGGTGAACCGGATCGGAGGTCACCTTCGGTGCGCACCCGTCTCAACCCCGGATGCCCACGATGATGCCGTCGAGCTCGTCCGGTGTGACGAGCACGTCGCGGGCCTTGGAGCCCTCGCTGGGACCGACGATCCCACGCGACTCCATCAGGTCCATCAGCCGGCCCGCCTTGGCGAAGCCGACCCGCAGCTTGCGCTGGAGCATCGAGGTGGAGCCGAACTGGGTGGAGACCACCAGCTCGGCCGCCTGGATCAACAGGTCGAGGTCGTCGCCGATCTCCTCGTCGATCTCCTTCTTCGGCCCGCCGCCGACCGTCACGTCGTCCCGGTAGGCGGCCGCCAGCTGGTCCTTGCAGTGCTGGACCACGGCGGCGATCTCCGCCTCGGTGACGAACGCGCCCTGCATCCGGATCGGCTTGCTGGCGCCCATCGGGAGGAAGAGCGCGTCGCCCTTGCCGATCAGCTTCTCCGCGCCGGGCTGGTCCAGGATGACCCGGGAGTCGGCCATCGCCGAGGTTGCGAACGCCAGCCGGGACGGCACGTTGGCCTTGATCAGACCGGTGACCACGTCCACCGAGGGCCGCTGGGTCGCCAGCACCAGGTGGATGCCGGCCGCACGGGCGAGCTGGGTGATCCGGACCACCGAGTCCTCGACGTCGCGCGGGGCGACCATCATCAGGTCGGCCAGCTCGTCGACGATCACCAGCAGGTACGGGTACGGCGTCAGCTCGCGCTCGCTGCCGAGCGGCGGGGTGACCTTGCCGGCCTTCACCGCCGCGTTGAAGTCGTCCACGTGCCGGAACCCGAACGCGGCGAGGTCGTCGTAGCGCAGGTCCATCTCGCGCACCACCCACTGGAGGGCCTCGGCGGCCTTCTTCGGGTTGGTGATGATCGGCGTGATCAGGTGCGGGATGCCCTCGTAGGCCGTCAGCTCGACCCGCTTGGGGTCGACCAGCACCATCCGGACCTCGTCCGGGGTGGCCCGCGCCAGCACCGAGGTGATCAGGCAGTTGATGCAGGAGGACTTGCCCGCGCCGGTCGCGCCGGCCACCAGGATGTGCGGCATCTTGGCGAGGTTGGCCATCACGGTGTGGCCCTCGACGTCCTTGCCCATGCCGACCAGCATCGGGTGCGAGTCGTCGGCGGCCGCGCGCGAGCGCAGCAGGTCGCCGAGGTTGACCATCTCCCGGTCGAGGTTGGGGATCTCGATCCCGACCGCCGACTTTCCGGGGATCGGGCTGATGATCCGCACGTCCGCGCTGGCCACCGCGTAGGCGATGTTCTTGGCGAGCGCGGTGATCCGCTCGACCTTGACGGCGGGGCCGAGCTCGACCTCGTAGCGGGTGACCGTCGGGCCCCGGGTGAAGCCGGTGACCCGGGCGTCCACCTTGAACTCGGCGAAGACGCCGGTGAGCTGGGCGACCACGTCGTCGTTGAGCTTGCTGCGGGTCTTGCCGGGGCCGCCGCGCTCCAGCAGGTCCAGGGAGGGCAGCGCGTAGGTGATGTCGCCGGAGAGCTGGAGCTGCTCCATCCGCACCGGCGCCGGGCCGTGCTCCTCGGGCGCGGCCTGGCCGCCGGCGCGGGCGGCCGGGACGGCCGGCTCCTCCGGCGGGGCGGTGCGGTCCTGCACCTGGTGCATCATGTCCGCCACCGCGGAGGAGGCTGGCACGCCGTAGACCAGCGCGCCGTCCAGGTCGGCGGCCGCTCCGGCGGCGAGGTTGCGGGTGGCGTACGGGTCCTCGGGGTCCTTCACGAACATGTCGGGGACGGCGGAGGCGAGCTCCTGCTCGTCCGGCTGCTTGCGCCGGCGGCGCCGGCGGCGGGCGGCGATCTCGTCCGGCGGGCCGTCGCCGTCGGTGTCCACCGTGAAGGGCAGCGCCGAGGGGTCGGCGTCCTCGGGCGGCTCGGTGGACGGCTCCCACTCCGGCGCACGCCCGTCGGCCGATTCGTCCTGCGGGCGGGGCTCGACCACGCCGAGCCGGACGCCGACCGCGCGCAGCCGCTCGGGGATCCGGTTGAGCGGGGTGGCGGTGACCACCAGCAGGCCGAAGAAGGCCAGCAACAGCAGCAGCGGCACCGCGAGCGCGGGCCCGGCGGCGGCCATCATCGGGGTGGACGCGGCCCAGCCGAGGATGCCGCCGGCCGACCTTATCCGGGTCGCGCCGCTGCCCATCATGGGGGCGCCGCAGCCGATGTGGACCAGGCCGAGGACGCCGACCAGCAGCGCGCTCAGGCCGATCATGATCCGGCCGTTGGCCTCCGGCAGCTCCGGGTGGCGGATCAGCCGGATCGCCACCGCCGCGAGCAGGAACGGCACCAGCACGTCCAGCCGGCCGAACAGCCCGGACACCACGTTGGTGGCCGCCTGGCCCAGCCAGCCCTGCGGGCTGAACCACGTCCCGGCGGCGGTGACCAGCGCGAGCGCGAACAGCAGCAGGCCGACGCCGTCCTTGCGGTGGGCCGGGTCCAGGTTCTTGGCGCCGTCGCCGAAGCCCCGGAACACGGCGCCGACGCCGTGCGCCAGGCCGAGCCAGACGGCGCGCACGGCGCGGAAGAGTATCGGCTTCGGCGGGGGCGGCGCGGCCGGAGCCGGCTTGACCGCCGCCTTCTTCGCCGGGGCGGCCTTCTTGACGGCCGCCTTCTTCGCGGGCGGCTTGGCCGGAGCCTTCGCCGCGGCCTTCTTGGACGGTCCCGGACTCGAGTTGCGTGCCGCGCTTCCGGGCGTACGTGTGGCCATGGCTCAGCAGCCTACCGGCGCCGACACCCCGTGCACATGCGGCCGAGCCGGGGGGCTCGGCCGTGTCGCAGACACACCGTCATGCTGATCCGTTTTCATCCGGACGGCGGAAACCGACCGGCTTTCAGTCCGTCCCCGGGCGGAGCGCCTCCAGGGCGCGCCGCAGCTCCGCGAGCCTGCGCTCCAGGTGCGCCGCGGTCGCGGCCGCCCCGCCGTGCTCGGCGCCGTCCAGCTGCTTGCCGAGTGCCTCGGCCTGCTCCTCCACGGACGCCAGCCGGGCCGACAGCTCGCCGAGCAGCGCACCGCCGATGGCCGGCCGGTTCTCGCCGGCCTCCAGCTGTAGGCGCAGCAGCGCGGCCTGCTCCTTGAGCTGGCAGTTCTTCACATAGAGGTCGACGAAGACCGAGACCTTGGCCCGCAGCACCCAGGGGTCGAAGGGTTTGGAGATGTAGTCGACCGCGCCGGCCGCGTAGCCCCGGAACGTATGGTGCGGTCCGTGGTTGATCGCGGTCAGGAAGATGATCGGGATGTCCCGGGTGCGCTCGCGCCGCTTGATGTGCGCGGCGGTCTCGAAGCCGTCCATCCCGGGCATCTGGACGTCCAGCAGGATCACCGCGAAGTCGTCGGTGAGCAGCGCCTTGAGCGCCTCCTCGCCGGACGCGGCACGGACCAGCGTCTGGTCCAACGCGGAGAGGATCGCCTCCAGCGCCAGCAGGTTCTCCGGCCGGTCGTCGACCAGGAGGATCTTCGCCTTTTGCATTACGACCCGCCCTCCTGACGTCTGACTGCCTGGGGAAGGCACCCGCGTACTGCCCACCACTACCCCGGTCATGCTAGCCGCACCCCCTCGCCCGGCACATCGCTCCGTCGCGAGATGATCCGGAGCGGCGCGCATCCAGTGCACCGGCGCACGCTCAGCAGCGTGTTGCCATCCGGTCACTGTTCGCAACGATCGGTGACCCTACCCGGTTCCCGCCCCTCCCCGCCAGCAAACCGGCCCCCCGGCTGGCGCGAAGCACGGAGCGGACCTCGCGCTTCGCGCCCCCGGCGGGTCGGGCCTGCCGTCAGTCGCGGTGCAGGCGCTGGCGCATCACCGCGAGCAGGTGGTCGGTCTCCACCGGCTTGGTGATGTGGTCGGTGGCGCCGGCCTCCAGGGACTTCTCGCGGTCGCCCTTCATCGCCTTGGCGGTCAGCGCGATGATCGGCAGCCCGGCGAACTGGGGCATCCGCCGGATCGCCTCGGTGGTCGCGTAGCCGTCCATCTCCGGCATCATGATGTCCATCAGGACCAGCGCGACGTTCTCGTGCTGCTCCAGCATCTCGATGCCCTCGCGGCCGTTCTCGGCGTACAGGACGGTCAGGCCGTGCTGCTCCAGCACGCTGGTGAGGGCGAAGACGTTGCGGACGTCGTCGTCCACGATCAGCACCTGCTCGCCGTCGAAGCGGGCGGCCACCCGACCGGACGGACGGACCGCCGTGGTGGGCACCGACGTGAGGCCCGGGCCCTCCAGGGCGGCCGCGCGGCGGCGCTCGACGGCGCCCCGGCGGCGCTCCTCGGCGAGTTCGCGGACCTCCTGGGCCCAGTGGTCGGCCGGGTTCTCGCCGACCGGGACGGGCGTGCCGGCCGGGGTGACCCCGACCGCGGCGCGCACCGCGGGGGCGGCCTGGACCGGCTGCCCGGCGCCGGGGAGCTCGGCGGCCTCGGTGCGCAGCGGCAGGTACAGGGTGAAGGTCGAGCCCTTGCCGAGCTCGCTCTCGGCGTGGATCTCACCGCCCAGCAGCCGGGCGATCTCCCGGCTGATCGACAGGCCGAGGCCGGTGCCGCCGTACTTGCGGCTGGTGGTGCCGTCGGCCTGCTTGAACGCCTCGAAGATCTCCCGCAGCTTGTTGCCGGGGATGCCGATGCCGGTGTCGGAGACCGAGAAGGCGATCAGCGCGTCGTCCGGGTCCTTGATCGCCCCGGACTCCAGCAGCCGCTCGCGGACGTGCTGCGGGACGTCCGGGCCGGCCGGGCTGATCGAGAAGTCGACGGCCCCGGCGTCGGTGAACTTGACCGCGTTGGAGATCAGGTTGCGCAGCACCTGCTGGAGCCGCTGCTCGTCGGTGTGCAGGGTGACCGGCAGGGCGGGCGAGACCCGGACGGCGAAGTCCAGGTTCTTGTCCACCGCGACCGGCTGGAAGGTCGCCTCGACGTAGTCCACCAGCTGGACCAGGGCGATCCGCGCCGGGCGGACGTCCATCTTGCCGGCCTCGACCTTGGACAGGTCGAGGATGTCGTTGATCAGCTGGAGCAGGTCGGAGCCGGCGCCGTGGATGGTGTCGGCGAACTCGACCTGCTTGGGCGAGAGGTTGCCCTCGTTGTTGTCGGAGAGCAGCTTGGCCAGGATCAGCAGCGAGTTGAGCGGGGTGCGCAGCTCGTGAGACATGTTGGCGAGGAACTCGCTCTTGTAGCGGGAGGCGAGGGCGAGCTGTTCGGCGCGCTCCTCCAGGACCTGCCGGGCCTCCTCGATCTCGCTGTTCTTGATCTCGATGTCGCGGTTCTGCTGGGCGAGTTGCTCGGCCTTCTCCTGCAACTCCTCGTTGGTGCGCTCCAGCTCCTCCTGGCGGGCCTCCAACTCGGCCGACCGCATGGAGAGTTCCGCGGTGAGCCGCTGGGACTCCAGCAGCAGCCCCTCGGTCTTGGTGTTGACGCTGATGGTGTTGACGGTGACGCCGATCAGGTCGGCGATCTGGTTGAGGAAGTCCAGCGCGACGGTGGTGAAGGAGCTGAAGGTGGCCAGCTCGATCACGCCCAGCAGCCGGCCCTCGAACAGCACCGGCAGGACGACGATGTGGGCCGGCGAGGCCTCGCCGAGACCCGAGGCGATCTTGAGGTACCCGGGCGGCGCCTCCTTGAGGATGATCGAGCGCTTCTCCACCGCGGCCTGACCGATCAGCGACTCGCCGGGCCGGAAGGTCGTCGGCATCGCCCGGCGCTGGTAGCCGTAACTGCCGATCAGCCGCAGCACGGTGTCGTTCTCGTCGTCGTCCTCGGTGATCAGCTCGGCGGTGCGGCCGGCCGGCTGGGCCAGGAAGAAGGCGCCGTGCTGGGCGGAGACCACCGGGGTCAGCTCGGTCATGATCAGCGAGGCGACCGCCTCCAGGTCCCGGCGGCCCTGCAGCAGGCCGGAGATCCGGGCCAGGTTGGTCTTCAGCCAGTCCTGCTCCTGGTTGGTGCGGGTGGTCTCGCGCAGGTTGGCGATCATCTGGTTGATGTTGTCCTTGAGCTCGTCGAGCTCCCCGGACGCGTCCACGTCGATCCGCAGCGAGAGGTCGCCCCTGGTCACGGCGGTGGCCACCTGGGCGATCGCGCGCACCTGCCGGGTCAGGTTGTTGGCCAGCTCGTTCACCGACTCGGTGAGGTCCTGCCAGGTGCCGTCCACCCCGGGGACGCGGGCCTGGCCGCCGAGGCGGCCGTCGGTGCCCACCTCGCGGGCCACCCGGGTCACCTCGTCGGCGAACGCCGAGAGCTGGTCGACCATGGTGTTGATGCTGGTCTTGAGCTCCAGGATCTCGCCCCGCGCGTCCACGTCGATCTTCTGCGAGAGGTCACCGCGGGCCACCGCCGTGATCACCAGGGCGATGTTGCGGACCTGGCCGGTCAGGTTGTTGGCCATCAGGTTGACGTTGTCGGTCAGGTCCTTCCAGATCCCGGCCACGCCCGGCACCCCGGCCTGGCCGCCCAGGATGCCGTCGGTACCCACCTCGCGGGCCACCCTGGTGACCTGCACCGCGAACGCGGAGAGCTGGTCGACCATGGTGTTCAGGGTGCCGGCCAGCGCCGCGACCTCGCCCTGCGCCTCGATGTCGATCTTCTTGGAGAGGTCGCCGCGGGCCACCGCGGTGGCGACCTCGGCGATGTTCCGCACCTGGCTGGTCAGGTTGGAGGCCATGAAGTTGACGTTGTCGGTCAGGTCCTTCCAGATGCCCGACACCCCGCGCACCCGCGCCTGGCCGCCCAGGATCCCCTCGGTGCCCACCTCGCGCGCCACCCGGGTCACCTCGTCGGCGAACGCCGACAGCTGGTCGACCATCGTGTTGACGGTGGTGACCAGCTCCAGGATCTCGCCGCGGGCGTCGACGGTGATCTTCTTCGAGACGTCGCCGCGGGCCACCGCGGTGGTCACCTCGGCGATGTTGCGGACCTGGCTGGTCAGGTTGTTGGCCATCAGGTTGACGCTGTTGGTCAGGTCCTTCCAGGTGCCGGACACCCCCGGCACGCTCGCCTGCCCGCCGAGGATGCCCTCGGTGCCGACGTCCCGGGCGACCCGGGTCACCTCGTCCGCGAACGCCCCCAGCTGGTCCACCATCGTGTTGATGGTGTTCTTCAGCTCCAGGATCTCGCCCCGCGCGTCCACCTGGATCTTCTGCGACAGGTCGCCCTTGGCGACCGCGGTGGTCACCTGGGCGATGTTGCGCACCTGATCGGTGAGGTTGTTCGCCATGAAGTTGACGTTGTCGGTCAGGTCCCGCCAGACCCCGGCCGCGCCCGGCACCTGCGCCTGACCCCCGAGCCGCCCCTCGGTGCCCACCTGGCGGGCCACCCGGGTCACCTGCTCAGCGAAGCCGGAGAGCTGGTCCACCATCGTGTTGATGGTGTTCTTCAGCTCCAGGATCTCGCCCCGCGCGTCCACCTCGATCTTCTGCGAGAGGTCCCCGCGCGCCACCGCGGTGGTCACCTGGGCGATGTTGCGCACCTGGCCGGTCAGGTTGTCGGCCATGAAGTTCACCGAGTCGGTCAGGTCCCGCCAGACCCCGGCGACGCCCGGCACCTGCGCCTGACCCCCGAGCCGGCCCTCCGTCCCGACGTCCCGGGCCACCCGGGTGACCTGCGCGGCAAAGCCGTTGAGCTGGTCCACCATCGTGTTGACGGTGTTCTTCAGCTCCAGCATCTCGCCGGCCACCTCGACCGTGACCTTGCGCGAGAGGTCGCCCTTGGCCACCGCGGTGGTCACCTGGGCGATGTTGCGCACCTGCGCCGTCAGCCGGCCCGCCATGGTGTTGACCGAGTCCGCCAGGTCCTTCCAGCTGCCCGAGACGCTGCGCACCTTGGCCTGGCCGCCGAGCTTGCCCTCGGTGCCGACCTCGATCGCCACCCGGGTCACCTCGTCGGTGAACTCCGACAGCTGGTCCACCAGCCCGTTGACGGTCCGCCCGATCTTCAGGTACTCGCCGCGCAGCGGGTGGCTCACCCCGTTGCTGTGCAGCGAGCGGAGCTCCATCTTCTGGTCCAGGTCGCCCTCGGCGATCGAGGCCAGCACCCGGCCCACCTCGGCCATCGGCCGGGCCAGGTCATCGATCAGCGCATTGCAGTTGTCGACCGCGGCCATCCAGGCGCCCTCGCCCGCGCCGGTCTCCAGCCGCTCGTTCAGCCGGCCCTCGCGGCCCACCGCCCGGCGGACCCGGGCCAGTTCGCCCGTCAGGTGCTGGTTCCGCTCGGCGACCTCGTTGAACACCGCCGCGATCTCCGCGAGCGGACCGTCCCCCGGCACCGTCAGCCGGCGCCGGAAGTTGCCGTCCCGCATCGCGGTCAGCGCGGCCAGCAACTTGCGCAGCTCGGCCGGCTCGGCGCCCCGGTTGTGGTTCACTCGCCGACCGGCCGCGCTCCGCGGCGCGGCCCCGGGCCGCCCGCCGCGCGGAGCCGGCGGCGTCGTACCGGTTGCGTCCTTGGTGGCCGAACTCAACGGGACCCTCCCACATCGTGAACTGTCCGGTGACCGCCCCGCGCCCCATCGGGCCCCGGCCCGGCCACCGGCCCGGCGCAACTGCGCACCGGCGGCCCTCTCGGCGCACCGGCACCCGCAACGACCGTACTGCCCGACCGGCCCTCGCGGACCCCCCAGTCTGGCAGCACCGGCGCCGGGTATACGGCCGGTTGCGCTCGGTTGGTACCGCCCCGGCCGAAACAGGTGGGCAGAATCACCCTCAGGTGCCTGTTTCGCCGCCCCGCCCCCACGGGGAACCAACCGGAAAGTAGGGTGGAGCGCTGCACCGGGCCACGACCCGCCCCAGCGCCGCCGCCCGCCCGGCCGGCGCGCCGGGAGTCGGCGCCGCACCGGGGACAGCCAGGGCCAGAGCAGAGGAGAAGTGGCAACGTGGTCACCGCGCGCGCAGCCGCCACCTTCGAACCCGTCGGCCGCTCCGCAGGCGCCGCCCGCGGCTTCGTCCGGGACGCCCTGCTGGGCTGGGGCCTGCCCGAGGTCGTCGACGACGCCGTCGTCCTGGTCAGCGAACTCGTCACCAACGCCGTGGTGCACGCCGGCACGGCCGCCGAGGTCTGCTGTCTGCGGGAGGAGGAGACCGTCCGGATCGAGGTCACCGACCACCACCCCGAACGCGGCCTCCCCTCCTTCGCCGACGTCCCCGTCACCGCCTCCGACCGCTACGCCGACCCCGACGGCGAGGGCGGCCGCGGCCTGTTGATGTGCTCCGCCCTCGCCGAGCGCTGGGGCGTCGAGTACTCCGCCGGCCGCAAGACCGTCTGGTTCCGCCTCGCCCTGCCCGCCCACGTGATCGGCACCCGGTACGCGGTACCCGCCACCCCGGGCAGCGAACTGCCCAGCACCGCGGGCCCGGTGCACGTCGCGGTGGTCCAACTCGACGACGACGGCCGGGTCCTCGCCTGGAACCCGGACGCCGAGGCGCTCTTCCAGCACCCCGCCGGCGCCGTGCTCGGCCTGCCCTGGGCCGACCTCGCCGCCTGGCCGCAGTCCCCCGGCATCGGCCTCGGTCTGGCCGAGACCCTCCGACTGGCCCGCTGGGAGGGCAGCTTCGGCCTGCGCCGCGCCGACGGCCAGACCATCGACGTGTACGGCGTCCAGGTCCGCATCCGCGACACCGAGGGCATCCCGTCCACGCTCTGCCTGCTGGTCCGCGAGCCCGACCGCGCGGTCCTGCGCTCCCCCGCCCGCGGCCTGCCCGCCGACGCCCCCGACCCGACCGGCACCCGGCTCGACCTGCTCTCCGGACCTGCCCTCAGCGACGACCTCGACGCCCTGCTCCAGCGCACCGTCGAACGCGCCCGCGACCTGCTCGACGCCGACGCCGCCTACGTGCTGCTCACCACCGACGACGAGACCGAGTTCGAGGTACGGGCCGCGACCGGGCTCACCTCCGGCCACCGCCGGCACACCCGTTTCCCGGTCGAGAGCGGCAACCGCTACGACTCCGCCCGGCTGCCCTCCGTCCACGAGGACCTCGCCACCCGCCCCACCGGCCTGCCGGTCCTCACCGGCAGCGGCATGCGCTCGCTGCTCACCGTCCCGCTCAAGGTCGAGGGCCGCCTGATCGGCTCGCTCGGCATCGCGGCCGCCACGCCCGGCCGTTACGACAACGAGGACGCGCTGCGCGTCCAGTTCGCCGCCGACCGGGTCGCCCTCGCCGTCGAGAGCGCCCGGCTGACCGAGCTCGAACGACTGCGCCGCGGCTCGCTCTCCTTCCTCGTGGAGGCCTCCGACCTGCTGGCCGGCACCCTCGAACACGAGCAGACCCTCGCCCTGATGGCCCAGATGGCCGTCCCCACCCTGGCCTCCTGGTGCGCCGTCTACACCAACGGCGACCACGGCGCGGCCGCCTCGCTGGCCTTCGTCCTGCACGAGGACGAGGACCGCATCGACCCGCTGCGCGCCCTGCTCGACAAGACCTCCGCCCCGGACTCCGGCCCCAACCACGGCGCCCGGTTCTGGACCGCTCCGGTCGACACCGCCCGCGCCGCCGGACTCACCGAGAGCCCCGAACTCTCCGGCCTGCTCGGCGAGACGGTGGTCCTGCCGCTCGTCGCCCGCAACCGGGTCATCGGCCTGCTCGCACTCGGCACCCCGGCCGGCGTCAGATTCCGCCAGGAGATCCTGGAGCTCGCCGAGGACCTCTCCCGCCGGGCGGCCCTGGCCCTCGACAACTCGCGCCTCTACTCCGAGCGCACCGCCACCAGCCAGGCCCTGCAACGCAGCCTGCTGCCGCCGGAGCTGCCCGAGATCCCGGGCGTCGAGGTGGACGTCTACTACCAGGCCGCCGGCGAGGGCAACGAGGTCGGCGGGGACTTCTACGACCTGTTCACCATTCGCGAGGGCACCTACGGCTTCGCCATCGGCGACGTCTGCGGCACCGGCCCCGAGGCCGCCTCCGTCACCGGCCTCGCCCGGCACTCGCTGCGCCTGCTCGCCCGCGAGGGCCTGGACGCCCCGCAGGTCCTCAGCCGGCTCAACGCGGCCATCCTGGACGAGGGTTCGCGCAGCCGATTCCTGACCCTGCTGTACGGCGAGATGACGCCCCGGCCGGACGGCAGCACCGAGCTCTCGATGGTCTGCGCCGGCCACCCGCTGCCGCTTCGGCTGCGCACCGACGGCCAGGTCGACCGGGCCGCCACACCTCAGCCGCTGCTCGGAGTGATGGACGAACTCGACCTGACCGCCGAGCACTTGGTGCTCGCACCCGGCGAGGTCCTGCTCTGCGTCACCGACGGCGTCACCGAACGCCGGGAGGGCCTGCGAATGCTGGGCGACGACGGCCTGGCGGAGGTGCTCACCGGTTGCACCGGCCTGACCGCGGGAGCGGTGGCCCTGCGGGTCCAGCGGGCCGTCGAGCGCTTCGCCCCGGAGCCGCCGTCCGACGACATGGCGATCCTCACCCTCCGGGTGCCCACCCAGCGCGTGGGCTGACCGCGGCTGTCCGCCGACCGGCCGACCGTGAGCGTTCGACAGCTGACGGCGCCGCAAATTGTACGATTCACAAGGGTACAAGCCAGCCGGGCCGGGTACACCGATCTCACCGGGGAATCCCCCGGAGGGGACACGACCAGCGGCTTTCGCGCTGGCCCATCATTCTGACCGCAGCCGTCGCACGCTCCAGCCGTGCGCCCTCGGCGCGGTCGCGCGCATCCACCTCATCGAACACCCACTTGCGTTGACAGCGCCCTGCGCGCGCCCAGAGTGAAAGGAGCCTCCGGTGAGCAACGAAGCTTCCGGGGCACAGAACGCCCGTTCCGGAGCCGACGCGGGTAACCTCGGCTACCTCGCCCTCGGCCTGACTCTCCTCGCCTACGGCCTGCTCTCCACTGGCATCTTCAGTGGCACCACGGCCGGCGACGCAGCCTCTCTCGCCCACCTTCTCGGCGGCCTCACCCTGTTCATCGCCGGTCTCTGGCAGCTCCGCGCCGGCGAGGGCTTCACCGGGACGGCCTTCACCAGCCTCGGCGCGTTCTGGGCCACCTGGTCCGTGGCCGGCGGGGCCGGAAAGAACGCGGCGGGACTGTTCCTGCTGCTGTGGGCCCTGCTGGCCCTCACCCTCACCGCGGCCGCCTGGCAGTCCGGCCTGTTCAGCCGCCTCGTCTACGGCCTGCTGACGGTCTCCCTGGCGCTCTCCGCGATCGCCACCTTCACCACCACCGGTGGCCTGGCCAAGTTCGCCGGCTGGGTCGCGGCCGCCTCCGGGCTCGCCGCCTGGTACTGGGCCACCGCCGCGCTGACCAACAGCGCGTGGGGCCGGGCCGCACTGCCGGTCAAGTGATCCGCTAGGCACCGCTGATCCAGTAGGCACCGCTCCTGCACAAGCGGCCGCTCTGGCAGCCGCCGGTGGGCCGGACCCCCTCGTACGGGGTCCGGCCCACCGGCGTCCTGTCGTCGCCACTCCCCCGTCCCGGCGCCTCAGGGGTGTACGGCAGTGCGCTCCTCGGCCGGACTGCCCTCCGACGCGGCCGCCGGCCGCCGGGCCCGCCACCGAGCCGCGGCCGCCTGGGCCGCGTACGCGAACAGCAGGATCGCCAGCGCCACCAGGCCGTCCGCCCAGAAGTGGTTCGCCGTGACCACGACGACCACCACGGTCAGCACCGGGTGGAGCACCATCACCCACCGCAGCGGGCTCGGCGACACCCTGATCACCGCGACCGCCGCCAGCACGCACCAGGCCACGTGCACCGAGGGCATCGCCGACAGCTGGTCGGCCACCACCACCCCGCCGACCGCGCCCCCGTACACCGACTGCCCGTACTCCTTGGCGACGTCCACGAAGCCGCTCCCGGGCAGCATCCGGGGCGGCGCCACCGGGATGAACTGGACCAGCAGACAGATCGCCGTCGTGATCACCACGGTGTTGCGCACCCACGCGTACCGCGCGCGGTACCGGACGAACACCCAGACCAGCACCCCGATCATCACCGCGAAGTGCATGGAGGCGTAGTAGTAGTTCGCCAGCTTCACCAGGGCCGGGCAGGGGGTGACGGCGGCCTGCCAGGACGCCTCGTCCGGCAGCCCCAGCGACAACTCCGTCAGGTGGATCCACGCCGCCCGGTCCAGGGCGTGGTCGGTGCTCATCACGGAGAGGTGCCCGACCAGCTGCCAGAGCGCGAACAGCGCCAACAGCGTGCCGGCCTCCCGCAGCATCGTCGACAGCGGCGTCCGTCTGGCCCGCGCGGCCGCGTACGAGCCGCCGTAGAGAGCGACCGCGGCGCCCCCGGCGGAGTGCCAGGTCAGGGTCAGGTTCTGCAACGGGATCGCGCCTCTCCACCGAGCTCAGATGTGCTGGCAGAGACGTTAACGCAAAAAGACCCCCATCCGAATGGATGGGGGTCTTTTTGGAATGATTGTTCGGCGGCGTCCTACTCTCCCACAGGGTCCCCCCTGCAGTACCATCGGCGCTGTGAGGCTTAGCTTCCGGGTTCGGAATGT